>NZ_JBVFMU010000013.1:0-635 GCF_055486415.1 Bacillus sp. 9.4 | reverse complement strand
GCTGACAGATACTAATCGATCGAGGACTTAACCATATTTTTGAATGATGTCACACCTGTTATCTAGTTTTGAGAGAATAAGTTTTTTCAAAAAAACACTTGATTTTCTCAAGAATACATAGTATAATGTTAAATGTCACTGAAATTGTCTGGTGATGATGGCGAAGAGGTCACACCCGTTCCCATGCCGAACACGGAAGTTAAGCTCTTCAGCGCCGATGGTAGTCGGGGGTTTCCCCCTGTGAGAGTAGGACATCGCCAGGCAGACTTCATTCCGCAGTAGCTCAGTGGTAGAGCTATCGGCTGTTAACCGATCGGTCGTAGGTTCGAATCCTACCTGCGGAGCCATTATTGGAGAGCTGTCCGAGTGGTCGAAGGAGCACGATTGGAAATCGTGTAGGCGGTCAACTCCGTCTCAAGGGTTCGAATCCCTTGCTCTCCGCCACTGATACTTATACATAATTACAATTGAAAGTCTGGGCCCGTTGGTCAAGCGGTTAAGACACCGCCCTTTCACGGCGGTAACACGGGTTCGAATCCCGTACGGGTCATTATATGATGGAGGATTAGCTCAGCTGGGAGAGCATCTGCCTTACAAGCAGAGGGTCGGCGGTTCGAGCCCGTCATCCTCCACCA
>NZ_JBVFMU010000012.1:0-10932 GCF_055486415.1 Bacillus sp. 9.4 | reverse complement strand
CCAAGATCTTCTGTGATGACTTCTCCGCCAGTAAGGACAGCGATGTCTTCAAGCATTGCTTTACGGCGGTCACCGAAACCAGGAGCTTTAACAGCCACTGCATTGAATGTGCCGCGAAGTTTGTTCACAACAAGTGTTGCAAGTGCTTCGCCTTCAACGTCTTCTGCGATCAAAAGCAATGGTTTGCCTTGCTGAACAACCTGCTCAAGCACAGGAAGGATTTCTTGAATGTTTGTGATTTTTTTGTCTGTGATTAAGATGTAAGGATTGTCAAGAACCGCTTCCATCTTATCAGAGTCAGTTACCATGTAAGGAGACGCATATCCGCGGTCGAATTGCATACCTTCAACAACTTCAAGCTCAGTTGTGAAGCCTTTAGACTCTTCGATTGTGATAACGCCGTCGTTTCCTACGCGCTCCATTGCTTCAGCGATAAGGCTTCCGACTTCCTCATCAGCAGCAGAGATCGCAGCAACCTGAGCGATAGACTCTTTGCCTTCGATTGGCTTAGAAATTTCTTTTAAGTTTTCGATCGCAACCGCTACAGCTTGTTCCATCCCTTTACGCACGCCTACAGGGTTAGCGCCTGCTGTTACGTTTTTAAGGCCTTCACGGATCATTGCTTGCGCAAGAACTGTTGCAGTTGTTGTACCGTCACCGGCAACGTCGTTTGTTTTGCTGGCTACTTCAGCAACAAGCTTAGCACCCATGTTTTCAAACGCGTCTTCTAGCTCGATTTCTTTAGCGATTGTTACACCGTCATTTGTGATTAACGGAGAACCGAATTTTTTCTCTAGAACCACGTTGCGTCCTTTTGGTCCTAAAGTTACTTTAACAGCATCAGCAAGTGCATCGACACCGCGAAGCATTGCGCGGCGAGCTTCTTCACTAAACTTAATTTCTTTTGCCATGTTTACAAGACCTCCTCAAATGTTTTAAGTATTGTTTATTTAAGAATTAGCCAATAACAGCTAAAATGTCGCTTTCACGTAAGATTAAGTATTCAGTACCTTCGTATTTCACTTCAGTACCTGCGTATTTTGAGAAGATAATGCGGTCGCCCTCTTTTACTTCTAAAGCAACGCGCTCTCCGCTTTCTAACACGCGACCTGAACCAGCTGCCACGATTTTGCCTTCTTGCGGTTTTTCTTTTGCAGAATCCGGCAACACAATTCCGCTGGCAGTTTTTTCTTCAGATTCTACGAGTTCAATGACAACGCGATCACCTAATGGCTTTAACAATGTAATAACCTCCTCAATAGTATGAATATGTAATTTTAGCACTCAGCACTAAAGAGTGCTAACACAATTCTTATAATAAAGAATCTCCCTTCCAATTTCAAGTGATAAGATAAAAATTTTTTCACGCTTACATCATTCTTTTCCGCTCCCTTTTCCGTTAGCTTTTTCACCCCCGTACCGATTATGTTACAATAGCTGTAGATGAACGAAACCCACTTAACAAAGGAGTACATACCATTTGAGAAAACAGTATTGGTTTATTATTTTGACATATATCATCATGCAGTTTTCCGCATTAATCGCGATTCCCTTGTTATTTAAATTCGGTTATGCCGGAGGACAGCCTACAGATGAAAATATGCTGCATGCACAAGGATTATGGTCCGTTATCAGCTTTATCGCCTGTCTCGTTGTTGTTCTGCTCATTCTGAGAACCGTTCCGAAAGAAACGCTGCGAAACGGACAGAAGGACTCAATCGGACTTTCTATCCTTTGGGCGATAGCCGGTTTTTTCATTGCCCTTTTCTCTCAAGGAATAGCAGGCTCTATTGAATATTATGTTTTTGGCATCGGAAGAGAATCAGAAAATACACAAGCGATTCTGGATGTCATTCAGGCAGTCCCGCTCATGATTATCGTTTCTTCCATCGTCGGGCCTATATTAGAAGAAATCATCTTCAGAAAAATCATTTTCGGCGCGCTGTACGAAAAAACGAATTTCTTTTTTGCAGGACTGATCAGCTCGGTTATTTTCGGTATTGTTCACGCTGATTTGAAGCATCTTCTTCTATATACAGCAATGGGCTTTACCTTTGCCTTTTTATATGCCAGAACAAAACGGATATGGGTGCCGATTTTCGCCCATTTAATGATGAATACATTCGTCGTCATCATGCAGCTTGAGCCTGTTCGGAATTACCTTGAACAGCAGAGCACACAAATGCAATTGATTATTGGAGGATTATTTTTATGAGAAACCCGGTAGTTTGGGGAATGATCTACTTTGCCGTAGGGTGCATCTTTACTTATCTTGCCGCAAGCTCGCCAGGCAGCATGTGGTCATTTTACTCCATCCTGCTGATGGTGTTCGCCGCTTACAACATCAGCATTTCTTTTAAGATGTTCGCCTTTTCATTTAAAATCAAAAAGAACCAAAAATAAAGAAAATCCATTTCTGAATGAGAAATGGATTCAAATTAAATCCTAAAACGGCTTTCGTTTTAGGATTTTGTCATTTTCAGCGTGATTGAAAACCCTTGAAGTCTAGGAAAGGCGAGCATTGGAGCGGAGCGAATGTTTTCATTCGTGAGCACCAACGCACAGGCTTGACAACAAATGCGGGGGTTTGTCAACACGCTGAATCCATTTCTCTCATGAGAAATGGATTTTTTATTATTGTCCGGAAGACACGTCCTGATCGGCTGAACTGCTTTTCTGTGCTTTCCGATAAGCGGCCTTCGATATAAGGATACTGATTTCATATAAAATCAAAAGCGGGACTGTGACCATCATATGGGACAGAAGCTCAGGCGGTGTAATCAGGGCTGCGATCACCAGCAGCGTAAAATACGCATACTTTCTGATTTTCGCCAAGAACATCGGTGTCACAATTCCGAGCCTGGTCAAAAACATGAGGATGACCGGCATTTGGAACAGCAGTCCAAACGGAATCGTCAGCTGCAGAAGAAAATGAAAATATTCATTAATTCCGATCACCTGATTGACATTCAAGTCCTGAGAAATCCGCTTCATAAAATCAACAACAAAAGGAAATAAAATATAATATGAAAAAGATAAGCCCGCTAAAAACAGCAAAATAGAGATCGGAATGTAGCTGAGCGTTACTTTGCGCTCTTTCTCATAGAGGCCCGGGCTCACAAAAGCCCAAAGCTGATAAAGAATAACCGGCGAGGTCAAGACTATGCCAATGATAAACGCAAATTGCATAAACACATAAAGCGGGTCTGTCAGGTTAAACGCGTTAAGCGTAAGCTGCTTCGCTTCATCTGTTTCTTGCAGATACACAATAATCGGCTTTGCTAAAAAAAATCCAGCAATAAAGAAAACGACAAACGCCAGCGCTACAATCAGCAACCGTTTTCGAAGCTCAGCAATATGCTCCAGCAGCGACATTTGATTCACTTTCATTCGTGTCATCCTAACTTACTGATCTTCTTTCTTTTTTTCCTCTTCATCACTCGTTAATCCTTTAGTAGCGTTTTTGAATTCACGAAGTGTGTCTCCCGCTGCTTTCCCCAATTCAGGCAGCTTTTTGGGACCGAAGATAATCAGAGCAACGATTGCGATAACAGCAAGGCTTCCAGGACCGATCGGCATATTTGGGCTCCTCCTTTCCCTCTATTCGATTTCCTCTAAAACTGAATAATGCTTCAAAAAATAAACCAGTGACTGAAGCTCAACTGCTAAATCTATATGATGAATTCGAATGTGTTCCGGCACATTCAAACGGGCCGGCGTAAAATTAAGGATTCCCTTGATTCCTAATGCGACCAATCTGTCTGTAATGGATTGAGCGGCAACTGCAGGCACTGTAAGAATGGCAACTGATTCATCTTTTACGTGTTGTTCAAGGTCATCAAGGTTATAGACGGGCACGCCGCCTACCTCAGTTCCTATTTTACTCTCATTTATATCAAAAGCCATAGAAATTTTTGTGTTATTATTTTTTGTGAAATTATAGTGAAGAAATGCCGTTCCCAAGTTCCCGACACCAATCAAGATGACGTCTGTCATTTCATCCTGATCAAGCGTTTTTCGGAAAAAAGACAGCAAATAATCCACATTATATCCGTATCCTTTTTTGCCAAGAGCTCCAAAATAGGAAAAATCCCTCCGAATCGTGGCAGAATCAACCTTTACGGCATCACTGAGTTCAGCGGATGATACACGCTGTTTTCCTGACGCATGCAGATTCTTTAAAAAGCGATAGTAAAGCGGCAGCCGTTTCGCCGTCGCCTGCGGAATTTTTGATTGATCCTTATTCATTTTTGGTCCTCCAAATTATACTCGGATAGTTCTCTTTTAAAGTCACCGTTTTTCCCGCCTGTCTTCTCCAGCAAGAAAGTAGGGCCGATGACCATTCCCTTATCAAGGGCCTTGCACATATCGTAAACGGTAAGAGCGCACACCGATGCAGAAGTGAGCGCTTCCATTTCCACACCTGTACTCCCTTTCGTTTTGACCTGTGCTTTTATATGAAGTATAACTTCTGCTTCTTTTATTTTCCAGTCAAACGATATATCTACCCCGCTCAATGAAAGCGGATGGCACATCGGAATGATATTCGACGTTTGCTTTGCGGCCATAATGCCTGCCACCTGTGCGACAGCCAGTACATCTCCTTTGCCGATATCGTGACTTTGTATTTTCTCGTACACTTCATTCTTCATGTGTACGCTTGAAACAGCCGCCGCAGTACGGACAGTCGAAGATTTTTCGCTAATATCCACCATCTGGGCTCTGCCCTGTTCATTAAAATGAGAAAATCCATTCATATTAAAACGCTCCTTAAACAGATCATACACTATTTTCTTCTCTATGTCTTATATGGCCAATGTATTGTTTGCTGACTTCTGGTTCATAAGCTACACTTAACTTATTATAGCAGAGGTGAAATAATATGATGATCTTACAAGTTAATCAGCTGTCCAAATCATTTGGTGCTGATACTATTTTAAACAATATAAAGCTGGAAGTCAGAAATCGTGATCGCATCGCCATTGTAGGAAGAAATGGCGCCGGAAAATCCACGCTCCTTAAAATTATCGCAGGCCAGCTTTCGTATGAAAAGGGCGAAATTATTAAACCGAAAGATATTACAATGGGATATCTCGCCCAGCATACTGGCTTGGATTCTAAGCTTACCATAAAAGAAGAGCTGCTGACTGTTTTTGACCACTTAAAAGCAATGGAAAAGGAAATGCGGGCTATGGAAGAAAAAATGGCGGCAGCTGACCCGGGTGAATTAGAAAGCATCATGAAAACCTACGACCGCCTTCAGCAGGAATTCAAAGATAAAGGCGGCTATCAATATGAAGCGGATGTAAGATCTGTGCTGCATGGTCTCGGCTTCAGCCATTTTGACGATTCTACACAGGTTCAAAGCCTCAGCGGAGGCCAGAAAACAAGACTGGCTTTAGGTAAGCTTCTGTTAACACAGCCTGATTTGCTCATTCTCGATGAGCCGACAAACCATCTGGATATTGATACGCTTACCTGGCTTGAGCATTATTTACAAGGCTATTCAGGCGCCATCCTCATCGTTTCGCATGACCGCTACTTTTTGGACAAAGTAGTAAACCAGGTGTACGAGGTATCAAGAGCAGAAAGCAAAAAGTATCACGGCAACTACAGCGCTTATCTCGACCAAAAAGCCGCGCAGTATGAAAAAGATCTTAAAATGTATGAAAAGCAGCAGGACGAGATTGCAAAGCTGCAGGACTTCGTAGACCGAAATCTGGCGAGAGCCTCTACCACCAAAAGGGCGCAAAGCCGCAGAAAGCAGCTTGAGCGAATGGAAGTCATGTCAAAACCGCTTGGCGATGAAAAATCTGCAAACTTTCATTTTGATATTACAAAACAGAGCGGAAATGAAGTCCTTCGTGTTCAGGATCTCACAATCAGCTATAAAAACCAGCCGCCGCTTTTAACAGAAGTGTCATTCATGCTCACAAGAGGAGAAAGCGCAGCGCTTGTCGGCCCTAACGGAATTGGTAAATCGACATTACTGAAAACATTGATAGACACCCTAAAACCAGATCAAGGAACGATCTCATACGGCTCAAATGTCAGTGTCGGCTATTATGATCAGGAACAGGCTGAGTTGACTTCCTCTAAACGTGTCCTTGATGAGCTGTGGGACGAGTACCCCGGGCTCCCAGAAAAAGAAATCAGAACGTGTCTCGGAAATTTCTTATTCTCCGGAGATGATGTGCTGAAACCAGTTCATTCACTGAGCGGAGGCGAAAAAGCAAGATTGGCTCTAGCTAAGCTGATGCTTCAAAAAGCCAACTTTCTCATCCTTGATGAACCGACGAACCATCTGGATTTAGACAGCAAAGAAGTTCTCGAAAACGCGCTGATTGATTATCCAGGCACACTGTTATTTGTCTCACATGACAGATATTTTATTAACAGAATCGCCACAAGAGTATTGGAGCTTTCTTCAAGCCATATAGAGGAGTATCTGGGAGATTACGATTATTATACAGAGAAAAAAACAGAGCAGCTTGAATTGGAGAAAATGAATCAGCAAGAGGAAACTGATAAAACGCCAGCTACAGTGAAGTCTGACTCCAAACGTTCCTACGAGGAAGAAAAAGAATGGAAAAAGAAAGAGCGCCAACGACTCCGTCGGATTGAAGAAATTGAAACCACTGTTCAAACCATTGAAGAGAACATTAGCCGCAATGATGAATTGCTATGTGACCCTGAAGTCTATCAGGATCATGAAAAAGTACAAGCTATCCATGCAGACAATGAGAAGCTTAATCAGGAGCTGGAATCTCTTTTGTCCGAATGGGAAGAACTATCCACAGAAGAAGATTAAAAAAGTCAAGCACCTCTTTTTAGAGGTGCTTTTTATCCACAGAACATCCCCTAATAAATAAACAAAGTAAGCGCTTTATACACACTATCCACAAAATATTCTGAATTTATCCACTTTATTAACAGTGACCTCAGCCCTTTATCCATCAATATCTCTATAATTACTCACAGATATGTGGATAAATTGTGAATTGTCTGTTAATAACAAACAGATAAAAAGTCTCACGCTATTATCTCGTGAGACTTTGATAAGAAGTCAATTCAAGGCCGGGCTGGCCATTCATATCATATGCACCGCGAATTCCTTTTTCAAAAGCAATTGTACCAGCAGCAGCAATCATCGCAGCATTATCCGTGCATAAAGCTAATGGAGGAATGACAAGCGTAATCCCTTCATGCTGGGCAAATTCCTTTTCTAATGCAGCTCTGAGGCCTCTGTTTGCAGCTACTCCTCCGGCTAAAAGGACCTGTTTGACATCAAATTCCTTTGCCGCGCGCGCCGTTTTGGTTACCAAGACATCGATCACACTATTTTGGAAACTGGCAGACAAATCTTCCGGAGCAATCTCTTGCCCTTTTTGGGATGCATTATGAAGCGTATTGATCACCGCAGACTTCAATCCGCTAAAGCTGAAGTTGTAAGAGCCTTCTTCAAGCCATGCGCGAGGAAGCGGAATATTGTCATTCCCTTTTTCAGCTAGCTTGTCAATTTGCGGTCCACCCGGATATGGCAATCCCATCGTCCGCGCCACTTTGTCGTAGGCTTCTCCTGCCGCATCATCAAGGGTTTCCCCAATGACTTCAAATGATCCATGTTCCTTCATATAAACCAGTTCTGTATGGCCTCCTGAAACGACCAATGCCAGTGCCGGGAACACGATGTCTTCTACAAGACGGTTCGCGTATATATGACCGGCTATATGATGAACGCCTACTAACGGAATGTTATATGCAAAGCTCAATGCTTTAGCGGCATTCACTCCGATAAGAAGCGCTCCCACCAGTCCCGGACCTTCTGTTACTGCAATCGCATCAATATCACTATACGTCATGCCAGCTTTGCGAAACGCCTCTTCTATAACCAAAGTGATTTGTTCAACATGATGTCTTGAAGCAATTTCCGGAACAACGCCTCCGAAGCGCTTATGGCTTTCAATTTGAGAGGCTACTACGTTTGAAATGATCTCTTTCCCGTTTTTCACAATAGCTGCAGCAGTCTCATCACAGCTTGTTTCAATTCCTAATACGTACATGTCTTTTTGCTCACTCATTTATCGTCACCCACATAATTAACGCATCTTCCCCGTTATCAGTATAATAGTTCTTTCTTATTCCGCCGGGCTGCATCCCGAATTTCTTATATAAGCCTTGAGCAGGATGATTCGAAACCCTCACTTCAAGCGAAAGCCGCCTTGCGTCTTTTTCTTTGCACAGTTCAACAGCTGAGCGAAAAAGCGTTTCTCCTAAAGACTGGCCGCGATACTCTGGTTTTATCGCTATATTTGTAATTTGGGCATCGTCCATCACAATCCAAATCCCGCAATACCCAGCAAGATGGCCGTCCTTTTCAATCACGAGATAATGAGCATACGGATTTTCCAGCAGCTCATGATAAAACGAATCCTTCGTCCAAGGAGACGTAAAGGAGGATGCTTCGATTTCGTATACGTGATCTATATCTTCAAGCCGCATATTTCTGACCGCTGCTTTTGTTTTCATCCTATCACCCTACTTTTGACTTTCAATCCATTTCGCTTCAGCTTCTGCCAGCCGCAAGTAATCCGGGACAAGCCCATGAACATCAGCTGCTTCCTTTTCCTTCCCGAGAAAAGCCAATTCTGAAGGGCGCGGGTTATGCTGGGCGGCAGTTCCAATGAACCCTTTTGTTCCAAGCACATCCTCGATCATCTGCTTGTGAAGAGAAGTATCATGGCCTAAAAACAAAACAGGGCGGTCCTTTTCTTTTAGCATCTCCAGCCAATCTGCCAGCATCACATTTTGATCTGGAACAACTTGCTCTAAAAGCCCATTTTTATATTGATACAGACCTGTGTACACCTGTCCCCGTCTAGCATCAAAGATTGGGCTGATCAGACCGTCAAAATGCCGACCATTTGCCGCAAGCGTCTCAAGACTTGATACAGCACTTATTGGAATGTCTAAAGACCAGGCAAGTGTTTTGGCCAACGTCACACCTATTCTTACTCCTGTGTATGAACCAGGGCCTTTTGCAACGACAATTTTAGAAAGGTCCTGCGGTGCCATATCACAATCATTCAGCAATGAATGAACAGCAGGCATCGCTCTTACAGAGTGGTTCTTTTTCAAGTATGTAATGTATTCTGCTATAACGGTGTCTTCTCGAAGCAGCGCAATGCCCAATGTATAATTTGATGTATCAATTGCTAATATTGTCATGTCTACTTAACTCCTCACAAAGCATTTCATACCGATTCCCGACAGCAGTAAAGGTAATTTCCCGCTCATCATCACCAGCTCTTTTGATGACAATTTGCAGTCGCTCCTGCGGCAGCTGTTCTTCAATTAAATGAGCCCATTCAACGAGACAGACACCTTGTCCGTGAAAATATTCATCAAGTCCCAAATCTTCACTTTCATCTTCCATTCTATACACATCCATATGATAAAGAGGAAGTACGCCATCGTTATATTCTTTTATAATTGTAAAAGTCGGACTGTTTACAACACGTGTAATTCCCAGCCCTTCTGCAAAACCTTTCGTAAAAGTCGTTTTTCCTGCACCTAAATCGCCCTCTAATGTCAGGACGTCTCCCGGTTTAGCAAACGCTGCCGTCAGCTTGGCAATTGCTTTTGTTTCTTCTGGATTTACAGTTCTCCATTTTAATTGCTTCACACGAGTCACCCGTCTTATTTAAAATGATTATATCCCTTTTTCTCTAAGATCATTGATGTTTGATCTGTTTTTAGGATCACTTTAGATTTTGTTTTTTCCCTGACATGGCCAATCTTTGTAATGGGAAGTTGACGTGCTGCGCACTCCTGCTTCAACACTTCCCACTCCTCATCTGAAACCGTCCCTGTCAGCTCAAAATCCTCACCGCCAAACAAAGCCCATTCTTTCCAGTTAGGATGAAGCTTAGGCAAATCAGAATGAATTGGAAGCATGCTTTCATCAATTTCAATTGAAACACAGCTGGCTTCTGCAATCTCGTTCAGTTCACTAGCCAATCCGTCACTAATATCATTTAAAGCTGCTCGCTTAAAACTCGAGCATAATCTGCCGACACTTACTCTTGGCTCAGGCCGTTTATGCCTGTGGATAAAGTAATCCGTTTCCACAGATGAGTTTTGAGGATTAGTCTCTTCCAGCAATAAAGAAAGTCCTGCTGCAGAAGAACCGATTTCACCGGTTACAAACACAATATCATTCGGTTTTGCCAAGCTGCGCAAACAGGCCTGTCCCTTTTCAATTTCACCGATCACAGTGACTGTAACGACTAATTTGTCAGCGGTAGAAACTGTATCGCCGCCAATCAGATCCATATGATATAGTTTCGCCAGTTCATTCATTCCTTCATACATCGCCTTAATTTCAGATTCAGTCCATTTTGAAGGTATCGCAAGTGATACCAGATAAAACTTAGGAATGCCTCCCATCGCGGCAATATCACTTATATTAACGGCTAACGCCTTATACCCGATATCTTCAGGTGAGGAATAGTGTAATTTGAAGTGTACGTCTTCTACCATAGTATCAACACAAACAATTTCCTGAACGCCGTGTTTCGCAGTGTAGAGCGCTGCATCATCACCTATTCCTACATCAACGGAAGAATGGTGAATGGTCCGCGGAGTAATACTATGTATCAAATCAAATTCATCCATGAACCAAAATCTCCTTTCAACCCTGCTTATGCCTATATGTGCTCTTCCTAGTTTATCGAATTTTGCTGGAATATCCAAGATGTTCCCGATATAAAGAAAGCTTGGCTATGACACCAAGCAGAAGATACAGTAAAAGAAAACACAAAAAAAACGAAAACATGATCGTTTCGTTTACATTAATGGCGGTCCGGACGGGACTCGAACCCGCGACCTCCTGCGTGACAGGCAGGCATTCTAACCAACTGAACTACCGGA
>NZ_JBVFMU010000011.1:0-13840 GCF_055486415.1 Bacillus sp. 9.4 | reverse complement strand
CATTGGAAGCCTTTGAGCACCAAGATTACCCGTTCGAAGAGCTTGTTGATAAGCTTGAATTGACACGGGATATGAGCCGGAACCCAGTGTTTGATGCGATGTTTATCCTTCAAAATGTGGAAAAACAAGACATAGATCTGAGAGAAATAAAAGTCCGGCCTGCCAATTTCGCACATCACATTTCTTTATTTGATATCACATTAATAGCTACGGAAATAAGTGGATCTATTTGCTGCGAAATGGAATTTAGTACAGAAGTATTCCTGAAAGCTACGATTGAACGCTGGGCCGATCATTTTACCGAATTTCTGCATGCGGCACTTTCAACCCCTGAAACAAGCCTTGCACAAATAAACATACTTAGTGATAAAGAAAAACAAAAAATAGTCTTTGGATTTAACAAAACTCAGGTTGAATTTGCTCAAAAAGATGTTCCTTTTCATCGCATATTTGAAGCGAAAGCTGAAGAAATTCCAGAACATATAGCTGTTATTGATAACGAAACAGAGATTAGCTATCGCCTTCTAAATGAAAGAGCCAATCGGCTGGCACGAACATTGCAAAACAGAAAAGGACCGAAGCCAACTGTGGCTGTTTTAGCCAAGCGGTCCATCGATGCAATTGTTGGAGTTCTGGCAGTGATGAAAGCTGGCGGAGTGTATATCCCAATCGATTCACATTATCCAAAAGCTCGTATTGAATACATTCTTCGTGATAGCGGGGCAGATATTCTTCTTTTACAGAGAGAGTTGAAGCATTTGATTTCGAACTCGCCTGAATCTGAGATGTCTCACATCTTCCTTGACGATGAGGGCTCTTATGAAGAAAGTAACTGCAACCTTAACTTATCTCCTGCTCCTGAAGAGCCGGTATATATCATTTATACGTCAGGAACGACGGGTGCGCCTAAAGGTGTTATTGTCACCTATCGGAACTTTACTCATGCTGCTCTTGCTTGGCGTCAAATATATGAGCTGGATCGGAAGCCTGTCAGACTGCTTCAAATCGCGAGCTTTTCATTCGATGTCTTCTCAGGAGATTTGGCGAGAACATTGACCAACGGCGGGACTCTAATCGTTTGCCCAGATGAAACACGGCTGGAACCTGCTGAAATATATAAAATCATGAACTCTCAGAGAATCACGGTGATGGAGTCGACACCGGCTCTCATTATCCCGGTGATGGAGTATGTATACCGTAACCAGTTCAAGCTTCATGACTTAGACATACTGATTCTTGGTTCCGACATGGTGAAAGCTCAAGATTTCAAAACATTGACAGATCGCTTTGGCCAAAGCATGCGCATCATTAATAGCTATGGTGTCACAGAGGCAACCATTGATTCGAGCTTCTATGAAACTAGTGTGGGTGGAGAGTGTACGGGAGATAACGTGCCAATCGGCAGCCCGCTGCCGAATGTACACATGTACGTACTCAGCCAGACTGATCAAATTCAGCCGATCGGTGTTGCCGGCGAGCTGTGCATCGGCGGGGCAGGTGTTGCGAAAGGCTATCATCATAAACCTGACTTAACGCAAATGAAATTTACAGAAAATCCATTTGTCTCTGGAGAAAGGCTGTACAGAACCGGTGATCGAGCATGCTGGCTTCCAAACGGAACGATCCGGCTTCTTGGCCGAATGGATTATCAAGTGAAGATAAATGGATACAGAATTGAAACAGAAGAAATTGAAAGTGTTCTGCTTCAAACGGGGCTTGTCAGAGAAGCTGCTGTTGCCATTCAGCATGATAAGAATGGACAGGCTGGTTTGGCAGCATATATTGTGCCTTCAGACGTCAATACGAATGCTCTCCGTGCTGCTTTAACAAAGGAGCTGCCAGCGTATATGATTCCTGCACATCTGATTCCTTTAGAAAACATGCCGCTAACCCTAAACGGAAAGCTGGACAGAAATGCCTTGCCGGCTCCAAATAATGTGTTATCGCGTCCATATACCGCACCAGTTAACGACATACAAAAAACGATGGCGTATATATGGGAAGATGTACTGAGCATGTCACGAGTCGGCATTCACGATTCCTTTTTTGAGCTTGGCGGAGACTCAATTAAAGCATTACAAGTAGCAGCACGTCTGGCAGCTGAAGGCTGGAGCATGACAATACGCGACTTATTCCGTTATTCAACGATTCAGGAACTATGCGGACATATCACATCATTGGCATCTCAAGCAGACCAGGGACCTGCGGAAGGTGAAGCTGAACTCACCCCGATTCAGCGAAGATTTTTCGGACAGGTACATGCTTTTCACTATCATTACAACCAGTCCGTCATGCTTTTAAGTGAAAAAGGATTCAATGCTAACGCGCTTCATCTAGCGCTGCGTAAAATAACCGAGCATCATGATGCCATTCGCATGATTTTCCAACGTGACCAAAACGGCCATGTCATTCAGTTTAATCGCGGAATCAATCACAAGGATCATGAACTGTTTGGCCTTTATATTTCAGATTGGACAAAAGCATCGCTGGAAAGGACTCACCTTGATGAAAAACTTGCCGCTGAGGAAACCGTCATTCAAAGCAAAATGAATGTAGAAAAAGGGCCTTTGCTGCAAGCAAGTTTGTTTAAAACGGCAGAAGGGGATCATTTGCTGATTGCATTTCATCATCTTGTGATAGATGGCGTTTCTTGGAGAATTCTGCTTGAAGATTTAGCTGCAGCATATCAACAGGCTTTAGAAAAGAAAGAAATCCAATTACCGCCAAAAACGGATTCTTATTTATCCTACGCCGATGGTCTTACCCAAATAGCTGAAAGTAAACAATTGCTTTCAGAGAAACCGTATTGGCAAACGATTTTAGACGCTCACACTGCTTTTCTTCCTAAGGACATAGAAAATGTGCCGGACAGACTCCAAATGAACAGCGACGCAGCTGCGTTTGTACTATCCGGGGACTGGACTGAAAAATTGCTGTTTGAAACCCAGCAAGCCTATGGTACTGATGCCAACGAACTTTTGCTTACGGCTTTAGGAATGGCGCTTTCTGAATGGACAGGGCATGACCAAATCGTGATCAGCACTGAGGGACACGGCAGAGAAGGGCATGTGCCAAACATTGATATTTCAAGGACCGTTGGATGGTTTACCTCCATTTATCCTATTTTGCTAGACATGGGTATTCCCGAGCCTTTCGAGGATCAGCTCGCATACCGAATTAAGACGACAAAAGATATGCTGAGAAGAGTACCGAACAAAGGAACTGGATACGGATTGTTAACACACATAGGAGAACTGCGGCATAAAGAGCCTGAGGTCAGCTTTAATTATCTCGGTCAATTTAGCGAAGAGAAGGAAGCTGAAACGTTTCAATTATCATATTACAAGCCCCGTTACGAAATAGCGGGTGAAAGAGAACGAGAGTATGAGCTGGACATCAACGCTCTCATTACGGACGGACGGCTTCAAGTAAAAGCGGTATACACCCAGGTGTTCAGCAAACACTCAATTGAGTGCTTTATGGATCGTTTTCACAAGCATCTTATCGAGACGATTGAGCATTGTTCGCAGAAAAAAGCACGCGAAAAAACATTGAGCGATTTCAGCAATAAAGAATTAACGTTGTCTGCATTATCTAGCATCGAAGATCTCGTGAAAGATCTTTAACTTTTGAAAAGGTGTGTGGAATTGATGGCACAATCGGCACAAATTCAAGATATTTATCCGTTATCGCACATGCAGGAAGGAATGCTGTTTCATTCACTAATGGATTTCAGCTCGAAAGCATATATCGAACAGACCTCGTTTACGATCACAGGGAATCTATGCGTCGACTCGTTTCAAAAGAGCTTAAACCTTCTTGTTTCTAGATATGATATTTTCAGAACGATTTTCATTAAAGAAGTACCAGATCTTACAGGTCCGCAGCAGGTAGTCTTATCAAACCGGGAATTGACAGTATATAGAGAAGATATTTCTCGCCTGGCTGATCAAGAACAGCAGACGCTGATTGATGCTTTTATGACTAAGGATCGGGAAAAAGGATTTGATTTGCAAAAAGATCCTTTAATGCGTCTTGCCCTTTTTGATAGAGGAGACAGCCAATATACATGTGTCTGGACACATCACCATATCATCATGGATGGGTGGTGTCTCGGCATTATTCTTAAAGAGTTTTTCAGCATGTATGATTCGCTCAAAAATAACTCACCTGTACAGCTTGGCAGCACGGTGCCGTACAGCCGTTATATTGAATGGCTCGGAGAACAAGATCAAGAAGAGACTGCTGCCTACTGGAGCGAATATTTGAAGGAGTACGGCAATACTGTTTCTATTCCCCGAATAAAGCGCCGCACGGCAGACGGGAATTATAAAGCCGACCAGGTCAGCTTTTCATTAGCGTCGGATATGGTTGAGAAACTGACAGAGGCTGCCCAAAACTGGGGAGTGACATTAAACACGCTGTTTATGAGTATTTGGGGCGTGCTGCTCCATCGATATAATGCTGCAGATGATGCCGTTTTTGGCTCCGTCATTTCGGGACGCCCGTCAGCGATTGACGGGATTGAATCAATGGTCGGCTTGTTTATCAATACTGTTCCAGTGCGAATCCGATCTGCGGAAGGCATAACGTTTTCTTCGCTGGTCAAAGCCGTGCAGGAGGATATTTTATCATCTGAACAGCATGGGTATTATCCGCTTTATGAGATTCAAAACCATAGTCCATTGAAGCAAGGGTTGATCGATCATATTTTTGTTTTTGAAAATTACCCTGTACAGCTTCATCAGGCATTAAGCGTGGAGAGTGAAAATGACGAAGGCGCTCTGAAACTGAGTGACATTTCAATGTCGGAACAAACCAATTACGACTTTAATATCGTTATCGTTCCGGGAGAATCATTTTATATCAAATTCAGCTACAACGCAGACGTTTACGAGCGGGAGGAGATGCTGAGGATTCAGGGGCATCTAAAGCAAGCACTGGATTGCATTTTGACAAATCCCGATGTTGCCGTCAGTGACATCAATATCGTGCCGCCGGAGGAGCAACAGGTTATCCAATTGTTTAACGAAACTGAGCGTCCTTATGTGAACAAAACGATACCCCAATTGTTCGAGGAACAAGCTCACAAAACACCTGAAGCTGCTGCATTGAAAATGGGAAACGAATGCTGGACCTATCGCCAGTTACAAGTAAGAGCCAATCAGATTGCGCACGCTCTGATAGAAAAAGGCGTTGGATCTGGAGATATCGTTGCTGTAATGATGGGCCGGTCAATGGAAATGCCTGCAGCTTTGCTTGGGATTTGGAAAGCGGGATGTGCTTATATGCCGCTTGATCCACATTTTCCAGCAGAACGTCTTTCTTTCCTGCTGAAGGACAGTCAAGCGGCTCAATTGCTGATAGAAGAAGACCTTATTTCCTTGATCCCTCCGTCCTATGAAGGAAATACGATAACGATAGAACATACAGAAAGTTACCAAACAGATCCAAATATGCCGCCAGGTGATCTAGCCTACTTGATCTATACGTCGGGAACGACGGGGCGCCCTAAAGGGGTTTTAGTAGATCATCACGGTATTGCCAATACATTGCAATGGAGACGAGAAGAGTATGGCATGACCGAACAGGATATATCCCTCCATTTGTTTTCGTACGTGTTTGACGGCTGTGTAACGAGCTTATTTACCCCGCTTTTATCCGGTGCGTGCGTACTGCTGACAACAGATGACGAAGCGAAGGATGTGCTGGCCCTTAAGCGAAAAATAGCCCGTTATAAGGTCAGCCACATGATCATTGTTCCTTCCCTGTACCGGGTGTTATTGGAAGTGATGACTGCTGACGATGCAAAAAGTCTTCGTATTGTGACATTTGCGGGTGAAGCGGTCACGCCTGATCTGCTTGAGTTGAGTCAAATGATTTGTCCTTCTGCTGAACTGGCAAATGAATACGGGCCCACAGAAAACAGTGTGGCAACAACAATATTGCGGCATCTGAATGAAAAAGAGAGGATCACGATCGGACACCCGATCAGAAACACAAAAGTATTTGTTTTGCACGGAAATCAAATGCAGCCGATCGGCGCGGCGGGTGAACTGTGTATTTCCGGCGCGGGTCTTGCGAGAGGATACTACAAACAGCAAGAGCTGACACAGAAAGCATTCTCCGATCATCCATTCCTTGAAGGGGAGCGTTTATACCGAACAGGTGATGCAGGCCGCTTTTTGCCTGATGGAACGATTGAATATATTGGACGTTTTGATGATCAAGTAAAAATTAGGGGTTACCGTATTGAACTGAGAGAGATTGAAACAGTTCTTCGACAAGCACCGGGGGTAAAGGAAGCCGCGGTACTGGCCCGTGATGTTTCTGCTGAGGAAAAGGAGCTCGTTGCTTATATCGTTCCAGAAAAGGGAAACAGCCTCCCAGATTTGTATCAGCATCTTGTCGGGACATTGCCGTCCTATATGATCCCAGCAAGTATTATCAACATCAGCAGGATGCCATTAACATCCAGCGGCAAGCTTGACAGGTTTGCGCTTCCTGAACCAGAAAACAATACGAGTGTCACATATATGGCGCCCCGAACCTTAATCGAAGCTGATCTCGCACATATTTGGGAAGATGTGCTGAATAAACAGCACATCGGCATTCGTGATGATTTCTTTCAGTTAGGCGGACAGTCCTTAAAAGCGGCCGCACTAGTATCAAGAATACATAAAAAGCTTAATGTCGAGCTGCCGCTCAGTGAGGTGTTTTCATATCCGACGGTTGAAAGCATGGCGGGCAAATTGATGAGCTTAAAAGAACACGCTTTTACACAGATTGAACCTGCGGATCAAAGAGATGTCTATCCGCTGTCTTTCTCGCAAAAACGATTATATGCTCTTCATCAGCTGGCAGATGACAGCACAGGCTACAACATGCCAGCTGTACTTGAATTACGCGGTAATCTGAATCGCCAGCGGTTGAGAAGCGTTCTCACAGAACTAGTGAATCGGCATGAAGCATTACGGACTGTTTTTGTGCTTGACAGAGACGAGCCTGTGCAGATCATTTATCCAGAGATAGCTTTTGATCTAAAAGAGCTTGAAATGGAATCAGAACAAATGCTTGAGTCTGCAATCGAGACCTTTATCAAACCGTTTGATCTATCATCCGGTCCGCTTTTTAGAGCATGTGTCATTACAATGGGCAATAATCGCGGCTTTTTGCTGCTCGATATGCACCATATTATTGCCGACGGTGTCTCGATGAGCACTCTTGTCCAAGAATTTACTGACTTATATTGCGGAAAAGAGTTGCCAGCTTTAAACCTGCATTATAAGGATTTTGCTGTTTGGCAGCAAGAGAAGTACCCGAAAGAGCTATACAAAAAACAGGAGGCCTACTGGCTCGGTCAGCTTGGCGGGAGTCTTCCTACACTAGAATTACCGCTTGATAAAACAAGGCCGCGTCTCCCTGATTTAAGCGGTGGAACAATTGAAGTCAACATTGATAAAGACATGACTGATGAGCTGCACCGTTTAATGGCTGAAACGGGAACAACATTGTATATGATTCTTCTGGCTGTCTATTCTATTTTGTTATCTAAGCTAAGCGGGCAAGAGGATATTGTTGTCGGTTCGCCTGCTGCCGGAAGACCGCACGCCGATCTGGAGCGCGTCATCGGGATGTTCGTCAATACATTGGCGATGCGCAGCAAGCCCGAGGGCCACAAAACGTTCAGCTCCTATTTGCAGGACATTCGCCACTTGGCTCTGACCGCTTATGAGCATCAGGATTATCCTTTTGAGGAGCTGGCAGATAAGGTCGATACAAATCGAGAGGTAAATCGCAACCCGCTGTTCGATGCGATGCTTGTGCTTCAAAGCAGTGAAGATTTCCGGTTCGAAGTGCCTGGTCTGTCGATTTCGTCTGTCACTCCTAAACATGATATATCCAAATTCGATTTAACATTACACGCTGAGGAGCATCCGAGTGGAATACGCTGCCGTTTTGAATACAGCACTGCTCTTTTTGAAGAAGAAACCATTACGCAGTGGGCATCCTATTTTATTGAATTGGTGAAAGGGGTAACGGCGGATACCGAGATGAGAATTTCGGACATGCAATTGCTTCCTGCTGCAGAGCGTAGGTTGCTCCTTGAAAAAATGGGGCAGTATGCGGCTTATCCGAGAAATGAAAACATAGTAAGCTTATTTGAAAAGCAAGCCGCTCAGTATCCGGAGCATATCGCAGTGGTGTGCGGCCATTCTCAGCTTACGTATCGAGACCTGAATGAAAAAGCCGAGCGGGCAGCTGCTATGCTGATCAAACAAGGGGTCAGATCTGGCGATATCGTCGGTCTGATGCTCGATCGGTCACCTGATATGATCATTGGCATTTTATCGATTTTAAAAGCTGGAGGGGCCTATTTGCCGATTGATCCTGAATATCCCAAGGAGCGTATCAGCTTTATGCTCAATGACAGCGGAGCAAAACTGCTGCTGACAGAGCGCGGTCAAAACAAACCTGCAGACTACATCGGGCAAATTTTGTATATCGATGAATGTGAAAACGACTCAATTCCGGCTGATGTAAACATTCAAGAAATAGTAACGGATCAGCCCGCATACGTGATATACACATCTGGAACGACTGGTCAGCCAAAGGGAGTCATTGTCGAGCACCGCAATGTGATCAGTCTCTTGAAGCATCAAAACCTGCCTTTTGAATTTAACCATGAAGACATCTGGACGTTATTTCATTCTTATTGCTTTGATTTCTCTGTATGGGAGATGTTCGGTGCGTTATTGAACGGAGGTACATTAGTCGTGGTCTCTAAAGAAACAGCCCGTGACCCCTATGCATTCCGTTTATTGTTAAAAAAAGAGCGCGTCACTGTACTCAATCAGACCCCGACTGCTTTTTACGGCTTGATGCTTGAAGATCAAAATCATACAGATCATTTAAGCATCCGCTACGTGATTTTTGGCGGCGAAGCCTTACAGCCCGGATTGCTTCAAAGCTGGAATGAAAAATATCCTCACACCGATTTGATTAATATGTACGGTATTACAGAAACAACGGTCCATGTAACATTCAAAAAATTGTCCGCAACAGACATTGCAAAAAATAAAAGTAATATCGGCCGGCCGCTTTCTACTCTGCAGGCTCATGTGATGGATACCCATATGAACCTGCAGCCGACCGGAGTTCCAGGGGAGCTGTATATAGGCGGTGAAGGTGTGGCACGGGGATATCTCAACAGAGATGAGCTGACCGCTGACCGTTTTGTATCCAATCCTTATCTTCCGGGAGACAGATTATACCGAACAGGAGATCTTGCTAAGCGCCTGTCAAATGGCGAGCTGGAATACTTAGGCCGCATTGATGAGCAGGTGAAAGTCAGAGGGCACCGTATTGAGTTAGGCGAAATCCAAGCGGCGCTTCTTCAGTATCCAATGATTAAAGAGGCGGCTGTCATTACCAGAGCAGACGAGCAAGGGCAAACAGCTATATATGCTTACATGGTGATAAAAGATCAACAGGCTGCGAATATATCAGACATCCGGGCTTACCTAAAAAACGCCTTGCCTGACTTTATGCTGCCTGCCCGTATGATACAAATTGACAGCATCCCGGTGACTGTTAATGGAAAGCTCGATCAGAAAGCCCTGCCAGAACCTGAAAAACACGCTTATACAGCTGATGATATCAATCCTAGAAATGAGATTGAAACGGTGATGGCTGAAATTTGGGAGGAGCTTCTTAATGTGAAAGAGCTGGGTGTAAGCGCCAATTTCTTTGAGCTTGGCGGAGACTCTATTAAAGCGCTGCAGGTTTGTGCCAGACTGAAGCAGCGCGGATTTGAAACGACAGTACGTGAGATGTTTGAACATCAGACTCTTGGTGAACTGTCCGCCCGGGTTCGAAAAGACGTACGCGCCATTGACCAAGGCCCGGTCGAAGGCGAGATTACTTGGACACCTATCCAGCAGTGGTTTTTCTCGCAATCTCTGGAAAGCCATCATTTTAACCAGTCCGTTATGATCTACCGGGCTGAACGATTTGATGAGGCTGCGCTTAGAAAAGTACTAAAAAGCCTTGTGACTCATCATGATGCACTGAGAATCGTATGCCGGCATGAAGATGGCAGGCAGGTGCAGATAAACAGAGGGATAGATCTTTCAGATGAGGAGCTATATGCACTTGAACTGTTTGATGTAAAGGATAGACTAACAGAAGCACGGAACACGATTGAGGAAGCAGCCAGCCGGATGCAAGAGCATATTCGTTTGGAAACCGGCCCCTTGCTTCACGCTGGATTGTTTAGAACCGAGAATGGTGACCATTTATTTCTGACGATTCATCACTTAGTTGTTGATGCGGTTTCCTGGCGAATTTTGTTCGAGGATTTTTCAGCTGCTTACAAACAGGCAATCTCAGGAGAATCTATTAAACTGCCGCAAAAAACAGATTCATATTTAACGTATTCACAAAGAATAGCTGATTACTCTAAAAGCCGCCAGGTGCAGCGCGAAGCAGCGTACTGGGATGAGTGCGAGAACCGTCACATCCAGCCTGTTCCAAAAGACAATGACGCAGCATCTAACATATTCAAAGATACAGAAGTGATTGATTTTGAACTATCTCGCCATCACACAGAATTACTATTAACGGCTGCACATAAAGCTTACAGCACGGAGATGAATGATATCCTTCTGACAGCTTTAGGTCTTGCTTTGCAGAAATGGACGGGAAATAACCAATTTAAAATCAGCATGGAGGGCCATGGAAGGGAATCATATTTTGAGGACATCGATATTAGCAGAACTGTTGGCTGGTTCACCTCAATTTATCCTGTGTGGCTTGATATGAGAGATTCCGATCATAAGGACAAAGAAGAGCGGCTGGGCCACCTTATTAAACAGACAAAAGATATGCTGCACCGTATACCGCATAAAGGCGCGGGCTACGGCGTGCTGAAATATATCAGCAAAAGATGGGGCTCTCAGAAAAACAGCCCAGAAATCAGCTTTAATTATTTAGGCCAGTTTGATCAGGATATTCAATCAAATGCCTTTGAGGTGTCTGACATCAAGCCAGGAAATGAGATCAGCCCGAACTGGGAGCGTCCTTATGCACTGGATATCAGCGGCGCCGTTTCTTCGGGGTGCCTGAACATGCACATCATCTATAACAGGGTTCAATTTGAGGAAAAAACAATCCAAACATTTTCAAGGCATTTTAAACAGACTCTGGAAAATATCATTGAGCATTGTACCGGCAAAGAAAACCAAGAGTGGAGCGCATCTGATTTCACTGATGAAGACTTAACGCTTGATGAATTGAGTGAGATCATGGGAGCCGTCAACAAACTATAGGAGAGGAGATTCACTGATGCCGCAGCAACCTGAAATACAGGATATATACCCTTTGTCATTTATGCAGGAAGGGATGCTTTTTCACTCATTGTATGATGAACAGTCGAGAGCTTATTTTGAACAGGCTTCTTTTACAATCAATGGACAGCTCGACTTGGAGCGTTTCCAGAAAAGTATGGATGCTGTTTTTGACAGGTACGATATCTTTCGAACAGCATTCATCTATAAAAATGTAGCCAAGCCTCGTCAAGTCGTGCTCAAGCAACGTCCTTGCCCTGTTCATGTTGAAGATATTTCTCATCTCAATGAAAAAGATAAAGAACATTGTACAGAGGCATTCAAAGAGCAGGATAAATCCAAAGGCTTTGATCTCCAAACGGATGTGCTGATGAGAATATCTATTTTAAAATGGGCGCCTGATCATTATGTCTGTATCTGGAGCCACCATCATATTTTAATGGATGGCTGGTGTTTAGGCATCGTCATTAAAGACTTTCTCCATATTTATCAAGCGCTTGGAAAAGGGCAGTTTCCTGATTTGTCTCCCGTACAGCCGTACGGGACGTATATTAAATGGCTGATGCAGCAAGACCGGGAAGAAGCAGCTGAGTATTGGAAAAAGAGGCTTCAGCATTTCGAACAAGCTTCGCCTCTGCCTAAAAGAACAGATCAAATGTCGGATGGGACATTACAACAGATCACGTTTACCATTCCTGAAAAAGAAACCTCCGAATTACAGAAAATCGCTGCAGCATGTGGTGCGACACTTAACACTGTTTTCCAAGCTTTATGGGGAATCATGCTCCAAAAGTTCAATCGCCGCGACGATGCTGTGTTCGGATCAGTTATATCAGGCAGACCTTCTGAGCTAAAAGATGTGGAAAACATGGTCGGACTTTTTATCAATACCATTCCTATTCGAGTCCAAAGTGATTTTCTGTCTTTTTCTGACCTAGTCAGCAGAATGCAAAAGGACATGACTGAGGCAGAAGCTTATAGTTACTTTCCCTTATATGATATTCAGGCGCAGAGCGCTCTTAAACAAGAGCTGATCGATCATATTATCGTCTTTGAAAATACACCTACTCAACAAGAGATTGAAGAGCTGAATCAAGCTGGATCATTTGATTTCTCCGTGAAAGATTTTGAGATGGAAGAGATAACTAATTATAGATGCAGTGTCAAAGTGATCCCAGGGCGTACTTTGTACGTTCGGATTCATTTTCATACAGGCACTTATCAACCAAATATGATGTCCGAAATAAAAGATTATTTACAGCACATGATCTCTGACGTCATCTCTGATCCATCTCTTCCTGTGTCAAAGATGACATTGCTAGATGAGGACAAAACACGGAAAATCGTTTCTCAAAATAACAGGACAGTATCTGTTTCACCTGAAGCCCCAACCCTGCATGGGCTGTTTGAGCGACAGGCGGCAGTCACACCGGAGCGGCCAGCGATTCGCTTTTCCGGCGGTTTGCTGACGTACGCTGAGCTTGACTTGTATGCCAGTCGGCTGGCTGCGCACCTTGCGGCACGCGGCGTCACAAACGAAAGTATCGTCGGTGTCCTGTCTGAGCGGTCACCTGACATGCTGATCGCTGTCCTTGCTGTATTGAAGGCCGGAGGGGCGTATTTGCCGCTTGATCCTGCGTATCCAAAGGAGCGGCTGAGCTACATGCTGAAAGACAGCGGGGCATCGCTCTTGCTGACACAGCCGGGATGCTCCGCACCAAACTTTTCTGGCGAAATGCTTGAAGTGGACATGACATCTCTTGCGAGCGAAAAAGCAGAAAACCATGAGTTTACTCCAGCTGACGGCGGTTCACTCGCCTATGTCATCTATACATCGGGCTCTACCGGGCAGCCGAAAGGAGTGGCCGTTGAGCACCGTCAGGCTGTTTCTTTTCTGACCGGCATGCAGCACCAGTTTCCGCTTTCGGAAGATGACATTGTCATGGTGAAAACCTCTTTTTCCTTTGATGCGTCTGTCTGGCAGCTGTTTTGGTGGTCGCTTTCCGGCGCTTCGGCTTATCTGCTTCCGCCCGGCTGGGAGAAAGATCCGGCATTGATCGTAAAAGCCATTCATCAGGAAAACGTGACAACGGCTCATTTTATTCCGGCTATGCTGAACAGCTTTCTAGATCAAGCGGAAATGTTAGCGCTCGGTGACGGGACAAACCTAAAGCGTGTATTCGCCGGAGGTGAACCGCTTGCGCCGCGTACGGCAGCCCGTTTTGCTTCTATCTTGCCACAGGTATCATTAATCCATGGTTACGGGCCGACAGAAGCAACGGTAGACGCGGCATTTTACGTGTTGGACCCAGAACGGGACAGGGACCGTTTGCGGATTCCGATTGGGAAGCCCGTACCCGGTGCGCGTTTGTATGTTTTAGATCCACATTTAGCCGTACAGCCTTCTGGTGTCGCCGGCGAACTGTACATTGCCGGAGCGGGTGTTGCCAGAGGTTATTTGAATCGGCCGGCATTAACGGAGGAGCGTTTTC
>NZ_JBVFMU010000010.1:0-15543 GCF_055486415.1 Bacillus sp. 9.4 | reverse complement strand
ACGCACATCGCTGTGCGATTTATAAAAAATGAATTAACAGGTACGTTTTGTCTTGTTTAGTTTTCAAAGAACTTTGTTTACCGCTCGTTTAAGCGACTTTATTATCATAACATTTACCGCCGCTACTGTCAACAACTTTTTAGCATTTTCTTTTCAAAAAAGCTGTTCGTCATCAGCGACGTATATTAGAATAACACCTTCAGTTGTCTAAGTCAATACATAATATCAATTAAATGATAAATTGCTTAATAACGACTAACGCAGCTATTCCGGGTATCCCTAAAATTCCGCTGATAGCTGTTGTAACCAGATTAATCGGCACATGAATGCCAAGACTGCCGCCAAACATATTTACACAAACCAGCAGCAAAGCACCTGCCACAAATTTAACAGCTGTGATGCCCATCCACTTTAAAGGCTTCGCAGCTGAACCTGATAAAAAAAGAAGAATAACCAGTCCTAAAATAATCCCAATAATAAAAATAGGCTCCATGAATCTTCTCATCTCCTTCGCTTGTTCTAGTACAAGCTTATGAGAAGATCCAGGAGTTTAGACCACTTACTTCCACCGGCTGATTTTTAAATTTCGCTGCTTCGCTTCCCTTAAGTAAAAAAAATACTTCGCTTCAGCTACTTTCAGTTCGTATAACACTTCAGCAGACGGTTCTAAGCTTTTTTCAACCAGCTTTTTTTGCCTGTTCCACTCTTCCTTTTGCTTAAAAAGCTGCTCGGTTAGTTTTTCATCAAACTCTCTTCTTAATGTTTTCTTGCGAAGAAAACCCATGGATCGCTTTTTCCTCCTTACAATTCACGTCTTCCTTCAAGTGCTTTAGAAAGAGTGACCTCGTCAGCATATTCCAAGTCACCGCCGACGGGCAGTCCGTGGGCAATACGGGAGAGCTTAATACCAGACGGCTTGAGGAGCCTTGATATATACATCGCCGTTGCTTCCCCTTCTATATTAGGGTTTGTTGCGAGGATCACTTCTGTCACTTGATCATCCTGTAATCGTTTTAACAATTCTGGTATTTTAATATCCTCCGGTCCGATGCCGTCCATTGGAGAAATAGCGCCGTGAAGAACGTGATACTGTCCGTTGTATTCCTTCATTTTCTCCATAGCGATAACATCCTTAGGGTCTTGCACAACACAGATAACAGACTTATCCCTGCGCGTATCTTCACATATATAGCAAGGGTCCTGATCTGTAATATGCCCGCAAACTGAACAATATGTCAGGTTGCGTTTCGCATTTACTAGTGCTTTCGCAAAATCTAATACTACATCTTCTTTCATACCTAGAACAAAAAAAGCCAGACGAACCGCTGTTTTCGGTCCGATCCCTGGCAATTTCATAAAGCTGTCAATCAGCTTTGATATTGGTTCAGGATATTGCATGTTCTTTTATCCCCCTAGAATAAACCTGGCATGTTCATTCCCTTTGTAAATTGACCCATTGTTTCGTTTGTGATTTCGTCAACTTTTTTCAAAGCTTCATTCGTTGCAGCAAGCACTAAATCTTGAAGCATATCAATATCTTCAGGATCAACGACTTCTTCTTTGATGATAACATCCAGGATTTCTTTTTGACCGTTTGCTTTTACTGTTACCATACCGCCGCCTGCAGTTCCTTCAACAACCTTTTCTGCAAGCTCTTCTTGAGCCTTCGCCATATCCTTTTGCATTTTTTGCATTTGTTTCATCATTTTTTGCATATTACC
Organism: Bacillus sp. 9.4; assembly: GCF_055486415.1. Classification (NCBI taxonomy): domain Bacteria; kingdom Bacillati; phylum Bacillota; class Bacilli; order Caryophanales; family Bacillaceae; genus Bacillus; species Bacillus sp. 9.4. Next base: position 13,822 of record NZ_JBVFMU010000010.1, on the reverse strand, counting down.
CATTCCGCCACGCATAGCATTCACTCTCTTTCATTTTGTTAGTCTTTTATTTCAATTAAATCCGCTCCAACAAGCTTTTTCGCTTCGGCAATAAGCGGGTCTTCTTCAGCCGGTTCATTTGATCCTTCATTTTCCTGCTGATGATCTTCTAAAAATTCTTCTCTTATTTTACCCCATTGTGCTTCTGGAACGCCAATCAAATCCATTCTTTTTCCGAGCATCGATTCTAAAATCTGCTCAAGATTAGTCCGGACTCCGTTGTTATCCTCAGCGACCATTTTACAATGAATTTCATATTTGAATTTCAGAACAAATGCCGCCGATCCGGCAGCCACAGGTTCACTGTCATTCAGTAAAGCGGCATGTGATACTTTGTTTTGCTGTTTGAGATGAGCAAGAAGCTTGCCCCAACTGTTTCTGAGCAGATCAAGATCCGGTCTTGTGGCTTCCTTCAAAATCTCATGAATTCTGCCTACTGGCGCTTTGTAATTGGATTTCCCGCCCTTTGGCACACGCGGCGCTTCTTTTTTCGGGCTTTCCGCAGCTGCTTTTATGCCCGTTGTTTTAAGCCGCTCTACTTCCTGTTCGAGCTGCTGGATTTTTTTCATCAGCATATCCACTTCCGGGAGATCAGCAGCAGATTGATGTGAGGTTTGGCAAATCTTCACAACGGCCACTTCGAAAAAGATACGCGGATGATTTGTCCATTTCATTTCCTGATGGCTCTTGTTCAGAATATCAATCATTTCATATAGGGCCTGAGCCGGAATTTGTTCACTTAGTTCCCGGAACGTTTCATCAACTTTTACTTTCTCAAGCACTCCCTCTAAGCCAGGGGCTGTTTTGTACAGCAGCATGTCCCTGAAATAGAAAATCATATCTTCTATCAGCTTAGCTGGATCTTTTCCTTGCTGAAGCAATTCATTTAATGTTTCCAGTGCGTCAGAAACGTTTTTATCATGCAGGGATTTTGCAAGCTTCCCGATATATAATTGAGAAACAGCACCCGTAATTAAAAGCGCATCTTCGACTTTCAGGATATCGCCGCTGAATGATATGGCCTGATCAAGAAGGCTCAGAGCATCCCTCATCCCTCCGTCTGCAGCACTCGCGATGATATCCAGCGATCCTTCCTCCACTTGCAGTTGTTCAGCATCAACAATTTTATTCATGCGGCCTACAATCGCTTGGGAGGTAATTCGTTTAAAGTCAAAACGCTGACATCTAGAGATAATGGTTAAAGGAATTTTGTGCGGTTCAGTTGTTGCTAATATGAAAATACAATGCTCAGGCGGCTCTTCTAATGTTTTTAGTAATGCATTAAAAGCGCCGATAGAAAGCATATGCACCTCATCTATGATATATACCTTATATGTGACGGCCGATGGGGCAAACTTCACTTTATCGCGAATGTCACGAATCTCATCAACACCGTTATTAGAAGCGGCGTCAATTTCTATGACATCGGATATTGACCCGTTTGTTATCCCTTTACAGGCCGCACATTCGTTGCATGGCTCATCAACAGGAGCATGTTCACAGTTGACAGCCTTAGCAAATATTTTGGCTGCACTGGTTTTTCCGGTTCCTCTAGGCCCGGAAAACAGATAGGCGTGAGAAAACTTTTTTTGCAAAAGGGCATTTTGCAGCGTTTTTGTAATGTGTTCTTGTCCGACCACATCTTCAAAGCGCTGAGGCCTGAATACTCGATATAAAGCTTGGTAACTCACGGGTTTGCCCTCCTCCGTTATTCATCATTCCCATTATACATGAACCTTGTTTCGATTCCAAAAGCTCTTTTTACATAACAAAAAACTCACCTAATGTTAGGTGAGTCTGAAAATTTGATGATTGATTTACCGTGCACCTTCTGTCGATTCGCTACCCTAAGCGTTACTTAAGCAGTTAGCTCGGCCCAGGCAACCCTGCGGCACATGAGAGGTTTCACTTAATGCTGCTTCCTTCCGGACCTGACATGGTTCATGAATTCCCATTGCGCAGGACCCAAACGTCAACACCACTTACTTAAGGCAGGCCTTAAAGTAAACGAACCTCGAGAAGGGATTCGGCCCTGCTAGAGCGGATTGCAGGTACAGGGCACCGCTACCTCCCCGCTTAGCACGGCAAAATAAATATCAAATTTTATGTTGCATCTATTACGATGCACACTTAAGTATATCTGTTTCCCCTAAAAATTGCAACCGTACTATTCAGACAAGTTTTTCCTGGCGGCTTTCTTCTTTTTTCTTAGTTCTCTGAAAAACGCACTGAGCATTCCGCCGCATTCTTCCTCAAGCACACCGCTCACCACTTCAGCCTGATGATTAAAGCGTTCCTCCTGAAGAAGGTTCATTAGCGTGCCTGAACAGCCGCCTTTCGGATCAAATGCGCCAAAAACCACTTTTTCCACTCGAGAAAGTACGACTGCACCAGCACACATTGGACAAGGCTCAAGCGTCACATAAAGAGTCGCACCTTCCAGCCGCCATGTTCCCAGTGCCTTACACGCTTCATCAATCACAAGCATTTCTGCATGGGCAATAGATCGTTGCTCAGTCTCTCTTAAATTATGTGCACGCGCTATAATTTCATCATTAACGACAAGCACCGCACCTATTGGCACTTCACCTTTCTCTTCAGCCTTTTTCGCTTCTTTAATTGCTTCTTTCATATAAAGTTCATCTTGTGTCATAAGGATAAGCTCTCTTTTCAAAGTTTTTTCATTGCCTAAAAAGGCTACATATTAACTATAACTGAAACGGAAAGGAGACTGTCGATTGTCCAAAGCAGATACAGCTCTTCTCATTGTAGACATGATCAATAATTTTGAATTCGATATGGGAGAAACCCTCGCTAAAAAAACAGAAAAAATCGTTCCTCATATTTTATCATTAAAGGAGCACGCGAGACAAAATGAATGGCCGATTATTTACATCAATGATCATTATGGACTTTGGCAAGCTGACATTAAAAACATTCAGCAAGAATGCACAAATGAAAGAAGCAAGGATATCATCACAAAGATAGCCCCGGAAGATGCTGATTATTTTTTAATCAAACCAAAACATTCCGCTTTCTACGAAACTGCACTTCACACCCTTCTTACTGAGTTGCAGGTGAGACATATTATCTTAACAGGTATAGCCGGCAATATATGTGTGCTGTTTACCGCTAATGACGCTTATATGAGGGAATACAGCATCACGATTCCTAAGGACTGTATCGCGTCAAACAGTGACGAAGATAACGAATTCGCCTTAACTATGATGGAGAATGTTCTTTTCGCAGAAATTACGACGGAAGAACAAATTACAGAAAAATAAACATGATCAGCGCTTTTCTTTCATACATTGATAGCGATATGAAAGGAGGCGTTTTTCATTCAAATTTATGTGGTAAAACAAGGCGACACTCTTTCTGCTATCGCTTCACAATACAGAACAACCGTAAGTGAGATCACTGAAACGAATGAAATACCGAATCCCGACAGCCTTGTTGTCGGACAAACCATTGTCATTCCAATAGCTGGCCAGTTCTATGATGTGAAGCGAGGTGATACCCTGACATCCATCGCCCGGCAGTTCAATACAACGGCAGCCGAGCTCGCAAGGGTTAACCGCATCCAGTTAAATACCGTGCTTCAGATTGGTTTCCGTTTATACATCCCACCAGCCCCTAAACGAGACATCGAATCAAATGCTTATTTGGAGCCCCGAGGAAATCAAGTCAGCGAAAATCTCCAGCAGGCGGCCAGAGAAGCGTCACCCTACTTAACGTACCTTGGCGCATTCAGCTTCCAGGCACAGCGCAATGGAACCTTAGTCGCACCGCCTTTAACGAATTTAAGGAGCATTACAGAAAGTCAAAATACAACATTGATGATGATTATAACGAACCTAGAAAACCAGGCATTTAGCGATGAACTTGGCCGGATCCTTTTGAACGACGAAACTGTAAAAAGAAGGCTTCTAAATGAAATAGTGGAGAATGCCAAGAGATATGGCTTCCGTGACATTCATTTCGACTTTGAATATTTGCGGCCCCAGGATAGAGAGGCCTATAATCAATTCCTCCGCGAAGCAAGGGATCTTTTTCATCGAGAGGGCTTAGAAATTTCTACGGCTCTTGCTCCTAAAACAAGTGCAACACAGCAGGGCAGATGGTATGAAGCTCATGATTACAGGGCACATGGCCAAATTGTCGACTTTGTTGTTCTCATGACATATGAATGGGGCTATAGCGGCGGGCCGCCTCAAGCGGTTTCTCCAATTGGACCTGTCCGTGATGTCATAGAATATGCTTTGACTGAAATGCCTGCGAACAAAATTGTCATGGGCCAGAATTTATATGGATATGACTGGACGCTGCCATATACAGCAGGGGGAACTCCAGCAAGAGCAGTAAGCCCTCAGCAAGCCATTGTCATAGCTGATCAGAACAATGCTTCCATTCAGTATGACCAAACCGCTCAAGCTCCTTTCTTCCGCTATACTGATGCAGAAAACAGAAGGCACGAGGTATGGTTCGAGGATGCCCGCTCGATTCAAGCAAAATTCAATTTGATTAAAGAGCTGAATTTAAGAGGCATCAGCTATTGGAAGTTGGGTCTTTCCTTTCCACAAAACTGGCTGCTGCTGTCTGATCAATTTAATGTTGTCAAAAAGACGTTTCGATAATTTAGAAACGTCTTTTTTTCATGGGGGCACCCAAGGGTTGTGATACAATATGAAGGTCGGTAACTGACGCACGTTTTTCAGATATAAGGAGGATTCCGATGAATACAGCCCCTTTTATTGCAATAGAAGGTCCTATCGGGGCAGGAAAAACAACTCTCGCAACGATGCTCTCACAAGAGTTCGGATTCCCTATGATCAATGAGATTGTAGAGGATAACCCGTACCTTGATAAGTTTTATGACAATATAGAGGAATGGAGCTTCCAGCTCGAGATGTTTTTTCTTTGTCACAGATACAAACAGCTTGAAGACACCAGTGATCATTTTTTAAAAAAGGGACAGCCTGTAATAGCTGATTATCATATTTATAAAAATGTGATTTTTGCGGAACGCACCTTGTCTCCACATCAGCTGGAAAAATACAAAAAGATATATCACCTGCTAACGGATGATCTGCCAAAGCCGAATTTCATCATTTACATAAAGGCTAGTCTGCCTACATTGCTACACCGCATTGAAAAACGCGGGCGCCCCTTTGAGAAAAAAATTGAAACTAGCTATTTGGAGCAGCTGATTTCAGATTATGAAGTCGCCATCAAGCAGCTGCAGGAAGCAGACCCTGAACTTACAGTGTTAACCGTAGATGGTGATTCAAAGGATTTCGTTTTGAATAAGAGCGACTTTGAACGCATTGCCGCCCATGTAAAGGAGCTTATCGTATGAAGGAACATCATATCCCTAAGAATTCAATTATTACAGTAGCAGGAACAGTAGGTGTCGGAAAATCGACTTTAACAAAAACTTTAGCTAAACGGCTTGGATTTAAAACATCTTTGGAGGAAGTCGATCATAATCCATACTTGGAAAAGTTCTATCATGATTTTGAACGTTGGAGCTTTCACCTTCAAATTTATTTCTTAGCTGAACGCTTCAAAGAACAGAAAACAATTTTTGAAGCCGGCGGAGGTTTTGTACAGGATCGTTCGATTTATGAAGATACAGGGATTTTCGCAAAAATGCATGCTGATAAAGGGACAATGTCAAAGGTTGATTATAAGACTTACACAAGCCTTTTCGAAGCAATGGTAATGACACCGTATTTCCCACACCCAGATGTGTTGATCTATTTAGAAGGAGATCTGGAGAACATTTTAAACCGGATTGAACAACGCGGCCGCGAGATGGAGCTTCAGACAAGCAGGTCTTATTGGGAAGAAATGCATACACGCTACGAGAACTGGATAAGCGGTTTTAATGCTTGCCCTGTTTTAAAACTTCGCATTGAAGATTATGATCTTCTGAACGACGAAAACTCGATTGAAAATATTGTAGATCAAATTGCTTCAGTTATTCATGATAATCAAAAAAAGTGAATCTCAGTCGAGATTCACTTTTTCTTTAAAATAAAAAATCCGCCGCACCGAATGCAACGGACAAAACAATCTCCAATATATGCTTGTGTTTCATTAAAATTAAAATCAATATGGCGGAGGAAGAGGGATTCGAACCCCCGCGGGCTTTGACACCCCTGTCGGTTTTCAAGACCGATCCCTTCAGCCGGACTTGGGTATTCCTCCGTATCGACAAGACTTACTATATCACGTATGTTCTCGTGTGGTCAAGCATTTTTAAAAACTTTTTTTGTTTTTATGAAAATGCCATGTTTACATAAGCAAAAAGGCGCACCTTGTCAGGCACGCCTTTCCATAATTTACGGTTTTATTACTTCTCTATTCCCCATATAAGGACGAAGCACTTTCGGAATCACAACGCTTCCGTCTTCCTGCTGATAATTTTCTAAGATTGCGGCAACTGTTCTTCCAACCGCCAGTCCTGAACCGTTCAGTGTGTGTACATGCTCAGGCTTGCCTTTCGCTTCACGTCTGAAACGAATATTCGCACGTCTCGCCTGAAACGCTTCGAAGTTGCTGCAAGAAGAGATTTCTCGATATGTGTCTTGGCTCGGAATCCAAACTTCGATATCGTATTTTTTCGCAGCCGTAAAGCCTAAGTCACCCGTACACATGCTCATGACACGGTATGGAAGCTCAAGCAGCTGAAGAACCCGTTCTGCTTGGTTTGTAAGCTTCTCTAATTCTTCATAAGAATCTTCAGGCTTCACAAACTTTACAAGCTCAACTTTATTAAATTGGTGCTGACGAATTAATCCGCGTGTGTCACGTCCTGCTGAACCAGCTTCAGAACGGAAGCAAGCACTGAATGCCGCATAATTGATCGGCAGGCTGTCACCTGAAAGGATTTCATCGCGATGCATGTTTGTAATCGGCACTTCCGCCGTTGGAATTAAGAAATAATCTTCTTCTCTGATTTTAAATGCATCCTCTTCAAATTTAGGAAGCTGTCCTGTTCCCGTCATGCTTGCGCGGTTTACCATATATGGCGGGATCACTTCAGTGTAGTTATACTCATCCACATGCAGATCAAGCATAAAGTTATAAAGTGCACGCTCCAGACGAGCACCTAAGCCTTTATAGAACACGAAACGGCTTCCTGTTACTTTGGCAGCACGTTCAAAATCCAGAATGCCCAGCTCATCCGCAATATCCCAGTGCGGCTTCGGCTCGTAAGCAAATGAAGGCTTTTCACCCCATTTACGCACTTCTACGTTGTCGTCTTCTGTTTCACCGACAGGTACAGACTCATGCGGAATATTCGGGATTGAGAGAAGGATTGTATCAAGCTCAGCTTCCACTGTTCGCAATTCTTCATCAAGCTTTTTAATTTCCTCGCCGACTTCACGCATTTCTTTAATAATGTGATCCGCGTCTTTTTTCTCACGCTTCAGCACAGCAACCTGCTGAGAAACTTCATTTCGTTTTCCTTTTAACTCTTCAACCTTGCCGATGAGCTCTCTTCGTCTATCATCCAGCGCCTCAAACTTATCAAAATCAGTTAAGTCTTCGCCTTTGTGTACAAGCTTTGCTTTAATTTCTTGAAAATTTGCTCTCAGCATTTTCATATCAAGCATGCGAAACACTCCTTTTTTTATTGATTTGTCGAAAATAAAAAGAGCCCTCATCCCCATAAAGGGACGAGAGCTCTCGCGTTGCCACCCTGATTGAAAACAAATCAAAGACTCGTTTTCCACTTTCAAACATAACGGTTATCCCGTAAATGCCTACTTGTTTCAGCATTTCGCTCAAGGATGGATTCAGACAGCATCTTTCACCGATTCGCACCAACCATCGGCTCTCTTAGAAAGAGAGGCTCCCTACTAGTTCCTATCAACGCTTTTCGATCTTTATTTGTGCTTATAATGTACTATAAGTTTCCACAGCTTTCAACTGTTTTATACAAGTGCCTTTTGCTTATATTCCTCAACCATTTCAACAAACAGCTGTGTCACTCGGTGATCTTCTGTCAGCTCCGGATGGAATGAGCAGCCAAGGAATTGCCCCTGTTTCGCGGCTACAATACGACCATTATGCTCCGATAGAACTTCAACATTTTCACCAGCTTCTAAAATATGCGGAGCACGGATGAATACCCCTGTAAAAGGTTCGTCCAAGCCTTTAATTGTTAAATCAGCTTCAAAGCTGTCAACCTGCCGGCCAAATGAATTACGTTCTACAACCACATTCAGAAGACCTAAATGAGGATTATCTGAACCAGCAATTTCTTTTGCTAATATAATTAATCCGGCACATGTTCCAAACATCGGTTTGCCCTGAGCAGCGAATTCACGAAGCGGCTCCATGAATTGATACGTATCGATCAAACGGCGCATCGTCGTGCTCTCACCGCCCGGCAAAATCAACCCGTCAACTTCGTTCAGCTGCTCCGGACGTTTTACGACAAGACCAGCCGCGCCGCATGCTTCAATCGCATGGATGTGCTCTCTAACTGCTCCTTGAAGTCCTAGTACACCTATTGTTAACATGTCAGCAGCGCTCCTATGTTCTTACCAGCCGCGTTCTTGCATACGCTGTTCTGGAAGTAAGTTTGAGATTTCAATCCCTTTCATTGCAGTACCAAGCTCTTTTGATAGCTCAGCGATCAATTTGTAATCAGTAAAGTGAGTTGTTGCTTCCACAATTGCTTTCGCAAATTTAGCAGGGTTGTCTGATTTGAAAATACCAGAACCAACAAATACTCCGTCAGCACCGAGCTGCATCATGAGAGCAGCATCAGCTGGAGTTGCTACGCCGCCAGCGGCAAAGTTAACGACAGGAAGCTTACCGTCTTTTTTAATTTGAAGAAGAAGCTCGTAAGGAGCACCTAGGTTTTTCGCTTCTGTCATTAGCTCATCCTCACTCATCGCAACTACTTTGCGCACTTGAGCGTTAACTTTGCGCATATGGCGAACAGCCTCAACAATATTACCTGTTCCAGGCTCACCTTTTGTGCGAAGCATAGAAGCACCTTCCGCAATACGGCGTGTTGCTTCACCAAGATCACGGCAGCCACAGACAAAAGGAACTGTGTATTCATTTTTATTTAAATGAAATTCTTCGTCAGCCGGCGTCAGAACTTCACTTTCATCAATATAGTCAACACCCATAGCTTCAAGCACACGCGCTTCAACAATATGTCCGATACGCGCTTTTGCCATTACCGGGATAGATACTGCATTCATTACTTCTTCCACGATTGTAGGGTCAGCCATACGGGCAACTCCTCCAGCCGCGCGAATATCTGCTGGCACACGTTCTAGCGCCATTACAGCGACAGCTCCAGCTTCTTCAGCGATTTTCGCTTGTTCCGCATTGATGACGTCCATGATGACGCCGCCTTTTTGCATTTCTGCCATTCCGCGTTTTACACGTTCAGTACCTGTTTGAGCCATTTCTTGGTCCCCCTAATCAAGGTATAGTTATATGATTTCTAATCCTTATTGTATCCTAGAAATCCAATAATTCATATGGATATATACTATTTTATTCGGTTTTTAGCGCTTTGAAAATCATTTTTTATTAAAAATTGGGTTTTTTCAGTATATTACGCGAAAGAGCCCTAACATCCATCAGAGCTCTTTCAATTGATTAAAACCAGCCGGTTACCGTATCAACAATGCTTCCCCAAATTCCGGCAAAAAATCCGCCGATACTGCGCATTGTCAAAACAAACCAGTTTGCTTTTTCTACATTTTCTTTTGTAACAAGGTCTACGCCAGCCAGATCGCTGTTAATGAATCCGTAATCCTTTTCATTACCTGTGTATTCCGCAGTCAGCTTCCCAACCTTGGTTCCTTTTTTCACAGGAGCAGTTAAGTTATCTTTATTCAGTGTGACCTTCGCTTTGTAATTCTTTTCTTCACCATTTTTGACAGGAAGAGAGAACGCCTTGTTTGTCACAATGCCTACTTCTTTCTCTTTACCCTTATCAACTGAAATTGTTTTATGGCCTTTTACTTGATCGCCTTCAGCATAAATTTCTTTCATGGAGAAATTGTCGAAAGCATAATCAAACATTTTCTTCGTTTCATCGAAACGGCCTGTATGAAGGTTGCCCTTTGCGTTTAAAACAACAGTGATGACACGCATACCGTTGCGTTCAGCTGTTCCTGTAAAGCATGAACCCGCAGAGTCAGTAGAACCTGTTTTCAGTCCGTCTACAGTCGCTTTTTTATACTCGCTGACAAGCCCCTTCAGCATAAAATTCCAGTTCGGCATGTCCATTTCATCATCGGTGCCTTCTCTGAATTTCGTTTTGGCGATACTGGAAGTCTCCAGTATCTCAGGGTAGTCAGTAATCAAGTGATCCGCAAGAACCGCCATATCCTTTGCAGAAACTTCACTTTCTTCATTTACGCTTGTCCCCTCAGGCTGATGCCCGTGAAGATCTTTGTTTTCAAGACCTGTTGCGTTAACAAATTTGTAATCTGTTAAGCCTAGTTCTTTTGCTTTTGCATTCATTTTTTCAACAAACTTAGTTTCAGAACCGGCAACGATTTCTGCAATCGCAATAGCAGCAGCATTTGCAGAATAAATTGCTGTAGCTTGATATAATTCTTTTACTGTGTATTTCCCGTCTTTCCGAAGAGGAACGTTTGATAAGCTGTTATCTTGGGAAATTTCATACACATAGTCATCAGGCGTATAGGTTTGGTCCCATTTCACTTTACCTTGATCAATTGCTTCCAATAACAGATACTCTGTCATCATTTTTGTCATACTCGCAATTGGCAGTCTCTTATCTGCATTTTTACTGTAAAGAATTTTACCTGAAGAAGCTTCGATCATAATAGCAGCAGATGCATTGATATCAATTGGATCGCTGGCTGCTTTTGCTTTTGACATTGGAGCCAGACACGTGACAGCTAGAGTTAACACAACCAATGACATCAGTAGCTGTTTACATTTCTTGATGTTCAATCGTACGACCTCCGTATTTCATTTTCTTCATCTATAATTAAGCCGTTAAGGACATTTTCAATGCACAACAGTATAAATTTTATCATAATCAGTATAAAAAAAATAGACAGAGTCAGAGACCCTGTCAAATGTTTTTAATTTGTAACAATTTATTATGAAATTGTATAGTTAGGTGATTCTTTTGTAATCTGTACGTCATGCGGATGGCTTTCGCGAAGTCCTGCGCCAGTCATGCGAATGAACTGAGCTTCTTCTCTTAGCGCACGCAGATCTTTGGACCCGCAATACCCCATACCAGAACGAAGGCCTCCGACTAGCTGATAAACGGTTTCTTCAACTGGTCCTTTGTAAGGTGTGCGTCCTTCAATTCCTTCAGGAACAAATTTTTTGTTTTCTTCTTGGAAGTAACGGTCTTTACTTCCTTTTTCCATTGCAGCAACTGATCCCATGCCACGGTATACCTTAAATCTTCTGCCTTGGTAGATTTCAGTTTCACCAGGGCTTTCTGATGTGCCTGCAAGCAAGCTTCCGAGCATAACAGCATGTCCGCCGGCTGCCAACGCTTTAGTGATATCGCCAGAGAATTTAATCCCACCGTCGGCTATGATTGTTTTGCCGTGTTTTCTTGCTTCAGTCGCACAATCATAAATTGCTGTAATTTGCGGAACACCGACACCGGCTACAACACGTGTAGTACAAATTGAACCAGGTCCTATTCCAACTTTGACAACGTCTGCTCCAGCTTCGATAAGCGCTCTTGTCGCTTCAGCTGTTGCCACGTTTCCAGCAATAATGTTTAATTCGGGATACGTTTCACGGATTTTTGTGACTGTGTTTAAAACGCCTTGAGAGTGTCCGTGAGCTGTATCGATAACAATCACATCAACATTGGCTTCAACAAGCTTTTTGACGCGAGTCATTGTATCGCCAGTTACACCAACTGCCGCGCCAACGATCAGGCGGCCGTGAATGTCTTTAGATGAGTTCGGGAACTCAATGACTTTTTCAATGTCTTTAATTGTGATAAGACCTTTTAATTTATTCTGGTCGTCTACGAGAGGAAGCTTTTCAATTTTATGTTTCTGCAAAATCTTTTCAGCTTCATCCAGAGTAGTTCCTACAGATGCAGTAACTAGCTCTTCTTTCGTCATGACATCGCTGATTTTCATTGAGTAGTCAGAAATAAAACGAAGGTCACGGTTTGTAATAATTCCAACAAGCTTCTGGTCTTCTTCGTTATTTACAATCGGAACACCGGAAATTCTGTATTTCCCCATCAAATGCTCCGCATCAAATACTTGGTGATCAGGAGTTAAAAAGAAGGGATTTGTGATAACGCCGCGCTCAGAACGCTTTACTTTATCAACTTGTTCAGCCTGCTGTTCAATGGACATATTTTTGTGAATGATGCCCAAGCCGCCCTGTCTTGCCATTGCAATTGCCATTGCTGATTCTGTTACAGTGTCCATACCTGCGCTGATGACAGGAATATTTAGCTTTAACGTTTTTGTAAGTTCTACAGATAAATCCACATCACGTGGAAGTACCTCAGACTTTGCTGGCACAAGCAGCACATCGTCGAACGTTAAGCCTTCTTTTGAAAATTTACTTTCCCACATTAGTAAATCCCCCTCTTTTCGGCAAAATATTATATGTAGATTATCAACTAGCCAAGAGCATGTCAAGGAAGCGGGAAAGAGTTGAAATATTTAGATAACGGAAAGGATTAAGAAATATACATGACATATCATGAGTGGAAAGACTTAGCGCTATTTTACTCCGTTGAATCAACCCAGAAATTTCTAGAAAAGGTTTATATCTTAAACGGTATTGACGATGCGAAAAAAAACTCTTTTAAAAACAGTGAACGGTTTATTTATTTCTTAAAGCATGCTGAATCGTTTTATAAACAAGCCGCATATTCTCCCTTAGAAATCAAACCGATTCTTTTATTTTATGGAATGGCACAGCTGATCAAAGCATGCTTAATTACACGTGATCCTCATTATCCAAGCCATACATCGGTACTGGCACATGGCGTAACAACAAGAAAACGAAAGAAACAAAATTATTGTTTTAGCGATGATGAAGTGAAAATACAACGGAATGGCCTATGCGTACATTTTATGAAACATTTATTCGGACAATCGGATATAGTAGATGAACGGTATACCATGAAAAAATTATTAATGGCCATTCCAGAACTTAGCGATATTTTCTACTTTCAGCAGAAAGAACGATTTATGACAAAAGTTGAGAAGGATAAGAACGAAATTTTTGTACCGGAGGAAGTAGTAATCAATTACAAAATGTCTGATTCAAGGTTTGCTGAATACATGTCCCATCATTATCAATGGTCTTTCACAAAAAAAAATGAACAAGGGCTGCTGTTCGAAATTTCACCACAAGACAAAGAGCCATGGACATCGACCAGCTTATTGTTTGACATGGAAAAGAACCAATATTATATCCCTTCTCAAAGGGAGCAATTTCTGAGGCTTCCCGAAATGACAATTCATTATTTGATTTTGTACAACGTTGGGATGATTGCAAGGTATGAAACAGAATGGTGGTATGAGTTATTAACACAGCATATAAGTGATGACTACGTGTTAATTCAGCAGTTTTTACTAGTATCAGAAAAGAAATTCCCTAAATACGCTTCACAGTTTCTTCTTCATTTTTAACACAAAAAACCCAGCTCAATGAGCTGGGTTTAAGCTTGCTTGGCGGCATCCTACTCTCACAGGGGGAAACCCCCGACTACCATCGGCGCTGAAGAGCTTAACTTCCGTGTTCGGTATGGGAACGG
>NZ_JBVFMU010000009.1:0-55210 GCF_055486415.1 Bacillus sp. 9.4 | reverse complement strand
CTACGCACATCGCTGTGCGATTTTTAAAAACTGAATTAACAGGTACGTTTTGTCTTGTTTAGTTTTCAAAGATCATTTTGTTCACTTCGTTCAAGCGACTTTATTATTATAACTCGTTGACTCAGTGAAGTCAATAACTTTTTTTAAGTTATTTTTTCGTTATCGCCTTGTTTAGCGGCAACGAATAATAATATACCACCTAGTAAATAATAGTGCAATAGTTTTTTTGAAGAAATACTAAGGAATTTAAAAAGAGCGGCATCCTTTCTCTATGGAGGATACCGCTCTTCTTTATTAGCGTTGTCTCATTTGCGGGAATAACAGCACATCGCGAATAGAAGGGGCATTCGTCAGCAGCATAACCAGACGGTCGATACCGATGCCTAAACCTCCTGTTGGCGGCATACCGTATTCCAGAGCTTCAACAAAGTCTTCATCCATTAGATGAGCTTCATCATTACCGGCTTCACGCTCTTTTAATTGCGCTTCAAAGCGTTCTCTTTGATCAATAGGATCATTCAGCTCTGTAAACGCGTTGGCATGTTCACGGCCAACGATAAACAGCTCAAAACGGTCTGTAAAACGCGGGTCCTCAGGGTTTTTCTTAGCAAGAGGAGAAATTTCTACAGGATGCCCGTAAATAAACGTTGGCTGAATAAGCGTTTCTTCAATTTTTTGTTCGAAGAATTCGTTGATGATATGGCCTACTGTCATAGAGTCTTTAATTTCTACACCATGTTCTTTTGCATATTCACGCGCCTGTTCAACAGTAACCTCTTCCCAGAAATCAACGCCGGTCGCTTCTTTGACTGCGTCAACCATATGGATTCTTTTCCACTCCGGTTTAAGGTCGATTTGCTCTTCCCCGTATTGAATCGTAGTTGTGCCAAGTACTTCTTGGGCGATATGAGCGACAAGGTTTTCAGTTAAGCTCATGATATCTTTATAGTCCGCATATGCTTCATATAACTCAATCATTGTAAATTCAGGGTTATGACGTGTAGAGACTCCTTCGTTACGGAAAACACGGCCGATTTCATATACTTTTTCTAAACCACCGACAATTAGACGTTTCAGGTGCAGTTCGATAGCAATACGCATATAGAGTGGAATGTCTAACGCATTGTGGTGAGTGATAAACGGACGTGCAGAAGCTCCCCCAGGAATGCTGTGCATTGTAGGTGTTTCTACTTCTAAGTATCCATGATCATCAAGGTATCTTCTCATAGCTTGAATGATCTTGCTTCGTGTAATGAACGTATGTTTGCTGTCTGGGTTTACGATAAGATCCAGGTAGCGCTGACGGTAGCGCTGCTCAACGTCTTTTAAACCATGGTATTTGTCAGGAAGCGGACGAAGCGCTTTTGTCAGCAATTCAAAGGAAGTTGCTTTAACAGACAATTCGCCTACATTTGTTTTGAAGACTTTTCCGGTTACGCCGATAAGATCACCGAGGTCAGAAGACTTGAAGATTTCATATTGGTCGTCACCGACACTGTCTTTTCTTACGTAGATTTGGATTTGGCCTTCTAAATCCTGAAGATGGGCAAAGCCGGCTTTTCCTTTGCCACGTTTTGTCATCATGCGGCCTGCGATTGTAACTTCAATCGCTTTTTCTTCTAACTCTTCTTTGGTTAGATCTTGATATGCCGAAATAACTTCTTGAGACTGATGAGTTCTTTCAAAACGTGCGCCGAATGGATCGATGCCGTTATCTCTCAGCTGATTCATTTTATCGCGTCTGACTTGCAGCTGATCGTTCAATTCTTCATGGTTATGCTCTTCTTGACTCATTGTTATCACTCCATTACAGATATTGTTTCATGAAAAAAGCAGAAAAACTGCCAGCGTAAAACTAGCAGTGAGCAGCAAATAGAGGTGAGTATTATCCTACTTTTGCATTTTGAAGCTCTTTTGCCTCAACTTCAACCGTAAATGCATCTAAAAGCTGTACAAACTCTTCTCTCGTCTCGCAATGATTGATTTCATTACGAACGTTCGCATTGCCTTTCACGCCTTTCAGATACCATGCAGCGTGCTTTCTCATTTCTCTTATCGCTACGTTTTCACCTTTTAAGTCAATCAGGCGGTCAAGATGCAGTTTGCATACGGCCATTTTTTCGCGTACTTGCGGCTCTTCTTTTAATTCACCTGTTTCAAGATACTGAACCGTACGGTAAATCATCCACGGGTTGCCCAATGCAGCGCGTCCGATCATGACCCCGTCTACTCCTGTCTCATCGAGCATACGCTTAGCATCCTGCGGTGTCTTAACATCGCCGTTTCCGATAACCGGAATCGATACTGATTGTTTTACTTCTTTGATGATATCCCAGTTTGCCGTTCCTTCGTACATCTGCACTCTCGTACGGCCGTGAAGCGCCACTGCTTTACCGCCCGCACGTTCTACAGCCTGTGCATTTTTCACTGCGAAAATGTGGTCTTCATCCCAGCCCATTCTCATTTTCACTGTAACTGGTTTATTAACAGCATCCACTACTGCAGAAACCATTTCGTAAATCTTATCAGGGTCGAGAAGCCATTTGGCTCCCGCATCGCATTTTGTAATCTTCGGCACGGGACATCCCATGTTAATATCAATGATATCAGCAGTTGTGTTTTGGTCTACAAACTTCGCCGCTTCCACAAGGGTTTCCTTTTTTCCTCCGAAAATTTGAAGGCTCAGTGGTTTCTCACGTTCATCGATATAAAGCATACCCATTGTTCTTGCATTGTTGTAAAGGATCGCTTTGTCACTGACCATTTCAGCGCATACCAATCCGGCTCCGAATTCCTTTACAGTCAATCTGAACGCAGAGTTGCAGACACCAGCCATAGGTGCGAGCACAACCCGGTTTTTCAATTGAATATCTCCGATTTTGAACAATTTTTCTCCTCCTTTCATTTGTTCTATTTTTCTGGCGGCGCCAATTCGTCCGCACTTATATTTAAAACATCTGCTGCATCTTGAATGATGGCAGCTGACGGCAATCGGTTTCCGCGTTCAATTTCGCCGAGAATAGAAACTGATATACCTAATGCTTTTGCAAATCCTTCTTGAGTATAACCTTTCAGCTTTCTGAATGCACGAATTCGTCTACCCCAGATTTCTGCTTCCATACTCTTACACCTTCTTGGTCTGTTTCGGCGCTTGTAGCCTCTTTTTCAACCTGCTGGCAAATTTCCGCAAGCGGCGCAAGGACAAACAAACGCTCATACATTCTCGGATGCGGAACAATTAGTTGCTCTGTTTCAATATTTTCACGATTAAATAACAAAATGTCAAGGTCTGCCGTCCGCGGCCCCCATCTTACTTCCCTTGTTCTGCCTAATTCATTTTCTATCTGCTGCGTCAGTTCAAGGAGTTCAAAAGGGTTCAGTGATGTCTTGATTTCAACAGCCATATTCAAAAATTCAGCTTGATCTTCGTATCCGACCGGTTCAGTTTCGTAAATAGACGACACTTTAGTGACTGTCACCGCAGCATGCTGATGCAGTAAAGCCACTGCTTGCCTTAAATACGTTTCTCTATCTCCAATATTAGATCCAAGTGCAATATAAGCTATGTTGTTCATGACTTTTTTCTCGTGATTTCAATCGCTACTGATTTATAGTGTCCGGGAATTGGCGGGTCTGGCTTAATCACTTTCACCGTACATTGCTGAACCGGCTGAAATTTTTCGAGAACAGTGTCAGCAATACGTTCTGCCAGCGTTTCCACCAATTTTACAGGCTCCCCTTCCACGATATCTTTACATACGTGATAGAGCTCAGCATAGTTGATTGTTTGTTCAAGGTCGTCTGTTTGTCCGGCCTTGCTTAAATCCAGCTCAGCGGTTAAATCGACTTTAAACCGCTGGCCAAGTTTGTTTTCTTCTTTGAACACACCGTGATATCCGTAAAACTCCATACCTTCTACATAAACTTTATCCATGGTGCACCCCTCCCTTATTCAGCATCGCGTCCATCATTTTCGCCATTCTGGCAATTTGTTTTACATCATGGACCCTGACAATGTCACAGCCTTTTTGAATGCCGAGACACACAGTCGCGCCTGTGCCCTCAGCCCGCTCCTCAGGCGGAAGATCCAGAACACGTCCGATGAATCTTTTTCGGGAGGTTGCCAGAAGAACCGGATATCCCAGCCCGCTGAAAATCTCTAGTTTGTTCATCACTGCCAAGTTATCGTGATAGGTTTTCGCGAAACCGATACCGGGATCAAGAATAATGTTCTTCTCGTCTACTCCGGCCTCAACAGCAATTTTTACACTCTCCATTAAGTCCGTCAGCATATCCGGCAATAAGTCATTGTAGTTTCTTTCAGGGCGGTTATGCATGAGAACAATTGGAACATTATGTTCAGCTGCAACGGAAGCCATCTTCGGATCATGTTTGGCTCCCCAAATATCATTGATAATGGATGCGCCGGCTTTCACTGCTTCATCTGCGACAGAAGCCTTGTACGTATCTACAGAAATAGGAACACCAAGCTCTTTCGTAATCCGCTCAATCACCGGAATGACTCTGGACATCTCCTCATCCTCAGATACGCACTCAGCGCCAGGCCTTGTCGATTCCCCTCCGATATCAATGATATGGGCACCATCATCGATCATCTCTTTCGCGTGCAGCAGCGCCTTGTCCAAGCTGTCATATTTTCCGCCGTCCGAGAAAGAGTCAGGCGTTACGTTTAAAATTCCCATCACCAGCGTCTTCTCTTTATATGATAAAGCGCTGGGCTTAGTGTGGATTACTTGTGTTTGATCTATTGTGTGCTGCGCCATGCTCTTCCTCCCTTTTCATACATCATGTTCTTTATTTCTTTTTTGTATAACAATTGAAGAGCGGAGGTTGCTTCTCCGCTTTGGCTTCCATAGTTTACTTCTTCTATTTTAGTAAACGGGATGATTTCAAGAACCGAGTTCGTCATCCACGCTTCGTCAGCTGTCAAGAGAGCTTCTAGCTCATATCGGCCCGTTTTGAGCTCCAGGCCGATATTCTTTGCATTTTCTATGATAAAACGTCTCGTGACGCCGTCCAGAATACCGGTATCAAGCGATGGCGTATAGATACAGCGACCTTTTCTCCAGAAGACATTAGATATGATACCCTCTGCAACAGCTCCATCCTCCGTTAAGAAAATTCCCTCGACACGCGGATCATTTCCAATTTCCCGTTTCGCATACATATTATTTAGATAATGATGAGATTTTAACCGGAACGATCCCTCTGGAGTGTTTCTCCGTATCGATAAAACCTTTCCTTCTTTTTGCAAAGGAAGACTTTCTGGTTTCAGCTGATTCACAAAGCATAAAACGGTTGGCTTATCGTACGTCTGGGCGACAAAGCCTTTATCGCTGATTCCCGCTGATATGTTCAGTCTGACGCGGGCATTGCCATCCTTGATATCATTTAGCTTAAGCAGCTTGTCCAGCATCTCAAGGATCTCATGCTTTGAAACAGTATATTCGATTTGCAGATCCTTGAGCGCGCGTTCAAGCCTTTCTATATGCCAATCAAGCAAAAACGGGCAGCCTTCGTAGAGCCTGAAGGTTTCGAAAACACCGATCCCATATAAAAACCCATGGTCAAAAGGAGAAAGAACTGCATCTTTCTCCTCCATATACCGGCCGTTCACATATATCATCACGCAATAACTTCCTTGCGATATGTCTCAATAAAATTTCTGAGCATTTCTTTCCCAAAGGAGGTCATAATAGACTCTGGGTGAAATTGCACGCCCTCTATCGGGAGGTCATTGTGGCGAATAGCCATGATTTCTCCTTCTTTCGTTTGTGCTGTTACTGTAAAACAGTTTGGCAGCGTCTCAGGTTTTACGATCAGCGAGTGGTATCGCGTCGCAACAAGGGGGTTTTTCAACCCTTCAAAAATGGTTTTGCCGTCATGCTCGATATCCGAGGTTTTCCCGTGCATAAGCCGTTCTGCCCTAACAACATCACCACCGAACACTTGTGCGATGGACTGATGTCCGAGACATACACCGAAAATAGGAATTTTCCCTGCGAAATGTTTAATTGCTTCGAGGCTGATTCCCGCCTCATCAGGGCTGCACGGTCCGGGAGATATCATCAGAAAGTCCGGAGACAGTTCTTCAATTTCTTCGATTGTGATGCTATCATTGCGTTTCACAACCAGCTCTTCCCCAAGCTCGCCCAAATACTGTACCAAGTTGTACGTGAATGAATCGTAGTTATCAATCATTAAAATCATTTCTCCGCTCACCTCATCTAATTTTTGTCTCTTCTTTGCTCAGCTCTAATGCTCTTTGCATCGCAAAAGCTTTTTTGAATGATTCCTTGTATTCGTGCTTCGGAACAGAATCAATCACAACTCCTGCGCCGGACTGCATAAATGCCTGCCCTCCGGTTGCATAAATGGTTCGAATGACGATATTAAACTGCAGATCGTGATTATATCCAAACCATCCTATAGATCCAGTATAAAGCCCTCGGCGTGTCGGCTCAAGTTCTTCTATAATTTCCATCGTTCTTACTTTCGGTGCACCAGTAATGGTTCCTCCGGGAAACACAGCATGAATAATATCTACAGCATCATACCCATCCTGCAGTTCACCTTGGACATTAGACACAATGTGCATCACATGCGAGTATTTTTCAATTGCCATGAATTCATTTACGCGCACAGACCCGTAACGTGATACTCTTCCCAGATCATTTCGCTCAAGATCAACCAGCATGACATGTTCCGCGCGTTCTTTTTCATTGTGTATCAATTCGTTTGCAAGCGCCTCGTCTTCTTCATTTGTTTTCCCTCTGGAACGGGTGCCCGCAATCGGTCTTGTCTCTAATAGCTTGCCCTTTTTGCTGACAAGCAGTTCAGGCGATCCGCAAATGATTTGGAAATCAGGTGTTTCTAAATACGCCATATAAGGAGAAGGATTTACTTCTCTCAAGGTTTTGTAAATTTGATATGGGTGGGCAGACAGTGACTGTGACTGCCTTATTGATAGATTGACTTGAAACACATCTCCGCTGGCAATGTATTGTTTGATTTTCTCTACAGCTTGTGAGAACCCATCCTCGGTAAATGGCGCCGCGAAAGAACCATCTGTTTCAGGGTTCATCTCTCGCGAAGAGACAGCGGGAAGCTCAGTCAGCCACATCTGCTCTAACTCAGATAGCTTCACATCCGCTGTTTCCTGATCAGAACCATTAACATGAGTAATCAGCCATAGAGACTCTTCTTGATGGTCATAAACTGCTATATCATCAAAAACAAGAAAATAAATATCTGGTGTTTCTAGATCATCTAATGAGAGCATTTTAAAATTTTCAATGTACCGTGCGTAATCATAGCTGAGAAACCCGATTGCCCCGCCTTGAAAGTCAGGGAACTCATGATTCGTTTCTGTTTCCAGTGTTTTAAACCAGCTGTGGAAGGCCCGTAATGGATCACCTTCTTTAAACAGCATCTCATCACCATGCTTAATTGTAGTTATTCCGTCTTTTCCTTTCACAGTCGCAATTGGATCAAGACCGGCTATACTATATCTGCCGCCTCTTGCACTTTCGAGAAGTACATGATGTTTCCGGGATTGCGCAAGTTTCTCAAATTGTTGTAAGAATGAGTCTTTTTGAAAAGGTATTTTTTTGCCTGCCGGTCTGCGTTGTGCCATTTGTATCATTCCTCTATTTTCTTTTTTACTTGTTTTTAATTGTAAAGCAATGTTGTTAGTGAAAAAAGTGAATTTCTCTTCCAAGAATAACATTCGTCGCAGACATGGCATATTTGATGCACGAAATATAAAAAAACTCCCGGCGAACCGGGAGTTTTGGCTTTTTTTAATCGAATTGGTACAGCGGCGTGCTTAGATAACGTTCGCCGTTACTTGGAATGATGGCCAATACTTTTTTGCCTTTTCCGAGTTTTTTTGCTACTTGAAGAGCAGCATAAATTGCCGCACCTGATGAGATGCCTCCGAGAATTCCTTCTTCACGTGCAGCTCTGCGGGCATATTCGAATGCTTCTTCATTCTTCACAGGGAAGATTTCATCATATACTTCAGTGTTTAAGATGTCCGGCACGAATCCCGCTCCGATTCCCTGAATTTTGTGGGGGCCTGGTTTTCCTCCTGAAAGCACTGGGGAATCTGACGGTTCAACAGCATAAATCTTGATGGAAGGGTATGCTTCCTTCAGCACTTCGCCCGCTCCCGTAATCGTTCCGCCCGTTCCGATTCCGGCTACAAATGCGTCAAGCTGATCATCACCGAATTGCTCAACGATTTCTTTACCCGTTGTTTGGCGGTGAATTTCGGGGTTAGAAGGGTTGTTAAACTGCTGCGGCACAAAGTATCCGTGCTTTTCAGCAAGCTCTTCAGCTTTCTTAATGGCACCTTTCATGCCTTCCGCACCAGGAGTCAGCACAAGCTCAGCACCGTATGCGCGAAGAAGGTTGCGGCGCTCCATGCTCATTGTATCAGGCATAACCAAAATGGCTTTTAATCCTTTAGCAGCAGCAACCATTGCAAGCCCGATTCCAGTATTTCCGCTTGTCGGTTCAATGATTGTATCACCGGCTTTTAATTTTCCTTCTTTTTCAGCCGCTTCAATCATGGCTAAACCGATACGGTCTTTTACACTGCTTCCAGGGTTCATGTATTCAAGTTTTAGATATACATCCGCACTGTTTTCATCTGCAAGGCGATTTAATTTAACGATTGGCGTATTCCCAATTAATTCAGTAATGGAGTTTGCTACACGTACCATTCTCGACACCTCAATTTCCGACTATTTGTATTGGTATTATGTATATAATCTATCAATTTCAAAATTTTTTGTCAATCACTTAGTACTTTTTTCCCCATAAAACCAAGATACATCGGCTTCTTTCCAAAGTGTCTTAACTGTCGCTTTATCGCCTAGCTGATCCATTGCGATTTGCCGTCTGATCTGGTCCTTTACTTCATCAAATGAGAACGTTCTTGCCTTTAGTTTTTCTTTCAGCTGGATAATGGCATATCCGTTGCTGACCTTTATTGGTTCCTGAGACCATTCATCCTCTTTGAGTGTTTTCGCCTCTTCAATGTATGCTGATGGAATGTTGTCTGATGCCTCTGTGACAAAACCTAAATCTCCGCCGTATGGTGATGTATATCTGTCTGTAGATCTTTCGGCAGCGACAGCTTCAAAGCTTGATCCGCCTTTCAGTTCTTTTAGGACTTCTCTCGCTTCTTCTTCATCTTTTACAACAATGTGCCGAATTCGATACGAATCATCAAACTGATATAGTTCCTTATTTTTATTATAGAATGATTCCAATTCTTTGTTTGAGATATCGATATCCCTTGTTAACAATTCCTCAAGGAGGATATTATAACGAATTTGGTCTTTCCACTCTTTCTCCGTCGTATGTTCATCTTCGTAAAAGGAATTATTGACCGCTTTAATCAGCAAAAACTCACGATCAACTTCGCTTTTGGATATTTTAAGGTTGTTCTTTTTAGCCAGCTGCTCAACAACTCGGACATTGATCATATCTTCAAGCGTTGACTTACCATACTGATCTTCCATTTCTTTCAGCCATTCTTCTCTTGTCACACTCTTGCCTCCGATAGTCGCAATAGACTCACCGGATGACGATGCGCCGGTTTGGGATTTCGTCAGCGTATATGCAACAGCAATACAGCAAACCAACAGCGCCCCTAAAATAATGGTCCAGATTGTTCTTGATTTCAAACCTGCTTTCAGCCCCTTTTCTCAAATTAAAAACCCGCTAAAGAGCTTAGCGGGTAGTTTGGTCACGAAGCCCTTCCAGCTCTTCTTTTGTAAATAAGTACTTTTCATTACAAAAATGGCATACTGCTTCGGCTTGTCCATCTTCTTCTATCATATCTTGAATTTCTTTTTTGCCTAGTCCTAAAATGGCTGTTTCGAACCGTTCTTTTGAACAAGGGCAATGGAATCTGACAGGCATCGTTTCCAAAATCTCAGGTTTCTCGCCTAGGACTTCTTCTAAAATTTCTTCTGGTGTCAGCCCTTTTTGGATGAGCTTAGAAATCGGCTCTACTTGAGATAGACGCTGTTCAATTTTTGTGATTGTTTCATCATCTGTTCCCGGCATCAGCTGAATAATAAAGCCCCCTGCCGCAAGAATGGTATTGTCAGGATTTACGAGCACACCTACGCCCACTGATGAAGGAACCTGCTCAGATGACACAAGATAGTAAGTGAAATCATCGCCTAATTCTCCTGAAACGATTTCTACTTGTCCTGTGAAGAACTCGCGCAAACCTAAATCTTTTACGACACTTAACGTTCCGTTTGTTCCAACCGCACGTCTGACATCAAGCTTGCCTTGTTCATTTAAATCAAAATGAACTTGCGGGTTAGAGACATAGGCTCTGACTTCTCCTTTGGCATTAGCATCAGCTACAATAGCTCCGATCGGACCTCCGCCCTCGATTTTCACGGTCAGCTTATCATCGCCCTTCAGCATAGCGCCGAGCATAAGTGAAGCTGTCATTGTGCGGCCCAATGCAGCGGATGCTGTCGGCCACGTACCATGGCGTCTCTGCCCCTCATTTACCATATCAGTCGTTCTCGCTGCATAAGCCCGAACTTTTCCGTCATACGCAAGTGCTTTTACTAAATAATCCATTACTAAACCTCCTATACACTTCCTACGCGGTTTCTTTCATAAATCAATTCCAGCCCTTTAAGGGTTAAGAATGGATCAACGATGTCTATACAATCTGATTCGTTTGCAATGAGCGGCGCCAGGCCTCCTGTCGCAATGACCTTTGGTTCCTGTTTTGCCTGCCATTTCATTCGCTTAACGATTCCTTCCACTTGGCCGACATAGCCAAATAAAATCCCAGATTGCATCGCGCTAACAGTGTTTTTTCCGATAATATTGTCGGGCCGGGTGATTTCGATACGCGGAAGCTTTGCTGCACGCGAGTAAAGCGCCTCTGTCGAAATTGTAATCCCAGGGGCAATCGCCCCGCCCATGTATTGTTTGTTTTCATCAATATAGCAGTACGTTGTGGCGGTTCCGAAATCGACAACAATTAATGGATTGCCGTATAAGTGTATCGCAGCGACAGCATTTACGATTCTGTCTGCCCCCACTTCTTTCGGATTGTCATATTTTATATTTAAACCGGTTTTCATACCCGGACCAACAATTTGAGGCTCGATATGAAAGTATTTTGTGCACATTCTTTCTAACGCAAACATGATTGGCGGCACTACTGACGAAATAATAATGCCATCTATCTGTTCAAACATAAGCCCGGAGTGATCAAATAAGGAGCGCAAAATCATCCCAAACTCATCTTCTGTTTTATGCCTGCTTGTTTCTATACGCCAGTGATATTCTAATTTTCCATCATGATATACACCAAGTACAGTATTGGTGTTCCCCACATCGATAACCAGTAACAACCTCTATCACCACTTTTGAATAGTTTCTCTACTTTACTTTTTACAAACATTCTACAATACCATACACGATCAGCGGCTCATTTGTAAACAAATCGATACCAGAATTGGATGATTGTAAAAGCCGCACCTGAGCCCATAATTCACATAAAAAAACTGCCAGCGTCAGCCGGCAGTTTTTTAGAAAGAAAGCGAATTACTCTTTCGTATCGTCTTTCTTTTCTTCTGTTTTTGTCAGAATGTTTACTTTCACATCATCGTTCTTTTCATCATCTGAGAAATTACGCTCAGGTAATGTTCCATGATCGATAAGGTGTTTGATCTGTTCAGCGTCAAGCGTTTCAACTTTCAGAAGCGTTTGGGCAATCAATTCAAGCTTGTCACGATTTTCAGTCAGGATTTGTTTCGCACGCTCATAACATTCTTTGATGATGCGCTGAATTTCCTGATCAATTTCGTAAGCAATTTGATCACTGTAGTTCTGTTCGTTGTTGAAATCACGGCCTAAGAATACCTGACCGCCCTGAGACTGTCCAAATTGTAACGGTCCCAGTTTTTCTGACATACCGAATTCCGTAACCATTCGTCTTGCAATATTCGTCGCACGCTGGAAGTCATTGTGCGCCCCTGTGCTGACTTCACCGAAGATAATCTCTTCAGCAACACGTCCGCCCAAGAGGCCGACAATTTTATCAAGCAGCTCCGGCTTTGTTTGGAAATAACGGTCTTCTCTTGGCAGCATAACAGCATAACCGCCAGCCTGGCCCCGAGGAACAATCGTTACTTTATGAACCATATCTGCCTCATCTAAAACGAGACCGATAACGGTGTGTCCGCCTTCGTGATAAGCCACGATATTGCGTTCTTTCTTGGAGATAACGCGGCTCTTCTTAGCAGGTCCGGCAATTACACGGTCCGTCGCTTCGTCAATATCACGCGCATCGATTTTTTTCTTGTTTTGACGAGCCGCCACAAGTGCAGCTTCATTCAAGAGATTTTCTAAGTCAGCGCCTGAGAAGCCTGGCGTTCTCATGGCAATTGATTTTAGGTTAACCGTTTCATCCAGCGGTTTGTTTCTCGCATGGACTTTCAATACAGCTTCACGGCCAATGACATCTGGGCGGTCCACTGTGATTTGACGGTCAAAACGTCCCGGACGAAGTAAGGCTGGGTCCAAGATGTCCGCACGGTTCGTCGCAGCAATGATGATAATTCCTTCATTAGCGCTGAATCCGTCCATTTCAACAAGCAATTGGTTTAGCGTCTGTTCACGTTCATCGTGTCCACCGCCGAGACCAGCGCCACGCTGACGTCCGACTGCGTCAATTTCATCAATGAAGATCAAACAAGGCGCATTCTTTTTCGCATTTTCAAACAAGTCACGCACACGGGAAGCACCGACCCCTACAAACATTTCAACGAAATCAGATCCGCTGATGCTGAAGAAAGGTACGCCGGCTTCTCCTGCACAAGCCTTGGCAAGCAATGTTTTACCGGTACCCGGAGGCCCGACTAAAAGCACGCCTTTCGGTATTCTGGCGCCAAGCTCGGCAAACTTGCGGGGATCTTTCAGAAACTCAACAACTTCAACAAGTTCTTGCTTTTCTTCGTCAGCCCCTGCAACGTCTTTAAATTTGACGCGTTTCTTTTCCTCTGTATACAGCTTCGCTTTACTCTTGCCAAAGTTCATGACACGGCTGCCGCCGCCTTGAGCCTGATTGAGCAGGAAGAAAAACAGAATAAAGATAATGACAAATGGGATGATGGTCGTCAGGAACGTCACCCATCCGCTTGTTTCTTGAGCGGGCTCAACCTTTACGTCTGTCTTTTTCAAAGCGTTAAATATCTGGTCTGCTCCCTTTCCTTCAGGAACATGAGTCAAAAAGTATTGATCTTTGTCGTAGTTTTTCAGCTGCCCTTTTACCTCATAAACACCTCTGACAGGCTGAACCGATACGCTATCAACTTTCCCGTCATCCAGGTTTTTGATGAACGTACTGTACGACATATTTTCTGTTTTCGGATTTGAGGTCTGGAAGTAGCTCACAACCCCGATTACTACTAATAAAATAAGTAAATAAAAAATGGTATTACGGAAGACCCGATTCATTCCTTACCTCCTCCCACAGTAAGCACAACTATGTTCAATAGTACCATAGAAAATCATTCCAATACAAACAATAACCATCTCGGAAGCAGGCTGCCGATCAGCTTTCATAAACTGCCGGTTTTAACACTCCGATATAAGGCAGATTGCGATAGCGCTCAGCATAATCAAGTCCGTAACCCACTACAAACGCGTCAGGAACTTCAAAACCGAGAAAGTCTGCTTTGATGTCCGCTTTTCTTCCGCTCGGTTTATCCAAAAGGGTAACAATCTTAATTGATTTTGCTTTACGGTATCGGAAGAGCTCTACGAGATAACTTAAGGTTAACCCACTGTCGATGATATCTTCAATAATTAAGATGTCCCGGCCCTCTACAGATGTATCCAAATCTTTAATGATTTTTACTTCTCCAGAAGAAACCGTAGAATTTCCGTAGCTTGATACATCCATGAAATCCATTTCCAAATATGTATCAATATGCTTGATAAGATCCGCCATAAAAGGAAGTGCTCCTTTTAACACACCGATTGCCAACGGAAATGTATCTTGATACTCGCTCGTTAATTCTGCACCTAACTCTTTTACTTTCTTTTGTATCTCTTCCTCTGAGATCAGTACTTTCTCGATATCATGTTTCATCATGATTTTGCTTGCCCCCTACACTTTTCATGCTGTCTATATTGTAATACAATGCGGTCGCTGTTTGGAATCACAAGATCTTCAAAAATTGATTTTTTCAAGCCAGGTATCCAGATAATTTCACCGCTTGCGTCCGTCACAATCGGCCAGTTGTCTCTTTCTTGGAGAGGCAGTTTCTTATCAATAAATATATCCTTTACCTTTTTTGAGCCGTTCATCCCTTTTAGTTTGATCCGGTCTCCAGCTTTTCTCGTCCGGATTGTTAAGGGAAATCGCACCTTTTTTTCACTTGTGATAAAAACAGCATTCCCATGTTCTTCAGGCGAGTCCGCATAATGCTTTGCCTCTATCAGATATCCATTAGGGAGCACTGCCGTTTCATCAGAAGCTCCGCTAATTTGGTATTCAAAGGGAACATTTTTGCACTGCCATTGTTCAAATGTAAACAAACATGTCTGATATGATTTGACCACCTTCAGCCCTTTCGGAAAGTCCAGTACTCCTGAAGGACCGCCATTTTCCGCCCAATCGAGAAACTGCTGAATGTGATGGGCCGAAAAGGATGATGGAACGTTTTCATAAAGATAGTTTAATATTAGTTGAACTCCTCTTCTTTGTAAAGGCATCGGGAGGGCAAGCAATTGAGAGGAATTGATTTCAACTGATGTATTAGACTGGCTTGTGATTACTTTATTCATTTCATCTTTCGTTAATGACTGTAAGAATTGCTCATCTTCCGTCAGTGCTTCACTCACTTTCTGAAACCTTTTATGCACATCCGGAGATTCCTGCTTCAAAAACGGGAGCACTGTTTTTCTGAATCTGTTTCTTGTGTAGTCATCTTTGGCGTTGCTTTCATCCGTCCGGTAGCTCAAGCCGTTTTCACGGCAATAGTGAAGGATCTCTTCCTTTGTAATGGTTAAGAACGGCCTGATGATCCGCCCCGTGCCAAAACGTCTAACCGGCTGCATTCCCGCAAGTCCCGTTCCAAGCGTACCCTTAGCCAGTTTCATAAGCATTGTTTCAACCTGATCATCACCATGATGCGCAAGAGCTAGATAGTCCGCTTGGTGCTTCGACATGATTTCCTCAAAAAACTGGTAGCGGCAATCGCGTGCTGCAGCCTGCTTATTGAGTCCTTTTTCCTGTGCATATGCGGTTACATTGATTTGAGCCGTTTCGCACACGAGCTGTTCAGCTTTACAATAAGCTTGGACAAAACGCATGTCCTCCTCGGATTCCGCACCTCTGAACCGATGGTCAACGTGAGCTGCAATAACATTCGCTGAACGGCCGCATAACGTATGCAACGCGTGAAGAAGAGCCATTGAGTCCGGACCGCCAGAAACGCCTACAATGATTGTCGCCCCTTTTAACGTAAGATTGTGTTTGTTTAAAAAATCTTTGACACTTTTCACAATGTCCTCCTCACAATGAGCAGGTATTTTAAAGATATTCATATCCTAACACTTTCAACCCCTCCAAGCAAAGAAGAAGCATAGGCTCTGCAGTTTGCACCATTCAGATTAAGAAAAAGATAATATAGGCGAAATAAAGCGCTAAAACACTGATCACGATCAGCGTTGTTTCAAATAACCCCCCTGACTTAGCTGGTTTCTGTTTTGGGGTATATCGCGTCTTCGTTATTTTTCCTTGGCGCGGTTTTTGCTGTCTTTGTCGTGTGGCAGGCTGCGGTGATGCTTTTATAGGCTGTTTTCTTTGTGCTGCTTTTTGCCCCGCGTCTAGCATATCCTTTTTCATTTCATCTGCGGATTGATAATCTCCGTTCAAGGCTGAAAAAAGCACTTTTTTATACTTTTGAAGCAGCGGGTTTCCTTCGATGAGAGACCTAAGCTGTTCTTTGGGCTGGTTCGTTTTCTTAAATTCTTTTTTATGCACACTGTTGATCATAATCATGGCAACTGCGAACAGATCATAGGATGGCTCTGCCTTCCTTGTTCCATACCCCCAATAGCCTCTGTCATAAAACTCCGTATACTCTTTTATCGCCCGGCCTTCCTTTGTCGTGCCGCCCACATCAATGCAGCGGATCCTTGCGGGCGGACCAGTTACGATCAGATTATCAGGTTTAAGATCGCCGAATATCCATCCTTGCTGGTGAAGCACCGATAAGCTGGATAACAGCTGAATCATTAATACAGGTATCCACTCTGCTCCTTTATCACTGACATACTTCAAAAGCAGCGGCCCTTTTATGTATTCCATTGCATAAAATGAAACTTTCGTATTGGTACCGGGAATATAAGCATCATCCGTATCAAAAAAAGAAGGCCCCATCGTAACGGACTGGGCCTTTGAGAAAGATTTCAAGACATTCACTTCAGAAGTAATAGACAGGCTGTCATCACTCACCTTTAAGGCAACATGTCCATCTGATGCTTCTGCCAAATACACAATTCCATTGGCCCCTTTACCAAGCTGTTTACGCAATGTATAAGTGTTTCCATTCCACTTGCCTTTGATTGTCGTACCCGGCTTGAGGCTACATGCCAAACTCGTCAAAGCGTCGTTCATCATCTGCCAGCATGCCCCTTCTTGAGCGTATTTTTTCAAACTGCAGTGTCGCTTCACGAATTGCCGGACCTGTCGGCGTGATGCCGCCTGTCGAAAGCTTTGCAAAGAGTGTGGAAAGAGATTGCAGCTTCGGTGTCCAGTTCAGCACAAGCTCGACCTCTTGTTTTTTCCCGGGAAATATACACATCGCAAATTCGTTATTCCCGATTCGAGAATTGAGGCTTACAGACAAATCAATCAGTGCCTCTTTTACTGTTGGAAGCTTTGGCGCCATACTTGCACTTGTATCAACAAGAACCAAAACCTGAAGATGCACCGTTTCTCCAAGCTCGTCTACCACTTCCATGACTTCGCCGCGTTTTTCCGGGGAAAGCTCTTCCATTTCCACATTCTTTCCGAGAATCTGTTTCAGTTCTTGATTGACTACACCTTGTAAGGTTTGCGTCATCGCTTTTTTTGTTACCATTTGAACAGTTTGTGAAAGCTGAGATGCATAAACGACTTGGTGCACGCCTCCTCCGGCAAGTGCAATCCCTTCGACTTCCTTCATTGCCTCAGGGTCAATTTGATTTTCTTCCATTATACCAATGACATTTACCGTAATCCCCTGCTCTTTAGCAAAAGCAGCCATTGCAAGCGGGTCTTCCCCATGGTTTGAGCAGCCATCCGTTATCAGCAAAATTTGATTTAAATGTCCGTTGTTCACATTCATTCCTCCTGGAGAATACGAGGATTCTCAGATTCATATATTCCCATCTTCGCCAGAAGAAATTTGATTTATACGGAAGCGTTATGAAATTTCTTGTTTGTTTTGAAAGATTGCCGGAACAGGAATGGATGCCCACTTCGGTGTATTGTGATCAATCCGGACAACAACAACAGTCATATCGTCCTCAATTTGGCCGGATCTTGTGCGGATGACTTCTTCCATAAGCAAATCGGCAATCTCCTGCGGGTCATTTGTTTTCAACCCTTTCATTTTACGTTTCATCCATAAGTCGTGATTTTCCACATGCTTAGGCCCCTCAAAAATGCCATCGCTCATCATAATTAAGAGGTCACCCGCTTTCAGCTGTTCACTCACAACCTCCACATCGAATTCATTAATAATACCGATTGGCAGATTGCTCGCTTGAACTTTCATGACCTGGTCACCCCGTTTGATAAAGCTAGGCGTCGATCCAACCTTCAAAAATTTACAGCTGGCATCTTGAAGATCGATAATAGACAGGTCAAGCGTGGAATATATTTCGTCAGTTGTCCTTAGAGACAGTATGCTGTTGATCGTTTTAATTGCTATTTTTTCATCAATTCCCGATTCAAGGATTTTTTCAAGAAGCTTGATCGTTTCATTGCTTTCAAAGTGCGCTCTTGCGCCATTGCCCATTCCGTCACTGATTGCTGCAGCATATTTTCTGGCTCCAAGCTCCATCATGCTGTAGCTGTCGCCGGAGACAAGGCCGCCGCCCTTCGCAGCGTGAGCAGCTCCCGTGGACACCCTGTATGATTTTGTTGATCCAAAGGCGACATGGCTGTATCCATTCGGATGCGGAGAGTGCTGTTCGGCTTTCACAAGAATTTGTTCTTCCAGAATGTCAGACAGCATAGGGGCAATGATTTTTTCACTTTCTCCATGTCCGCTGAACGGAATGGTCATTTCAATATCGATATTTCCTTGTTCAAGACTATAGATCTCGACATGCTGAATCTCAATTCCGAAATGTTGAAGCGCCTCTATGATTTGCTCTTCCTGCAGAAAGTGCTGTTCTCGCTCTCTTTTTATTTCCCGAGAAAAGTCGGCCATGACTTCAGAAACGCCTAAAAGCTGTTCAGCAACAAGGCGCCTGCTGTCTTGGACTTTTTTCTTGAGTGTCAAATGGGCATGATGATGTGCGAGCTCATCCTCAATCAGCTCTTCAACCTGCTTGGATTTAGAACAATACTGTTGAAACTCTTTTTTCAGCCTTCGGTTTGATGCATATTCTTTTTCCTCTGTTTCAAGCATAACTTGTTTCATTAAATCATATGTTTTATCAAAGTTCTGTACCCAGCACCTGTTTTTCTTGTAGCACGTCTGACAGGAATGCTCCGTGATTTTGCTTAAGAACAGATCAACTTCGCTGTCATCTGTCTGTTCGTCTGATGCTTGGTAAAAGGTTGCAAAGCTTTCAGACAGCGCGTGAAATACATTGGAGAACTGGTCTACCTTCTGAGCAGTGACATCACGGATTTTTCTAGCGTATTGCTGTTGCTCTTGAAGATGCTCGACAGTTCCCGGAATATATCTCGCCACTTTCCTTGTAATAGATTGAGGTGTGAGCAAAAACAGGCCGACTGCGATTAATGACTCATAGAGCGTGGTCATCAGACCGGCAGAGCCTTCACCATATAAAGATATAAGAAGTGATCCAACGATCAGACCGATTGCTGCACCCGCTTTTTTTCCTTCCTTCAGCAAACCGCCCAATAAACCGGAAAAAGCAAGCAGACTCATTTGATATAGGTTTCCGATATTCGCCAAGCCAAGAATCAGGCCGGTCACAACACCAACCGTACAGCCGATGCTTGCTCCGCCAATAAAGGAAAAACTCAATACAACATAACGAGCCAATATATGTTCTGCCTGCATCCCTTGGTAGGACAAGCCGGCCAGCCCCGTTAAAACAGAGGCAATAAGAATCATAAAGCAAATGATTTCCTCTATTTTTAATGATTGTTTCACTTTTTTCACAGTAAAAATCGGAAGGCTCTGAAGGAAAATCAGTGTTAAGATAAACGACAGTCCAGCCTCAACGATAGCCATTACATAATCATAGGTTGTAAATACGCCATTTTGGGCATAAACAAACCCGGCTCTTGCTGCAGCCATCGAGAAGAACACGACAATCGGGAGTGCTTTTACACGATCGTCGGTAATGAAGGCAGCCACTTTAGAAAATACAAAGAATGCCAGCAATGCCGCCAGTATGAGCAATGAGTGCTTTGGAGATATGGTCAGCGCACCTGCAAGCACAGCCAAAACCGCATAAAACGCTTTGTCTCTTCTGATGAGAAGCATCGCTCCAAAGAAAGGAAGTGCGAAAGGAAGCACCTCGGATAATATGAAAGCCCGTCCAAGCAAAAATCCGATAACAACATAAATGAATCCTTTATAGAAAAACAGTGAATGCAAATGATGAGTCACCAGCTTCGTGCCCCTGTTAAAAAACGATTGGAGTTTTTCCAAAGCTTGTCCCGCCATTGGCCCGTTCACTCTTCTTTCTGCTTTTTCCATTCCTCTCATCTCCCACCTGTTATATTCGTTGCCTGTCATTATAGCGAAAGCACAGATAGGATTTTGTCAAAAGAAGGTAACAATACCAAAGAAATCTTCGACGGTTTCTGCCTTGATATTCGTTTATGAAAAGAATTTCTGGAATGTTGTCTAAAAATGAAAAAAATCGGCTTCTGCAAGAGAAACCGATTTTTTAGGATGACCCGTACGGGATTCGAACCCGTGTTACCGCCGTGAAAGGGCGGTGTCTTAACCGCTTGACCAACGGGCCAAACAAATATGGTAGCGGCGGAGGGGATCGAACCCCCGACCTCACGGGTATGAACCGTACGCTCTAGCCAGCTGAGCTACACCGCCATATTGTTTTGTGCTTCTAAGCACAAGTTATATAATACAAAGGTTTGTCTCTTTCGTCAACAGAAACTTTAATGTTGTAATTTTCTGACTCTTAAAGAGAATGAGGATAATAAAAAAGCATCCGTCGGGATGAACGGATGCTTCATTTATTTTATAGAAAGCAGCAAGTTATCCTCTTCTTGCTCCGCGCCCTCCACGTTTTGATTCCGTATTGCGTTTTAAAGATGACAAGCGATCTTCGCTGTCTTTTAAAAACTTATTCATTTTCTGTTCAAAAGATTCTTTCGGACGGAAATCATTTCTAGGTCTGGCTTGCGGACGGTCTTTAGCTTTTTTAATAGATAAACCAATTTTCCCGTCTTTTTCAACGTTGATGACTTTCACTTCAACTTGGTCGCCGACTTTTAAGTGGTCGTTAATGTCTTTGACATAATTATCAGCTACCTCACTAATGTGAACGAGACCGGTTGAGCCTCCAGGCAATTCAACAAATGCTCCAAAATTTGTAATACCTGTAATTTTCCCTTGCAACTTGCTGCCAACTTCAATCGACATAAAAAAAGTGCTCCTCCTTAGGCTTATAAAAAGATCGTTTGCTTAATTATACCTAAATAAAAATTTAAGTGTCAACAAGGCTACTTACTCTTCTTCTCCACATTGAAGATAATTTCTCCGTCTCCAGACATGAATAAGTCCCTTCTGGCAAGCTCTGTGACGTAATCCTCATCCTTCAATTTGGATATTTCTTCTTTTAAATCCGTTTGTTTTGTCTTTAAACTTTTGAGTTCTTTTTCAAGCTGTTCTTTCTTTTCTTCTTTTGCACTAAGGGAAGATGTTTGGGACCATACAGAGCTTGCCAGCACAATTGCCGTCAGGAATACTAGGGCGCCGAATACAGTTAACCGTCTGTACAGCCCTTTGCGTCTTCGTTTCTTCAGCTGATTTTGCCGTTCTACTTGTTCTTTATAGTCGTTTTGTATTTCAGTTATCGTTCGTTCCCTGGAAAAATTCAAACCAGACGGTCCTCCTTTCATTTCTTCAAAAACCGTGTAATGGTCGTTCTTATGGTTATCAATAGTTTCTTCTTCTTTTTGAGAAATCCTGCACCTTTTTCAAAATAACGTCTAAAAGTTAGACGCATTTTTACAGGAAGAAGTTTCAAACATTGTTTCGCGATAAAACGGATCGGAAAACACAGAACCATGACTATTTTATATAGACACAGCAGGAGAAAACCTATCAGGCTGTATGTTTTCTTGAATAAAAATGCCGCCATCCAGATGATCGCTCCGCATGTCCACACAATAGGACGAAATAACACGTGCTGAATGAGTTTTTTGAAGAATTGATAAACAGAAACAACAAGATAAATGACGAATTTCAGTATTTTTATATAGATTCGTTTGCAAAGGCTCTGATACGTCGCAACGCCCAGCAGAACCGCTAAAAAGATGTAAATCCTGAATTCTCCCTCATTTACATGAAGCAAGACATAAAAGAAAAGCAGCCCTTGCACAATCCAGAAAAGAATATCATGAATAAATAATAGCCATCTGGCTGTTTTGGCACGAATGACAAAGAGCCGGTATGTATCAAGCGAAGCACCAAGCCAGAGACCCATACCGGACATCGCCAGCATTGTATAGAATTGTGTCGTCAGCGTCATTTAAACAACTTGCTAAAAAACCCTTTAGCTTTATCCCCTTGTTGTTCGTCTAAGTACACTAAATCAAATACCCTGCCTTTAATCGAAACAATCCCTTTTTCCACATCAAGATTTTTCATCTGCAGGTTTTGGCCTCTGACGGAGAGCATTCCCATCACCGTTTCCAGCAGGAATTCTTCGTTATCAAAACTCTCCACATGCTTAACCCCAGAAATATCTAAATGCTTCCGGCCTTTCATTGTCACATCATGCTGTTCCGGAACAGACGAAGAACCTTTTTGATCATAATATGAATTCATCTATTCAGCCCCCATATCCTCGATACTTTTAGCATTATTACTGCATTGTATGAGGTAGGGGATTTTTTTAGAACAAGCCTATTCGCCGAGTTTTTCTTCTTTTAGAATCGTGTACATGTTTGCAGCTTCTTCTTTTTTCGTCGTGTCTTTCAATTCATTAACTTGAACCGTTACAAGCTTTTGGCCGAAGCGGACCGTTAGTTCATCTCCCGGTTTTACGTCAGAGCTTGCTTTAGCTTGGTTTCCGTTAATAGAGATTCGTCCTTGGTCAGCTACTTCCTTCGCTAGTGTACGCCGTTTGATCAGCCGTGATACTTTCAAAAATTTATCTAATCTCATATCTATGATCTCCTCTCAGTTTCTTTTGCTTCATTCCACAGTTTGTCCATGTCCTCAAGGGACATATCAGCCAACTCGACTCCCTCTTCCTTCGCTGTTTCCTCAATGTACGAGAACCGTCTCCGGAATTTGTCATTAGTCATGGTCAGCGCTTCCTCTGGCTCTATTTTGTAGAAGCGGGCTACATTCACCAGCGCGAACAAAATGTCGCCAAACTCAGCTTTAAGATTGTGTTCGTGAGGAGCTTCAGAAACCTCAGAAGAAAATTCCTTCATTTCCTCACTTACCTTTTCCCAAATATCGCTGACGTCTTCCCAGTCAAAACCGACATTCGCTGCTTTTTTCTGCAATTTAGCAGCTTTCGAAAGAGCTGGAAGGGTTTTCGGTACGCTGTCTAGTAACGATGATTCAGACGTATTTTTTTCGGCCTTTTTTATATCTTCCCAATTGGCCAAAACATCGTTTTCATCCTGAACCTTAACATCTTTAAACACATGGGGATGTCTTCTGACCATTTTTTCACTGATTCCTTTTATGACATCATCAATTGTGAAATAACCTTCATCTTCACCAATTTGCGCGTGAAGCAAGACCTGAAGCAAAACGTCGCCAAGCTCTTCGATCATATGGTCTGTGTCTTCTTCGTCAATAGCTTCGAGAAGCTCATAACATTCTTCAATCATGTACTGCTTTAATGACTGATGCGTCTGCTTTTTATCCCACGGACATCCATTAGGTCCGCGAAGCTCTCTGATGATGCTTCGGAACGTGGAGAATTCGTGATAAAGCAGCTTCTCTTCTTTAATCGGCGGAATATACACACTTGTTAAGTTGTTCAAGGCGACATTGCGGTCCAGCTCAAATAATGGCACTGTCCTGATCTCCTCGCCACGGCTGCCTGCTGCAGTCACAATGACGACCTCATAATCATCAGGCAGCTTCTCCATCAATGTCAGCTTGACTTCAGAAGCCGTCATTTGGTCGTAAACCTGACATATGATCAGATGATGTCTGAGCTCAAGCTCATCCGCAGACAATGTGCCGGCATCCACAAATTGAAAACCTTCAATCGGGTCAATTTGCAAGGCATTGAATGTGGCATCAAGGAAACTTTGTCCCCCCGTGACTTTCACTTGAACGTTTTCCTTTTCCTGCCGCTCCGTCAGCAGCTGAACTGTTTTTTCTGCGACAAACGGATGTCCCGGCACAGCATAAACCACGTCCTCACGCCGCGCCGCTTCAAAGAGGGTATCCGCAATTTCTTCATATACCGCCTCGAACTGATCATGTTTCTCATATATATCATCAAAGAAACGGATGTTCTTCGTTTCTTTTTCAAGCTCCTCAATTAAAGGATGATCCTTGGTTCTGACATACAGCGTATCTGCCTTCGTCAGCAGCTTGTGTATACCAATTGTCAATTGGTCCATGTCTCCGGCACCAAGTCCGACGACTGTAATTTTACCCGCCATTTTGTTCTCTCCTTCTCATGAATTTGCTTAACTTGCTGCCGAATGGCACACTGTTCAGCTCTTCATCTGTAAATATTCCCAATCTCATCATACAATAAATAAACACCGCGCCACCAATGGCAACAGCAGAAAGACTCTCAATCACAGCCGCTCCTCTTCCTGTTGCAGGAAACAAGAAAGTCCAGAGACGCGTATACGCAAGCAAAACAGCTGACATCAAAAGAGCAGATCCAATAATCGGAATCAAAACGCCTCTAAGCTTATCGAGCCATTCCTTTTGCCGAAGCTGATACAAGTTAAGGCCGGCGACAGCCGCAAAGGAAGCAGCTGTCGCAAGCGATGCGCCTTCAATCCCATAGCGCGGAACCAAAAGTGTGTTTAACACCCATTTCACCGCAACACCCGCGCCCACCGCTATCGCTGGAAAAACTGTGTACCCCGCTCCCTGTAAGACTGCCGCTGCCGTTACCGCCATAGATGCAAACAAAATGGAGCAGCTAAATACTTGTAACGCACCTGTCCCTTCTCCATTTTGAAACAGCATGATATTTACCGGCTTTAGAATGCAAATCAACCCAGCCGATGCTCCTGTACCGAGCACAAGGCATAGTTTCAAAGATGACGTGATTTTTTCTTTCATGATCTTCAGCTCATTGTTTTTTACAGCCATAGAAATATACGGAACGAGTGACGTCGCAATGCTTACCGCGAAAATTGAACCGAGCTGCAGCAAGGGTTGTCCCCGATCATAGATCCCCTTTAGGCGTTTTGCTTCTTCGCTTGTCTCACCACCCGAAAGCAATGCATATAAATTCAAAGCATCAACAAGCTGGATAAACAAAAGCAGCAAACTGCTTACACAAATTGTAACCGAATATAAAAGCAGTTTTTTCGTCAATTCTTTTGTTGTGATGACATTTTCATTTTGCCTATCCGTTTGGTTGTCTCTATTCGTTTTAAACCAAAAAAACCCCAGTATCATCAATGCAACCAAACTTCCGGCAAGAGAGCCTGAAGCGGCTGCCGCTCCCGCAGTATAAAGCGAGGCTCCCTTTTTCACGAGCCAAAATGATAAACCCAAGAGCACTGCAACACGCAGAAACTGCTCTGTCATCTGTGATAAGGCTGAAGGGAGCATTTCGTGCCGCCCCTGAAAACCGCCTCTAAGCAACGCGACAAATGGGAAAAGCAGAAACGCGTATGCGGCCACTTGAATTAACACGGCTAGATGCGAATCCCCCATAAAGAGTGCAATAGGAACAGCACCCAAATATAAACAAAGAAATAATAAAATACCGATTAAAGACAAAAACAACGCAGATATTTTTAATATGGTGTGATGATTTTTTTCACTATAATCATTCATCAGCTTTGAAATAATGACTGGAAATCCTGATGTGGACAGCATGACCGCAATACCAAGAAAGGGATATACCTGCTGATATATATAAAATCCAACATCGCCGACAATATTTTGAAACGGGACTCTGTAAACAGCGCTTAAAATTTTTGTGATGACGCCTGCCAGAATTAAAACAAAAGCCCCCTGCCAAATCCAATGCCGTTTAACGCCTATTGAATCGTCCATCCAAAAGCTCCTTCCCAACGTTAGGGGCAATACGGTTCACGTATTACCGCGGCACAAATAAAAACGAGGTTATTATACCACATCCCAACCCTTGGATTCCTTTTTCGGCACGCATGAAAAAGAACAGCGTCCCAAGGAGAGCTGTTCTTTACATACCTATTTTCGAAGAAAGGAATAAGACCTACTGTTCCATTTGACGAGCCAAAAATCCAGCTGCTGTTTCAACGGCTTTATGCTCTACTTCGCCCATTGTCTGATCTTTTGAAAAGATCACCACAGCACCTATCGGATCACCGTTCGCCACAATTGGGCCGACAGTATAAGAATTCATGTCCTCATCAATTCCATTCACAAGCTGTACTGATTTCGCATCACTCTCAAGCACGGAGCTGCGCTGATCCATTGTTCTTTCCAGCATTTCGCTGATTGACTTGTTTAAGTAATCTTTTTTGGAGCTGCCGGACACGGCAATATATACATCACGATCACAAATCAGCACTGAATGGCCGAGGCTGTCGTAAAGCGCGTCTGCATACTCCTTTGCAAAGTCTCCAAGCTCACTGATCGGAGAGTACTTTTTCAAAATCACTTCTCCGTCACGATCTACAAAAATCTCAAGCGGATCGCCTTCCCTGATTCTCAGAGTTCTTCGAATTTCTTTAGGAATCACGACCCGACCTAAGTCATCAATACGACGTACGATACCGGTTGCTTTCATCTCTGGTGCCTCTCTTTCATTTGATGGTATATACATGTGGGAAAGACCTAAAGCAGTTACTTTATGTACCTTCCGCCTCGCTTGAAATTAGTATCCGTCACATCAAATGTAATATACACCAGAGAGTAACAAAATTTACGTTGATGAAATGGTTTGCTTTTTCACATCTTTTAAGCCCTTCAGCATGCCCAGCACGGTGTCGAGCCATTCATCGGCACTACGGCCTTTCGTCTGTATGGAGATTTTGAGTTTTTTCCCTTCCATTCCCAGTCCGATTTGTCTGCCATATTGATTGCCAAGCTCAAACAGCTTCTGTCCGTCAATTTCAGCACTTGCTTCTTCAGAAATCGTCAATCTGACAGCATCTTTATCCTGCTTAATCAGCTCGACACGTTCCTGTCTCGCATAGACTTTCATTTCTGCAACAGTAAACAAGTATTCGACTTCTTTTGGATAGTTTCCAAAGCGGTCGATCATTTCATCTTGAAGCTCATTCTTCTCTTCGATTGTCGCCACAGACCTGAAGCGTTTATACATATCAATTTTCTGTTTGCCGTCTTGAATATAAGTTTCCGGAATATACGCATCAAGCTCGACATCAATTTCTGTTTCAAACTGCTCTGTCTTCGCTGTGTCTCCTTTACGCTCCTCAATGGCCTCCTTCAGCATTTGTGAATAGAGGTCAAATCCGACCGAATCGATGAAGCCATGCTGCTGGGCACCAAGAAGATTCCCGGCTCCGCGAATCGTTAAGTCACGCATTGCGATTTTAAAACCGGAACCTAGCTCTGTGAATTCTTTAATAGCCTGCAGCCTTTTTTCAGCCACTTCTGTCAGCACTTTATCCCGGCGGTACGTGAAATACGCATACGCCACACGGTTAGAACGGCCGACACGCCCCCGCAGCTGGTAAAGCTGAGAAAGACCCATCTTGTCAGCGTCAAATACGATCAGCGTATTGACGTTCGGGATGTCCACGCCAGTTTCGATAATGGTTGTGCTGACGAGAACGTCTGATTCTCCTTCAAGAAAACTTAGCATAACGGTTTCTAATTCATTTTCTGTCATTTTCCCATGCGCATATGCTACCTTCGCGTCAGGGACTAGCATTGAAATTTCATCCGCTTTCCGCTCAATGTCCTCTACCCGGTTGTACAAGAAATAGACCTGGCCTCCGCGTGCAAGCTCACGTTCAATCGCCTCTCTGACAAGAGCGCCGTTATATTCCACAACATACGTCTGTACGGGGAAGCGATTTTCCGGCGGAGTCTCGATGACTGAAAGGTCCCTTACGCCAAGCATAGACATATGCAGCGTACGCGGAATCGGCGTTGCTGTTAACGTTAATACATCAACATTGGCTTTTATTTGCTTGATCTTTTCTTTATGGGTTACACCGAAACGCTGCTCTTCATCAATGATGAGGAGCCCTAAATCTTTATACACGACATCCTTTGATAGCAGCCGATGCGTCCCGATGACGATATCAACCGTTCCGTTTTTCAGCCCTTTGATTGTTTCGTTTGCTTCTTTTCTCGTTCTGAACCTGCTGAGAAGGCCGATATTAATCGGATAGTCCTGGAAGCGCTCTTTTATGGTTTCATAGTGCTGCTGTGCCAAAATTGTTGTCGGAACGAGCAGAGCTACCTGCTTTCCGTCACCGATCGCCTTAAACGCGGCACGTATGGCAACCTCTGTTTTACCGTAGCCCACATCTCCGCACAGCAAGCGGTCCATCGGACGTTCTCTTTCCATGTCTTTTTTGATTTCGTGAATAGAACGGAGCTGATCCTCAGTCTCTTGATAAGGGAAAGCCGATTCGAATTCACGCTGCATCTCATGGTCAGGAGAAAACGCATAGCCCTTGCTCGCTTCTCTTTCGGCATACAGCTTAATTAAGTCATCAGCAATATCCTGAACGGATGTTTCTACTTTTTTCTTGACCCGCTTCCATTCACTTCCGCCTAATTTATACAGCTTTGGCTCTTTTCCTTCGGAGCCGACATATTTTTGAACCTGATCAATTTGTTCTACAGGGACGTAAAGCTTGTCACTTCCCTGATAATGTATATTTAAATAGTCTTTATGAATGCCGTTGATTTCAAGAGTTTCGATCCCCAGGTATTTTCCGATCCCGTGATTAATATGAACGACATAATCTCCAATTTGAAGCTCAGAATAGCTTTTGATGCGCTCTGCATTGGTAAGCTTCTGTTTTCGCGGCTTCTTCTTTACACGGTTTTTGAACAGTTCTTCTTCCGTGATAACGGCAAGCTTCATTAACGGCAGCTCAAATCCCGATTGGAGCTCGCCTTCCATGATATAGACCTGTCCCTGAACAAGCGCTTTTTTGCTGTCTGTCACGGCGGCCTCGATATCATAATCAGCCAAAACAGATGACAATTTCTGTGTACGTTCCTTGTTTGCTCCTAAGAACACAACAGTGAAATTTGATTTTTTAAAACGCTCCATTTCGCCCGCAAGCACGTTCATTTGGCCATGGAAACTCTGCATTTGCCGGCCTGACACATTGACAATATTTTGCGGGCTCGTATGGTGTACATGCCGCAAAAATAAAGAGTAGTACAGCAGAGGCCGTTTTTGCTCAGCCACTATTTTTTGGAAGCTGAATGACAAACGAATGTCATGCAAAATCTTCCCTTCCTCAAGAAGATTTGTTATAAACTCCGCTTCTTCTTTTTGAAGCTGTTCTTCCATCTCATGAATCCGACTGACTTCATCCAAAATCAGAAGTGTATTATCAGGTGTATAATCTAGTAAACTAGCAGGTTTTTCATAGAAATATGAGAGATACTTCACGAGCTCCTGATCTGTCTGGCCTTCAGACAAGCGTTCTTTATCGTGGGAAATATTCGCATGAAGTATTTCTTTTTGTTTGTCAGCCTTTAATTTTTTCAGACTCGCGGCAAGACCACTATCGATTTTCTCCATCGCCCGCGCTTTTTCTTCCGGTCTGATAATTAATTCCTTCGCGGGACCGATATTGATCGAGGTAAGGGTCTCAATTGACCGCTGATCATCTGAATTAAAGCTGCGGATTGAATCCACCTCGGTGTCAAAAAGTTCAATTCTCACCGGATTCTCTGAAGTCAACGGATAAATGTCAATGATTCCACCGCGAATACTGAATTCCCCGGGCGCAGAAACCATATCAGACCGCTCATACCCTACCTCTACCAGCCGTGAGGCAAGCTGGTCAGGTTCGATATCATGGCCTACTTGAATGAGCATCTGGCTGCTTTTCCACACCTCTACAGGCGGCAGCATTCTTCTGATTGCAGCTACCGGAGCAACGACAATTGGCGCTTCTCCATTCGTTAGTCTATTAATGACATCTAATCGCTGCGCCCGCAATTCAGGGCTTGCAACTGCGATTTCTGATGAAATGAGTTCATTGACGGGGTACAAAAGGACAGACCGATCCTCTAGAAG
Organism: Bacillus sp. 9.4; assembly: GCF_055486415.1. Classification (NCBI taxonomy): domain Bacteria; kingdom Bacillati; phylum Bacillota; class Bacilli; order Caryophanales; family Bacillaceae; genus Bacillus; species Bacillus sp. 9.4. The sequence continues at coordinate 25,336 of NZ_JBVFMU010000009.1, read as the reverse complement.
TGAAGTCAGATCATCTGTTACTTTCTGGGCTTGATATAAGTTATGGGTGATTAGAAAGATAGGCTTATTCGTTTCATTAGCCAGAGCAGAAGTAAAAACAGAACGCGCGGAACCCGACAGACCCGCGAGCAGCTGTTCCTTCAGGCCCTCGTGTAAACCGTTGATGATGGATTTAAAGTCATCGCTTTCTTTTATAAAGGTTTGAATGTTGTCCATATGGCCCCTCCTCTCTGTTTCCTGTGAGAACAGAAAAACGCTTTGGTCTAGTGTCTACACCAAAGCTTTTTATTGAATAAATGTGTGATATTCGTGGTAATGCGGATTTCGGTCAAGCGCCTCTTGGCAGTCTTCACATATCGTCAAAACATGGACATCTCCATTTTCTTTATAAGAAATCATATCGTTTCTTTCCTCATTTGTTAAGTGCTGAAATCCAAGTGAGTCTGTCGATACCATTGAAGATTCGAGACTGCCTACTTTCACTCCGCAATGACGACAATAATAATGCAAAGCCATACAAGGGACCTCCTGATGAAAAAGTCATTTTGGTGTAGTATGGACTTTGTTGTTACATTTTATACCTTTGCGTTAAATTCGTTCATGACTTCTAAAAACGGTTTACTCAAAGAAGCCTCACAAGCCTTCACAGATTTATCAACCGCTTCTTCGATCTCAGGTGCCTCCTCCTTGGTAAAGGAGCCTAACACATAATCAACGACCTTCATGCCGTTTACAGGCCGGCCGATTCCGATGCGGATACGGTCAAACTCGGATGTACCAAGATGCTGGATCAGTGATTTGATGCCATTGTGCCCTCCGGCGCTTCCTTTCGTTCTTAAACGGATCTTGCCAGTAGGAAGGTCAAGGTCGTCGTAAATGACTGTCAAATCTTCGTTATCGACATCATAGTAGTCCATTAAAGGCCGCAAACATTCTCCTGATAAATTCATATATGTAAGCGGTTTAACAAGTAGAACCTTTTTGCCGGAAACAAATCCGGTTCCGTATAATCCGTTAAATTTATTTTGATTCAGCTCTATATTCCATTCCTTTGCAAGCTGATCTATCACCATAAATCCGACATTATGCCGTGTATTTTCATAGTTCTTCCCCGGGTTTCCGAGACCGGCAATCACAAGCATGGCGAATCCTCCCTTAGTCACATAACTCCCGTCTTATAAACGGGCTATAATTCTTCTCATTCTAGCACAAAAGACGTAACCGCGGGAGGGTTACGCCTTAAGCTATTATTGTTCGTTTTCACCTTCTGGCTGAGCATCGGCAGATTCCTCTTCATCGACCTCAGCTGCTTCCTGCTGCTGCGGAGGAAGGATTGAAGCCACAACCTCATCTGATTCATGATTAAAGGAGTAGTCACCGCCAGCAGGCAAATCCGCAATCGTCAGTACTTCATTTACATCGAGGCTTGTAATATCGGCCTCGATCGTTTGCGGAATGGCTTTTGGCTTGGCCTTTACAGTAAGTGCATATAACGGCTGCTGCAGTACGCCTCCGTTTTTCACTCCAATGGCTTCTCCGGTCAGATGAATCGGAACTTCCACTTCAATGTCCTCACTCATATTAACTACTTGAAAATCAGCATGAGTGATTTCATTTTTCAACGGGTCCGTCTGCAGGTCTGTTACCATGACTGAGTGTTTTTCTCCGCTGACCTCAAGCGTAATGACTGCATTTTTGCCTTCGTCCCTCAGCGTTTTGATGAGCTCCACACTGTCTAATGACACAGGTTTGTTGCCCGTATCCTTCCCATATATGATACCTGGAACATGTCCTGAAGTACGGATATTCCGAAGAGACGAACGAGTAAAGTCCGTTCTTTCTTTTGCCGTTAAAGTTGCCATATTCAGCACCATCCTATTGTCGTTTTAGTTGTCCTATTACAAACAATACCCATAACGATAAGGATTTAAACCTCGAAAAATGGTTTAGCTGAACAGATAGCTGACTGATTGCTGCTCATGAACGCGAATAATCGCTTCGGCCAGAAGCGGTCCGACTGAAAGCTGCTTAAAGCGTTCAATTTTCTTTTCTTCGGGAAGCTTGATGCTATTTGTCACAACAAGCTCTTTAATTGTTGAATTATTAATCCGTTCAACCGCAGGGCCTGATAGTACAGGGTGTGTACAGCATGCATATACTTCTTTCGCTCCGTTTTCAACGAGCGCATTAGCAGCAAGTGTAATCGTACCTGCAGTATCAATAATGTCATCGATGAGGATAGCAGTCTTCCCTTCGATGTTACCTACAATATTCATGACTTCCGCCACGTTTGGACGCGGACGGCGTTTATCGATAATCGCAATTGGCGCTTTTAGTCGGTCAGCCAGTTTGCGGGCACGTGTCACACCGCCATGGTCTGGTGAAACAATGACGATATCTTCAAGATTTTTGCCTTCAAAATATTCTCCTAAAATCGGAACACCCATTAAGTGGTCAATCGGTATATCAAAGAATCCTTGAATTTGCGGCGCATGCAGGTCAAGTGCAATCACACGAGTCGCACCGGCTGTTTCAAGCAGGTTAGCGAAAAGTTTAGCTGTGATTGGCTCACGGGATCTTGCTTTTCTGTCTTGACGCGCATAACCGTAATAAGGAATAACAATGTTAATCGTTTTTGCAGAAGCGCGTTTTAACGCATCTACCATAATCAGCAGTTCCATAATATGCTCGTTAACGGGGTCACTTGTAGACTGGATGATGTAACAATCACATCCACGAATACTTTCTTCGATATTAATTTGGACTTCCCCGTCACTAAATCTTGTGACAGAACATTTCCCTAATTGAACTCCAACTATATCTGCGATTTCTTTTGCAAGCTCTGGATTCGAATTCAAAGAAAAAATCTTTAAATTCTTATCTCCGTATTGATTAGACATGGATAAACCTCCGAATTTAGGATTATTTTTTATGAATATTTTTCACATAATCGTCTTTATTTACTTGTCTCGCTCTGGCAATAGCAAGTGCTTTTCCAGGTACATCTTCCGTAACAGTTGAACCTGCCGCCACATAAGCGCCTTCTCCGACTGTGACAGGGGCAACCAAGTTGGAATTGCAGCCGATAAACGCGCCATCTTCAATTTTTGTCAAATACTTATTCTTTCCATCATAATTGACAGTAATTGAACCGCAGCCCAGGTTTACATCAGTGCCTACCTCAGCATCGCCGACATAGCTTAGATGAGATGCCTTGCTTCGGTCTCCGAATTGAGTCTTTTTAATTTCTACAAAATTCCCGATCTTCACTTCATTCCCGATGACAGAATCAGGTCTGATGTGAGCAAAAGGTCCTATGTTTACATCATTCCCCACTTTACTGTGATTGACTACCGATTGTTTAATAACCGTACGGCTGCCAATGGCACTATTCATAATCTCCGTATGAGGGCCAATAATCGTATCTTCTCCGATTTGCACCTCACCTTTAATCACAGTTCCAGGGTAAATCACAGTATCGCTTCCGATAACAGCGTCAGGAGAAATATACGTATTCATCGGGTCGATCAACGTCACGCCATTTTGCATATGCCGTTTATTAATGCGCTCTTTCATAAATTGTTCTGCCTGAGAAAGAGCAACTCTATCATTAACTCCGAGCGTTTCTTGGAAATTACCAGTCTGGTAAGCGGCAACAGTTTCGCCTTCATTTTTAAGAATCTCTATGACATCCGGCAAATAATACTCGCCTTGGGCATTATCATTAGACACCAGATCAATAGCCCGAAATAGCGCTTCATTGTCAAAACAATACGTACCGGTGTTGATCTCAGTTACAAGACGTTCTTCTTCAGAGGCGTCCTTATGCTCAACGATTTTTTGAACCGCTCCGTTTTCGCTGCGAATAATACGGCCGTATCCAGTTGGATCTTCTGCAACCGCAGTTAAAATCGTAGCTTTCGCTTCTCTTTGTGTATGTTCTTTCAGCATCTGTTCCATCGTCTCTGCTGTCAAAAGCGGCGTATCTCCGCAAATGACAATTGTGACGCCTTTTTCGTCAGCAAGAAATGGCTGTGCCTGTTTTACAGCATGAGCAGTGCCAAGCTGTTCTGCTTGAAGCGCGTACTCGCTTTTATCACCAAGCTGCTTTTTCACTTCTTCCGCACCATGTCCGACAATCGTGACAAGCTTCGATAAAGATAATTTTAAGGCTTCGTCCACGACGTGCTCTACCATAGGCTTACCGCAAACTGGATGAAGGACTTTATAAAGCTTCGATTTCATTCTCGTTCCTTGTCCAGCCGCTAAAACAACTGCAAACCGCTTATCCATTTATTGGCCTCCAATATCCCTTTTATCCATAGAAAAATATATCCTAAATATCTTCTGATTTCAAGGAGACTTCATGAAGTGCAAGAATTTTCTATTGAGTGCAACTAAGTTTGAAAAATCAGAATTAAAAAAGGACCGCCGGCAAAAGGCTTATGTCAGCCCTTTCAGCAGTCCTTGCTTTTTGGTTATTTTTTAAGAAGCTCCAGCTTCTTCGAATTCTAATGCTTCAGTGTCACCCAGACGATGATACTCATTTAACACGGCATCTTGAATCTTTCCTCGCGTGCTTGAATTAATAGGATGAGCAATATCGCGGAACTCTCCATCAGGGGTGCGTTTACTCGGCATCGCAACGAAAAGACCATTGTTTCCATCAATCACACGAATATCATGTACAACAAATTCGTGATCCAGCGTGATGGATGCAATCGCTCTCATGCGACCATCGGTATTCACGCGGCGTAATCTTACGTCAGTAACTTCCACAGTAGTTCACCACCTTTTCCCTATATAAAAGCATTAGTGTATCAATTCCACGATTTTTTCTGAAATCCTGCTCGTTTTTAAAATATTTTTTGAAAAAATAGGATATAGTTACACAATTAGGTCATAAAGCTTTCATTTCGGGCATAAGGTAAATAAAAAAGTGATCCCGGGCTCTCCCAGAATCACTTTTCTTATTATTTCACCAGTGCAATAACTTCAATCTCGACTAACGCATCCTTCGGGAGTCTCGCGACTTCAACACAAGATCTCGCCGGTTTGTGAGTGTCAAAGTATTGTCCGTACACTTCGTTTACTTCCGCAAACTGTTCCATATCCGCGATAAATACAGTTGCTTTGACAACTGTTTCAAAAGAAGCACCCGCTTCTTCCAGAACCGCCTTTAAATTGCTGAATACTTGATGAGTCTGCTCCTTAATATCGCCGTTCACCATTTCGCCTGAAGGAGTCAAAGGGATTTGGCCTGAGCTGTAAAACATATTGTTGACGATAATCCCTTGTGAATAAGGCCCGATTGCCGCTGGGGCATGTTTTGTGTGGACTGCTTTTGTCATGATTCTGTCTCTCCATTCTTTAAAAGATTGTCTTTAAAAAAACGCAGAAAATTGCCATTCTGAATTTCAATGGACTTCTCTTTCATGTTGATGGTTGAAAGAGTAAGAAGTGACATATATTCGTCAACAAGACGTTCATCTACTCCTTCGGCTTCAACTAAGACGCCGATTCCCGCCACATTTGCGTTAAACTCATCCAACAGGTTAATCATACCATTAATTGTGCCGCCTGCTTTCATAAAGTCATCAATAATGAGTACGTTTGAACCCGTTTTCATGCTTCTTTTCGCAAGTGACATTGTTTGAATGCGGTTTGAGGAGCCTGAAACGTAATTAATGCTGACTGTGGAGCCCTCTGTTACCTTATTGTCTTTACGAACGATCACAACAGGCACATTCAAATAGCTTGCAGCTGCGTACGCAAGAGGGATGCCTTTCGTGGCAACGGTCATGACAACATCAATTTCGCGCTCTGCAAACACGGAAGCAAACAGCTTCCCTACCTTGGAGAGTACAGATGGCTTTCCTAAGATATCCGTTAAATATACATAACCGCCCGGAAGGATACGCTCAGGATTTGCCAGCGACTGTCCAAGTGTCTGCACAAACTCTTCAGCTTCAGCCTGCTTCATTTTCGGAATATATTTAACGCCTCCGGCAGCTCCGGGAACAGTAAGCAAAGTACCAATCCCCTGCTGTTCAAAGGTTTGTTTAATAATTGTTAAATCTTCACTGATGGATGATTTTGCAGATTCATACCGCTCAGAGAAAAAGGTTAGCGGTATTAACTCGTGCGGATGGGTTAACAAATAATTTGTTAAGTCCACCAATCTGCCGCTGCGACGAAACTTCATGAACTTACCCCCAAAATCCGAATATTTTAAGATCAATATAACTTAACATACGGATTTAATCAAGAGCGTTCTGTTCGCCGATCATTCTCACCGCATAAACTTGATCGCAGAAGCCTCTTAACCCGTTATAAATTCTCTGCACCTTCGACTCATACTGAACCAGTCCAAACACTGTCGGGCCGCTCCCGCTCATTAGCACGGCATCTGCACCAAAGCGTTTCATCTGGTTTTTGATCATCGCAACTTCAGGATGCATATCGAGTGTAACAGATTCAAGCACATTGCCTAAACGGCTGCACATCTTCTGAAAACTCTTTTCTTCTATCGCCTCGATCATGCCTTGTACATCAGGATGCTCTATACCATCCAGTTTCAGGGCTCTGTACACTTCAGCAGTTGAAACACCGATTGTCGGCTTCGCTAAAATGACCCAGCAGTGCGGAGGCGTGCTGATATGTTTAATTTTCTCGCCGCGCCCTGTTGCTAATGCAGTTCCGCCATAGACACAAAATGAAACGTCAGAGCCAATTTCCGCTCCAAGCTCAGCAAGCGTTTCCGCAGACAGATTTAAATTCCACAGTCTGTTCAGCCCTCTGAGCGTCGCCGCCGCATCACTGCTTCCGCCGGCAAGACCGGCAGCCACCGGAATTACCTTCGTAATCATGATGGAAACTCCCTTTTTCACGTTGTATCTGTCCTTGATCAGCTTGGCAGCCTGATAAGCTAAGTTTCTTTGGTCATCAGGCACAAATCGGTTGTGGGAGGAAACCCTCACTTCATCCTCTGCAAGCTCCGTGAATTCAATTCGATCAGCTAAATCAATTGTCGTCATGATCATTTCGACTTCATGATAGCCATCCGGGCGTTTTCGGGTGACGTCAAGTGACAGATTGATCTTAGCTGGCGCTTTTTCTAAAATACGCATAGCTTTCACCTACTTCTCCATCTAAACATAAGTATGAACATTGTATCACATTTGAAGTACAGGATGAACATATCCATATTCAGCCCATTATGTATTTATATCCAAAATAAAAAAACCGGGGAACAGCACGTCCCCCGGGTCACATCCTTATCGGTTATTCTGATTCTGAGCCATTTGCTGTTCGGCGATTTCGATGGCACGCTTTACCATGTTACCGGCATCGCGAGCCCGAATTTCGCCCCAGCCGCCATTTTTTACTGTGTCATAAAAACCAAGGTCTTTAGCAAGCTCATATTTAAACTCATCTGACATAACTCCACGACGTCTGCCCAAACGAAACAACCCCTTTTTTAGAAGTGATAGCCATTCGTGCACGTCACGATAATATGTGACTGTTTTATCTTTTGTTAAATCAGATGGAACTTTCGTTAAAATTATTGGAAACCAAAAAAGGGCAAAACAAAAAGCAGTAAACAAAAGGTTCACTGCCCGTTAAAATGCCACTGAGCTTGCGGCGTCATCATTAAATGTCAGCTCAACAGTCTCAGTCAAAATATCAGCATAACTGTATGAAACTCTTTCAAACGAGTTCTCGTCTTGATCTAGTTGTATCACAAAAACAGAAGGGTACGTCTCAGCTAAAATGCCCGAACGCTCAATCGTTTTTCGGCGGCCACCGTTTGCTTTTAACGTCAGCCTTTTACCTAAATTCCCATCAAGCGATCTTTTAATATCGGACAACGTCTTCGCCATTGCATCCACCTCACTACATTTATTGTACAACACGAGCCCATTTTTGTCAAATAAAATTTAAATTATATCAACGTTAATAAGACGTTGTCAATAAAATTATTTTGACAAAATTCTATGATTCCTCAATTATGTTCCGCAAGTTTCGGTAAATTATGTATCATTATGCAAAATAAAAAACCCGCATAGACCTACTATGCAGGTTTTCAACTGTTAATTGGATTTATAAGGCATGCCAATTCTCAGTACTCCTCTTGTTTCAATACCTCCAAGCCCTTTCTCTCGTGTCAGCGTATTACGGAGCACTTCCCATACATTGATCCGTTCCATAAACGGCGTAAAGCTGATCTTCGCGACGATATATACCGGATCAAGCGCATGAATATTGACTCTTGATGGCGAACTCGCAAAATTCGCACCCGCTCTGATGAGTGATTCAAAATGGGATTGGCAAGCCCCCGCAAAAATAACAAGCTGATCTAAGTGAGGGATCTTTTTTCGGGCTGTTTGAACTGTTTCAACAAAGTGCTTAGAATGTCTGTACGCATTCAAATCATCAATACCGCCCTTTTGCTTCGAGTACGCATCATGCCCTGTGATCACCAGGATGTCAGGTCGATATTTGTCGAGCAATTCTTCAATAGAAGCAGACATTTTCTTTTCATGGCAATGGATGCCATAGACCGGCACTCCAATTTTTTTATAGACATTCAGGCATTTTTTCAGATATGCTTCATCGCCATCCAGATGAAGCACTTTGCCCGGCATATGGAAATAATGCTCCTGATGCTGATATTGGCTTGTCGCATAGTACTCCAGTTTTTCTCTGAGCAGCTTATAATCCTGGCGGAGCAATTCGAGCGACTCATTCATTCTGCTCTCATCTTTCTTTTTCCGCATCATCTGCTCATCTTTTTTCACTGCTACCAGATCAGAAAAATCCGAATCAGCAATCAGCCTGACTTCATCTCCATGCAAAATGGCAATTGAATTTCCTTTGCTTGTTTGCTCTATTCCTATAATTCGAAACAAAACATCCATCTGATAGGATTTTCTGGCTACCATATCCCCTATTTGAAATTGCACATTCCTCACTCCACACATAGACTAAGCCTCATCATGAAAGAAAGAGCCTTGAGAAAGCGCCTTTTTTCGCTGAGTCCAAGTTTTTTCTTATCATTGAATGAAAGGTCCTTCTCTAGCCTATGTAGCGGCAGTCCATGTGGTGCGCAAAACAAAAAGCCCTTTTAGAAAAGGGCTTTATACAATCCGTTAGACAGCGCTGCGAACTCCTCAATAGACAGGGATTCACCTCGGCGCTTACCGTCAATATTTGTTTCTTTGAGCACTTGCTCAATCGTTGATTTTTGTGCTTTTCCTTCAGGCAGATTGTTAACTAAGTTATTGAGCAGCGTTTTACGGCGCTGTGCAAAGCTTGCCTTGATGAGCTGAAAGAAAAAGGATTCGTTTTCCACGTCCACTGCCGGGCCGTCTCGGAGAACCAGACGGATGACTGCGGAATCGACATTAGGCTGAGGAACAAATACGGTTTTCGGAACGATCATCACCGTTTTGGCTTCTGTATAAAACTGCACCGCGATTGAAAGCGAGCCGTACTCCTTAGATGAAGGATCAGCCGCCATGCGCTCAGCCACTTCTTTTTGCAACATGACCACAATTCCTTTCAGCGGAAGATGTTCTTCAAGCAGTTTCATGATAATCGGTGTTGTTACGTAATAAGGAAGGTTGGCAACTACCATAATCTCATCACAATCTTGAAATTGTTCTTCAATGACCGATTTGACATCAGCCTTTAACACGTCCTGATGAATGACAGTGACATTGTCGTAAGGTGACAGTGTATCCTTCAGAATCGGCAATAATCGCTGGTCAATCTCAAATGCCACGACCTTTTTCGCCCGCTTGGCAAGCTGTTCGGTTAAAGCCCCGATTCCCGGGCCGATTTCAATGACACCTGTTTTCTCCGTCACTTCCGCGTGATCGACAATTCTGTTTAAAATGTTCGTATCAATTAAGAAATTCTGTCCTAAGCTCTTTTTAAAAGAAAAACCGTATTTCTTCAGTATCTCTTTCGTTCTAATCGGTGTCGCAATATCTTTATTCATTCTGTTCCTCCCGCATAACGGTATCGAGCGCACTCATAAAATCACTTTTTTTAATTTGAAACATTTGCAGCCGTTTTTGAAGCTGTTTGCCATTTGTATAGCCGATTTTCAACAGATCACCCAGTCGTTCCCGGCGGCGTTTGGCCGCAGGTCCGCCTATTAGTCCGGCATGAATCAAATCCTCAGCTGAAATGTCACTCGGCTGCGCTTCCATCTCCTCATGCACATTTTCTAAACATGCCCTAATGCTTTCAACCGATGCATGCTCCACACCAATTCCCCGCTTGTTTTTAGGTTTGGCAAGATGTTTTGGCAAAAATGCATGCTTACAGCCGGGTACAGCCTCTGAGATGGTTTTGCGAATCTTCTCTCCCGGAAAGTCCGGATCCGTTAAAATAATGACGCCTCTGGTCTTCTGGGCCAAACGGATTTGGTCAATCACATGATCATCGATGGCTGAACCATTTGTTTCAATTGTGTCTGCATCAACAGCCAATTTGATGCGGGCCGTATCGTCACGCCCCTCGACCACAATGATCTCTTTAATTTTCATTATTTCCTCCAAGACAAAATAAAAACTTTTGTATATTCATGAAACTTTTTCTTATGTCGAGCGTCTAATAAGCAGAAAATGCACTTTGTCTATTATAACGAAAAAAACAGAGGGCGCAAAACCCTCTGAATACATAAGTATATACTAATTTAAGATTTTAATTTTGACTGTTTTATTTCCCCATCGGTACGCCGATGATTTCTCTGGGAAAAAGACGTCTATCTTGTTCCCTTTAATCGCTGAACCGGTATCTGCAGCAATGGCATATCCATAGCCTTCCACGTGGACTTTGGAGCCTAGCGGAATGACATTTGGATCCACAGCGATGACTTTGGCATTCGGATTATTTTTTAAATTGACGCCTGTCGCTGTATGTCCTGAACAACCGCTGCAGCTTGCCGTATAAGCCGTAGATGATACAGTCATGACTTTGCCTGTTGATTCATTGCTGCGGGACACAACTGTTTTTGAATCACCTGAAGCACTGACCGTTTCAACTTTTGGACTGCTTTGCTTTGTGCCGACAGCAATCACTTTATCTTTGCTTTGTTCAGCTGTTTCTTCTTTTACAAGCTCTCTGGACACTTCTTTACCGTTTTCTTTAACGACTTCGAAATGTTTTTTTAGCTTGCCTTCTTTTCCTTTTTGGACGACCTTTTCTTTCCCTTTTTCAAGAGAAGCGTCTTCTTGCTTTTTCACATCGAACGCAATCTTCTCTTCAACTACATCGGTGACCTTTTCGATACGAGTAATTGTAATATCAGCCTTTCCTTTCGTCAGCTTTGCATCTAACGCAGGCTTGATTTTATCTTCGTCTTTTATGTTCATTTTTTGCTGTTTTAAAAAGTCAGCGACCGTAGTCGAAGTCGTCCAGATCTTCTTTTGTTTCCCTGCATCATTCACAGTAACCTGAAATGCGGGCTCTATGTTAATCTTCATGTCTTTCGAAATATCTGTATCTATTGCGGGATCAATTTGATCTTGTTCTTTCACATCAACATCTTGTTCGTCCAGTAATGCACCGACCGTTTTTGCTGTTGACCATAATGTCTTTTCTTCCCCGTTTATTGTAAGCTTCACAGGTTTTGCAGCCTCATACACAACGTCCATGTCTGCTGTTATCTTTGTCTGTTTAGCAGGTGTGATCTTGTCTTCGTCTCTTGTCTTTATATCAAGCGTCTCCAAAAGTTCACCGACTGTATTTGCATGTGTGCGTATATGTTTCTTTTTGCCATTGATAGAAACTGAGACTGATTGTTTCGTCAGCTCATGAGCCGCGTACGCAGTCCCGCTTCCTGCCAAAAGCAAACAAGCAGCAACCAGAATGACTTTGCTTTTGCTAAGCTTTACGGAAAACAGCTTTTTCATTTTTTGTGTGATGAAAAACGCCTCCTTCTCCTCGGAGAGATTATATAGAGTATCTAAAAGGCTGTCAACCCTCCCTTCTCTTTCTCCCAAAAGCTCAGTGTCTTCTTCATTATCCTGAAATACACTGAGAAACGGAAGAAAGACTTGTCGACAAACCTATCCTATGAGGAGAAGAAAGCATGTAGAACTTTTATAGAAAAACGCTGTAAGGGACAAGCTCTTACAAAACCCGCTAGCGTTTTTTGTCAGTTTATACGGAAAAGTCTTTTCGCATTTTCAGTCGTGATTGACGCAATCTCTTCAAAGGTCATTTCTTTTAATTCGGCGATTTGTTCTGCCACATATTTCACATAGCTTGGCTCATTTCTTTTCCCGCGGAAAGGGTGCGGTGTGAGAAACGGGCAGTCAGTTTCAATCAGCAACCGGTCATTGGGAATTTCCTTCACTACTTCCTTCGGTTTCTTCGCATTTTTAAATGTCACCGGTCCTCCAAATGATAAATAAAAATTCATTTTCATGCATTCTCTTGCCACTTCCGCACTTCCTGTAAAGCAGTGCATGATTCCGCCCACAGCTTCTGCGCCTTCCTCTTTCAAAATGGTCACGACATCCTCCGTTGCATCACGGTTATGAATGATAATAGGCAAATTGACCTCTTTCGCTAAGGCGATTTGTTTTCTAAACACCTCTTTTTGAATATCTTTAGGTGATTTATCCCAATGATAATCCAGTCCCATTTCCCCTATCGCTACCACTTTCTCATGAGCAGAAAGCTCTTTAATCCACGCTAAGTCTTCCTCTGTCATGTCAATAGCGTCAACAGGGTGCCAGCCAATGGCTGCATAAATAAAATCATATTCCTCAATCATTTCCATCGCACGGGTAATCGTCGGACGGTCAAAACCAACTACGACAATTCGTTCAACTTTTTCAGCTTTTGCCCGTTCAATAACCTCATCCAGATCAGTATCATATTGTTCTGCATTTAAATGCGCGTGAGTGTCAAACAACATAAGTGAAAAACTCCTTTCTTGTCGAAACACAAAAGGTGTTCGACGAATTGTTACACGTGAAACACCTTTTGTTTATCATTATTTAATTCTTGTGCCTTTTGGTAACGACTGATAGATAGATACGACCTTTAAAACGCCGTCTGCTTCTCCTGCAAGGATCATACCTTGAGAAAGCTCTCCTCTGAGTTTAACCGGTTTTAGATTTGTTACACAAACGAGTTTTTTTCCAACAAGCTCTTCAGGCTTATAATGCTTCGCAATGCCGGATACCACTTGGCGCTTTTCAAAACCAAGATCAAGCTGCAGCTTCAATAAACGGTCTGCTTTTTTCACTGGCTCTGCCTCAATGACCTCAGCTACGCGAAGCTCTACATCCATGAATTGATCAATCGTAATTTCAGGTAAACGATCGACCTCTTGCGGCTCTTCTTCTTTTGTTTCTTCTTTCGCTGGTGCCGAACCTTGCATTTTCCCTTTGATGTAAGCAATTTCTTCTTCTGCCTCTAAACGAGGGAACAATGGCTCGCCTTTTTGTACTTTTGTATCTTTCAGCTGGCCGAAAGCTGTAATGCTGTCCCAAGCTTTTAGAGATTCATCGGTAATGCCCAGCTGCTCGAACATTTTTTCCGGTGTTTTTGTTAAGAATGGCTGAAGCAGTACCGCTGAAATACGCAATGATTCAGCGAGATGATACATAACTGATCGCAATTCTTCTTCTTTTGCCGGATCTTTCGCAAGCACCCATGGAGCTGTCTCATCAATGTATTTGTTTGTGCGGCTGATGAGCTGCCATAAAGTCGAAAGTGCTACCGAGAACTCCATATTTTCCATTGCTTTCTCATAAGCTTTCACTGTTTCTTCAGCAACCGAAGTGAGCGTTTGGTCAAATTCCGTAACAGCACCTTTGTAAGAACCAATTTGTCCGTCAAAATACTTATTGATCATCGCAACAGTACGATTCAATAGATTTCCTAAATCATTCGCTAAATCATAGTTGATTCGCTCAACAAATCCTTCCGGCGTGAAAACACCGTCAGATCCGAACGGCACTTCACGAAGCAGGTAATAGCGAAGCTCGTCTAAACCATAGCGTTCAATTAATGTAACCGGATCTACAACGTTTCCTTTTGATTTCGACATTTTTCCGTCTTTCATCAAAAGCCAGCCATGCGCGAATACCTGTTTCGGCAGCGGAAGATCCAGAGCCATCAGCATAATTGGCCAGTAAATGGTATGGAACCGTACAATCTCCTTACCGACTAAATGAACATCGGCAGGCCAATATTTTTGATAAAGCTCATCATTTTCTGTATCATAACCAAGTGCCGTTAAATAGTTAAATAGTGCGTCAATCCAAACATATACAACATGCTTTGGATTTTCCGGCACCTTCACGCCCCAATCAAAAGTGGTACGTGATACTGCCAAATCCTCAAGTCCAGGTTTGATAAAGTTATTAATCATTTCGTTTTTGCGTGATTCTGGCTGAATGAATGTCGGGTTTTCTTCATAGTATTTCAGAAGACGATCCGCGTATTTCCCCATGCGGAAGAAATAAGATTCCTCTTTGATCAATTCAACTGGGTGACCGCTGTCAGGGCTTTTTCCGCCGATGACCTCTCCCTTTTCATTCCGCTCAATATCAACGAGCTGAGTTTCCGTGTAGAACGTTTCATCAGGGATGCTGTACCAGCCTTCATACTCATCAAGATAGATGTCCCCGTTATCAAGAAGCTTTTGAAACACCTTTTCAATGACAACTTTATGCCGTTTTTCTGTCGTGCGGATAAAGTCGTCGTTTGAGATTTCAAGCTGCTTCCACAGTTTTTGAATATCTGCCGCTGCGCGATCCACATACTCCTGAGGTGTAATGTTTTCCTGTTCAGCTTTTTGCTGGATCTTTTGTCCATGCTCGTCCGTTCCCGTTAAATAGCGAACATCGAACCCTTTTAATCTTTTGTAACGTGCCATTGCATCTCCCGCGACTGTCGTATATGCATGGCCGATATGTAATTTTCCGCTCGGATAATAAATCGGTGTTGTAATGTAAAATGTATTGTTTTCTTGCGGCATCTTGAAACCTCCTAATCAGAATGTCAAAAAGCTCCCGCCCAAAGGACGAGAGCGGCGATAAGTGCAAATCATATATGAATATTATTTATATTTATCCTTTATCTATGATACCATCTTAGCCTTTAAGATCAAGAATATATACATACACCCTGAAAAAGAATAATTAAAATTAAAAATCTTTAATGAAAATAAAAAAAGTCTGTTCGTGTCGAATTTTGTCGTATATAATCAAATGAAATAAAAAACTTTGGTTCGAAAGTCTTGATTTAAAAGGATTTTTAGTAGGATAATAGCTTTATTAAATATTTATAAAATGCTGTTATTTCGGTAGTTTCTAAGACATTACTGACTATAAGAACTAATTCTTACAATCAATAGTAAACAAAATGATTGACGATTATTGGAAACCTTGTTATGCTATGAAGGTAAGGATTTTGTCGAATAATGACGAAGAAAAATATAATTTAAACAAATAAGTATCTCTTGGGAGGAGAATGTTTATGAAATCTACTGGTATTGTACGTAAAGTTGATGAATTAGGACGTGTAGTTATTCCTATCGAACTGCGTCGTACTCTTGGAATCGCAGAAAAAGATGCTCTTGAAATCTATGTTGATGATGAAAAAATCATCCTTAAAAAATATAAACCAAATATGACTTGCCAAGTAACTGGTGAAGTTTCTGATGATAACCTTAAACTTGCAGGCGGTAAATTGGTTCTTAGTAAAGAAGGCGCTGAGCAAATCATCAGCGAAATCCAAAACCAGCTTCAAAACCTTAAATAATCATTTCTTGTACAAAAAACGTTCTTGTTATGACACAAGAACGTTTTTTTATTGCTTAATATGGTAAGCATCGTACACTTCACGCTTTGGTACATTGCGATCGACTGCTGCTTTTTTAATAGCTTCTTTAGACGTAGCGCCTTTCGAAATGTAATGCTCGACATGTTCTTTCGCAGTGAGGGTTTCCCACCATTGTTCTTCCTCATCTACCTCTTCATTATTACTTCCTTCTACGACAAGACAAAACTCGCCGCGTATCTGATCCTCGTTTGCCCATCCAATGACCTCAGATATGGTTCCTCGGATAAACTCTTCATATTTCTTAGTGAGTTCACGTGTTACAGCAATTTCCCGATCTCCTAATATCTCTGCCATCGCTGACAAGGTTTCCTTCAATCTGTGGGGCGCTTCATAAAAAATGATCGTTTCCCGCCGTTTTTTAAGGGCTTCAAGTTCCTTCTTCTTTTCTTTTTTCTGTCTGTTGAGAAAACCGTAAAAGAAAAAAGGCTGCGGTACAATACCTGAAGCAATAAGAGCTGTTAATGCAGCATTTGCTCCCGGCAACGGAACAACATAACCGCCTATATCCGTAAAATCCTTTACAATTTCCGCTCCGGGATCAGAAATCGTCGGCAGACCGGCATCACTGACAAGAGCAATGTTTTTTCCCGACTTCAGCCATTCAATAATTTTGTGCCCACTGCTTTCTTTATTGTGTTCGTGATAGCTGACGAGCGGTGTTTCAATTTCATATACATGACAAAGCTTTTTCGTTTGCCTCGTATCTTCCGCAGCAATCGCATCCACTGATTTCAGCGTGTCGATCGCCCGGAATGTCATATCCTCTAGATTTCCGATTGGGGTTGGGACCAAGTAAAGAATCCCCATGTCCGACTTTCCATTAAAGCTCATTTGGCGCCTTAACATATACAGCCTCCTTGCTGTTTCGCTTTTCTTCTATATAAAGCTCTTTTTTCTTCCGAGTTAGTTTTTTGAAATAATATTCCGCCTGCATAGCTTCCCGCTTTGTTGAAAAGCTCTCGGCAAAAATTAATTCAACCGGACGTCTTACTTTTGTGTACTTTGCGCCCTTTCCATCATTGTGCGTTTTCACTCGTTTATGCAGATCGTTGGTATATCCGGCATACCAGCTATTGTCCTTACATTTCACGACGTAGAAGAAATGGTTATTTGTCTCCATATAAAATGGTCCTGATTTCTTTTGTATATTCATTTTGTTCATCATAAACGAATAAGGGAGGAAGAATTTTCAAATCTGGGCGCCCGCCTTTGATACCTTCAACCAGAATGGTATTGGCTTCTTTCCCTTGCTTCGGATAGACAAATTGTACACGTTTCGGCTCGATTTGATAAACCTTCATCAGTTCAAAAATCTCCAGAAGCCTTCCCGGCCGGTGAACAAGAGCTGCTTTTCCCCCTTGCTTGAGCAGCTTGCTGCTGACTGAAATGACATCCTCCAGTGTACAGTGGATTTCATGTCTTGCGATTCGGAGATGCTCGTTCATGTTTTGTTCAGTTTGTTTCGGCGTTTTAAAATACGGCGGATTGCAGGTGACAACATCATATCGATTATGTCCAAGTTTCTCCGGCATGTTTTTCAGGTCATCATGTATGATCTGGATCTGATCGTCCAGCTTATTATACTCCACGCTGCGAACAGCCATATCATGCAGCCGTTCTTGAATTTCGACTCCCAGAATGTCTGCTTTTGATCTTGTACTGAGCAGCAGCGGCACAATACCATTGCCGGTGCATAAATCAACAATTTTCCCTTTTTGAATCGGAACGTACGCAAATTTAGACAGAAGCACAGCGTCCAACGAAAAAGCAAACACTGTTGGGCTTTGTATGATTTTCATGTCCTCTGCCAGCAAATAATCTAATCTTTCATCATCATGTAATGAAACCATCTTCTTATCCTTTCAGTACCTTTGAAAAAGGCTCCCGTCTTATGCGGAAGCCTTTTCCCTATTTTTTATTTAAGAATGACAGACAGAAAAGACAATCCTCTTTTCGAACACTTCCATAGTGGACATTGCAGATATGAAATCCTTCTTGATACAGACGTGCCAGATTATCATATCCTTCCCCTATATCAGTTTGCTCTGTCTTCTGTGTTTTTGATTCTTTTTTATCAGCTTTGAACTTTTCAATCTGCTGCGTCGTATCGTCCAGCCGTTTGCGCAAATGCTTGTTTTCAAGCTGTAAATGATGATTTTCCTCAATCATCTCACCGATATGCTGCTTCAAATCCCCCAGCTGCCGGTACAGTGAGCCAATTTGTTCTTCTAAGTTAATGACTGTATCAAATAACTCTTTTTTATCCAAGGTTCCACACCTCGTTAATCTGTGGTTTGTGCGGATACGACGCCCTCTTCCAAGAGCTCTTCCCAAGTATATTCTATCACTTTTTCACGGTTTATCAGTTCCACCTGAAGCACCCGTTCCAGAATATTTAGTCCGACGACCTTCGCGGGACCGTTTGCTGTCGTAATCATTTCTCCTATATCCGGAAGCTGTTCTTTTGCCGTCTCATACTCATCGTTCTCATATTTTAGACAGCACATCAATCGTCCGCAAAGGCCTGAAATCTTCGTAGGATTTAAAGACAAGTTCTGATCCTTGGCCATTTTAATGGAAACGGGTTCAAAATCTCCAAGGAACGTTGAACAGCAAAGCATTCTTCCGCAAGGACCGATTCCTCCGAGCATTTTTGCCTCATCCCTTACTCCGATTTGGCGCAGCTCAATTCTTGTCTTAAAGATAGAAGCCAAATCCTTTACAAGCTCTCTAAAGTCGACTCGGCCGTCAGCAGTGAAGTAAAAAATGACTTTATTGCGATCAAACGTGAATTCAACATCGACCAGCTTCATATCCAAGCCATGCTCAATCACTTTCTTTTGGCAGATATCAAATGCTGATAGTGCTTCCTGTTTATTTTCTTCTACAATGAGAAGATCGCGCTCGTCAGCCACACGTATCACTTTTCGAAGGGGAAGCACAACATCATGCTCATCCACCTGTTTATTTGCAATTACGACCTGGCCGTACTCAACGCCTCTGACAGTTTCTACAATTACGCAGCTGTCATGTTCTATATGAAATCCATTCGGATCAAAATAATATATTTTACCCGCTTTCTTAAAGCGGACACCAATTACATTGTACAAGCTTATCCCTCCTGCAACATTAACACCAAGTGCTCCATTAATCCTTGTACATTCACATTGGAATGAAGCCGTTTCTTTGCTTCTAAAACAGCAAGTATCTGATTCGTAACGCTTTGTTGTGTTGATTGTAGCGCATGCTGTTTTATTGATTGGAATAAGTCTTGATAAATCAATTTATCTTCATTTCCTATTTGGATGGACAACACATCACGATATATCAATAAGAGCATATCAAGACCCATTTCTTGATGGGTTTTTTCTTTGAAAAAGGGCATCCATTGATCTTGAATAAAGAAAAAAGCATGTCCTTTCCGCTGGTGTAGGACTTCATACAATTTTATCACTTTCGCTCTAGACTCTGCAAACTCATCATTTCGACTTAATTCGACTGCTTCTGCTACATTATTAGTCATGTTGGCCAGAAGCCTTGCCATATGAGGCGAGACGTCCTGTTCGATCAGTCTGTCTTCAATTGCTTTCGGCTGCAAAGGCTGAAAAGGAAGGGTTTGGCATCTTGAAATGATGGTATCCAATAACCTTTGGGGCTGCTCAGTGATGAGGACGGCCATTGTGTCTTTGTTCGGTTCTTCTAAAAATTTCAGCAGGCTGTTCGCCGCATTTGCTGTCATTTGATCTGCGTGCGAAATAATATACAGCTTTTTATGCGATTCAAGTCCTGTCTTAGAAAACTCTTCTTGGAGCGCTTGAATTTGCGCCTTTTTGATTGATAAGCCATCAGGCTGAACAAGATGGAGATCAGGATGGTTCCCTGACTCTATCCGTTTACAGTTTCGGCAGCTCTCACAAGGCTCCGCGCCATCCTCCAGACAAAAGAAGCTTTTTGCAAGAAGCAGCGCGGCATCAAGCTTGCCTGTTCCTTTTTTCCCCTCAAACAAATAAGCGTGTGATAGTCGGTCCTTCTCAATACTATTATATAAAAGCTTCATCACTCTGGGCTGAAGCTCGTTCATTTCCTTCCAGGATATTGCCATTGTATCACTCTCTATGTGTAAAGGTTAATTAATAAACCTTTTATTTCGCCAATACGCTCCAGCAAATCTATTGCCGGTTTTTCCTGATCCATCATCTCTTCCGTAAGCTGTATCAATTTGTCATCTATTTCTTTCACAAGTCCCAGCGTTCTGCTGTTCCCGTAAAGGTCAAAGCTTTTCGATGTTTCATGTGAAAGGCCGCTGTCCACAGCTTCTTTAACAAAACGTTTCACAAGTCCTTTAAATCTCGCTAAGTCTTTAAAATTCCGAGATTTCGTTAGCCTTTTTCCGAATGCTTCTATATCAGATAACAGCCTGGTAAGCTGATCAAGCTTCATTTTGCTGCTTTGGTTTTCCATTGATGTTTTAAACGATGCTGTGATCTCAGATGTTTTCACAGAGGGAATCTGCTTATTATCTATAAATGTACGTATATCTTTATTAATTTTCACAGTTTCAGATCCTTAAAATTGATGAAATTCATCGACTGGAAGGACAAATACTGTCGCTCCGCCAACTTCAACTTCGACTGGATAAGGGACATAGGAATCAGCATTTCCGCCCATTGGAGATACAGGGGCAATCATCTGATCACGTTTCTGCCCGTTTTCTTTAATGAGACTCAACGCTTTATTGACGCGTATATCCTCGACACCGATCATAAACGTTGTATTGCCTGATTTAAGAAATCCTCCTGTCGTCGCAAGCTTTGTGACTCTGAAGTTGTGATCCGTTAAGGTTTTCAAAAGTCTGTTGCTGTCCTGATCTTGTACAACTGCCACTATCAATTTCATCTGTGAAGGCCTCCTTTAGATTGGAAACAACGTGATCTCGTTTACATTATTATATCAACTATTGGGAAACAGGTCACAATTGAATTTTTTTCAACGCTTCATCGATTACCTTTAGAACATCCTGAACGACGAGGCCTTTGGATTGCCCGGCATCAACTGAATGAAATCTTTCCGGAAATCGCTTCATCAGCTCTTGATAACCTTCTTGTACTTTTGTATGGAAGTCCAGTTTCTCTAAATCGAGCCTGTTTTTCTCCCGTAAGCCGTTTGCGTAAATACGCTTCAGTCCTTCTTCCGGATCAATTGAAAAATAAACCGTTACATGGGGCATCATATCTCCAATGGCAAATTCATTAATGGACAGAACCTCATCAATTCCAAGCCCTCTTGCATATCCTTGATACGCAAGAGAACTGTCTATGAATCTGTCGCAAAGAACGATAAACCCCTGTTCTAAAGCAGGTTTTACTTTTTCAACTAAATGCTGGCGTCTTGCAGCCGCATATAAGAGAGCTTCTGTTTTTGGGTCCATTAATGTATTGTTCTCATTCAGAATAACCTCTCGAATTTGTTCTGCAATATCTATTCCGCCTGGCTCTCGAGTTGCCATAACCTGAAGGCCTTCTGCTGTCAGTATGTTTTTGATCTCCTGCAGAACAGTCGTTTTCCCTGCACCTTCAGGACCTTCGAATGTAATAAATAAACCGCTCATGATTTCTCCTCTTCTATATAAACAAGTAGTTGTTTCTCTTTGATTTTCATATTCCCTTGAACATGCGTTTTCATGCTGATCAAGCGGCTGAGCTTTTGCACACTTTCTTTTGTTATTCTTTCTCCCGCCATAATCATCGGGATACCCGGAGGATAAGGGATGATATCTTCTGCATTCAGCCGGCCAGCTGCTTCCTCAAAGTCCACATATTCTTTCTTAAACGAATGTAAGACCTTTTTTGGATAAGGCAAGACAGTAACAGGCTGCACACCCCATTCTGCAGAAACAAACGTCTGATCCGGAGGCGTTTTCTCAATCTCTTCATCAATGCTTCTAATGGTTTCAGCGTTTATTCTCCGTTTTCCTCCCAATGGGAGAACGAGCAGAACTTGATTTTCATCAGCAAGCTCAGTGAATATGTTGGCACGCTCTAAAATGCTTTGCAGCGTATAGCCAGAATGCCCGCGTTTTGAACGAATTGTGAGCTTCAGCGGGTCCGTGATGATCAGTGGATTAGCAGGGTTAACAGCTTCTGCATTTGTAAGTGAATCAAACGTTTGTTTAAGTGTTTGTATCCGCTGCAGAATGTCAGAAAGCTTTTGTTCTTCTATAATATGCTGTACATAAGCGCGGGCAATATCTAACGAAGCCATAATCGGATAAGACGGGCTGCTGCTTTGTAATCGGTTTAAATACTCTGCAACCCGATCCCTGTTAATCCTGCAGCTGCTGTTGAGATGCAAATAAGAACCCATCGTCATGGCAGGCAACGTTTTGTGGGCCGACTGAACAACAATATCTGCCCCCATTTTTAAAGCTGAGACCGGAAAAGGCTCACCTAAAATAAAATGTGCGCCATGCGCTTCATCGACCAAAACAGGAATCCCGTAATGATGGGCTTCAGTAATGATCTCAGTCAAATCAGCACTATGTCCGTAATATGTCGGATTGGTCAGTACCAAGCCTTTCGCATCTGGATATGCTGCCAGGGCCTCTTTAATTGTTCCAAGCGGGACATGCGTAGGCACATGCATCGCTGAATCAACGTCAGGTGCAAGATAAACCGGCTCAGCACCGGCCAAATCAACAGCATGAAATACAGATTTATGACAGTTTCTTTGAACCAGAATTGTATCACCAGGTTCACAAACAGATAAAATCATCGCTAAGTTTCCGACAGTCGTACCATTTACCAGAAAAAAACTTTCCGCCGATCCATATAATTGACTGGCAAGCTCCTGAGCTTCCTTAATCACCCCAGAAGGATGATGGAGATCATCCAGTCCTGCCAGTTCAGTTACATCAATGGTGAGAAGCGGATCGAATATTGACTTAGCGTCATCAAAAAAGACATCTCCATTGTGATGTCCCGGAACATGAAATGAATGAGAATTTCTTCTCGCATGTTGAATTAATGCTTTATATAAAGGTGTGTTCATGAAAACAATCCTTTGAATGTGTCTTCTTACACCTTATTATATCGTGCCTCTGAGAGAACTTAAAGCCAGACTTACTGGTAACTATCTTTCCTTTATTGTAAGCAGCTTTTGCTTCAGGTCACCTTCCATCATCATGAGCTCTTCTTCTGCCTGACGGCGTTTGATTCGCCCTTCTTCTTGTATAGTCAGTGTTTCTTCAAGCGTGCTTATTAAGCTTTCCTGCACCTTCTTCAAGGTATCTATATCAACCAGGCCCCGTTCATTTGCCCGTGCAGTTTCAATTGTATTGGTTTTTAAAAGCTCCGCATTTTTCAACAAAAGCTCATTGGTTGTATCAGATACTTTCTGTTGTGCATCCACTGCATTGCGCTGCCTTAAAAGCGTCAGTGCAATGGCAACTTGATTTTTCCATAGAGGAATCGCTGTCACAATGGATGACTGAATCTTTTCAGCTAACGCTTGGTTTGTATTTTGAATCAGTCTGATTTGCGGTGCACTTTGGATTGTAATTTGCCTGCTCAGCAGCAAATCATGCACCCTTTTATCTAACCGGTCAGCAAATTGAATTAAATCATTCACCTCTTGAACTGCCATTTGGTTATGATCACTCGATTCAGCCTGTTGCTTCAGTTCAGGAATCGTTTTTGTTTTTAATTCCTCCAGCTTCAGTTCTCCTGCAGCAATATAAACATTCAGCGCGGCAAAATATTCTTTATTTTTTTCATATAACTGCTCTAACAGCTTGTTGTCACTGATTAAAGCATTTTTAGAGTGCTCCAGCTTCAAGCTGATTCTGTCTATCTGCACACTGGTCTTTTGGTATTTAGACAGCACCTCTTGAAGAGAACTTGATACTCTTCCAAACATGCGTGCCAAAAAACCCTTTTTCTTAGATTGGAGATCATCAGGATTTACTTGCTCCAGCTTTTTCATCAGCTCTCCAAGTATTTCGCCAATCTCCCCGACATCCTTCTTTTGAACATGATTAATCATATCATGAGAAAAGTTCAGCAGTTTAGATTGAGCTTGTGAACCGTATAAGACAATGCTTTGCATATTTTTATGATCAATCTGTCCGGCAAGCTGAATTGCTTTTTCCTTGTTTTCCTCAGGAAGAACATCAACAAGCCGTACTTGCTCTTTCTCTGCTTTTACAGCCTCCGAACCTGGTATCTCTATGTTACCACCAAAAGGATCTGCCAATAATTCATCTATATGAAGGTCGCTTTGGTCTCGGTTCATCGCTCTTACCCTCTTCCCTTATTTCTTTAATGAATGTTTTGCTGCGTCTAATTCAAACTGCAACTCGTCAATTTCACCACCCATTACTTGAGTTAAATCTTCCTCTAAACGCTTGGTCAATTCAGTAAGAGTGATGCGTGTCTCACTTAACGACATCGACAGTTCTTTGCTTTTTTTTGGGTGAGATGATAGAAAAGCATACTTCTCTGTCAATTCAACAACCGAATCGAGAGTTTGATAAAAAAATCGTTCTGCCTGATAAAACCGTTTTGGCTCTTTTTTGGTGAGGAGATAAATCCTTCTCACAATCCTTAGCATTTCTGCATTTTGCTTAAACATTTGAATGCTTTTAGCCTGAAACAAGGCTTTCCTAAGACGGATCATTTTCTGCCTTGCTTCCTCTAAGTTTTTCTTAATGTAAGCATACTCTCTTCCTGTCAATTCATGCTTTTTAAGAAATAACCGTCTTGCATTCCAGATGCCAGCTATATATACGGCTGCTCCAGAAGCAAGCCCATAAACAAAAGATAAAAAAAGCGACTGGTTTAAACCGAAAAAGCTCAATATTCCTATGAAAACAAAAGTCGCACTGCTAGTTAAACTCCACATCAAAAAGTGAAAAAATCTCTGCATGAGATAATCGACTCCTGTGTCTATACTCAGTTTTAATATTATTATCTACTACGTTCAATCCTTAAACAAGTTTCATCTTCTTTTTATTATTAAGAGTACAAAAAAAGACCTTTTCAGGTCTATGAATATAATGGCGGTGTATGAATGCTCTTTAATTTTTTTACGTAAAAGGCATAGTCAGGATCAGAAGTTGATGTAGAAATTACTTTTCTCTCACAATCTAAGCATATGAATTTCGTATAAAGATGAATGCCTCTATTCTTCTCTTGATCACAAATCACACATGTATGATTAAGTTTAACTGTTTCGTCCATCTTCTCCACCTCCGTACAATTAGCCTCCCCTTAAAACGGATATTGTATACACTATTTAGATCTTTTTGAAACTTTAAATCAGTATATGGGCTATATAAGCCCTCGGTGTTTGTATTTGTTTGATTTTCTCGATCTTGAGTAAACAAAAAACCCAGCTCAATGAGCTGGGTTTAAGCTTGCTTGGCGGCGTCCTACTCTCACAGGGGGAAACCCCCGACTAC
>NZ_JBVFMU010000008.1:0-59806 GCF_055486415.1 Bacillus sp. 9.4 | reverse complement strand
ACTCTCCGATAAAGTAGTTTGACTGACTACGCACATCGCTGTGCGATTTTTAAAAACTGAATTAACAGGTACGTTTTGTCTTGTTTAGTTTTCAAAGATCATTACCGCCGCTTAACGAAGCAGCTTTATTACTATAACATTTAGCTTCTTTTAAGTCAACAACTTTTTTCAAAGTACTTAATGAAGCTTTTAGTTGATGTCAGCTGTTTATCAGCGACGAATAATAATATACCACGGATATTATCAAAAGGTCAACACCCAATTTAGGCTGTATGTGAAGAGACATTTTATCGGTTATATTCAATTGTCCATGCTCATAAGATGTAAAACAAGAATGATGGACAAGATAAGGAGGCATCATCAGTGAATCACTTCTATGTGTGGCACATTAAACGGGTGAAACAATTAATTATTATACTTATAGCCGCATTTGCAGCTGCCAGCTTTTTTTATATCCAAAGAGCTGTCCCGCTTCCCGTGTTTTCAACTGACACCGGACCTAAAGCCATTTATAAAGGAGAAACAGACTCTAAAGATATTTCACTTACTTTCGATATCAGCTGGGGTGATGAGAGAGCAGAACCGATACTTAATACTCTGAAAGCAAACGGGATTAAAAATGCAACGTTTTTTCTTTCCGCTTCTTGGGCAGAACGCCATCCCGACACAGTGGCCCGTATCGTAAAGGACGGCCATCAAATCGGGAGCATGGGCTACGCTTATAAAAACTATGCCAATTTAGAGAGCAGCGAAATAAAAAAGGACATAAACCGTGCGCAAACAGCCTTTGAAAAGTTAGGGGTCAAAGACATACAGCTATTAAGACCCCCTACCGGCCAATTCAATAAGAATGTTCTAAAGGTCGCAAAGCAATACAATTATACAGTCGTTCATTACAGTGTGAACTCTCAAGACTGGACAAATCCCGGAGTTGAAAAAATCATCGACAATGTGACCAAGCAAGTTTCCGGTGGAGACATTATTCTTTTACATGCCTCCGATTCGGCAAAACAAACAGAAGAAGCATTACCTGATATCATCCATCAGCTGAAAGAAAAAGGATTAAAAAATGTAACCGTGGGTGATCTCATCGCAAATTCTGATGCCAGATCCGCAGAGGTAAAGTAATTACTTTGCTGCAAACTTCGGCAGCATCAGCAATTGGAAGGCATTACATGCCATTAACGGAAAAAGCATTAAATAAAGCCAGTCCTCATCATTTACTCTTAATGCAGGGAACCATTCTAATGCGGTAATCACAACCATCAAAAATAACGATGACACAAATGTTTTCTTAGAGGACTGCTTTTGCTTTATATAAGCTGTAATCACTCCAAAGATCAATAAAAACACCGGTAACCACGCATAGCCAGCCAGCGATTCTCCGCTCTCTCCAAAAAATAAAAAACGCACGTACATTAAATCAAAAGCAACAAACAGGATGAAAAACAACTGCAGCAAATTCCACAAAGAGGAGGACCTTAATATCTCAAGCGCAAACCGATGAACTGTTAAAAACACGAAAAAACCCATTTGGCTGATCACACTGAAAATCATGCCTACACCGATAAACCAAAATAAAACAGAGAAAATCTGCCCCGCTTCAAATGTAAGAAACAGCCCCCTATATTCTCCCCATTTTAAAGCAAAACCCACAATACTCGTGATAAGCGCTCCGACAGCTAAAATAGAAAAGAAAAAACGAACTAAACCACGGCTTTTCATTTCTTTATTCATCCCCTCAAAAATCGCGAACAGCGATATTTTGTTATGTATAATTCCAAACAGATGAATCATATTAAAGGTAAGACAAGTATGTGAAAGGAGCTTAAGCATGTCAAAAGCCAAAACGCTATTGATGAGCTGTTTTTTGTTATTATCTGTAACAGCTTGCGCTCCAAAAGACCAAGCAGCGGATATGGACTATGATCAAACCAAAAAAATGGTTGTTGATATATTAAAAACTGATGATGGAAAGAAAGCTATTAAGGAATTATTAAATGATGATGCCATGAATGAAGCGCTGGTGATTGATCAAGATGCAATTAAAGGAACAATAGAAAAAACACTCACATCTAAAAAAGGCGAAGAATTTTGGAAAAACATCTTTGAAGACACTGATTTTGCTGAGGGCTTTGCCAAAACTCTTCAGACAGAGCATGAAAAAGTGATTAAAAAGCTGATGAAGGATCCAGATTACCAGAAGATGCTGATGAGCGTTATGCAGGATCCCGGCATGGATAAAAAGTATAGCCAGCTGGCAAAAAGCCAAGAATTCCGCAGTTATTTAGAAGAGGTTATTAACGAAACACTTTCTAGCCCGCTTTACAAAAAGCAGTTCGAAGATGAGCTGAAAAAAGCAGCAAAAGACACAGCCAAAGAAAGTGAATAAAGGGAAAGCCGGGATCTGGAATCCCGGTTCACCTTTTATACCTGCACTGACATTTTTGCATCTATTTTTTCTGCGATGTCCTGATATATTTCTCCGATTGGATGATTTTCGTCATAAACAGACGGAGCAAATTGGTCCTTATCCCAATCTGGCTGTTTCAATGGGATTCTGCCGAGCAAAGGCACATTTAGTTCCTCAGCCAGTTTATCTCCTCCGCCTTTTCCAAAGACATATTCTCTTTCCCCTGTCTTTGCACTTTCATAATAAGCCATGTTCTCTATGACCCCCACGACCTCATGATCGGTTTTAATCGCCATAGAGCCCGCTCTGGCCGCGACAAAAGCAGCTGTCGGATGCGGCGTAGATACGATGATTTCTTTGCAGCTCGGTAGCATTGTATGTACATCAAGAGCAACGTCCCCTGTACCCGGCGGAAGATCAAGAACGATATAGTCTACTTCTCCCCACTCTACTTCATGGAAAAAGTTATTCAGCATTTTGCCGAGCATCGGCCCTCTCCATACGACCGGAGCATTTTCTTCTACGAAAAAGCCCATTGACATGACCTTTACTCCAAAGCGTTCAACAGGAAGAAGTTTCTCTCCTTCAATCGTTGGACGCACAGTGATACCCATCATGTCCGGCACACTGAACCCATAAATATCCGCATCAATTAAACCAACCTTTTTCCCTAGACGAGCCAGAGAAATAGCTAGGTTTACGGACACAGTTGACTTGCCTACGCCGCCTTTTCCACTTGCTACGGCAAGAAAGACTGGCGGGTTATCCATATTTAATAATGTTTTTTTCTCAGCTGACGGCGCCCGGAATTTAGCAACCGTTTCTTCAGGCAGCTCTTCAAATCGAAGGCCGACTGTCTCAGCTCCTGCCCCTTTTAATACGTTTACGATCTCTTGCTGAATCTGCATTTGTTCTGCAGTTCCTGTTTTTGCAAGAGCGACTTTTACACTGATATGCCGTTTTTCAGGCTTTATTTTAATTTCCTTAACGGCATCCAATTCTCCCAGAGGTCTTTGAAGAAAAGGTTCGCGCATTTCTCCGACTAGTTTTCTTACTTCATCTTCTCTTATCATCGAACCTCACCCTTTTGTGTATTCGTTTACAATTATTATTATATCATACATAAATGGCGGGTGTCTTATGCTTAGAACCACAAGAAAACCCTCCATTACTCCGGAGGGTCTCCTTTTTCTGTGAAATATCGCAAAATGCCTTTATATATGGAAGATGCCACCTTGTCTTGATATTTCGGTTTACCGAGCAACGTTGCTTCACTTGGATTGGATAAAAATCCGACTTCTATAAGCGCCCCCGGTTTGGTGACGTTTTGCATTAAGTAGATACCATGAATCCGCTTTGCTTTCCGGGTTGTGTTTTCCAGATTTCTTCTCAGCTCATCCTGAATGTATTTTGCGACTTTCTCATTTTCCGCATATTTCCCGTAATAAAAGCTTTGGGCTCCGCTCCATTTTTGTGACGGAATCGCATTAAGATGAATGCTGATATAGAGCTCCGCCTCTGAATGGTTTATTAATTTGACTCGTTGTCTTAGATCCTCAGCTTTTCGTCGGCTATAGCCTTTTGTTCCTTCTGGAGCGAGATCAGTATCACTTTCTCTGGTCATGATAACAAGCGCTCCTTGTTCTTGAAGATAATCCCTGACTCTAAAGGCCACTTCCAGGGTAACATCCTTCTCTAACAGCTTTCCGCCGACTGCTCCGCCGTCAGGCCCGCCATGACCTGGATCTAGATAAATGATTTTACCGCTCAAGGGCAGGCTCCACGGCTTCCAAGAGTCGTTATTGCTGAACTGATACTTGAACAGAAATAGTAATATGATGAAGCCTAGCAAAAAACTGAGCCATTTAAGCTTTTTCCTCATCCCTTCCCCTCCCGCTTGTCCGTTATTACATAACTATGGGACAGGGCCGGGAAATATGATTACCGCATGCGAAGCTTACACTGTTTTTCTCTTTGAACAAACCCTGCTGTCCACCAATCCTTAATGAACTTGCGTGCCGCTTCATAAACAGTGTTTTTATCAAATGTTGCGTATTGCTCGTGTATCCAATTATAGAGATAATCAAAAAACTCCATACGCAGCTCTTCTTCTTCTCTTGCAGAGCGGGCACTGATACTCTGCATGGATTCTCCGTAATAGCCGAATATCCCAAAACGCCCGCCTAACAAATAGGCTTCTATAGCAAAATCAATACAGCCTTCGGTAATAATATCTCGTTCATCATGTAAAAATGGAAATAATGGTTCCAAACAATCCTTAACAGACTGGATAATTTGTCTCAGAGAGAGTTCTTTGAGCAAGTTCTTTTCTAATTCAAAATCCTTTTGGCGTTTCACATCCATAAAAGACAGTACTTCTGCCATATAAATTCACTCTCCTTTTACCGATTATTTTGAGGTTTGGATGATGAAACAATGCCCGAATTCGGTTGGAAATTCGCCCAAATGAAGGTGTAAAATTGATAAAAAATCAGCTTTCCGCAGGATCCGGAACAAATGTTCTGTAAGTAGTTATGAAAAAAGCAGCCCCTCTAACAGGTCGCTGCTTTTCATACTTTCATGCTTCTTGTTGCAGAATATGTATGGATATATTGGTCTAATACAAACCCGCCTTTATCTTCATAAAAACCAGTAACGATAAAACCGGCATCAATTTGGCCTTTGATTTGGTCTTCTAAGGAATGGCCGAATTCCAGAGCCTCATTATTTTCGATCAGTTTTTTCACTTTATGTTTCGGAAGATCTTCTGGGTCAGCGTATGGAATGGAGTGTTTTACTTTTAAAACACCTTGCTGTTCTAATTCTGTATCAAACAGAAATACAACAGGATTGACAAAACCCGAGATTAGAATGCCGTTCCTTTTCAACACACGGTGCGCTTCCTTCCATACCGGGAGGACATTCTCAACAAAAACATTGGCAACAGGATGTACAATGACATCAAATGATTCATCATTAAATACACTTAAATCGTCCATGCTTCCTTTGACAGTGTGTATCGTGAGACCATCTCGCTCAGCAATCATTCTATCCTGATTCAGCTGTTTTTCTGAGTTATCTAGTACGGTGACATCCGCGCCTGCGGCTGCCAAAACTGGACCCTGCTGGCCGCCGCCTGATGCTAAACAGAGTACTTTCAGTCCTTCGACAGGCGGAAACCAATCCTTCGGTACATCTTTCATTGGTGTTACCCTTATATCCCAATTGCCTTTTTTTGCTTGTTCGATAACCTGCTGCTCAACAGCAACAGTCCATTCATTGCCTGTTTCTACTTTTTTATCCCAGGCTTTGCTATTATGAGCTACTAACGCATTCATGAATCTTCTCCTTACTTTAATGTATAGAGTATAACAAATATTTCTAGATTGATATCGCTTTCCCTTTGCATATTTAGAAAAAAGTTCATAAAAACGCAAAAAAATCACAAAGGAGATATGTGATTTATATCATCAGATTTACTTTTACTTCGTTACATAAAGCCATTAGCAATGAGAGCTATTGTTTCTCCGGGTTAAGAATCAGCAGTGAACTTTAACGGATGAGATACAGTGGTTAGATGGAGCTGGGCTGATCACATAACGATAATAAACATTGACCGAACTTCCAATTGAATAAGAATGAAAGCTATCATGATTATTACAGTGAGACTGTTTATAAACAAACAATTTGCTTAACCCCGTCAAGCGTCCATTCAGTGTTATTTTTATGCGAAGCTGCCACGTTTTATTGAAAGAAAAAAGCTCCCAACCCAAGGTCGAGAGCTTTTTGAAAACGTAAAATTAACGTTTTGAGAACTGAGGTGCACGACGAGCGCCTTTAAGACCGTATTTTTTACGTTCTTTCATACGAGCGTCACGAGTCAGAAGACCTGCACGTTTAAGAGTTGTACGGTATTCTGGATCTGCTTCAAGCAAAGCACGAGCGATACCGTGACGGATTGCTCCAGCTTGACCAGATAAGCCGCCTCCATGTACGTTTACTAAAACATCATAAGTGCCAGCTGTTTCAGTCAAAGTTAATGGTTGTTTGATATCTTCGATTAAAGCTGCAGATGGGATGTGTTCGCTGATTTCACGATTATTAACGACGATACGGCCTTCTCCTGGAACTAAACGCACACGCGCTACAGAGCTTTTACGACGGCCAGTACCGTAATATTGAACCTGTGCCAAATTGGTAACCTCCTTTTTAATTAACCGCGAAGTTCGTAAACTTCAGGTTTTTGTGCTTCGTGTGGATGCTCAGAACCACGGTATACGTTCAATTTTTTGAACATTTGACGACCTAGAGAACCTTTTGGAAGCATGCCTTTGATAGCAAGCTCAAGCATTTTCTCAGGGTAGTTTGTACGCATTTCAAGAGCAGTTCTTGATTTTAATCCGCCTGGATGTTGAGTGTGACGGTAGTAGATTTTGTCAGTTAACTTTTTACCAGTTAACTCGATTTTTTCAGCGTTGATGATGATCACATGATCTCCAGTATCAACGTGTGGTGTGTAAGTTGGTTTGTGTTTTCCGCGAAGGATAGCTGCAACTT
Organism: Bacillus sp. 9.4; assembly: GCF_055486415.1. Taxonomy (NCBI): domain Bacteria; kingdom Bacillati; phylum Bacillota; class Bacilli; order Caryophanales; family Bacillaceae; genus Bacillus; species Bacillus sp. 9.4. The sequence continues at coordinate 52,836 of NZ_JBVFMU010000008.1, read as the reverse complement.
CTGAAGAAAGACGACCTAAAGTCTTGCCAGCAGCATCAACAACTAACCACTTGCGTTCAATAGTACTTGCGTTAGCCATAGGTGTTGTACGCATTGAATTTCCCTCCTAAATGATCTGTCATTTTCAATAAACTTCGATTACGTTCTATTTCACAACACAATAAGTTCCGGGGCTTATCGTGGGGTTGAAATACATACCATATGATATCTTATAACTTTATGCAGACTCTGTCAAGAAAATATTATACACCTGGTTTAGTTGTCATAGTAAACGTTCCATAAATATAGCCCGTGCCCCGGCGCTGTGCGCCCTGCCGCTTCGCGATCCTTCGCTTCCAGCATGGATTTCACCTCATCGGGAGAAATTTTTCCAATACCTGCATCAAGCAAAGTACCCGCAATAATTCTGACCATATTATATAAGAAACCGCTGCCTGTGATCCGCATTTGCAGGCCGTCAGCCGTCTCAGTCCAATCAAGTTCGTATATCGTTCTTACCTTGTCCTGCACTTCTGTTTTAGCCGCGCAAAAGCTCGTAAAATCATGTGTCCCTATAAGATGCTTTGCCGCTTCTCTCATGTCCTGCACATTAAGGCGATATGAAAAATGGTAAGCGTAATGCCGTTTAAATACGTCCGGGTGTTTCTCCGTGTATACAAAGTAGCGATATTCTTTTTTGACTGCGCTAAATCGTGCATGGAACCCATCATCCGCAATTTCTGCCTGTTTGACTGCGATATCGTCCGGAAGCAGTGCATTTAAGGCATATGGCCATCTCTCAGCCGGGATAGACAGCGGAGTGTCAAAATGAATCACCTGTCCGGCTGCGTGAACCCCGCTGTCTGTTCTTCCAGACGAAACGACCGGAATTCTGTCTTTTGACTTATGCAGGACAGCCAATGCCTTCTCCAGTTCATCCTGAACCGTTCTTTTGCCCGGCTGAACCTGATAACCGTTAAACAAATGTCCGTCATAAGAAATCGTGCATTTCAGTCTCATACAGCACCTCTAAGCCCTTAAGAAAAATAACAAAGCAGCTAATACAATTAAGCTGACAATGACAGAAGTGTCTTTTCCTGTCCATACAAGCTTTCTATATTTCGTACGTCCTTCTCCGCCTTGATAGCCTCTTGCTTCCATTGCCACCGCAAGCTCTTCGGCGCGTTTAAATGCGCTGACGAAGAGCGGGACAAGAAGCGGGACAATAGCCTTCACTCTTTCTTTGACAGGCCCGCTTGTAAAATCAACGCCTCGCGCCATCTGAGCCTTCATGATCTTATCTGTCTCCTCCATCAGTGTCGGAATAAACCGTAAAGAAATTGACATCATAAGAGCCAGCTCATGAACAGGAAGCTTTAATTTTTTCAATGGGTTCAGCAGCTGCTCCATTCCATCGGTAATCTCAATCGGTGTAGTCGTAAGCGTTAATAAGGTTGTGATTAAAATCAAATAGACGAATCTAAGAGAAATGAATATCCCCTGAACCAGACCGCCCTCATAGACTTTGAAAAAACCTATTTGAAAGATAATCGGTCCTTCATGTGTCATAAGAATGTGAAGAAGGAACGTAAAAAGGACAATCCAGATGATTGGCTTCAGCCCTTTCATTAAAAAAGAGAAAGGAACTCTTGTTAAAGAAACGACGCCAATTGTAAATAAACCAAGCAACGCATATGTCTGAACATTATTGGCTAAGAATACAATGCAGACAAATAAAAAGATCGTGATCAGTTTTGTTCTGGGGTCAAGCCGGTGCACAAGTGAAGTCCCCGGTACATACTTGCCGATAATCATGCTGTCCATCATAAAGTCTTCTCTCCCTGAAAAAGAGCACGGATTTCGGCAGCAGCATCTTCGATTGTGAGCATAGGCTCATTAAATCTCACACCCAGTGCAGCTTCAAGGTGTCTTTGGAATTTTATTGTTTCAGGAAGATCCAGCCCCCAGCCGGCCATCTCTTCACCCTTTAAAAACAGATCACGCGGACTGCCTGATGCTTGTATCGTTCCTTTATGCATAACAATCATTTCATCAGCGTATGCAGCTGCATCCTCCATGCTGTGTGTCACAAGGATCGTCGTCAAGTTCCCACGTTGATGAAGCTCATAAAACATGTCCATAATCTCTTTTCGCCCTCTTGGGTCCAATCCTGCAGTCGGTTCATCCAGAACAAGCACTTCAGGGTCCATTGCAAGTACGCCGGCAATTGCAACTCTGCGCATTTGTCCCCCGCTTAATTCAAAGGGTGACCTGTCCAAAAGCTCTTCTGATAAACCTACAAGCTGCAGCATCTCTCTCGCTTTTTGTTCAGCATCTTCTTTTTTAACACCAAAGTTCATCGGTCCGAATGAAATATCTTTAAGAACTGTTTCTTCGAATAATTGATGCTCAGGAAATTGGAAAACGATTCCGACTTTTTTACGAAGTTTTTTCAGATCTTTATTCTTTTTCCCTGCCTGAATGACAGTGCTGCCTAGTGATATCTGTCCCTTCGTCGGCTTCAGGAGACCATTTAGGTGCTGTAGAAGAGTGGACTTGCCAGAGCCTGTATGCCCGATAACGGCTACGTAGCTTCCTTCTTTAATCGATGCATTGATATCATACAGTGCTAGGCGCTCAAACGGCGTCTTCATCTGATAGCGATGCTCTACATCTTTGATTGTAATGTCCACAGCTCTTTCACCAGCCCTTCCTGAGTCAAATGGTTTTCTTCCAAAGCCAGTCCATTTTCTCTTAAAAGCTGGCTAAGCTGGAATGAGAAGGGTAAATCAAGCCCGATTCGAACAAGTTCTTTATTCAATTTAAAAATCTCTTTGGGCGGCCCTTCAGCATATTTTTTACCGCCATTCATGACAATGATCCTGTCTGCTTTTGCTGCCTCATCCAGATCATGTGTAATGGATATGACAGTCGCCATGCCCTGCTCTTTTAAATGTCTTACCGTTTCAAGCACTTCTTCTCGCCCGATCGGATCAAGCATGGATGTTGCTTCATCTAAGATAATAATATCAGGACGTGCGGCAATAACCCCCGCAATCGCAACTCTCTGCTTTTGGCCTCCGGAGAGATGGTGCGGCTCTTGATCGAGAAAATCTTGCATATTCACCTGTTTTACTGCCCAGTCTACTCTCTCAATCATTTCTTCCCGCGGTACACCATTGTTTTCTAAACCAAAAGCCACATCATCGCGAACAGTCGTTCCGACAAATTGGTTATCCGGATTTTGAAAGACCATACCTATCTTCTTACGCACTTCCCAAACGGATTCCTCTGTCAATTGAATCCCGGCAACCTCAATGTCGCCTGATTCAGGAAGAATTAAACCATTCAATGCCCGGGCCAGTGTTGATTTCCCTGAACCGTTATGACCTACGATTGCAAGCCATTCACCCTCATACACCTGCAGGGAGACGCCGTCTAGTGCTCGTCTTTCTGCGTCCTTCCGATATCGAAATACGATATCCTCTACCGATATCAACTGATTTTGATTCATGGAAAACCGGCCTCCTCTCAGCTAATGCTCTGCTTTTCTCTCTATTAAAAGTTGCAGTATCTAAAAAAAGGGCATAGATCCAGTTAGAAACTGTCCCGCCCTTCTTTAGATACACAAAAATATGTGATTAAACCAATTCGATAATTGCCATTGGTGCTCCGTCACCACGGCGAGGACCAAGCTTCATAATACGTGTGTATCCGCCTTGGCGCTCCTCGTAACGAGTTGCAATGTCAGAGAATAATTTTTGAAGTGCATCTTGGTTATTTTCTTCGTTTGCAACCTCGTTGCGGATGTATGCAGCAGCTTGACGGCGAGCGTGAAGATCACCGCGTTTGCCAAGCGTGATCATTTTTTCAACTACAGAGCGAAGTTCTTTCGCACGTGTTTCAGTTGTTTCGATTCTTTCGTTGATGATCAAATCAGTTGTAAGATCACGAAGCATAGCTTTACGCTGTGCACTCGTACGTCCTAGTTTTCTGTATGACATGTGATGTCCCCTCCTTTATTGGAATGCTGTTTCTGAATAATAAACACACGAAAATCCTAGTTCACAAGGGAAACTAGTCAATCGTCTTTGCGAAGTCCGAGTCCAAGTTCTTCTAGTTTCGCTTTCACTTCTTCAAGTGATTTGCGTCCTAGATTTCGAACTTTCATCATATCTTCTTCCGTCTTGTTCGCAAGCTCTTGAACCGTGTTAATACCCGCACGCTTTAAGCAGTTGTAAGAACGAACAGAAAGATCCAATTCTTCAATTGTCATTTCAAGAACTTTCTCTTTTTGATCTTCTTCTTTTTCAACCATGATTTCAGCATGTTGAGCTTCGTCAGTTAAACCAACGAATATATTAAGGTGTTCAGTTAAAATCTTTGAACCAAGCGCAATTGCTTCTTTCGGTCCAGTGCTTCCATCAGTCCAAACATCAAGTGTAAGTTTATCATAGTTTGCAACTTGGCCTACACGAGTGTTCTCTACCTGATAAGATACACGAGAAACTGGCGTATAGATAGAATCGATCGGAATCACGCCGATTGGCTGATCGTCTCTCTTGTTTGCGTCAGCAGGCGTATACCCACGTCCTCTTTGAGCAGTAAGGCGAACTCGGAAACTCGCATTCTCACCAAGAGTCGCGATATGAAGATCAGGATTTAAGATCTCTACATCACTATCGTGTGTAATATCAGCTGCCGTTACAGTTCCTTCACCCTGTACATCAATTTCTAGCGTCTTCTCTTCATCAGAGTAGATTTTCAATGCAAGCTTTTTAATGTGTAAGATAATCGTTGTAACATCTTCCACAACGCCTTCAATTGTCGAGAATTCGTGCAGTACACCATCTATCTGGATTGATGTTACAGCGGCACCAGGGAGTGAGGATAAGAGGATACGACGTAAGGAGTTACCCAGAGTTGTACCATATCCACGCTCAAGTGGCTCTACGACAAACTTACCAAATTTGGCATCGTCGCTGATTTCAACCGTTTCGATTTTTGGTTTTTCAATCTCGATCATTACTTAAAACCCTCCTTCAAAACGTCGAAACCTCGAATAGAATCATATGAGATTCCATCCGAAATTCCCCATTGTTTAGTCCCGTATGTGCTCAGGCAACGAGTCGGTGCATTCGTTTCATAAATAACTGTATCATAACCCATTATTGACAGGGACACAAAATCTATACAAACAAATTACACGCGGCGACGTTTTGGTGGACGGCATCCGTTATGAGGAACAGGAGTTACGTCTCTGATAGCAGTGACTTCTAGTCCAGCAGCTTGAAGTGCACGGATTGCAGCTTCACGGCCTGAACCAGGTCCTTTAACAGTAACCTCTAGAGTTTTAAGACCATGTTCGATTGAACCTTTAGCAGCTGTTTCTGCAGCCATTTGCGCAGCAAAAGGAGTAGATTTACGAGAACCTCTGAATCCTAAAGCTCCGGCACTAGACCAAGAAATAGCATTACCATGAGTGTCAGTGATCGTAACGATCGTGTTATTGAAAGTTGAACGAATATGAGCAATTCCAGACTCAATATTCTTTTTCACGCGACGTTTACGCGTGTTAGATTTACGAGCAGCAGCCATTGTTTAAGAACCTCCCTTACTTATTTTTTCTTGTTAGCTACAGTACGACGCGGACCTTTACGAGTACGCGCGTTGTTTTTAGAGTTTTGTCCGCGAACAGGTAATCCTCTGCGATGACGGATTCCGCGGTAGCTTCCGATTTCGATCAGACGTTTGATATTAAGAGAAACTTCACGGCGAAGGTCACCTTCTACTTTCAGTTTGTCAATAATATCACGGATTTTACCAAGTTCTTCTTCAGTAAGATCGCGCACACGAGTATCTTCTGAAACTCCAGCTTCTTTTAAAACTTGCTGAGCCGTTGTGCGGCCAATTCCGAAGATGTATGTTAAAGAAATAACAACACGTTTGTCACGTGGGATATCTACACCAGCAATACGAGCCATTCTCTGGGCACCTCCTTATAAATTATCCTTGTTTTTGTTTATGCTTTGGATTTTCACAGATCACCATTACTTTTCCTTTTCTGCGAATAACTTTACATTTTTCGCAGATTGGTTTAACTGATGGTCTCACTTTCATGTGTTTCCAACCTCCTTCAGTTTCCGGAGTGCTTTATTTGTAACGGTACGTAATCCTGCCACGAGTTAAGTCATATGGAGATAATTCTACCGTAACTTTGTCTCCAGGTAAAATGCGAATGAAGTGCATGCGGATTTTACCAGATACATGAGCCAAAACAGTGTGGCCATTTTCAAGTTCAACTTTGAACATCGCGTTTGGCAGTGTTTCGACTATAGTACCTTCCACTTCAATTACATCGTCTTTCGCCATTCAAGTGTTCTCCCTTCTTCAAATCAGTAACTTGCTTTCTGACAAATTTCAAAAGAAGTTTGTCACACGCCCTGTTTCGTTTATACTGTTCTGAACTTCCGGAGATACGCAATCATAAAGGGTTAAATGATTGATATTCTTTTTCTTAGGAGAATGAAATGTACGCTTTTCTCCGTCTGCTGTTAGTACATTGATGATGGTTAAAATTCCAACGACAAGCAGCAAGATGAATTCGGTCTTGCCAATGTTCACCCAAGCTTTCTGCCCTATCAAGCTTGAAAAACATCTGTCTTCGGAATTATTTTCATCATCTAGACTCTCGTCAGTATATCAAAACCCGTTTCCGTAATCGCAATCGTATGTTCAAAATGAGCACACTTTTTCCCATCTACCGTTACAACCGTCCAGTTATCAGCCAATGTTTTCACGTAGCGGCTGCCAGCGTTCACCATAGGTTCAATAGCGAGAACCATGCCAGGTTTAAGCCGTGGTCCTTTGTTGGGCGGACCGTAATGAGGAATTTGCGGGTCCTCATGCAAGTCTTGACCAACACCATGTCCGACATACTCCCTAACAACTGAAAACTGCTCATTTTCGACATACGTTTGTATTGCGTGGGAAATATTCGACAAACGTTCACCTGGTTTTGCTTCCTGCAAGCCTTTATATAAAGACTCCTCTGTCACTTCCAGAAGTTTTTTGTCATCATCGCTGATGTTTCCTACCGGATATGTCCATGCAGAGTCACCATGATAACCATTTAATTTAGCACCGATATCAATACTGATGATGTCACCGTCCTTCAGCACCCTGCTGCCAGGTATGCCGTGAACGAGTTCTTCATTAACTGATACGCAAATGCTCCCGCGAAACCCATTATACCCCTTAAAAGATGGGATTGCACCCTGCTTCTTAATAAAACGTTCGGCAATTTGATCCAATTCTTTTGTCGAGATTCCTGGTTTAATGTGCTTTTTTAACTCTTCATGAGTTAAAGCCACGATTCGCCCTGCTTCCCGCATGATACCAAGTTCACGTGGGGTTTTACAGATAATCATTTTTTTAATCCTCCAAGAAGATCCTTCACATCTGCATACACGTCTTGAATGTCCTGCTGGCCATTCACGTTTGCAAGATAACCTTTCTCTGAATAGAAATCGAGTAAAGGCTGAGTTTGCTTCATGTTTACCTCAAGCCGTTTAGAGACGGTTTCCTCATTATCATCTGCCCGTTGATAGAGTTCGCCTCCGTCTTTATCACAAATACCCGGCGTTTTCGGCGGATTAAAGACTAAATGATAGGTTGTGCCGCAAACACTGCAAATTCTGCGTCCAGTCAGACGTTCCATCAGAACATCTTTGTCGACTTCAATGTTAATGACATAATCAATCGGCTTGCCGTATTCCTCAAGAATTTCTTCAAGAGCTTCGGCTTGAGCGACTGTTCGCGGAAATCCGTCCAGAAGAAAACCTCTTTCACAATCATCTTTGCCAAGTCTCTCTTTTACAATTCCGATTGTGACTTCGTCAGGTACGAGCTCTCCCTTATCAATATAAGATTTTGCTTCGAGTCCGAGTGGTGTTTCTTCTTTCATAGCAGCACGGAACATATCTCCTGTTGAGATATGAGGAATCCCATAATCCTCAACAATTCGTTCGCCCTGTGTGCCTTTACCGGCACCAGGAAGCCCCATTAAGACTAAGTTCATTCGGATTTCCCCCGTCCTCTCTTTATTAAGAGGGAATGGATAAATCCATTTCCTCTAGTTTTTCATAAATCCACGGTAGTTTCGTTTCACCAACTGGCTTTCTAGTTGTTTCATTGTCTCCAAGGCTACCCCGACAACAATTAACAAAGATGTTCCGCCAATTTGTGCACTTTGAGGCAATCCAGCGAATTGAATGAAAAAGATAGGAAGAATGGAAATCACGGCTAAGAATATAGAACCCACAAACGTAAGTCGATACAAAATGCTCGTAATTCTATCTTGAGTCATTTTCCCTGGACGAACCCCCGGGATATAGCCACCCTGTTTTTTAAGGTTATCAGCCATTTGTTCAGGGTTTACCTGTACAAATGCATAAAAGTACGTAAAGGCAATAATCAACGCAACATATATCGCCATACCCACCGGATGCGTATTATCAAAGTTGTTTTGAATCCACTTTGTCACATCGTTTGTTCCAAAGAATGACGCGATCGTCCGCGGCGTTATCAAAAACGCAACCGCAAAGATTACCGGAATAACCCCTGCAGGATTCACTTTCAATGGAAGGTGTGTAGACTGACCTCCGCCAGCAGGTGAACGACCTGTGCCTTTAGCATATTGAATCGCAATTTTCCGTACGGCTTGCTGAATGAAAATAACTCCAACAATAACTGCTAAAATCGCAATCACAAGAAGTGCGATTTTCACAATATGAATAAACAACTGATCGTTGCTACCGACAAATTGAGTCTCATATATTTGCCCAATTGTTTTTGGAATACTAGACACAATCCCCGCGAAGATAATGATCGATATTCCGTTGCCTACTCCATGAGAAGTAATTTGTTCCCCAAGCCACATTAAAAAGGCAGTTCCGCCAGTGAGTACTAAAGCAATGATAAGATATGTCGATACACCGGATTTTTCGATCAGCATACCGTTTGCCAGATTGTTAAATCCATATGACATACCTAATGCTTGGATGAAACCAAGCACAATCGTAAAGTACCTTGTGAACTGAGCTAATTTACGGCGGCCAACTTCACCTTGCTTAGACCACTCGGTAAACTTCGGTACAACATCCATCTGAAGCAGCTGAATGATGATCGAAGCCGTGATATAAGGAGTAATTCCCATTGCGAAAATGGAAAATTGGTAAAGCGCACCGCCGCCAAATGTATTAAGGAGATCAAAAACACCCATTTGAGACTGCGCCTGTAACGCTTCAGCGTTAACGTAAGGCACAGGAATAAACGCACCTATGCGAAAGACGATAAGCATGAGTAAAGTGAATATGATTTTATTCCTGATATCACTCACACGCATAAAGTTGGAGATTGTTTTAAACAAGTTAGATCACCTCAGCTGTACCGCCAGCAGCTTCAACAGCTTCTTTCGCAGAAGCAGAGAATTTATTGGCTTTTACAGTTAATTTTTTCTCTAATTTACCGTTGCCAAGAATCTTTACTCCTGCATTAAGTTTGCTAATAACACCAGTCTCTAGAAGAAGTTCAGGAGTGACTTCCGTTCCTTCTGCAAAACCGTTCAATTTGTCTAGGTTGACTACAGCGTATTCCTTGCGGTTGATGTTAGTGAAACCGCGTTTAGGAAGACGTTGGAATAAAGGCATTTGTCCCCCCTCGAATCCAGGGCGTACACCGCCGCCAGAACGAGCGTTTTGACCTTTGTGACCTTTACCAGCTGTTTTACCGTTGCCAGAACCAATACCACGACCTACGCGATTACGCGTTTTGCGTGAACCTTCTGAAGGTTTTAATTCATGAAGTTTCATTAGGACACCTCCTTATCCGATCAAATATTTTTATTGTTCTTTAACAGAAACTAAATGAGATACTTTATTAATCATACCACGGATCGCAGCGTTGTCTTCATGAACAACAGTTTGGTTTGTTTTCTTTAAACCAAGTGTTCTTACAGTAACGCGTTGGTCTTCCGGGCGACCGATTACACTTCGTTTGAGGGTAATTTCTAATTTAGCCATTAATGTTCCCTCCTTATCCTAACAGTTCTTCTACAGATTTTCCACGAAGCTTCGCAACGTCTTCAGCACGTTTAAGTTCACTTAAACCTTGAAGTGTTGCACGAATCATGTTGATCGGTGTGTTAGAACCTAAAGACTTAGAAAGGATATCAGCTACACCAGCTAGCTCAAGTACCGCACGTACAGGGCCTCCAGCGATAACTCCAGTACCTTCAGAAGCAGGTTTTAACAAGATGTTACCTGCACCGAAACGTCCGATGATTTCGTGTGGAATTGTAGTTCCAACCATTGGTACTTCAATCAAATTCTTTTTCGCATCTTCAACAGCTTTGCGGATCGCTTCTGGTACTTCTTGTGCTTTACCAGTACCGAATCCTACGTGTCCGTTTTTGTCACCGACAACGACTAGAGCTGCGAAGCGGAAACGACGACCACCTTTAACAACTTTCGCTACGCGGTTAACCGTAACTAAGCGTTCTTCTAACTCTAATTTGCTTGGGTCAATACGACGCATAATCATGTGTCCCTCCTTCTTTTATTAAAATTTAAGTCCAGCTTCACGAGCGGCATCAGCCAAAGCTTTTACACGTCCATGGTATAAGTATCCGCCACGGTCAAATACTACGTCAGAAATGCCTTTTTCAGCAGCGCGTTTTGCAACTAATTCTCCAACTTTAGTAGCAGCAGAAGTATCTCCAGTGCTTTCAACGTTCAAGTCTTTATCGAGAGTAGATGCACTAGCAAGTGTTACACCATTTACATCATCGATGATTTGAGCGTAAATGTGCTTGTTAGAACGGAAAACGTTCAGGCGCGGTCTTTCAGCAGTACCGGAAAGTTTAGCGCGAACACGAGCGTGTCTTTTAAGACGAGCAGCATTTTTGCTAGTTTTCGTAATCATCTAGGTCACTCCTTTCTTCACTTTAAGCGATCTTACTTAGCAGATTTACCTTCTTTACGGCGAACAACTTCACCTTCGTAGCGGATTCCTTTACCTTTGTAAGGCTCTGGAGAACGTACAGCGCGGATGTTAGCAGCAATAGCTCCTACGCGTTCTTTGTCTGTACCTTTTACAACTACTTTTGTTTGAGAAGGAACTTCGATTTCGATGCCTTCTTCAGGAACGATCTCAACAGGATGAGAGTATCCAACGTTTAAAACAAGTTTATTTCCGGATTTAGAAGCACGGTAACCGACACCGACTAATTCCAAACCTCTTTCAAATCCTTTAGATACACCTTCAACCATGTTGCCAAGCAGACTGCGAGTCGTACCATGCAGGGCACGGTGCTCTTTTTGATCAGAAGGACGAGCGACTGTAAGCACATTGTCCTCTACTTTAATCTCCATATCAGGGTGAAACGTACGAGTTAATTCTCCTTTTGGTCCTTTCACAGCTACAGTGTTGTTATCATTTAACGTTACTGTAACATCAGAAGGAATCTCAAGTAGCTTCTTACCTACACGAGACATACCAAACACCTCCATTCATGTTAAACTTCTTACCAAACGTATGCTAGAACTTCTCCACCAGCTTGTTTTGCACGGGCTTCTTTGTCCGTTAAAACACCTTGTGATGTAGAAATAATCGCGATTCCAAGACCGTTAAGTACGCGAGGTACTTCATTAGATTTAGCATAAACACGCAAACCAGGCTTGCTGATTCTTTTAAGACCAGTGATAACGCGCTCGTTGTTTTGTCCGTATTTCAAGAAAACGCGGATGATACCTTGTTTGCTGTCTTCTACGAACTCAACGTCACGAATGAAACCTTCACGCTTTAAAATTTCAGCAATTTCTCTTTTCAATTTAGAAGCAGGAATTTCAAGCTTCTCATGACGTACCATGTTTGCATTGCGAATACGAGTTAGCATATCTGCAATTGGATCTGTCATAACCATTATATAATTACCTCCTTCCCTTTCTTGGGGATTACCAGCTGGCTTTTTTCACGCCAGGAATTTGTCCTTTATATGCAAGCTCACGGAAACAAATACGGCAAAGTTTAAATTTACGAATGACTGAATGCGGACGTCCGCAGCGTTCACAGCGTGTGTACTCTTGTACTTTAAACTTTGGTGTACGTTGTTGTTTCGCAATCATAGACTTTTTAGCCACGATTTCGCCTCCCTTTCATTGATTATTTCTGGAACGGCATACCTACTTGAGTTAATAGCTCACGAGCTTCTTCGTCAGTATTAGCTGTTGTTACGATAACGATGTCCATTCCGCGAACCTTTGTTACTTTATCGTAGTCAATTTCAGGGAAGATTAACTGTTCTTTGATACCAAGTGTGTAGTTACCGCGACCATCGAAAGATTTTTTAGAAACCCCGCGGAAGTCACGTACACGCGGTAAAGATACAGAAATAAGTTTATCAAGGAAATCATACATGCGCTCTCCGCGAAGAGTTACTTTCGCACCGATAGGCATTCCCTCACGAAGACGGAATCCAGCAATTGATTTCTTCGCACGAGTAACGACAGGTTTTTGACCTGCGATAAACGTTAATTCTTCAACAGCACTGTCGATTGCTTTGGCGTTTTGAACAGCGTCACCAACACCCATGTTGATTACGATTTTTTCGATTTTAGGCACTTGCATGACTGAATCATAATTGAACTTAGTCATTAAAGCAGGTGCAATTTCTTTATTGTACTTTTCTTTAAGGCGGTTCATGAGATAGACCTCCCTTCCTTTTAATACTATTTATCTAGAACTTGCCCAGATTTTTTTGCTACACGAACTTTTTTGCCATCTTCCACTTTGTATCCTACGCGAGTCACTTCACCTGTTTTAGGATCGAGCGGCATAACGTTTGATACATGAATTGGCGCCTCTTGATTAGAAATACCGCCTTGAGGGTTAGCTTGAGTTGGTTTAGAGTGTTTCTTTACCATGTTAACACCTTCAACTAAAACGCGGTCCTTTTTAGGGAAAGCAGCAAGGATTGTTCCTTGTTTGCCTTTATCTTTACCAGAGATAACCATAACTTTATCGCCTTTTTTTACATGCATCCTGATCGCACCTCCTTGAGTAAGGCATTTATTTCATTAGATAACTTCTGGAGCTAGAGAAACAATTTTCATAAAGTTGTTTTCACGCAATTCACGAGCAACTGGTCCGAAGATACGAGTTCCGCGTGGGCTCTTGTCGTCACGGATGATAACACATGCATTCTCATCGAAGCTGATGTATGAACCGTCACTTCTGCGCGCTCCGCTTTTAGTGCGAACGATAACAGCTTTTACGACTTCACCTTTTTTGACAACGCCTCCTGGTGTTGCTTGTTTAACCGTGCAAACAATTACATCACCAATGTTAGCTGTTTTACGTCCAGAACCACCAAGAACTTTAATAGTAAGTACTTCACGTGCGCCAGAGTTGTCAGCTACTTTTAAACGAGTCTCTTGTTGAATCATTATTTGTTACCTCCCTTCGGAAAAAGAATTCCGAACTTTATTAGATAATAACAGCTTCTTCGACAACTTCAACTAGACGGAAACGCTTAGTTGCAGACAAAGGACGAGTTTCCATAATCTTAACGATGTCACCGATTTTAGCTTGATTATTTTCATCATGTGCTTTGAATTTTTTTGAGTATTTTACGCGTTTACCGTAAAGTGTATGTTTTTTGTATGTCTCAACAACAACAGTAATGGTTTTATCCATTTTGTCAGAAACAACACGGCCTTGGTAAACTTTGCGTTGGTTACGTTCGCTCATGCTCACGACCTCCCCTCAGTGATTATTTATTAGCAGCAATTTCTCTTTCACGAATCACAGTTTTCATGCGCGCGATAGCTTTGCGCACTTCACGAATGCGAGCAGTATTTTCAAGTTGTCCTGTCGCTAATTGAAAGCGAAGATTGAAAAGTTCTTCTTTAAGAGACTTTACTTTTTGTTCAATTTCAGCAGTGGTAAGGTCACGAATTTCATTAGCTTTCATTTGATTCACCACCAATTTCTTCACGTTTTACGAACTTCGTTTTAATTGGCAATTTGTGAGATGCAAGGCGAAGCGCTTCACGAGCAACCTCTTCAGACACACCAGAAATTTCAAATAAAACTTTGCCCGGTTTTACAACAGCTACCCAACCTTCTGGAGCCCCTTTACCGGATCCCATACGTACCTCAAGTGGTTTAGCAGTGTAAGGTTTAGAAGGGAAAATTTTGATCCAAACTTTACCGCCACGTTTCATGTAACGAGTCATCGCAATACGTGCAGCTTCGATTTGACGGTTAGTAATCCAAGAAGCTTCAAGAGCTTGGATACCGAATTCTCCGAAATGTACTTCAGTACCGCCTTTCGCACGGCCACGCATTTTTCCGCGATGCTCTCTGCGATATTTAACGCGTTTTGGTAATAACATATTATTTTCCTCCTTCCTCAGTTTTCTTCTTAGTAGGAAGAACCTCTCCACGATAGATCCAGACTTTTACACCAAGCTTACCGTAAGTAGTATCAGCTTCAGATGTTGCATAGTCAATGTCCGCACGCAATGTGTGCAATGGAACAGTTCCTTCACTGTAGTATTCAGAACGAGCGATATCTGCACCGCCAAGACGACCAGAAACCATTGTTTTCACACCTTGTGCTCCAGCACGCATAGTACGTTGGATTTGTTGTTTCTGCGCACGGCGGAAAGAAACACGGTTTTCTAATTGACGAGCGATGTTGTCAGCAACTAGCTGTGCATCAAGATCTGCTCTTTTGATTTCAAGAATGTTAATGTGTACACGCTTGCCAGTAAGGCTGTTAAGGGCTTTGCGAAGTGCTTCGACTTCAGAACCGCCTTTACCGATAACCATACCAGGCTTAGCTGTGTGGATCGTAATGTTAACGCGGTTTGCTGCACGCTCAATTTCTACTTTAGAAACAGAAGCGTCAGAAAGGCGTTTGCTAATGTATTCACGAATTTTTAAATCTTCGTGCAGGAAGTCAGCGTAATCTTTACCAGCGTACCACTTAGATTCCCAATCACGAATGACTCCGATACGAAGACCGACTGGATTTACCTTTTGACCCACTACTTATCCCTCCTTCTTTTCTGATACAACGATTGTAATGTGGCTCGTACGTTTGTTGATTTGACTCGCACGTCCCATAGCACGTGGGCGGAATCTTTTTAACGTAGGGCCTTCGTCAACGAATGCTTGAGAAATAACCAGGTTGTTAGCGTCCATTTCATAGTTATGCTCAGCATTTGCAATAGCGGATTTTAATACTTTCTCGATAATTGGAGAAGCAGCTCTTGGTGTAAGGTTCAAGATTGATACTGCCTCACCTACTTGCTTGCCTCGAATCAGGTCCATTACTAGACGTGCTTTACGAGGAGCAATACGGACTGTTCTTGCAACAGCTTTAGCTTGCATTTAAAAGCCTCCTCTCTTAGCGTCTTGTTTTTTTGTCATCACTAGCATGACCTTTGTACGTACGAGTTGGAGCGAATTCACCCAACTTGTGCCCTACCATATCTTCAGAGATGAATACAGGCACGTGTTTACGTCCGTCATAGACTGCGATTGTGTGACCAATAAACTGTGGGAAAATAGTAGAACGACGAGACCAAGTTTTTACGACTTGTTTCTTGTCAGTTTCATTTAATTTCTCGATTTTAGTCATCAAGTGTCCATCGACAAATGGTCCTTTTTTTAAGCTGCGAGCCATTTTGGAACCTCCCTTCGTGATTGCACTACGGTCCGAAAAGAACCGTAGACAACCCCGTTATTTATTTTTACGACGACGTACGATAAATTTATCGGATTTGTTCTTTTTCTTACGAGTCTTGAATCCAAGAGTTGGTTTGCCCCATGGAGACATTGGTGATTTACGTCCGATTGGCGCACGTCCTTCACCACCACCGTGTGGGTGATCGTTAGGGTTCATTACAGAACCACGAACTGTAGGACGGATGCCTTTCCAGCGAGAACGTCCAGCTTTACCAATGTTGATAAGTTCGTGCTGTTCGTTACCTACTTGACCGATAGAAGCACGGCAAGCAGAAAGGATCATGCGAACTTCACCAGAGTTAAGACGTACAAGAACGTATTTACCTTCTTTACCAAGAACCTGAGCAGATGTACCAGCTGAACGTACAAGCTGTCCGCCTTTACCAGGTTTTAATTCAATGTTATGCACAACTGTACCAACAGGGATGTTGATAAGTGGAAGTGCATTACCTACTTTAATGTCAGCTTCAGGACCTGACATGATTTCAGTACCTACTTGAATTCCTTTAGGAGCAAGAATGTAACGTTTTTCTCCGTCTGCATAGTTGATTAGAGCGATGTTAGCTGAACGGTTTGGATCGTATTCAACTGTAGCAACGCGTCCAGGTATACCATCTTTATCGCGTTTGAAGTCGATAACACGGTATTGGCGTTTATGTCCGCCACCTTGGTGACGTACAGTCAATTTACCTTGGTTGTTACGTCCGCCTTTTTTGTGAAGGGGAGCAAGCAAGGATTTTTCCGGCTTGTCAGTCGTGATTTCAGCAAAATCAGAAGTTGTCATGCCACGACGTCCATTAGAGGTCGGTTTATACTTTTTAATCGCCATTTTGAATTTCCCTCCTTCTTTTTACAGATAATTAAGCTTCAAAAATTTCGATTTCTTTGCTGTCTGCAGTAAGTTTTACGATCGCTTTTCTGCGACGGCTAGTCATACCAGTGTAGCGTCCGACACGTTTTGATTTGCCTTTGTAGTTCATGATGTTGACTTTATCAACTTTCACTCCAAAGATGCTTTCAACCGCGTCTTTCACTTCTGTTTTGTTAGCTCTTACATCAACTTCAAAAGTATATTTTTTTTCAGTCATTAAATCAGCAGAACGTTCAGTAATGACGGGGCGCTTTAGAACATCACGAGGATCTTTCATTATGCAAGCACCTCCTCTACTTTTTCAACCGCTGCTTTTGTAATCAGAAGCTTCTCGTGGTTGACAACGTCTAAAACGTTGATTCCGTTAGCTTCAACAACAGTAACTCCAGGAATGTTGCGAGCAGATAATGCTACTGCTTCGTTTGCATCCGCAGTTACGATTAAAGCTTTTTTCTCAACAGATAATCCTTTAAGGATAGCTGCCATTTCTTTTGTTTTAGCCGTATCAAGAGTAAGATCTTCAAGAACGATGATGTTGTTGTCGATCACTTTAGAAGACAATACTGATTTGATTGCCAAGCGGCGAACTTTTTTAGGTAATTTATAAGAATAGCTGCGTGGTGTTGGGCCGAATACGACACCACCTCCGCGCCATTGCGGTGAACGGATTGAACCTTGACGGGCACGTCCAGTACCTTTTTGACGCCATGGTTTACGACCTCCGCCGCGTACTTCAGAACGATTTTTTACTTTGTGAGTTCCTTGACGTAAGGAAGCTCTTTGCATAAGAATAGCGTCGAATACAACACTCTCATTTGGTTCGATACCAAATACAGAAGCGTTTAATTCGATGTCACCAGCAGTAGAACCGTTTTGGTTGTATAATGCTACTTTTGGCATAATCAATTTCCTCCTTTCCTAAGAGAATTATTTAGATTTAACAGCACTTTTAACAGTGATTAAAGATTTCTTCGCACCAGGTACGTTACCTTTGATCAAAAGAAGATTGCGTTCTGCATCAACTTTTACGATTTCAAGGTTTTGAACAGTGATTTGCTCTCCGCCCATACGTCCAGGTAATAATTTACCTTTGAATACACGGTTAGGATCTACAGGTCCCATTGAACCAGGACGACGGTGGTAGCGTGAACCGTGAGACATAGGTCCGCGAGATTGTCCGTGGCGCTTGATCGCACCTTGGAAACCTTTACCTTTAGATACTCCTGTTACATCTACGATTTCTCCAGCAGAGAAAATTTCAACCTTGACTTCCTGACCAACTTCATACGCATCCATTTCCACTCCGCGTAATTCTTTAACGAAGCGCTTAGGAGCAGTTTCCGCTTTTGCAACGTGCCCTTTTTCAGGTTTGTTAGAAAGCTTTTCACGCTTGTCGTCAAAACCAAGCTGGATTGCTTCGTAACCGTCGTTTTCAGCTGTTTTCTTTTGAAGAACAACGTTTGGAGCAGCCTCGATAACAGTTACCGGAATAAGATCACCATTCTCAGCGAATACTTGCGTCATACCAATTTTTCTTCCTAAGATTCCTTTGGTCATTCGTCACACCTCCTATTAAGATCATTCTATATTTTAGAATTAAAGTTTAATTTCGATATCGACACCAGATGGTAAGTCTAATCGCATAAGAGCATCAACAGTTTGTGGTGTTGGGTTCACAATGTCGATTAAACGTTTATGTGTACGCATTTCAAATTGCTCACGAGAATCTTTGTATTTGTGCACCGCACGAAGGATTGTGTAAACTGATTTTTCAGTTGGCAACGGAATCGGACCAGATACGCTGGCACCAGAACGTTTTGCCGTTTCAACAATCTTCTCTGCAGATTGATCAAGGATTCTATGATCATATGCTTTCAAACGAATACGAATTTTTTGTTTTGCCATTATTTTCCCTCCTTTTCGCCTACATCACGTTAGACAGTTCTCCGTGAGAAAAACCTGAACACCTTGCCATGGCAAAGCGGCCGGGTGTGTCAGCAACCTCTCACTTCATCGCAGTCAAAGACCAACATACACCATTATACAGAAAATAGGCGCATGTTGCAAGACTTATTTAAAATATGCATGGTTTGCACACTTTTTTTATTATACAGGGGTTTTTCTTATTTATCAAGGATCTATCATAAATGGTGTCGTGCATGCCGACTTAATGTGTTCGCGAATAATGATGGCTCCTCAATATGCGGGGTGTGAGCTGAATTCTCAAATTGAAACCAGCGCTTTTCAGGTGCCTCAAGTTCTTGATAATACTGTTTCGATATTTCAGCAGGAACAATTAAGTCATGTTTCCCTGAAATGAAAACACACGGTACTTTAATAGAAGGAACTGATGTAAAAGCATTAAACCGGTACAACTCATCAGTTAAATGTTTTTTACTGAAGCGCAATCCATTGAGGAAGCTGTGCATGTTCCGCACTCCATACTCATTGCCAGTAAGCATTTGAAATAATACAGCTAGAGATTGACGATGACGGTGAGTGAATCCTCCCCTGCTTAGCTCAACACAAAACCGATAGATAAGGTGCTGGATATCCTGCTTCCAAGGCGGAGCACCAATGAAACGTGTGAGGAAAGATAATATGCTGGCTTTTTTTGATTCGGAAATTTCACGAATATGTTGATAAGCAGTTGATTCTTCATCTTGCGGGTTAACAACCTGGCTGATTCCATAATACGTGTAAAATAAATCAGGACGCTGCTGCAGCACATGAAGCGCCAGTATTGATCCCCAAGAATGACCGGCTAGGTAAAGTTTTGATTTTGAAAAATGAGCTAAAAGCCATTGAGTGACTTGGATTGTATCTTTAATGAAGTGATTTATTGTCATAGAGTGATGCGAAATTCGCTTAGAATAAGAAAGCCCCGATCCTCTCTGATCCCAATGAACTACTGTAAAATACTGTTCCAGCTCTTTTTGATAATGTCTAACATATCCGATTTGCGACGTTCCCGGCCCGCCATGTAAAAAAAGCAGCAATGGATTTTTCACGTCAACTCCATTAATCATCAGCATTTGCCTTGTATTTCCAATGCTTAGTTCTTTCATGATTGCGATTGATTTCTTTTCAGGAATCATAAATATTAACCCCTCGAATATGATAGATCCTATTATACAAGAAAAAGATAAGCAAACAAAAAACGAGACCCGCAGGGGTCTCGTTTAAAATCATACTATTACTCAGTGATTGTAGAAACAACGCCTGAACCAACAGTACGTCCGCCTTCACGAATAGAGAAACGAGTTCCTTCTTCGATAGCGATTGTAGAAATAAGTTCAACGTTCATTTCAGTGTTATCTCCAGGCATAACCATTTCTACGCCTTCTGGAAGATGGATGATACCAGTTACGTCAGTTGTACGGAAGTAGAACTGAGGACGGTAGTTAGAGAAGAATGGAGTATGACGTCCACCCTCTTCTTTAGATAGAACGTAAACTTCAGCTTTGAATTTGCTGTGTGGAGTGATTGTACCTGGTTTAGCAAGTACTTGACCACGTTGGATTTCTTCACGAGATACACCGCGAAGAAGGGCACCAATGTTGTCACCAGCTTCAGCGTAATCAAGAAGCTTACGGAACATTTCAACACCTGTAACAGTTGTTTTCTTGTTCTCATCTTGAAGACCGATGATTTCAACTTCGTCACCGACTTTAACTTGTCCGCGTTCTACACGGCCAGTAGCAACTGTACCACGACCAGTGATTGAGAATACGTCCTCAACTGGCATCATGAATGGTTTTTCAGTGTCGCGTTCTGGAGTTGGGATGTACTCATCAACCGCATCCATAAGTTCGAAGATTTTCGCTTCGTACTCAGCGTCACCTTCAAGAGCTTTAAGAGCAGAACCTTTGATTACTGGTACATCATCACCAGGGAAGTCGTATTCGCTAAGAAGATCGCGAACTTCCATTTCAACTAGTTCAAGAAGCTCTTCGTCGTCTACCATGTCGCATTTGTTTAAGAATACAACGATGTATGGTACACCAACGTTTTTAGAAAGAAGGATGTGCTCACGAGTTTGTGGCATTGGGCCATCAGCAGCAGATACTACAAGGATAGCTCCGTCCATTTGCGCAGCACCAGTGATCATGTTTTTAACATAGTCAGCGTGTCCTGGGCAGTCAACGTGTGCATAGTGACGAGTTTCAGTTTCGTACTCAACGTGTGCAGTAGAGATTGTGATACCGCGCTCACGTTCTTCTGGAGCACCATCAATTTGATCGTACGCCATAGCTGTACCTTTACCAGATTTCTTATGAAGTACTGTTGTGATAGCAGCAGTTAAAGTTGTTTTACCATGGTCAACGTGTCCAATTGTACCAATATTGGCATGTGATTTGGAACGGTCGAATTTTTCTTTAGCCATTCTAAAATCCTCCTTAAGAGCTTTTAATTAGTAATGTATAGAGTGATAGGAAGTGAAAGAAAGCTTTCACTTCCTCATCTTACAATAGTAGTTATACTTGAGTTAAGAGGCAAAATCAATTATTCGCCTTTATTTTTTTTGATAATTTCTTCTGCGACGCTCTTCGGCACTTCTTCGTAGTGATCCATGTGCATAGTGAACGTACCGCGACCTTGCGTATTAGAACGAAGTGCAGTAGCGTAACCGAACATTTCAGCAAGAGGAACCATAGCGCGAACAACTTGAGCGTTACCGCGTGCTTCCATACCTTCTACGCGTCCGCGACGTGAAGTGATATCACCCATGATATCTCCCATGTATTCTTCTGGAATAACCACTTCTACTTTCATGATTGGTTCAAGAAGAACTGGGTTACATTTGCTGACTGCATTTTTCAATGCCATAGAAGCAGCAACTTTAAATGCCATTTCGTTTGAGTCAACATCATGGTAAGAACCGTCGAAAAGTTTAGCTTTAATGTCGATAAGCGGGAAGCCTGCTAGTACACCATTTTCAAGTGCATCTTCCAGACCTGCTTGAACAGCTGGGATATATTCACGAGGAACGACCCCACCGACAATCGCATTTTCAAATTCAAAGCCAGCGCCTTCTTCGTTTGGTTCGAATTCGATCCAAACGTGTCCGAACTGACCGCGTCCACCAGACTGACGTACGAATTTACCTTCAACTTTTGCACCGGTACGGAATGTTTCACGGTACGCAACTTGAGGAGCACCAACATTGGCTTCTACTTTAAATTCGCGTTTCATACGGTCAACAATGATATCAAGGTGAAGTTCACCCATACCAGAGATGATCGTTTGGCCAGTTTCTGGGTTTGTTTGAGTACGGAATGTAGGATCTTCTTCAGCAAGTTTCGCTAAAGCGATACCCATTTTATCTTGGTCAGCTTTTGATTTAGGCTCAATAGCAACGTCGATAACTGGTTCTGGGAATTCCATTGACTCAAGGATAACAAGATCCTTCTCATCACATAGAGTATCTCCAGTAGTTGTATCTTTTAGACCTACAGCAGCTGCGATATCCCCTGCGTATACAGTAGAGATTTCTTCACGGCTGTTAGCGTGCATTTGAAGAATACGTCCAACACGCTCACGTTTGCCTTTAGTAGAGTTTTTCACGTATGAACCAGAATCAAGTGTTCCAGAGTACACACGGAAGAACGTCAACTTACCAACATAAGGGTCAGTCATAACTTTAAATGCTAATGCAGAGAATGGCTCTTCGTCAGAAGAATGACGCTCAATCTCTTCATTTGTATCAGGACGTGTACCTTTGATTGCAGCAACGTCAGTTGGTGCAGGAAGGTAGTCAAGAACAGCATCAAGTACTAGTTGAACACCTTTGTTTTTGAAGGCAGAACCAACAAGAACAGGGTAGAATTCAACATTTAATGTACCTTTACGAATTCCTGCTTTTAACTCGTCAATTGTGATTTCTTCACCCTCAAGGTACTTATCCATAAGCTCTTCATCAAGCTCACATACAGCTTCAATAAGGCTGTTGCGAAGCTCTTCAGCTTGCTCTTTGTACTCTTCAGGGATCTCTTTTGCATCAGAACGAGTTCCGAGGTCATCTTCGTAGAAATACGCAACGTTTTCTACAAGGTCGATGATACCTTCGAAGTTATCTTCAGCACCGATCGGCAATTGAATTGCATGAGCGTTTGCTTGAAGACGGTCTCTTAAAGTTCCTACAGAGTAAAGGAAGTCTGCACCGATTTTGTCCATTTTGTTAACAAAAACGATACGCGGTACTCCATAAGTTGTTGCCTGACGCCAAACAGTTTCTGTTTGAGGCTCAACGCCTGATTGCGCGTCAAGTACAGCAACAGCACCATCAAGTACACGAAGAGAACGTTCAACTTCAACTGTGAAGTCTACGTGTCCTGGAGTGTCGATGATGTTTACGCGGTATCCTTTCCACTGTGCAGTTGTCGCAGCGGAAGTGATTGTGATACCACGTTCTTGTTCCTGCTCCATCCAGTCCATTTGTGAAGCTCCTTCATGAGTTTCACCAATTTTGTGGATACGACCAGTATAGAACAAGATACGTTCTGTAGTAGTCGTTTTACCGGCATCGATGTGAGCCATGATACCGATATTACGAGTTTTTTCTAAGGAGAACTCTCTTGCCATTGGGTAATTTCTCCTTCCTTATTAGGAAATTGTGTTTTGTTAATCTATAAATCCTACCAACGATAGTGAGCAAATGCTTTGTTTGCTTCAGCCATCTTATGAGTGTCTTCACGTTTCTTAACGGCAGCACCAGTGTTGTTAGCTGCGTCAAGGATTTCGTTAGCTAAACGCTCTTCCATCGTTTTTTCTCCGCGAAGACGAGCGTAGTTAACTAACCAGCGAAGTCCAAGAGTCGTACGACGTTCAGGACGAACTTCTACAGGAACTTGGTAGTTCGCACCACCTACACGGCGTGCTTTTACTTCAAGTACAGGCATGATGTTTTTCAATGCTTGTTCGAAAACCTCCATTGCATCATTGCCAGTACGTTCTTTAATGATATCGAATGACTTGTATAGGATTGTTTGAGACTTACCTTTTTTACCATCGATCATCATTTTATTGATTAGACGAGATACAAGCTTAGAGTTGTAAATCGGATCAGGTAAAACATCTCTTTTTGCTACAGGACCTTTACGTGGCATCTGAATATCCTCCCTTCATCAATTATGCGTATTTTCGTATATTATTTTGCTTTAGGTTTTTTCGTACCGTATTTAGAACGGCCTTGTGCACGGTTTTCAACTCCAGCAGTATCAAGCGCACCACGAACGATGTGGTAACGTACCCCTGGTAAGTCTTTTACACGTCCGCCGCGGATAAGTACAACACTGTGCTCTTGCAGGTTGTGACCGATACCAGGAATGTAAGCAGTAACCTCGATTCCGTTAGTCAAACGAACACGAGCATATTTACGAAGTGCTGAGTTCGGTTTTTTCGGTGTCATTGTACCAACACGAGTACATACCCCGCGTTTTTGTGGAGAAGATACGTTAGTGTGCTCTTTTTTAAAGCTGTTGTATCCTTTGTTAAGTGCAGGAGACTTTGAGTTTTCTACTTTACTCACGCGTCCTTTGCGAATTAGCTGATTAATTGTAGGCATGAATTTTTCCTCCCTTCATTACGTTTTATAACCCACATACCCAGGTGGTTCATCAAAAGGCAAAAAACAAGGTCTTTACACAAGATGGAATCTTACGCAAAAACAAAAGTACGTTATAAAATAATGGCAACAGCGGCTGCTCCTACCTCAATTCCGCAGGCTTTGCCGAGCTTTTTCATGGATTCAACCATTGAGACAGAGATACCTTGATCTTCAGCAAGTGAAACAACACTTGACGTGAGTATCGGATCTGCGTCTTTTGCAACGACTACTTCCTTTACTGAACCTCGCTTTAGAGCTTTCACTGTTTGCTTCGTACCAATAATAATTGATTTGGCCTGTGATACTTTATCATAAGACATAAACATATCCTCCAAAGTAACAGGTTTATTTCGAGCACCTTGGTTATATTATCATTCTAGGAGACGAATGTCAACAAGGTATGACATTTTTTAGATTCGTTCTTCTCATAGAGTGACTTTTTCATAAATATATCTGCTGAAAGACTGTTTTTGCAGTCTTTCAGCAGAATTAAATCAGTTATTCAACCGGAACCATATCGTCAGTCGGCTGAACATTTGATACTGGTTTTACTTTACGGTATTTCATCATTCCTGTACCAGCTGGAACAAGCTTACCGATGATAACATTCTCTTTCAAGCCGAGAAGCTCGTCACGCTTACCTTTGATCGCTGCATCTGTAAGGACACGTGTTGTTTCCTGGAAGGAAGCAGCAGATAAGAATGAATCAGTTTCAAGAGATGCTTTTGTAATACCGAGTAAGACAGGACGGCCTGTAGCAGGTCGATTGCCTTCAAGTAATACCTTTTTATTCGCTTCAGTAAATTGGTGAATATCAAGCAATGTACCTGGAAGCACATCAGTGTCACCGGCATCAATCACGCGTACTTTGCGAAGCATCTGGCGAACCATTACTTCTACGTGTTTATCACCAATTTCAACACCCTGCATACGGTAAACCTTTTGAACCTCATGGAGAAGATACTCTTGAACAGTCGTCAGGTCAGTCACTTTAAGAAGTTCTTTCGGATCGATTGAACCTTCTGTCAGTACTTGGCCTCGAGTAATTTTATCTCCTTCCGCTACTTTCAGGCGGGAGTTGTAAGGTGCTGTATAAGAACGTGTTTCCACTGCGCCTTGAACCACAATTTCCTGTTGCTTATCACGAACTTCATTGATCTCAACGACTGTACCGTCGATTTCTGTAATTGTTGCCTGACCTTTCGGATTACGCGCTTCGAAAAGCTCTTGGATACGCGGAAGACCCTGTGTGATATCGTCTCCGGCAACCCCGCCTGTATGGAATGTACGCATTGTTAACTGTGTACCAGGCTCACCGATTGATTGGGCAGCAATGATTCCGACAGCTTCACCGACTTCAACATCGGAGCCAGTTGCAAGATTTCGGCCATAGCATCGTTTACATACACCATGAGGCGTATTACATGTGAAGGCAGAACGGATCCACACTTCTTCAATGCCGGCCTCGACAATCTCCAGTGCTTTATCTTCATCGATCAGTTCGTTTTCATTCACAAGCACTTCACCTGTTTCAGGGTGCTTCACTTGTTTTCTTGCAAAACGTCCGATTAAGCGTTCTTCTAAGCGCTCAATTGTTTCAGTTCCTTCTTTAAGAGGCTTAGCAAGAATGCCTCGGTCAGTTCCGCAATCAGTTTCACGAATGATAACATCCTGCGCAACGTCAACGAGACGGCGTGTAAGGTAACCTGAGTCAGCAGTTTTAAGAGCGGTATCGGCAAGACCTTTACGCGCACCGTGTGTGGAGATAAAGTACTCCAATACTGTCAGACCTTCACGGAAACTTGATTTGATCGGCAACTCAATGATACGTCCAGCCGGGTTGGCCATCAGGCCGCGCATTCCGGCAAGCTGCGTAAAGTTAGATGCGTTACCACGGGCACCAGAGTCACTCATCATGTAGATCGGGTTGAGTTCATCAAGTGATTTCATCAGTTTGCCTTGGATAACGTCTTTTGCAGCACTCCAGATAGAGATGACTCTCTCATAGCGTTCTTCTTCAGTGATAAGACCGCGGCGGAACTGCTTCATAACGTTGTCAACTTTGCTTTGCGCTTCTTCAAGAATTTCTTGTTTATCATCGAGTACGACGATGTCAGAAACCCCAACTGTAATACCAGCTTTTGTTGAATATTTGAAACCTAGGTTTTTCATGCGGTCAAGCATTTTAGACGTTTCCGTGATATGGAATCGTTTAAAGATTTCCGCGATGATTTTACCCAGAATGCCTTTTTTAAACGGCGCATTGATTGGCTGCTGTGCGATAACAGCTTTAACGTCAGCACCTTTTTCTAAGAAGAAACGGTCAGGTGTTTTTTCTTCAATGTTGCTCTTCGTTGGTTCATTCATGTAAGGGAATGATTCCGGAAGAATTTCATTGAAGACAAGCTTACCGACAGTTGTAATTAACAATTTTGAGCGCTGTTCTTCGGTAAATGTCACATTCTTAAGTGAGTTAGCTGCAACAGCTACTCTCGTATGAAGGTGAACATATCCGTTTTGATAAGCAAGAAGCGCTTCGTCTGTATTCTTGAAGACCATGCCTTCACCGACAGCACCGGCACGCTCAAGTGTCAGGTAATAGTTACCTAGTACCATATCCTGAGACGGTGTTACAACCGGTTTACCATCTTTAGGGTTCAAGATGTTTTGAGCAGCAAGCATCAAGATGCGTGCTTCAGCTTGTGCTTCAGCAGATAATGGTACGTGAACCGCCATTTGGTCACCGTCAAAGTCAGCGTTGTAAGCTGTACATACGAGCGGGTGAAGACGGATTGCGCGTCCTTCAACAAGCGTTGGTTCAAACGCCTGGATACCTAATCTGTGAAGTGTAGGGGCACGGTTCAGCAGTACCGGGTGCTCCTTAATAACTGATTCTAGTACATCCCAAACTTCAGGCTGTACGCGCTCAATTTTGCGTTTCGCACTCTTAATGTTGTGAGCAAGACCTTTTTCAACAAGTTCTTTCATAACGAAAGGTTTGAAAAGTTCAAGCGCCATTTCCTTCGGTAATCCGCATTGGTACATTTTCAAATGAGGACCAACAACGATTACAGAACGTCCGGAGTAATCGACACGTTTACCAAGAAGGTTTTGACGGAAACGGCCTTGCTTCCCTTTCAGCATGTGAGAAAGAGATTTTAACGGTCTGTTACCAGGACCTGTTACAGGGCGTCCGCGGCGGCCGTTGTCAATTAGGGCATCGACAGCCTCTTGAAGCATACGCTTTTCGTTTTGAACGATGATGCTAGGCGCACCAAGGTCCAAAAGGCGTTTCAAACGATTGTTACGGTTGATGACACGACGATAAAGGTCATTCAAATCAGAAGTCGCAAAACGTCCGCCATCTAGCTGAACCATCGGTCTAAGCTCCGGAGGAATAACAGGAAGCACATCAAGGATCATCCAAGAAGGCTTGTTTCCTGAGTTACGGAAGGCTTCTAAAACTTCAAGACGTTTGATCGCACGAGTACGGCGTTGTCCTTGTGAAGTTTTCAGCTCTTCTTTTAACATATCAACTTCTTTTACAAGATCGATATCTTGAAGAAGTTTATGAATTGCTTCAGCACCCATAGATGCTTGGAATTTATTACCGTATTTATCAAGATAAGCACGGTATTCTTTCTCAGACAGAAGCTGTTTCTTTTCAAGCGGTGTATTCGCCGGATCAGTTACAACGTAAGAAGCAAAGTA
Source organism: Bacillus sp. 9.4 (assembly GCF_055486415.1). Lineage (NCBI taxonomy): Bacteria > Bacillati > Bacillota > Bacilli > Caryophanales > Bacillaceae > Bacillus > Bacillus sp. 9.4. Next base: position 24,850 of record NZ_JBVFMU010000008.1, on the reverse strand, counting down.
AATGACTTCTTCTAAAGCACGAGGTGACATATCCAGCACAAGACCCATACGGCTTGGAATACCTTTGAAATACCAAATGTGGGAAACTGGGGCAGCCAGTTCAATGTGCCCCATTCTCTCACGACGGACTTTAGCCCGTGTTACTTCGACTCCGCAGCGGTCACAAACTACGCCTTTATAACGAACTCGCTTGTACTTCCCGCAATGACATTCCCAGTCCTTAGTCGGTCCGAAAATGCGTTCGCAGAATAGACCGTCCTTTTCAGGTTTTAACGTACGATAGTTTATCGTTTCAGGCTTTTTCACTTCACCAAAAGACCATGAACGGATTTTATCTGGTGAAGCAAGACCGATGTTCATATACTCAAAATTGTTCACATCTAGCAAGGGGCCTACCTCCCTTTTTATCTTCGGATTAACCGATGTCACTTGCCTTTATAACTAGAGATTATTCTTTTGTTACTACATCGCGTTCAACGTCTGCAGATGCTGTTTCTTCCGGCTCTTCATCACCTGATAATGCCAGGCCGTCAGCTTGTTTCGCATCTTCTTCGTCTTCTAAATCTCTCATTTCTATTTCTTCTTCATCACCAGAAAGGATTTTGACATCCATACCTAAGCTTTGAAGTTCTTTGATTAATACTTTGAATGATTCCGGAACACCTGGTTCAGGAACATTGTCGCCTTTAACGATGGCTTCGTATGTTTTCACACGTCCAACCACGTCATCAGACTTAACAGTCAGAATTTCTTGAAGAGTGTAAGCCGCACCGTAAGCTTCAAGTGCCCAAACCTCCATCTCACCAAAACGCTGTCCGCCAAATTGCGCTTTACCGCCAAGAGGCTGCTGCGTAACAAGTGAGTAAGGACCTGTAGAGCGTGCATGAAGTTTATCGTCAACCATGTGAGCTAGTTTGATCATGTACATGATACCGACAGATACACGGTTATCAAACGGCTCTCCAGTACGTCCGTCGTAAAGCACTGTTTTGGCGTCACGAGACATGCCGGCTTCTTCAAGTGTTTCCCAGACATCCTCTTCTCGCGCTCCGTCAAATACAGGAGATGCAATGTGAATGCCAAGGTAACGAGCGGCCATACCCATGTGAAGTTCCAATACCTGCCCGATGTTCATACGTGATGGTACGCCCAGCGGGTTAAGCATGATATCAATTGGTGTGCCGTCAGGAAGGTAAGGCATATCCTCTTCAGGAAGAATCTTAGAGATAACACCTTTGTTACCGTGACGACCGGCCATTTTATCCCCTTCAGAAATCTTACGTTTCTGAACGATATATACGCGTACTAACTGGTTAACACCTGGAGGAAGTTCGTCTCCGTCTTCACGGTTGAAGACTTTAACGTCATGGATAATTCCGCCGCCGCCGTGAGGCACACGAAGAGAAGTATCACGAACCTCGCGGGCTTTCTCGCCAAAGATGGCGTGAAGAAGGCGTTCTTCTGCAGTCAGTTCAGTTACGCCTTTAGGCGTTACTTTACCAACAAGAAGATCTCCGTCTTTTACTTCTGCCCCAATACGGATGATTCCGCGGTCATCAAGATTGCGAAGCGCATCTTCACCGACGTTTGGAATATCGCGAGTGATTTCTTCAGGTCCAAGTTTCGTATCACGTGCTTCTGATTCGTATTCTTCAATGTGGATAGATGTATAAACATCATCCTTCACTAGGCGTTCACTCATGATGATGGCATCCTCATAGTTGTAGCCATCCCATGTCATGAAGCCGACCATTACGTTACGGCCAAGTGCAAGTTCACCAAGCTCCATAGAAGGACCGTCAGCAAGGATTTCTCCTTTTACCACTTCATCGCCGACACTTACGATCGGACGCTGGTTGTAGCACGTACCTTGGTTAGAGCGGACAAATTTCAGCAGGCTGTATTTATCCAGGTTTCCTTTTACTTTTTGACCGTCTACTTCTTCATAACGGCGAACCCAAACGTTTTTCGCTTCTACGCGTTCAACGATACCAGGGTGTTTACAAATAACAGCGGCACCAGAGTCTTTTCCTGATACGTATTCCATACCAGTTCCAACAAATGGCGCTTCCGGCTGCATCAAAGGCACAGCCTGACGCTGCATGTTCGCTCCCATGAGGGCACGGTTGGAGTCATCGTTTTCTAAGAACGGGATACATGCTGTCGCAGCAGATACAACCTGCTTAGGCGATACATCCATGTAGTCTACACGATTTCTGGAAACAACGGTGTTCTCCCCGCGGAAACGAGCTACGATGCTGTCATCAATAAAGGCGCCTTCGTCATCAAGACGAGCATTCGCTTGAGCGACAACATAGTTATCCTCTTCATCAGCAGTTAAGTAATCGATTCTGCCCGTTACCTTCCCTGTTTCAGGGTCAACGCGGCGATATGGCGTTTCAATAAAGCCAAAACGGTTTACTTTTGCATAAGATGATAGTGAGTTGATCAAACCGATGTTCGGGCCCTCAGGCGTTTCAATCGGACACATACGGCCATAGTGGGAGTAGTGAACATCACGCACTTCCATTCCGGCACGCTCACGTGTCAATCCGCCCGGTCCTAATGCTGACAGACGACGCTTGTGCGTTAATTCAGCAAGCGGGTTCGTCTGATCCATGAATTGAGAAAGCTGTGAGCTTCCAAAGAACTCTTTAATGGACGCAATAACAGGACGAATATTGATCAGCTGCTGAGGCGTAATTGTATTCGTATCTTGAATTGACATTCTCTCACGAACCACACGCTCCATACGGCTTAAACCGATACGGAATTGATTCTGGAGAAGCTCGCCTACAGAACGTAAACGGCGGTTTCCAAGATGATCGATATCATCTGTGTCGCCTACTCCGTGCAGCAGGTTGAAGAAGTAGCTGATTGAAGAAATAATATCAGCAGGCGTGATGTTTTTAATCTCTTCTTCGATGTAAGCATTGCCGATTACATTAATAACCTGTTCTCCTTCTTGATCAGTCGGAGCAAAGATTTTAATTGATTGAAGAGTCACTTCATCTTCAACAACGCCGCCATTCGGATACAGCTTTCTGAAACCGATTCCGTTTTCTAAGTATGGCAGTACTTTATCAAGTGTTCTTCTATCAAGAATCTGGCCTTTTTCAGCAAGGATTTCTCCTGTTTCAGGATCAACAAGCGTTTCAGCAAGTCTCTGATTGAAGAGGCGATTCTTAATATGAAGTTTTTTATTAATTTTATAGCGTCCTACATTGGCAAGATCGTATCGTTTCGGATCAAAGAAACGAGAATCAAGCAAGCTTTTCGCATTTTCTACTGTAGGCGGCTCTCCAGGACGGAGACGCTCGTAAATTTCCAGCAACGCTTTGTCGCTGTTTTCTGTGTTATCTTTATCAAGCGTATTTCGCAGGTATTCGTTTTCTCCTATGAGATCAAGAATCTCTTGATCGGAGCCGAAGCCGAGAGCACGCAAAAGAACCGTAACCGGCAACTTACGTGTGCGATCAATGCGGACATAAACAACATCTTTCGCATCAGTTTCGTATTCTAACCATGCGCCACGGTTTGGAATGACAGTTGCGGTAAAACCTTTTTTACCGTTTTTGTCTACTTTACCACTGAAATATACACTTGGAGACCGAACAAGCTGGGAAACGATAACGCGTTCCGCACCGTTAATGATAAAAGTACCTGTATCTGTCATAATAGGGAAATCACCCATGAAGACATCTTGGTCTTTTACCTCTCCAGTTTCTTTGTTAATTAAACGAACCTTCACTCTTAGCGGAGCTGAGTAAGTCACATCACGTTCTTTTGATTCCTCTACAGGATATTTAGGCTCACCTAAACTATAATCAATGAACTCAAGAGAGAGGTTACCAGTGAAATCCTCAATTGGTGATATGTCTTGAAACATCTCTCTAAGACCCTCATCAAGAAACCACTGATAAGAAGAGGTTTGAATTTCAATGAGATTTGGTAATTCTAACACTTCGCTAATGCGAGCATAGCTTCTGCGCTGGCGGTGTCGTCCATACTGAACTAGTTGACCTGTCAACTGATTCACCCCTCAAATCATGCGTATTATATGTGTAATAAGCATTTCTTCCAAAGAAAGAAAATACTTTTACAAGACAAAAGAAAAAAGGGTTTCTAATTAAGAAAACCACATCCAAAAACAAATACCGATTTTATTAGCATTTCCATACTTGTATAATTTATACATAGATATTGACAATTCATCATATCAAGCAAAATATATACATTGGCATTTTACAATATTAACATAGTTAAAATACCGAGTCAAACTTTTTTTGCTTTTATGATATAATAGCCTTTCTTTTTTTGAACGACAGAAACTTCATCGAACAGTTCCTCGAGCTTTTCAATGGCAGAAGGCGCGCCTTGCTTTTTCTGTATGACGATCCACAACTCACCTGAAGCTTTTAAGTGTTCAGCGCTTTTCTCAAAGATAGCATGGACAACTTTTTTTCCGGCTCGGATTGGGGGATTTGTAAGAATAGAAGCAAATGTTTGAGCAGAATCAACGTTTGAAAACAAATCGCTTTGATAAATCTTAACGTTTGTTATTCCGTTTTGTTCCGCATTTTCATTTGATAGTTCTACGGCTCTCTCATTAACGTCAATCATGTGGATAGTCCGGTCTTTAAAGTCGCTGGCGAGCGATAAACCAATCGGGCCGTATCCGCAGCCTACATCCAAAATGCCGCCCTCAACCTCAGGCTCTTCAAAAGAATCAATCAGCAGGCGGGAGCCGAAATCAACTTCTTTTTTAGAAAAAACCCCGCTGTCGCTGGTAAACGTGAAATCTTTATTCCGAAGCCTAAAAGACCAGGTTTGCTTGTTGCTTTTTACTGAAGGTTTTTCTGAATAATAGTGCTCACTCATTATTAGAACCTCCTTTTTTCATGGCTTAAAGAATGGCAAAGAAAAAGCTCGCCTCATAAAAGCGAGCTTCCCCTACAGGTAAGTGAAGATTACTTAACTTCTACAGAAGCGCCAACTTCTTCAAGTTTAGCTTTAAGCTCTTCAGCTTCTTCTTTAGCAATACCTTCTTTAAGTGGTTTTGGAGTGTTGTCAACAAGTTCTTTAGCTTCTTTCAAGCCAAGACCAGTGATTTCACGTACAACTTTGATAACTTTGATTTTTTGAGATCCTGCACCAGCAAGGATAAGATCGAATTCGCTTTGCTCTTCAGCAGCTCCGCCTGCAGCAGCTCCGCCAGCTACAGCTACAGGAGCCGCAGCAGTTACGCCAAATTCTTCTTCGATTGCTTTTACTAGGTCGTTCAATTCAAGTACAGTTGCTTCTTTAACGGAAGCAATGATTTCTTCGATATTTAAAGCCATTTGTAATTCCTCCATTTTGTTTTAATTTATGAAAAACTGATTAGATTAAGCGCCTTGTTCTTCCTTTTGTTCTGCCACAGCTTTTGCAGCAAGAGCAAGGTTGCGAACTGGAGCTTGAAGTACGCTAAGCAACATAGAAAGCAAGCCTTCGCGTGATGGAAGTTCAGCAAGAGCTTTCACTTCTTCAACAGTAGAAACTTTACCTTCGATAACGCCAGCTTTGATTTCAAGAGCTTCGTGATTTTTAGCGAAGTCATTAAGAACTTTAGCCGGAGCGACAACATCTTCAGTGCTGAATGCGATCGCGTTCGGTCCAGTTAAGAAATCATTCAAACCATTAAGCTCAGCTTGTTCAACCGCACGGCGAGTCATCGTATTTTTGTAAACTTTGAACTCAACGTTAGCTTCGCGAAGCTGTTTACGAAGTTCAGTTACTTCAGAAACGTTAAGTCCGCGATAGTCAACGATGATCGTTGATTTACTTTCTTTCAGTTTAGAAGCAATTTCTTCAACAACAACTTTTTTTGTTTCAATTGCGCTGCTCATGGTTACACCTCCTGTAGATTCTTGTGTAACACTTATACCGTTAGGTGATCACGACTGAGACGACGGATTCCATATAAAAAGCCTCCATGAGACATGGAGGCTGTATATACAAGCATACGTAACGTAATAGCTGTGATAATATACACCTCGGTAGGATAATTAAGCGGTTAGGCCCCTACTGTCTACGGTATAAATGATATTCTATTTTACAACATTTTGAATAATATCAGAATGTTGATGTCATGTCAATATTATTTTACGTTAAAAGTTGAAGAGTCTACTTTGACACCAGGTCCCATAGTAGAAGTTACAGCAACGTTTTTCACGTAAACGCCTTTAGCTGCAGCAGGTTTAGCTTTAAGGATTGTATCGTACATTGTTGTGAAGTTCTCAACAAGTTTTTCATCCTCGAAAGAAACTTTACCGATAGGCACATGAATGTTTCCAGCTTTATCAACACGGTATTCAACTTTACCAGCTTTGATTTCGCCGATCGCTTTTTCAACTTCGAAAGTAACTGTACCAGTTTTAGGGTTTGGCATTAAACCTTTTGGTCCAAGTACACGACCGATTTTACCAACTTCACCCATCATGTCAGGTGTAGCTACGATTACATCGAAATCGAACCAGCCTTGTTGAATTTTGTTGATGTAGTCAGTATCGCCTACGAAATCTGCACCAGCAGCTTCAGCTTCTTTCGCTTTTTCGCCTTTTGCGAAAACGAGAACGCGCTGAGTTTTACCAGTTCCGTTTGGAAGCACAACTGCTCCACGGATTTGCTGGTCGTTTTTACGAGGGTCAACCCCTAAACGGAAAGCCACTTCAACTGTAGCGTCGAATTTAGCTGTGTTTGTTTTTTTAACGAGAGCTACTGCTTCAGAGACGTCGTAAGCTTTAGAACGGTCTACAAGCTTAGCAGCTTCAACGTACTTTTTACCTTTTTTAGCCATTTTAAAATTTCCTCCTTATGTGGTTATAGCGGAATAACCTCCCACGAATAAGGGTTGCGAACTTGTTAAAACTCGCAACCCGACAAGAAACAAATTAATCCTCGATTACAATACCCATACTGCGGGCAGTACCTTCAACCATGCGCATTGCCGCTTCAACGTCTGCTGCGTTTAAGTCAGGCATTTTCGTTTCAGCGATTTCGCGTACTTTATCGCGCTTAACGGTTGCCACTTTATTACGGTTTGGTTCACCAGAACCAGACTCAATTCCAGCTGCTTTTTTAAGCAATACTGCAGCAGGTGGAGTTTTTGTAATAAATGTAAATGAACGGTCTTCGTAAACCGAAATTTCAACAGGAATGATTAAACCAGCTTGGTCAGCTGTACGAGCGTTAAACTCCTTACAGAATCCCATGATGTTAACACCGGCTTGACCAAGTGCAGGTCCAACTGGTGGCGCTGGGTTAGCTTTTCCAGCAGGAATTTGCAATTTTACAACTTTAACTACTTTTTTAGCCACGAGACACACCTCCTTAAGTCCGTGATGTGGTAATAGGGTAAACCCTCCCACTCAAGGTTTCATTCTTTATATGAATGACGAAATATCATGCTAGTTGCCTTGGATAAGTCCAAGACGTACCTTTGCTATATTATCATTTATATATAGCAATTTCAAGTTTTTTCACATTACAATTTATCGATTTGGGTAAATTCCAGCTCAACCGGCGTTTCACGGCCGAACATATTAACGAAAACTTTGACCTTGCTTTTATCATAATCAATCTCTTCAATTGATCCTGTAAAGTTAGCAAAAGGTCCGTCTATTACTTTCACTGTCTCTTTCAGTTCAAAGTCAATATCAGTTTTGCGTTCATCCATGCCCATTCTCTTCAGAATGGTTTCTGCTTCGCCCGGAAGAAGCGGCGTCGGTTTTGAACCTGACCCGGCAGATCCTACGAATCCAGTAACGCCCGGCGTGTTTCGGACAACATACCAAGAGTCGTCTGTCATTACAATTTCAACAAGCACATAACCAGGGAACACTTTCTTTTTCACGACTTTTTTCTTGCCGTTTTTGATATCCGTTTCTTCTTCTTCGGGTACGACTACACGGAAAATTTTATCCTGCATCCCCATTGATTCAACACGTTTTTCCAAGTTGGCTTTTACTTTATTCTCATAACCAGAGTACGTGTGAACAACATACCAATTCTTTTCCATTCTATTCAGGACTGTCCAGTCCTTCCCTCCCCGCATTTGGTTTTAGTGAATTACCATAACGCTTCAAAAAATAGGCGGCAAGCCTATGATAACTATCATTTTAAGCCACAATAAAAAACCCGCTGAACGGGTTTTGGCAAGTAATATTATGATCTATTATAGCACGTATTGCTGATCATTATTCAACTATTAAACGAATTAATTGAGAAATTCCTGTGTCAAGGAGGGCAAAAAAGATAACAAAAAAGATAACTGTTGAAATTACCGTAATGGTATAACGCGTTAACTCTTTTCCTTTAGGCCAGCTTACCTTTTTCATTTCTTTCCCAACATCTTTAAAGAATTTCATAATACGCATGTAAAAGACCTCCACAATTTAAAAGCGCAAAAACTATTTTGTTTCAAGATGAGCTGTATGTGAATTGCAAGTACTGCAGTATTTCTTTACTTCTAATCGCTCAGCCGCTGATGCAGAGCTCTTCATTGTCGTATAATTACGGTTTCCGCATGTCTTGCATGCTAACGTAATCTTTTTTCTCATGTCATTACACCTTTTTCTAAATAGACATTAGTTCTTATCTTTAGTAACATATCATAGTCAGAAAAATACTGTCAATATAGCATAAATTCCTATTACAAACTGATTTCGCGAATTTCCAAGTACTTCTCCAGCTTGCGTTTCACACGCTGAAGGGCATTGTCGATCGATTTCACATGTCGGTTCAGTTCATCAGAAATCTCTTGGTAACTTCTCCCATCGAGATATAAGACGAGTACTTTTCTCTCTAAATCACTTAATAGTTCTCCCATTTTCATTTCAATATCATCAAATTCTTCCTGATTAATGATCATTTCCTCAGGATTTAAGGTTTTCGCTCCTGAAATGACATCCAGCAGCGTTCGGTCTGATTCTTCATCAAAAATCGGTTTATCTAATGAGACGTAGGAATTCAAAGGAATGTGTTTCTGGCGAGTAGCTGTCTTTATTGCGGTAATAATTTGGCGGGTAATACATAATTCTGCGAAAGCTTTGAATGAGGTAAGCTTGTCCTCTTTGAAGTCACGAATAGACTTATAGAGGCCTATCATGCCTTCCTGAACAATATCCTCTCTGTCCGCCCCTATTAAGAAATAGGATCTTGCTTTTGCCCGAACAAAGTTTCGGTACTTCGTAATCAAGTAATCTAACGCATCACTGTCCCCAACATGAACCTTTTCAATGACCTGCTCGTCCTCCAACTGGCAAAACTGCTCTTTGTTGAATTTTCCCTTGTTGTTCTGTAGATTCACTCCGATCCCCCCGGCGCACGTAGATAGAAATATTATACAGTATTGGGCAAAAAAGCGTCAACTTAATCTAAGTCTCCCCGCCTCCACTTTTCAAACGTTTTCAAAACCTCTTCCGATAAAGCAATTTTACCCGCCGGCTTTTCGGAAGTGATTTTTCTTACCCGTCTCTCTATTCGCCTTTCAATCGTTTCTACCTCTCTCAAAAGCTCCCGGGCCGATTTCCGCAATGCCCCCTGTCCGAAAATCGCCCACTGCTCAGTATAGTCAGAGGTCGCAACGTGAATTTGAGTCGCAATATTATTCAAAGCCTGAGCGAGCTTTTCTATCCGCTCATCAGCCGTCTCATTTTCTTTTGTAAAAATTACTTCAACTCTATGGTTGGTCTGTTTTTTCTCAAGCCCTTTTACGAGATGCGCGTCAAAAACAACAATAACCCTGTTTCCTGTATACGATTGATATTCCGCCATTTTCTGAATCAGTACGTCTCTCGCCTCTTCAAAACTGTTCGCTTTTAAATCCTTCAGCTGCGGCCAGGCTCCAATCATGTTGTACCCGTCTACTAACAGGATATCCATGGGTCTTTATTCTCCCACAGGGTTTCGTTTCCGGTAGACTTCATACATCAAAAGACCAGCCGCGACAGATGCATTTAGTGAAGTTACCTTTCCGGCCATCGGGAGTTTAATGAGAAAATCGCACTTTTCCTTCACAAGACGGCCCATCCCTTTTCCTTCACTTCCGATGACTAGAGCCAAAGGCATATTGCCGTCCATATTACGGTAATCCTCACGCGCGGACGCATCCGTTCCGACAACCCAGATTCCCCGCTCTTTCATCTCTTCTAACGTCCGTGCCAAATTGGTGACTCTTGCTACAGGAATGTGCTCAATTGCTCCTGTTGAAGCTTTTGCCACTGTTGTTGTCAGCCCGACAGCTCTCCGTTTTGGAATGACGATGCCATGAGCGCCGACCGCATCTGCTGTCCTCATAATGGAACCAAGATTATGAGGGTCTTCAAGCTCGTCCAGAATGAGGAAGAAAGGCTGTTCATTTTTTTCTTCGGCTGCTTTATATAAATCGTCCAGTTCTGCATATTCATACGCTGCAACCTGTGCCACTACGCCCTGATGCTGTCCTGTCACCATCTGATCGAGTTTTTTTCTCGGGACGTATTGAATCGTGATTCCCTGCTTTTTGGCAAGCTCAATCACTTGCTGTGCTTGTCCCTTTACGGTGTTTTCCGCCATCCACAGCTTATACAGCTTCCGATCAGATTTTAACGTCTCGATCACTGCATTTTTCCCTATGACGTAATCATGTTGCTGACTCATTTGTTTTCCTCCCTGACGTCCCGAATTGTATAGCTTCGGCTACGAGCTGACTAAGTCGTTCCTCTTTTTTCTCTAGAAAAAGGTAGCCCAGAAGCGCTTCAAATGCTGTACTGTAGCGGTACGTCTGAACATCTGTATTTTTAGGTGTTGTCCCTGACTTGGCATTTCTACCTCTTTTCAGCACCGCTTCCTCTTCTTCCGTAAAAAATGATTGATTCTGCAGAAAAAATAGGATCTCAGCCTGTGACTTTGCTGAAACAATCCGGCTTGATTTCTTATGAAGATCATTTGGTTTGGTAAAGCCCTGCTTAAGCAGGTGATGCCTGACATACACTTCAAAAATGGCATCACCTATATAAGCAAGCGCAAGACCGTTAAGCTGCTTAGAATCTTTTATCGTATCAAATTCAAGCATCTGTTATTCTCCCCGTTTCCAGCGAGTGCCTTGAGCCGTATCTTCAAGAATGATATTCATGCTTTTCAGCTGGTCGCGGATCTGGTCTGACAATGCAAAATCGCGATTCCGGCGCGCTTCATTTCGCTTTTCGATTAAGTCTTCAATCTCTTGATCGAGAAGTTCCTGCTCACCCAACGAAAAACCGAGGACAGAAACAATGCGGTCAAACATCTCAATAAACGCCGTAATCACATGATCAGCCGTATGATCTTTCTGAAGATAATAATTGGCGTGTTTCGCTAAGTCAAACAAGACTGAAATGGCATTCGCCGTATTAAAATCATCGTCCATCGCTTCTTCGAATGCTTTACGGTGTTCTTCAACTTTTTCAAGCCATTGATCGTCATCTTCGGTTAAATTCGTACTGCTGTTCAGACGGTGCTGAAGATTGCTGTACGCTGTTTTTAAGCGGTTGAACGCGCTTTTCGTATTCTCCAGAAGCTCTTCTGAATAGTTAATCGGATGGCGATAATGAACAGATAGCATAAAGAATCTCAAAAGCTGCGGATCATGCTGTTTAATGATGTCATGGACAAGCACAAAGTTGCCTAGTGATTTTGACATTTTTTCATTATCAATATTGATATAACCATTATGAAGCCAGTACTTCGCAAACGTTTTGCCTGTCAGCGCCTCAGATTGCGCAATTTCGTTTTCATGGTGAGGGAATGTTAAATCCTGTCCGCCCGCATGGATATCAATCTGGTCACCGAGATACTTTTTCACCATTGCTGAGCATTCAATGTGCCAGCCCGGACGTCCTTTTCCCCAAGGGCTATCCCAAGAGATTTCTCCTTCTTTTGCCGCTTTCCACAGTGCGAAATCAAGAGCATCTTCTTTTTTCTCGCCGACTCGGATGCGTGCACCTGATCTAAGTTCATCGATTGATTGCTGAGAAAGCTTTCCGTACCCTTCAAACGCTCTGGTTTTGAAATATACGTCACCTTCTGATTCATATGCGTAGCCCTTTTTCACGAGCTGATCTACGAATTCGATAATGGCATCCATGTTCTCCATTACTCGCGGATGAAGGTCGGCTTTTCGGCAGCCGAGCGCACCTACGTCTTCAAAGTATGCTTTAATAAAACGCTCTGAAATGGTGGGTACATCATCACCGAGTTCATTTGCCGCTTTAATTAATTTATCGTCTACGTCTGTGAAGTTAGAGACATACTGCACATCATAGCCTTTATACTCTAAATAGTTTCGAACCGTATCGTAAACGATTGCCGGACGCGCGTTCCCGATATGAATGTAATTGTAAACCGTGGGTCCGCATACATACATTTTCACTTTTCCCTCTTCAAGAGGAACGAATGTTTCCTTCTGTCTAGTCAATGTATTATAAAGTGTGATTGTCATTTTTGATTGATCCTTTCTTTTCTGTCTTCAAGTTCTGCCTTCAGCTCTAAAATCTGCTGTTCCAAAGACTTAAAGCGGTCAGCAACTGGATCGGGCAAATCCTGATGGTTTAAATCGCGTCTTACTTTCTTGCCATTTTGTACAACGACCCGTCCAGGGATACCGACAACTGTTGAAAAATCAGGAACATCATGCAGCACTACTGAACCAGCGCCAATCTTTGAGCCTTCACCGACCGTAATAGAACCGAGCACTTTAGCACCTGTGGCTATCAATGCGTCATCTTTAATCGTTGGGTGCCTTTTTCCCTTTTCTTTCCCCGTTCCCCCGAGGGTAACCCCCTGAAAAACGGTTACGTTATTGCCGATTTCACATGTCTCCCCAATGACAACCCCCATGCCGTGGTCTATGAAAAATCTTCTCCCGATTGTAGCGCCGGGGTGGATTTCTATCCCGGTAAAAAATCGGCTTACTTGAGATATAAGGCGTGCAAGGAAATAAAATTTTCGTTTATATAAAGCATGTGCAATCCGATGCGCCCATATAGCATGTAAACCGGAATAAGTTAAAATCACTTCAAAATAGCTTCTTGCTGCGGGATCTTGATCGAACACAGTATCAATGTCTTCTTTGAGCATTCTAAAAAACACATGCTTCCCCCCGTTTCTCTATCTGATTTCCTCTACCCAATAAAAAAAGCGTCTCTGCATGTAAACATGACAGAGACGCTTTAACCGCGCGGTTCCACTCTGTTTGAAAAGCAGACTTCTGCTCTCCCAACTTCAGCCTGTAACGGCGGCGGCCGCCTTTGAATACTGATTTCAAAAAATGTTCTTCAAAGGTCTTAAGGGCGCACTTCTAAAACCCGGCTCATGGATCTCTCTCAGCCAATGGAGATCCTTTCTGTAATGGCCTAAAGCTTTATACTCTTCCCTGTCAACAATCATTTATTTAGATATTCTTTAAACGCTGAATTGCAGTCTCTTTACCGATCAATTCAATTGATTGCGGCAGTTCCGGACCGTGAGTTTGCCCTGTTACAGCAACACGAATCGGCATAAACAGTTTTTTCCCTTTATGGCCAGTTTCTTTCTGCACTGCTTTGATTGATGCTTTGATATTATCCGGAGTGAACTCCTCAAGCTCTTCAAGCTTCGCTGCGAATGTGCTGAGCACTTCAGGAACCTGTTCTTCTTCCAGAACAGCTTTCGCTTCTTGATTATACTCGATCTCATCCGTAAAGAACAAATCAGTCAGCTCAACAATTTCCGCACCGTAGCTTAATTGCTCATGATACAGGGAAATCAGTTTACGAACCCACTCTTGTTCTTCAGCAGAAAGCTCAGTGCCAACTTTGCCCGCTTTTTGCAAATGCGGAAGCGTCAGTTCAACAACCTGATCAAGATCCAGCTGCTTCACATATTGGTTGTTAACCCATTTTAGCTTATGCATATCAAACAAAGCTGGTGATTTAGATAAACGATTTACATCAAAAATTTCAATAAACTGCTCTTTTGTGAAAAGCTCTTCTTCTCCAACCGGTGACCAGCCTAACAGGCCGATAAAGTTGAACAGCGCTTCTGGCAGGTAGCCAAGCTCTTTGTACTGCTCGATGAATTGAATAATGGATTCATCACGTTTGCTGAGCTTTTTACGGCTTTCGTTTACAATCAGCGTCATGTGTCCGAACTGAGGAATATCCCACCCGAATGCTTGATAGATCATAATCTGTTTCGGTGTGTTAGAAATATGATCCTCACCGCGCAGCACGTGTGTCATTTTCATTAAGTAGTCATCAATCGCTACCGCGAAGTTGTAAGTTGGCGTCCCGTCCTTTTTCACAATAACAAAGTCGCCGATGCCATCTGATTCAAAAGAAATTTCACCTTTTACGATGTCGTTGAAGGCGATGACTTTTCCTTCTGGCACACGGAAACGAATACTTGGTTTTCTGCCTTCGGCGATAAATTTCTCCTGTTCTTCCTGAGTCAGGTCTCTGTGTTTTCCGGAATAACGAGGCATTTCTCCGCGGGCAATCTGTTCTTCACGCTCTTTTTCAAGCTCTTCTTCCGTACAGTAACATTTATAAGCAAGCCCTTTTTCAAGAAGCTCTTCATAGTACACTTTATAGATATCGTTACGCTCTGACTGACGGTATGGACCGTACTCTCCTCCGACATCCACACTCTCATCCCAGTCAATACCTAGCCACTTCAGATAATTCAGCTGGCTTTGTTCTCCGCCCTCAATATTGCGCTTTTTATCAGTATCCTCAACTCGAATGATAAACTTACCGCCTTGATTGCGGGCAAATAAATAATTAAAAAGCGCCGTTCTGGCATTTCCAATATGCAAATGTCCGGTTGGACTCGGTGCATAACGGACGCGTACTTCGTTTCCCATTTTCAAATACTTCCTTTCATGTCATGTATGGCCTCAGGCAAAAATGTATGAATCTATTCTACCACCAAATAGACCCGGCATCAAAACAAGTTAGCCTTTTTGTATCAGTACTGTCGCCTGAGCCGCTATTCCTTCCGCCCGGCCTGTAAATCCAAGCTTTTCTGTCGTTGTTGCTTTTACATTTACTTGAGAAACATCTGCCTCAAGGCCTTCAGCAATTCTTTTTCTCATATCTTCTATGTACGGCAGCATCTTCGGCTTTTGCGCTATGATGGTGCAATCAATGTTCCCAAGGACATACCCCTTCTGTTTCACGATTCCCCAGACATGCTGAAGTAATTTGAAAGAATCTGCGTCCTTGAACTCGGGATCTGTGTCAGGAAAATGCTTGCCGATGTCTCCTTCACCCACAGCTCCCAGGCAGGCGTCAGCGACAGTATGCAGCAAAACGTCTGCATCAGAATGGCCAAGCAGCCCTTTTTCGTACGGGATTTCAATTCCGCCAATAATGAGAGGACGGCCCTCCACTAATTGATGCACATCAAATCCTTGTCCAATTCTAAACATGTTTATTCCCACTTTCTGATTCCATGATAGCTTCAGCTGACGTCAAATCGTCTGGCGTCGTCAGCTTAATATTTGTATAGCTGCCTTCTACAACACGGACCGAACCGCCCTCCATCTGTTCAACGAGGCTGGCGTCATCCGTCCCTAAAAATCCCTTGCGCTCGGCCTCAGCGTGAGCCTTCATCAATAAAGAAAGACGAAAAGCTTGTGGCGTTTGGACAGCCCACAAGCTTGAACGTTCAATCGTCTCACTGACTTGTAAATCTTGAACGCGTTTAATCGTATCTTTTACCGGAACAGCAAGGATGGCCGCTCCTGTCTGTTCCGCCTCTGCGATCAGTTCGTCAATTTGTTCATGTTTTATAAATGGGCGGGCACCGTCATGTACAAGGACAATCTTTTCCTGCTTTACGGCTTTCAGCCCCTTATACACACTGTGCTGACGCTCTTCTCCGCCTGCAACAAGCTCAATTGAAGTTTGAAACGGGTAATCGCACAGCAATTGCTGAAAGTGCTCCCGCTCCTGCTCGTTAATCACCAAAATGATTTTATCGCACTGCCGGTGGCTGTCAAACACTCTTAACGTGTGTATGATCACCGGGTCTCCTTTCAGCTCAATGAACAGTTTATTTCTCCCTGCCTTCATCCGCTTTCCCTGTCCGGCTGCAGGAATCACCACATCATAACTCATTGTTTCTTCTCCCTTTACAGCGCCTTCTCCAACAGCTTAGGCTTCGCAAAAATCATTCGTCCCGCTGCTGTCTGCAGCACACTTGTGACGAGTACATCAATATGCTTGCCGATATAATTTCGTCCTTCTTCAACGACAATCATCGTACCGTCATCCAAGTAGGCAACTCCCTGATTATGCTCTTTCCCGTCCTTAATGACCTGAACATTCATTTCCTCGCCAGGAAGCACAACAGGCTTGACCGCATTGGCAAGGTCATTAATGTTTAATACTGCTACCTTCTGAAGCTCGCACACTTTATTTAAATTAAAATCATTCGTCACAACGACCCCGGATGTCAGCTTAGCAAGTTTGACGAGCTTGCTGTCAACCTCCTGAATATCTTCAAAGTCGCCTTCGTAAATTTCAACTTCAATGTCTAATTCTTTCTGAATGCGGTTCAGGATATCAAGACCGCGGCGTCCTCTGTTTCGTTTTAAAACATCTGAAGAGTCTGCAATATGCTGCAATTCCTCAAGGACAAACTGCGGAATCACGATAACTCCCTCTAAAAAACCAGTCTGACAAATATCTGCTATTCTCCCATCAATAATAACACTAGTGTCCAAAATTTTCAGCTTCTTGTCTTGAACCTCATGTTCTTCATCAGCTGTTCCTTTTTTCTTTTGCATTCTGGCGGAAATGGAAAACAGGCTGATCAATTCATCCTTTTTCTTAAAGCCCACCTGGAAGCCGAGATAACCGAGGAAGAAAGCCAAAAATACAGGAATTATTGTGCTGAATATGCGGTAAGGTATATTGTCTAAAGGAATAACATTTACGATAAGATAAGCAATTATAAGTCCAAAAACTAAGCCAAGACTTCCAAATAACAAATCTGGAACCGGCGCTTTTAACAATGAATCCTCTATCCACTTCACCCAGTTCACAACGTATTCTGTACCCCATATACTGATGAGAAAAAAGATAATTGCTCCTATTGCCGCAGACGTATATGCGTTTGTTATTAAAGGTATGTCCTGTATATTTAACAGTACAAACAATTCAGGTATCAAAAATATACCAACAACGCCGCCAAAAATAATGAAGAACGCCTGAACTATTCGTTTTAACATACCCCCACCTCCTTTTTTAACATTTTAATTTCACAAAGTCTTATGCATCCTACGAATATCAGAATAAACAAAAACCAACATTAATATACCCGTATTCATAAGGTTTTAACCGAAATCACAGTTGTCTGTCTAAATAATGCTTCTCTTGCAGGCGTTTTAATCCTTTTTTGATTTTTTGGGCTCGTACTTCACCGATTCCCTCTACTTCATCTAATTCTTCTGCACTCGCCTCAATAATCCTTGGTAGGACTCCAAATGCTTCTACAACATTTTCAACAATCGGCATCGGAAGACGCGGTATCTTATTTAACAGCCTGTATCCTCTCGGCAATACATAATCATCAAGATTAGTAGAAGCAGGGTAACCGAGAAGCTTATACACAATGGAATCATCCAGCAGATCATAACTGGACATATCCTGCAGCTCCTTCAAGAGAACAAACGGATCTTTAATCTTTTCTTTTACATAGTCCTTAATAAATAAAGCGGCCTCTTCTTCCATATCCGTAATCAATTCAATGACTTGCAGTTTGATCAGATGCCCTTCTGTCCCCAGCTCTTTGATATACATATTAATTTCGTTTTTGATTCTCAGTACCATTTCATAACGATGCATGACAGACAAGACATCACTGAAGGTAACAAGTTCCTCAAACTCTAACGCGTTCAGTGCATTAATCGTTTTATCGAGGATTGTCTTATATTTTTCAAGTGTTTGAATGGCTTGGTTCGCCTTGGTTAAAATAAATCCTATGTCTTTTAGTGTATACTTCATGTTTTCCTGATATAACGTTATGACATTTCTTCTTTCAGAAATAGCGATTACAAGACAGCCAGTTTGCTTAGCTACTCTTTCGGCAGTTCTGTGCCGCATTCCTGTTTCTGATGAAGAAATTGTGGCATCCGGCATCAGCTGAGTATTCGCGTAGAGGATCTTTTGACCAGAATCACTTAAAATGATCGCTCCATCCATTTTAGCCAGCTCATATAAATGCGCCGGAGAAAAAGCCGTGTTTATGTGAAAGCCGCCGTCCACTACTTCTTTTACTTTATCATTATATCCAACAACAATCAGACCGCCTGTATTTGCTCTCAAGACGTTTTCCATCCCCGCTCTGAGCGGTGTACCCGGAGCAACAAACTGCAATATAGATGACAGGTCTAACTCGTGTTTCGCCCCTTTTTTCTCTTTTTCCATCTATTATCCTCCTAATGAAGTACGAAGCGCTTCTGCAACATTTGCTACTCCGATAACCTCAATCCCTTTTGGTTTTGTCCATCCATCCAGATTTGCCGCGGGTATGATCATGCGTTTAAAACCAAGCTTTGCCGCTTCTTTCACACGCTGTTCAATTCTTGAAACCCGCCGGACTTCTCCGGTTAATCCCACTTCTCCAATAAAACAATCTGCAGGATTTGGAGGTGTGTCTCTAAAGCTTGATGCGATACTAATCGCAATGGCAAGATCAATTGCCGGTTCATCAAGCTTAACGCCGCCAGCCACTTTCAAATAAGCATCCTGATTTTGCAGCAGCAGTCCAACTCTTTTTTCTAACACAGCCATTAACAGAGAGACCCTGTTATGGTCTATTCCCGTTGCCATACGCCTTGGGTTGCCAAAGCTTGTTGGCGAGATGAGCGCCTGAATTTCAACGAGAATCGGTCTAGTGCCCTCCATAGAGGCAGTGATACTCGAGCCTGCGGAACCAGCAGAGCGTTCTTCTAAGAAAATTTCCGAAGGATTCAAAACCTCAGTGAGCCCCTCTTCCCGCATTTCGAAAATGCCCATTTCGTTTGTAGATCCGAAACGGTTTTTTACAGCCCGCAAAATACGGAAAGTATGGTGGCGTTCTCCTTCAAAATATAAAACAGTGTCAACCATATGCTCCAACAGTCTCGGACCTGCAATAGACCCTTCTTTCGTCACGTGCCCTACGATAAAAATCGGAATACCTTTTGTTTTTGCAATTTTCATCAGCTCAGCGGTACACTCTCTGACCTGCGACACACTGCCTGGAGCCGATGTAATATCGCTTTGGTAAACCGTTTGAATAGAGTCAACAACGACAAACGCTGGATTCATCTCTTGTATAGCAGACGAAATATACTCCATATCGGTTTCAGATAAAACATGCAGTGACGGATTATTAATGCCGAGACGGTCTGCTCGCAGCTTCGTTTGCTTTACAGATTCTTCTCCCGAAATATACAGGACACTGTTTGATGAGCCTGATAATTGAGCGGAAACCTGCAGTAATAGCGTTGACTTTCCGATACCAGGATCACCGCCAATTAAAACGAGGGAGCCTTTAACGACACCTCCGCCGAGTACTCTGTTAAACTCGCCAAGCTGGGTTTTGACGCGGGGTTCTTCTGATGTTTCGATTGATGTAATAGGTGAAGGTTTCTGTACAGTTTGAACAGAATGAGAAAAAGCCGCTCTCCGATTGGCCGGTGCTTTTTTAATCATTTCTTCCACCATTGTATTCCAAGCACCGCAGCCCGGACATTTCCCCATCCATTTTGGAGACTCGTAGCCGCAGGATTGGCAGATGAATTTCGATTTTGTTTTAGCCATATATAGTGTAAGACCTCTCCCTTGTTCTATTTCTTGATATGAAAGTGAGGCATACACTTACATGCTGTATGCCTCATTTCCGTCTTCTATATTAATTCGTTTTAGCAGTCGTTTTTACGACAAATTCGCCATCTTCTACATCAAGAACAATATGCTGTCCTTTATGAATATTTCCTCTGAGGAGTTCTTCAGATAAACGATCCTCGACATGTTTTTGGATCGCTCTTCTTAACGGACGGGCACCGTATTCCAGGTCAACGCCCTCTTCCGCGACTTTCGCTTTTGCAGCATCTGTCAATTCGATAGAAAGATCTTGTTCTTTCAGGCGTTTCGTTAATTGATCAGACATTAATGACACAATTTCAGTAAGATGTTTTTTCTCAAGTGAATGGAAGACAATGATTTCATCAATACGGTTGATGAACTCAGGTCTGAACGCTCGTTTCAATTCACCCATCACTTTATCTTTCATGTCTTTATGATTTTGAGTTTCATCCTGAACGTTAAAGCCGACATATTTATTGCGTTTCAGCTCACTTGCTCCAACGTTTGATGTCATGATCAGAATGGTATTGCGGAAATCGACTGTGCGTCCTTTAGAATCAGTCAAACGCCCGTCTTCAAGAACTTGCAGAAGGATATTGAAGACATCAGGGTGCGCTTTCTCGATCTCATCAAGAAGCACGACAGAGTAAGGTTTTCTTCTGACTTTCTCTGTCAATTGACCGCCTTCATCATATCCCACATATCCCGGAGGTGAACCAACAAGTCTTGAAGTTGAGTGTTTTTCCATGTATTCAGACATATCAATTCTGATCATGGATTCTTCATCGCCAAAAATGGATTCAGCGAGTGCTCGTGCAAGCTCTGTTTTACCTACACCTGTAGGGCCTAAGAAAATGAATGAGCCGATTGGGCGTTTAGGATCTTTCAACCCTGCTCTCGCACGTCTAACGGCTTTTGCAACAGCTACAACTGCCTCATCCTGGCCGATGACGCGGGAATGAAGAATGTTTTCCATATTGAGAAGCTTATCAGTTTCAGTTTGGGCGATTTTAGATACAGGCACACCGGTCCAGCTGGATACAACCATCGCAATATCATCCACAGTAACCTCTGAGTTTTCCTGCCCTTGCTTCTCTTTCCATGATTTCTTCGTATCCTCTACTTGCTCGCGCAGGCGCTGTTCAGTATCACGCAAGGAAGCAGCTTTTTCAAACTCTTGGCTTTGCACTGCCGCATCCTTCTCTTTACGAACCTCATCAAGCTTCTGCTCAAGCTCTTTTAAGTTAGGAGGCGTTGTAAATGAGCGCAGTCTCACCTTTGAACCTGCTTCATCGATCAAGTCAATTGCTTTATCCGGAAGGAAGCGGTCAGAAATATATCTGTCAGAAAGCTTAACCGCAGCTTCAATGGCATCATCAGTGATAGAAACGCGGTGGTGGGCTTCGTATCTGTCACGCAGACCTTGTAAAATTTGAATACTTTCATCTACAGATGGCTGATCAACCTGAATCGGCTGAAAACGGCGTTCCAGTGCTGCATCTTTTTCAATATATTTACGGTACTCATCAAGAGTCGTTGCACCAATACATTGGAGTTCGCCACGAGCAAGTGAAGGTTTTAAAATATTAGATGCATCAATAGCACCTTCTGCTCCGCCTGCCCCGATTAATGTATGGAGCTCATCGATGAATAGAATGATATTTCCTGCCTGGCGAATTTCATCCATGACCTTCTTCAGGCGATCCTCAAATTCTCCGCGGTATTTTGTGCCGGCAACAACTGTGCCCATGTCTAATGTCATCACGCGTTTGTCACGCAAAATTTCGGGTACTTCATTATTGATAATTTGCTGTGCCAAACCTTCTGCGATAGCCGTTTTACCTACACCTGGTTCCCCAATGAGAACAGGGTTGTTTTTCGTTCTGCGGCTTAATACTTCAATGACACGCTGGATCTCCTTGCTTCTGCCGATTACAGGGTCAAGGCTGTCTTCCTTCGCAATAGCAGTTAAGTCTCTTGCCAAGCTGTCAAGCGTAGGCGTATTCGCATTGCTGTTTGTTCCTGCCGCTGATGATCCTGTTTCATTACTTCCTAGAAGCTGGAGCACCTGCTGTCTTGCTTTATTTAAGCTGACACCGAGATTATTCAGAACTCTCGCAGCAACACCTTCTCCTTCACGAATCAGACCAAGAAGAATATGTTCTGTTCCGACATAAGAATGACCGAGTTTTCTTGCCTCATCCATTGAAAGCTCAATGACTTTTTTAGCTCTAGGAGTATAATGAATCGTTTGAGACATTTCCTGCCCGCGCCCGATCAAACTTTCTACTTCTTTCTGAATTTTATCTGAACCGAGTCCAAGCGCTTGAAGAGCTTTAGCAGCAATGCCCTCTCCTTCTCTTACCAGTCCTAATAAAATATGCTCAGTGCCAATGTTATTATGACCTAACCGAAGTGCTTCTTCCTGTGCTAGCGCCAGTACTTTTTGAGCTCGTTCTGTAAATCTTCCAAACATCATATCGATTCATCCTCCTGTCTTTTCCCATTCATTTCTAAGTGAAGCCGTTCTCTGATGAGAGCCGCTCTTCGAATGTCCCTTTCGTTCGGACGCAAAGCGCCTCCCGAGTATTGCTGTAAAAATCCTGGCTGCGTCAAAATCATAAGTTCGTTAAGTATGTTGCTTGAAAGTCCTTTTATAATGCCTAGGTCTATGCCTAACCGTACATCTGAAAGGCACTTTGCAGTTTCTTTCGATTCTATCATCCGGCAATTAGACAAGACCCCATAAGACCGATATACCCGATCCTCAAGTTCGATTTTAGAAGTTTGATAAATCGCTTCTCGGGCAGATCGTTCTTGTTCAATCAACTGAGCAGCAACACTGTTAAGATCCTCTACAATATCCTGCTCTGACTTACCAAGCGTGATCTGATTTGAAATTTGAAAGATATTCCCTACTGCTTCGCTGCCTTCCCCATAAATTCCTCTAACAACTAAGCCTAATTGATTAATTGCCGGTATAATTCGATTTATTTGCCTAGTTAAAACCAGTGCCGGCAGATGCATCATGACCGAAGCCCTTAAACCTGTACCTACGTTTGTAGGACAGCTGGTTAAGTATCCTCTTTGCTCATTGAATGCATAATCAACTTTTTCTTCAATCCAGTCGTCGACCTGGTTTGCGGCTTTCATTGCTTCTAAAAGCTGAAATCCAGGGAAAAGACACTGAATTCTAATATGGTCCTCTTCATTTAACATGACGCTTACTTCCTCATTTTCAGAAAGCAAACAGCCGCCAAAAGGAGACTCTGTCAGATTAGGACTGATTAGATGTTTTTCAACAAGTACACGTTTTTCTAAAGGCTGTGCATCATTCATTCTAATCAAAACAAATTTGCCGATTCCGGGAATTTCTTGCTCTGAAAACTGATCTTCAAATTGCTGTATGATGGATGAGGCTTCTTCATTGGAATACCGCGTAGGGAACCGAATATGCTCAAAGTTCCTTGCTAAACGTATGCGGCTGCTGAGTACAATGTCACTTTCAGGTCCTTTCTGCTTCATCCAACTGCTTAGTGCGTCCTGAATAAAATGCTTTAGCGACATTACTCCTGTTCCTCCTCACTATCTGTACTTTTGAGTGATTGTTCTAATGAACGAATTTGATCTCTTACATGAGCTGCATTTTCAAATTCTTCTTGATGGATTAAGGATTCTAATTCCTTTTTTAGCATATCAATCTGCCGTCTGACATGAAGATTGCCGCCTATTCGTTTCGGTATCTTACCTGCATGCACAGTGTTTCCGCTGTGCACTTTACGTAGGATTGGTGTAATGTTGCTATGAAATGTTTTGTAACATTCAGAACATCCAAAACGGCCAATTTTTCTGAATTGCTGAAAAGTCATTCCGCATTTCGGACAAGCAGATATTTGCTCCGAGTGACTGAACATTTGAGTTCCTGCATTTTGAAATGAAGAATCCATGTTCAGTAAACCCGAAAGTAAATTATGAATAGAGAAACCCTGATTTGCACTTATACCATATGAATCACTATTTTCTTTGGCACATTGTTCACAAATATGAACTTCTATTTTTTCTCCGTTAACAACCTTTGTAAAGTGAAAAGTGGCTGGTCTCTCGTGGCACTCTTGACAAATCAATCTTTTCACCCGCTTATTTTAATTTTAAAGAAGTCAGCATTGCCTTCATCATTCTCGCTCTTAATTCATCACGTTCAGGTAAGTCAATGTGTAAAACTGAGCGGTCCATTACGCTGACCATCATTTTTGCTTCTCTTTCTGAAATTACCTTGTCTTCTAATAGCCTTAAAATAATGTCATCAGAGGCTGCTTGAGACAAATGGGTATTAATTTGAGAAATTATATTATTGATCAGGACAACTTCATTGTTCATTTTAATTTTAATGATTCTGATGTAACCGCCGCCCCCGCGTTTGCTCTCAACAATATATCCTCTTTCGCTTGTAAATCTGGTGTTGATGACATAATTTATTTGGGAAGGAACGCATTGAAATTTATCTGCAATTTCACTTCGTTTAATCTCTAAAATTTCCTTGCCATTTTGATCTAACACTCGTTTTAAATATTGTTCAATGATGTCAGAAATATTATGTCCCACTCAACCCCCTCCTTTACTGACTTTGACTATATTTGACTATAATCTTACTATAAGCCGTTTCTCGAGAATTTTCAACTTTCTCGCTCTATCCTTTATTATTTCCATTTTCCCGGTCCACAAAACCTGATTGCTGATTTAAAATTCGGTATAAAGTTATTATATTATACAGTTAAGTGGAATTTTATGATACCAATAAACCAAAATACAAAAAAACCCAGCTCAATGAGCTGGGTTTAAGCTTGCTTGGCGGCGTCCTACTCTCACAGGGGGAAACCCCCGACTACCATCGGCGCTGAAGAGCTTAACTTCCGTGTTCGGTATGGGAACGGGTGTGACCTCTTCGCTATCGC
>NZ_JBVFMU010000007.1:0-105448 GCF_055486415.1 Bacillus sp. 9.4 | reverse complement strand
TGGCGCGCCCGAGAGGAGTCGAACCCCTAACCTTTTGATCCGTAGTCAAACGCTCTATCCAATTGAGCTACGGGCGCTTATCAAGCGACTTAACTATCATACTATCAATTGATGTTGAAGTCAAGAAGTTTTTTAAAAATGTTTTTCGAATCTTTTTCAATTCGACTTTTCTTATTATACACATTTTCGAAATCTTGTAAACACCTTAGAAAAACTTTTTTGTTTTTCTGTTTTGTTTCACGCTGTTCATCAGCGACGTTTAATAATATACCATGCCTGTTTTATTTGGTCAACACTTTTCCTGTATTTTTTTATTTTCTTCTTTCACGCCTTCCCATGCTTATCATGTATATATTTTATCTCATCTTACAAATAATATAAGAAAATCTCTTAAGAAGAAATGAGGCGTGTTATGTATTACTACAAAGAGGAACTGATTAATATCATTAAACCGGACAAGCCAGACCCGGCAGCTGCTAAGGTCCTGCAGGAGATATTAGGCGGTCATTACGGAGAAATGCGTACAATGATGCAGTTTTTTTTCCAAAGCTCTAATTTCAGAGGAAAGCAGAAACAGTATCGCGATCTGCTTCGCGGCATTTTTTTAGAGGAGATTGCCCACGTTGAACTGGTTCAAAACACAATCAATGCTTTATTAGATGAATCAGGCGGTGAAGGTGTCGGCAGTCAAGGTACAGATCAAGCGCCACTTGATGAAGCGGTTAAACATGCTAATCCTCATCATTATATTATTGGAGCGCAAAGTTCCCTTCCTGTTGATGCAGGGGGCAATCCGTGGAACGGGTCGTGGGTGTATAACCACGGAAACTTAATTACTGACCTGCTGGATAACCTGCTTCTTGAGTCGACAGGTGTGCTGCAAAAAACAAGAATTTATGAAATGAGCTCTAATCAGACGTTCCGAGAAACACTTGCTTTTCTGATTGTACGCGACAATGCTCACCAGAATGCATTCGCGAAAGCGCTCGAGACATTGGGCGTTGAATGGGCGAAGCTGCTCCCTGTGCCGAATTATGACATTAATAAATATCCTGAGTGCAGAAAGTATGTCGAATTAGGCTACCATAATGCACAGTTTAACTTTAGGTTGGATGAAACGAGAATCAGTGAAATCTAT
The DNA here is from genome assembly GCF_055486415.1 of Bacillus sp. 9.4. Lineage (NCBI taxonomy): Bacteria > Bacillati > Bacillota > Bacilli > Caryophanales > Bacillaceae > Bacillus > Bacillus sp. 9.4. The sequence continues at coordinate 104,310 of NZ_JBVFMU010000007.1, read as the reverse complement.
CAAGGGAAATCTCCAAGCCGAAATGGCGGAGAGTTACAAGTAATAGATCCTCCGGCAGGCTTTCCCGTACCAGTGCTTCCTGAAATACCAAATGAACACAGTCCTGGGTTAGGCGATATGAATGCTTAATCCAGTGGGAAGGTGCTCAAGAAACTTCTTGAGCACCTTCTTAATTGTGACATTACGGATTCACTCAACGATTGGCGTTAAAGAATCACCATTCCATATTTCTCCCTTGTTGAGTGTCCAGCTGTCATGATATAAAGCTGAAGCACCCTTGTTTACTGCTGGGCTCCATTCATCATTCCATGCCAGAAAGTAAATGGTTTTAGGATATTTTTGTTTTATAGCATTGATAAATAGGCTGTAATCAAAGCTGCCGTTTGCTGTTTGCGGGCCGACTTCTGTAAAAGCAAAAGGTTTATTAAGCGCTGTTAGCTGATCGTATCCATTGATCGAGTAGGCATCTTGAAAATACGCATCTAATCCGACAATATCCACGTAAGACTCGCCCGGGTAAAAATCAGTTTTAAAATCTCGGTTGGCGTCGGGAGAGTAAACCCAAATCAAATGATCAAGTCCTCTTGTGTCGGTCATATAATGATAGATTTTCTTGTAGAGCTGTTTATATAAAGAGATTCTTTCATTATCCTTTTGGTTATATGATGTGAGTCCCCACCAAAACCATTCACCGTTCATTTCATGCAGCGGCCTGAACAAAACAGGCACACCTTGGTTCTCCAGCTCTTGAAGTCCGTCAGCAATTTTGCTGAGCATGGCATTCAGCCGCTTCCCTTCTGCTGTTGAAGAATCTAGTATTTTTTTATACTGATCGTTTGTAATCGGTGTTTTAAAATGCCCTGACTGAAAAGCAGGATTCGCCAGGTGCAAGCTGATTTGAGGGATTCCACCATTTTTCCAATACGACATTAAATCGCTGTTGCAGCTTACATCTATTGAATCTTCAATATTTGCTGTTTCAAGCCATCCTCTGGCATAATCGCAGCCGTAAATAGCAGGCGATTGCCCGGTGGCGCTTCGGATTCTATCAGCCTCAGCCATAGAAAATGTGTCATGACTGTAACCTCCGAACGCTCCGGAAAGGACTCTGTTTTCCGTTCGGTTCGGCAGGTGCGCAAGCCAGTTCATCACTGCTTTTGTTGTCTGCTGTGCATTAGGATTCACAGGCGACACAGTATGCGCTTCAATTGGTTTTGCTAAAACAGCAGACGCAAGTAAAAATAAAATGAGCAAAGAGATCGTATGTTTCTTAAACAAATGCAACTCCCCCATTCATTAAGGATGAGATATCATGAATTCACATGTTCCTTCTATTGAAAACTCGCCAAAATGCGCAGGCAAGACAAAGTGTGAGCCTGCATTGCATTCATACTGACTACCATTATTTATGATTCGTCCTGATCCGCTCAGAACACTCCCCAGCAAATAGGTTTGATATGAAGGAAAAGCAGTTCGGCCGCTAATCTTCCATTTGTACACTGAGAAATAATCTGATTGCACATAAACAGTGATCTCGGCGTTACCAACTTCTTTCACTTCCGGTGTATGCACTTTATCGATATGCGGTATCGTTATGACTTCCATGGCTTTTTCTATATGAAGAGTTCTTTTTTGGCCCTGGTCATTACAGCGGTCATAATCGTATACGCGATACGTTGTATCAGAGTTTTGCTGGATTTCAAGGACAAGGGTTCCCTCACATAAAGCATGGAGTGTACCGCTTGGCACATAAAAGAAATCTCCGGGCTTGATTTTGATTCGCCTCAGCAGCCCGTTCCAATCACCGCTTTCTATTCGTTGTTTGAACTCTTCCTTTGTGCTTGCATGATGTCCCAAAATTAGTTCGGCGTCATCTTTGCAATCAATGATATACCAGCACTCCGTTTTACCAAGGTCGCCATTTTCGTGCAGTTTTGCATAATCATCATCAGGATGGACTTGCACTGAGAGATCCATATTGGCGTCCAGCAGCTTTACCAGCAGCGGAAACACCTTCCTATCTGGAAAACCGAAAATCTCTGGATGATCTAGCCATACTTGATCTAGTGTCTTTCCTGCCAGCGGGCCGTTCTTTACAGCCGACGGGCCATGGGCATGGGCAGAAACGGCCCAGCACTCACCTGTTTTTTGTGAGGGTATTGCGTAGCCAAAAGCGTCACGAAGCTTCGTCCCTCCCCATAGTCTTTCTTTAAAGACAGGCTCTAAAAATAAAGGATGCGTCATGATCGCACCTCCCCGGATGCTGCCTCTGCTTGTAAGGCCTGGTGCGCCAAAACTAGCGTGCCGATGATTCCGGCGTTACTGCCTAAACGTGGAGGTACAATATAATTACTTATACAATCTGACAATTCAGAAAAATCTAAGTAGCTGTTCATGATTTTCGGTACATATTGATAGATATAAGAAAACACTTGTTTCTGTTGCATGACGCCGCCGCCAAGAATGATTTTTTTAGGGGCAAGGATCAAAATATACTGAGCCAGCGCTTGGGCAATATAGTACCCTTCCAGTTCCCAGACTTGGGCTATATCTGATAAATCCGCGGCTTTTTTTCCCCAGCGGGCTTCGATAGCGGGGCCTGAAGCTAAGCCTTCAAAACAATCTCCATGATAAGGGCACTTCCCTTGGTATACGTCATCCGGGTGCCTCCGGATATAAATATGGCCCATCTCTGGGTGTGACAGCCCCTGAAGGAGCCTCCCCTCTACAATAGCCCCCGCTCCGATGCCAGTGCCAATCGTTATATACAGGCAGCTGTCAATACCCTTCGCTTCACCGAAAATGAATTCACCCAGCGCCGCAGCGTTGACATCTGTACTAAATCCGACTGGGATTTTCATTTCGTTCTTAACGGTTTGCAAAAAGGGGTAGTGTCTCCAGCCCGCTTTCGGCGTGGCCGTAATGGTACCGTATGTTTGACTGGTTTTATCGTTATCAACGGGACCAAAGGAGCCGATGCCGATTGCCTGTAATGAAAATTGGCGAAAATATTGAATTACTTTCTCTATCGTTTCATCCGGCATCTTTGTGGGGAATTCTATTCGGTCAATGATTGTTCCATCTTCTTTACCGACAGCACAAACAATCTTTGTGCCGCCTGCTTCAATACCGCCAAGCATGCAGATGGCCTCCTTGTTGTCTCCGCAATCAGCGCCGTATGTTTACAGAAGTCACAACAAACTTGTCATGCCGATGACGTGAAAAGGAATATTCAAATGGAATGCCGTTATCTAAGAAGCCCACATGTTCAACTTCAAGAATTGGATCATCCTTTTTACAGCCCAGATGCTGCTGGTCAATATGATCAGATTTGCAGGCTCTGATTTTCCGATGTGAGCCGGCGATTTTGAGCTGCAGCACGTTTGTAATATGATTGTAGATCGAATCATGAAGGACATCGTCATTAATGCCCGGTATTAAATGAGTCGGCATATATGTTTTTTCCAATACATAGGGTTCACCTTCTACAATTCGCAGCCGAACGACATAATAAACCGGTGTTTTCTGATCAATAGACAAATGGGCGGCCACTTCCTCAGTGGGAAATTGCACTTCAAACTGAATGACCTTGCTTTTGATTTTTTTATCTTTCAGCAAGTTGGTCAATCCGAGAATCTCATTGCTGACTACATGGACATGGTCATCCTGTATTGCAGATTGAATAATAAACGTGCCATGGCCTCGTTTTCTAAACAGCAGACCCTCGGCAACTAAATTATCCAAGGCTCTCTTCATCGTCATGCGGCTTGAGTTAAATTCTTTTGCAAGAGATACTTCATCAGGAATGGGCTGATCGATCGGATATACGTTATTTTTAATTCTATTTCTCATTTCATTTGCAATGATTTCGTATTTATTCATTGGTATCCTCCGGCAGCTGTTAGAGTTTGATATCACATAAGCTTTTACGGATATCATAAGTTCTTTTCCCTATTTCATCAATGTTGCGGATTTTCGTCATCTCTATTCGTTATGATGATTGCCGGAAGATCTTGACCTTTAGGAAAATCTAGAAACCGCTATGCTCAGCAACCTCTTTGAACCATTTTCCGCTCTTTTTGACGGTTCTTTCTCCGTCTTTCTCAAGATTGACTGATACAAATCCGTATCGGTTTTTATAGGCATTTGTCCAAGACCAGTTGTCCATGAACGTCCATAAGTGATAGCCTTTTACGTTCGAGCCTTCCTGTATGGCGCGGTGAATCCATTTGAGGTGCTCTTTTATAAATTCAATCCGGTAATCATCTTGAATGATGCCTTGTTCATCCCTGAATCGCTCTTCACCTTCAACCCCCATACCGTTTTCAGAGATAAAACACTCGATGTTGCCGTAGTTTTCTTTTAAATTGATCAAAATATCATAAACGCCTTTTTCATAGATCTCCCAGCCGCGATGCGGATTCATTTTGCGGCCCGGCATGACGTAGGGATCAAAATACCTGTCCGGCAAAAAAGGAGCGTCGGGATTCGGAAGATGTTCTTTCGCTTTCACACGTCTCGGCTGGTAATAATTCACTCCCAACAGGTCAACCGTGTTCTTTTTGATGATGTCAAGATCTTCAGCGTTGTAATCTGGCATAAAGCCTTCATGCTTCAAAATGTCAACCAGCTCTTTGGGAAATTCGCCTTTGACAGATGGGTCTAAAAAAGATCTGTTAAAAAACGCGTCTGCGATTTCCCCGGCTTTCACATCCGCCGGATGGCTGCTTCTCGGGTATGAAGGGGTCAAATTTAAGATGATACCGATTTTTCCGTCCTGCTTCATCTCCCTGTAAGCCTGAATGGCACGGGCACTTGATAGCATCGTATGAAATCCAACCTGGACGGCCTCTTTAAAATCGACCTTGTTTGGATAATGAAAATCATATAGGTATCCGCCTTCTACGGGAACGATTGGTTCATTATGCGTGAACCATTTTTTCACCCGGCCGCCAAACAAACGGAAGCAAGTTCTTGCATAGTTTTCATACGCGTCAACCGTCTCTCTATTGACCCAGCCACCGATTTTTTGAAGCGCCATCGGCATATCGAAATGAAACAAATTGACAAAAGGTTCAATTCCGTTAGCGATCAACTCATCAATGACATTGTTATAGAAATTTGCGGCTTTATCGTTGATCTCGCCCGTTCCGTTTGGTATTAAACGTGACCAGGAAATCGACATCCGGAACGAGTTGTGGCCAAGCTCCTTCATCAGCCTGATATCTTCTTTATAGTTGTCGTAAAATTGGGATGTGTCTGCGGGGCCGACATGATCAAAAAAACGATGCGGTTCTTTTTCAAACCAATAATCCCATATATTCTGGCCTTTTCCGTCTCTGTCGGCGGCACCCTCCGTTTGTGTTGCTGAAGCGGATGATCCCCACCAAAAATCCTTTGGAAAACGATATTGTTCTGTTTGTGCCAAGTCTCTCTCCCCTTATGTCACATTTTTATGCTGTTATCATTTTGCTGAGCAGCTGTCTCCTGCACAGCCTGTTCTTTTTCTTTTGCCAGATTTAATTTATCCATTGCTTTTAGGAACGGAAACCAGATCACGAAGACAATCAGCAGATTGATAAGCTGCATCACGCCCCCCATGATTGAGTTCGTCGCCATGATGCCATTAATGAACAATGGAACCGTCCACGGCACCGTCACACCAGTCGGAGGCGGAACGAGCCCGGCTGACATAGCCAGATAGGTGACGAGCGTAACAACCATCGGTGCCAGCACCCAAGGCACAATAATGATCGGATTCATGACAATCGGAAGCCCGAAGATAATCGGTTCGTTTACGTTAAAAATACCGGGAGCGAGGCCAAGTTTTGATACTTGCTTCATCTGCCTGCTTTTCATGAATATGAGAATGGTAAACACAATCGCAAGCGTCATCCCGGTTCCGCCCATCCCTACTGTATAAATCTCCATAAACGGTTTTGAAATAATATGAGGGATTTCTTTTCCCGCCGTGTAAGCAGAAAGGTTTTCTACCTGCAGTGTATTCCAAATCGGGTCCATCACGGAGTTGATAATGATCTGTCCATGCAGTCCGAAAAACCAAAGAATTTGAATAAAAAACACGGCAATAAGCGTTGGGATGATACCGCTTCCAAGTCCGACAAGCGGAGCCTGAATCGCGTGATAAATGACGTCGTGCATATTTGTTTTAAAAAACAGAGTCACCATTACGTTAATCAGCAAAAATACGGTCAATGTGATAAAAGCCGGAATAAGTGCGGCGAATGATTTTGCTACAGCAGGCGGAACGCCGGCTGGCATTTTGATTGTCAGGTTTTTTTGAACGATTCTTCTGTAGATTTCGCCAGAAAGAAATGCCGTAATCATCCCAAGAAACATCCCTTTTGCACCGAGACGGTCGACCGGAATAACCCCTGTAACGGCATCTCCTGTTTCCGGCTGAACGATAAATGGCGTTAAGAGCAAAAAGGAAACCAAAGCGATCGCTCCGCCAAATACAGCTTCGACCTGATAGCTTTTTGACAGGTAATAGCCTATCCCGAACACAACAAAGACAGACATAATGCCCATAGTCGCCGTGGAGGCAATGCCGAAATGAGACTGAAACGATGTAAGCATTGAGGCATTCATGATTTTGTTTAGAAACGGCAAATTCGTTAACACGACAAAAATGGACCCGAATATCGTAAGCGGGAAAGCCAGCATAAATGCATCACGCAGCACTTGCAAATAACGGTTATTGTTTAACCTCCCTGCAATTGGAACAAGGAATTGGCTGATTTTCTCGAACACCCTATCCACCCCGATTATTTATAGATTCTTTGTTTTAAAAAGATCAAGCATCTCTTTCACTAATTCTTTCATGGATAATGTTGACATCAGATGATCCTCTGCATGCATAAGCAGCAATGAGAAAGCTTGTGCTTCTCCGCCGGATTCCTTCTGTATCATTTGAAAGTGAATGTCATGGGCCGCGGATAAATCCTGCTCAGCCTTGGCAATGAGGGCATCCGCCTCATCCTTGTTCCCTTCTTTGTAGGCGCGCAGTGATTGTATGATGCAGCTGCGGGCATTGCCGCTGTGCAGGATAAGCTGAAAACTGATTTGTTCGTCTGTTAAGTTCGTGATTTTCACCTGTTCCATTATTGATTCTCCATTAAGGACAATGCCTGCTCATACGCTTTTTTCCCATCTGCCATTCCGTAGGCCATCATGTCAATGACTTCAACCCGAATGTTGTATTGATCCGCTTCTTTTTGGAGTTCGCTTTTCAGAAAGCTCATTTGCGGACCGATCAAAACGGCATCCGCTTTTCTCATGTCTTCTTTTGCTTTATCCTGGCCAACAGCCCAAATCTCTGCTTCCTCACCGATAGACTGTGCGTATTCCTTCATTTTTGTCACCAATAAACTGGTAGACATTCCTGAGCTGCACGCGAGTAATATTTTTTTCAACTGCTATCCCCCCTTGAGATTAAAACGCTTACATGGATTATTATAGTCATTTATTTTTAAATGTCTATACTTTTATAAAATAAATATAATCATACACTTGTCCGGTTCATCACTTTGTAAATTTTTCTATGGAAGATTCATTCATAATGTGGTACACTCATCAACGGAAACGAATCAATTAAATAGCTATTATCACTTGTATAACCTCAATAATATGGTTTGAGGGTGTCTACCAGGAACCGTAAAATCCTGATTACAAAATTTGTTTATGACATTTTTTGTAATCAGGATTTTTTTTATTTATCAAAACATTTAAGTAAAGGAGTTTGTTATGAATTTCAAAGTTTTCCTGCTTGCAGCTTCTACGATTGCAGTCGGATTGGTTGAGTTAATTGTGGGGGGGATTCTTCCTCAAATCGCAAATGATTTAGACATTTCCATTGTTTCAGCCGGACAGCTGATCAGTGTGTTTGCACTGGGATATGCAGTATCTGGGCCGCTGCTTTTGGCATTGACTGCGAAGATTGAGCGGAAGCGCTTATATCTAATTGCTTTATTTGTTTTCTTCCTTAGCAATCTTGTCGCCTATTTCAGCCCTAATTTCGCCACATTGATGGTATCTAGGGTATTGGCAGCAATGAGTACAGGGCTGATTGTTGTGCTTTCTTTAACAATTGCCCCGAAAATTGTAGCGCCTGAGTACAGAGCCCGCGCAATCGGAATTATTTTTATGGGTTTCAGCTCTGCTATCGCATTAGGCGTGCCGCTCGGAATCTTAATCAGCGATTCCTTCGGGTGGCGGATTTTGTTCCTTGGCATCGGCCTGTTGGCGCTGATCTCCATGCTGATTATTTCAATTTTCTTTGAAAGAATACCGGCGGAGAAAATGATTCCTTTCCGGGAACAGCTCAAGACGATCGGTAATCTGAAAATCGCGAGTTCACACCTCGTCACGATGTTTACATTAGCTGGCCACTACACGCTTTACGCTTACTTTGCACCGTTTTTAGAAGAGACTCTTCACCTGAGCTCTTTCTGGGTCAGCATTTGTTATTTCCTTTTCGGGATATCTGCTGTATGCGGAGGCCCTTTCGGAGGAGCGCTATCTGACCGGCTTGGTTCCTTTAAGAGCATTTTGCTGGTGACGGGTTCCTTTGCCATCATTATGTTCTTACTGCCGCTGTCTACATCGTCTATGATTTTCTTTTTGCCTGTCATGGTGATTTGGGGTCTTCTGAGCTGGAGCCTCGCCCCGGCTCAGCAAAGCTATTTAATTGAAATTGCACCTGATTCGTCTGACATTCAGCAAAGCTTTAACACGTCGGCCCTCCAAGTCGGAATTGCCCTTGGCTCAGCCATTGGCGGTGTTGTTTTGGATCAGACGGGTACTGTAGTGTCAACAGCATGGTGCGGCGGGTCAATTGTGATCATCGCTGTCCTGTTTGCTTTCATTTCTTTAACAAGACCTGTTCAAACAGCAAAAAAATCCTCCTTGTAAAAGGAGGATTTTTTATTATTTAGCTGAAAGCTCATCTTCTGTGACCCATTTGTGGTTTTTCACTTTTTCGCCGCTTGTTGTCGATGTATAGTCAACCATGTATACAGTTGTTTTTTCCGCGGAATCGATCTCGGCTGTTGCTCCTTTCATGCCTTTCATATGAGAAGCCTCTAAAATCACCTGATCTCCGGGTTGTAACGTTTTATCTCCGGCATCTTTGATTTCTTCTTGGATCACCCATTTGTGATGATCCACACGCTGTCCCCCATTAGTCGGAGTATAAGAAACAACATACGCAGTTGTATCATAGGCACCTGTTACCGTAGCTTCAGCACCTTTCATGCCTTTCATATGGGAAGTATTGATGATTACCTGGCTGCCTACTTTGTATTTCGGATTTTTAGATTCCTGTAATCCCTCTGGAACGTCAGCTGATCCGGAATGGTCCATCTCTTCATGTGTTGAGGAGTCTGAATGATTGTCATGTGTGCTTTCTTTCGTACTGTTGTTATTGCCGCATGCTGATAAAACAAAAACAAGAGATAACATCAGAATTCCCAGTGCATTTTTAGAGATTTTCATGTTCATTCTCCTTTGCTTCATTTTTTTCCTGTAACTTTTGCCCGCAGACAATGAAAACATGCCCTCTCGATAATACTATACCCCCGAACGGTATGTAAATACGCTGATATTCTCATAATGCGTTCCCGCAGTTTGTCCTATTCCCCTTTGTTTGCAAAGCCAAACATAAAAAAAGCCGCTGTCAGGCGGCAATTACTGATTTAAGATTTTTATATACACACCTTTTTTTGCTTTTTGATAAGCGGCCTCACCCATTTTCCTCACCTTTTCAGAAACATCTGAGGATTTGATCCATTTGTCATCAAGAAAAATGGATGGATCGATTAGGCGCATTTTCTTCTTTTGATGGAAATCGTACTGGATGTCATCTTCTATTACTTGTATGCCGGGATGAATGGATGTAAGCAAGCTCAGGACTTCTTCATTTTTTGATGCACGCAGGATGTTCAGTACCTCTTGGTCCGTTTTCAGCAGATCCTCTGCGGATATGACATCATGCCGCAGCGCTGCCTTCAATGCTCGCGCTAAATATTCATATCCATATACATTCACGGGATTCAAAAAGAAATCAATCACTTCCTTGTAGTACACACTGACAAACCATTCGGCGGCTTCAATACTATCAGGAAACATCCTTCCGTTTCTCACAATAAGATGATCCAAAAAGGTTTGCGCTTCGTGCAGGTTAATGTGTCCATATCGGTACATATCACGCAGCGTATAGTCTGTCCGATCAGCACACAGCTCCGGTGCGGGCTGTTCGAGCAATGTCCACCTTGAATCGTCAGATAAAAGTTCTTCAGTATGATAGCCGTGTTTTTGTAAAATGTCCGGGATTTCAGAGTGAACAATGACTTGTTGAAAGATGTTTTCATGATAGTCTTCTGCTTGATTTTCAAAGACAACGTCGACCACATGAGAAAAAGCTGTGTGTGATACGTCGTGGAGCAGACCCGCAATCTGTTCTTCTATCGTTCCTCCGAGCTTTTTGATGAGGAGCATTACGCCGATGGAGTGCTCATACCGGGTCACATTCCACCTTCGATTGACTAAAAAGCTTGCTCCGCCTTGATAGATCCCTTTTAATCTTTGCACAGGAGCGCTTTTGATAAGCTCTTCCAGCACTCCGTCTATATGGTGGTGCCCGTAAATGACATCGCTGATTTCCATGCTGTCACCTCAATGTCTATTTTTTTGTTATATATTGTTTATATTGATAGTACACATGCAATCTTTCAATAGAGGAGTGTTATGATGATCATCATCCCAAACAATGAGATAGCGAAACATATGTTGACCGATTTTTTTGCCAAGCATTGGGGTACACCCGAGATGGCGATTTCCAGCGGCATTTTTCGGTGTGATGAATTAGATGGATTTGCCACAGTAAATGAAAGCGGCGAAATCATTGGCTGTATTACATACACAATAGATGGGAAAGATTGTGAAATTATTTCATTAGATAGTTTGATTGAAAATAAAGGAATCGGCACAGCTTTACTTCAGCAGGTTGAAGAGAAGGCTAAACATGCACATTGTCAACGAATAAAGCTTATCACAACGAATGATAATGTACATGCGATGGCGTTTTATCAAAAGAGAGGCTATCAATTCGCCGCAGTGTTTCCAAACGCAGTTGAAAAAGCGCGCCGACTCAAGCCAGAGATTCCCGAGGTGGCTGAAAACGGCATTTTGATTCGGGATGAAATTCTATTTTCGAAGGTAATTGATTAAACGAATAGGAGTCTTTATGTCCAGTCATTATAAATACCCTCTCATTTTCACGGCATTCCTATTAATCGCTTTCTGCTTGATCTTTTTTTCCTATCACCTGATTCATCATGTTCGTTTGGAGTATCCGAATTGGCAGGGAGTAAGCAAAGACCAGAATTGGGAAGCTGTTTTCACAAAAAATGAAGATGCACCGAATGAATACAGCGGCAAACTTTATTGGATCGGTGATACAATTGAAATAGACAACACTTATCTGGAATCACTGATTGTAAAAAAGGATGATGAAGTTCTGCTGAGTTCTGACACGGAAATCCCGATGCATGATTATGCTGGAGGCACTTTTTCTGATGGAAGCGCAAAAGAAAAGTCCGTTTCTTTTTTAGAGCGGTTAGATGAACATGAGCTTGAAGGCCATGATATAACCATTGAAGTGAAATGGAAACAAGGTGATCATTATTCTGCGAGTCAGCTTACGCTCAATGAAAAGACCTTGTTTGATGAAAAGCAGCAATAGATGATCAAAACGAAAAATAGACAAATGAAAAGGCATAACATATTTTATACAGCCCATATGTTATGCCTTTTTCTTCATTTCCGCCAAAAAGTGGAGCAGTTCGCCTTGTCTGAATATTAAACTCAATCATTTTCTCAAGTAGCGTGTAATCAACTGGACCATTCCAAGGGATACGTATCAGCTGCTCGGTGTAGTCATATCCGGCCTTCACAATATCATCCTCTACGTGCGCTATCGTTACTTTTTCAGGAGCGACAGCTAAATGCTTTTTAGAAACACTAAAGCCAATAATAAATGTACCGTGATCCGTAAACATCGGTTGATTCCATTTTATTTCTGTATGTAAATTTGGATATTTATCTTTGATCCAAGTTAACACCTCTTCCGTTCTTTCTCGGTGGAACGGGTCATCAATCCCCGCTAAATACTCAGAAAAAACGTCCATGTTGTTCCCTCCTAAAATAAAATGATGCCACTCCATATGAATTGCTCAGACATGTGCTTACACAATACCTCTTTCCAACATAATACTTAAAATTGTTCAAGATGTAAGCGGGTTGCTTCTATGCGACTATAGCAGATTTCAGTCCGCCTATCCACGGCCAGTATCTATTCCTCCAATTTATTTCTTTAGTACTATCACTCTTTCCTTCTTTTGATAGCAGTTCATTATTCTTGTAAATCCAATCTTTAAAATCGATTAATACTAGCTTAACAGTTTAAAAATATAATTGGGTTGTCATAGTGATTCATCTATATTTAGGAGGTTATCCAGTTGAAAAAATTCCCGAAGAAATTACTGCCTATCGCGGTTTTATCATCAATTGCGTTCAGCAGCTTAGCCAGCGGCAGTGTGCCTGATGCCAGCGCCCAGGAAAAGAAAAAGGGAAACCAAGACGAAATTAAGAATGTTATTGTTCTGATTGGTGATGGTATGGGTGTGTCTTATACGTCCGCTTATCGATACTTAAAGGATAATAAAAAGACAAAAGTTGTGGAGCCTACGGCTTTTGATCAGTATCTTGTCGGCCAGCAAACAACTTACCCCGATGATCCTGAACAAAATGTAACAGATTCTGCAGCGGCGGCAACGGCTATGTCTGCGGGAATTAAAACATACAATAATGCCATAGCCGTGGATAACGACGGGTCAGAAGCCAAAACGGTGCTTGAAGCTGCGAAAGAAAAAGGAAAAGCAACAGGACTTGTGGCTACTTCAGAAATTACACACGCCACTCCGGCCTCTTTCGGTTCACACGACCACAGCCGAAAAAATATGAACTCAATTGCGGATGATTATTTTGATGAGATGGTCAACGGCAAGCACAAAATTGATGTCCTTCTAGGCGGAGGAAAGAGCAATTTTGACCGTAAGGACCGTAATTTGATCAAGGAATTCAAAAAAGCGGGATACAGCTACGTGGATAACCGCAAGGACATGCTGAAAAACAAAGACAGCCAAGTTCTCGGCCTATTCGCTGACGGCGGCCTGCCTAAAAAGATTGACCGGACGAAGGATGTTCCATCACTTAAAGATATGACAAACACAGCCATTAAAAAATTAAACAAGGATAAAGACGGATTCTTCCTCATGGTGGAAGGCAGCCAAATTGACTGGGCGGGCCATGACAATGATATCGTCGGCGCCATGAGCGAGATGGAAGACTTCGAACAAGCTTATAAGGCGGCTATTGATTTCGCTAAAAAAGACAAGCACACATTGGTTGTCGCAACGGCTGACCACTCAACCGGCGGATATTCCATCGGTGCGGACGGCATCTACAATTGGTTCAGTGAACCCATTAAAGCCGCAAAACGCACACCAGACTTTATGGCAGAAAAGATCGCTGACGGCGCGGATGTTGAAAAAACGTTGAAAACCTATATCGATCAAAAGAAATTGGCTTTAACAAAAGCCGAAATTCAATCTGTCGAAGAAGCAGCAAAATCGAAGGAAGTGCTGGATATCGATAACGCAATCGAGAACATTTTTAATAAACGCTCTCACACTGGATGGACAACAGGCGGACATACCGGTGAAGATGTTCCCGTCTATGCATACGGTCCGTCTAGTGAGACATTTGCCGGCCAAATCGACAATACAGAAATCGCCAAAAATGTCTTCAAGGCTTTACAATACAACATTAAGATTAACGATAAGTAAAAGAATACAAGGTGTCCCGTTGCTTGTATGAAGTAACGGGATCTCTTTTTAATGGAGGAATCATCATGAGAAGAATTCTTTCAATTTTCGTTTTTGCTATCATGCTTGCGGGCTGCTCATCAAACGCCAGTACTGAAAAACAGCATGCAGGCGGGGAGAAAACAGTAAAAGCTGAGCCGCAAAGCACTTCATCCCAGAAGGACAGCACAGATGATTATCAGCCTAATTCCCAGGTAACTGATGACCGGTCATTGCTTAAGGTCGGCCAAACGTTTTCAGATGATAAAGGAAAAGCTGTCTTAAAAGATATCAAACAAGTGAACAAAACCTATAAGATTGGCGACGTGGAGTTAACGGTAGAAGAAATGAAGCTGATCCACTTGCGCCCGGACTACAGCATGATTGATTACTTTCATGAGTTAACACACGATGAAGAGTTTGATTTCGTTAAGGTCTTCGTTGATATCAAGAACACCTCTTCAAAAAAAGTAAATGTTGCGCCGATTGCATTGATGAAAACAAATACGGGTGAAACCTTTGATTGGAACAAAGATATTTATCTTGAAGAGTTAAACGGCGAATTGGAAGGCGGCGCCGAAAAGTCCGGAAATCTCGGCTTTATTGTGAACGCATCAAGCGGCCATGCTCATGATAAGGCCGCGGATGCTGAGAAGAAAACAAAAAAGATCAAGTGGATCGAAATCACGACAAGTGACGTCTTTGACCATAACCATAAGAAAATCAGCGATGCTCAAAAAATCAAAATCAAGTTTTAAATTAAGAACTCCCGTACAAGGTACGGGAGTTCTTTTTCTTATTTGTTTTTTTGGCGAATCAACTCATCAATCCGCTCCATCACTTCTTCCATGTCCATACATTCTTTGAAGCTTTGATTGATTTTTTTAATGCCTGCCGTATACTGATCGTTGCGCAAAACCTCATCTACGGCTTGTTTTAATATTTGGGCATTGACTTCATCTTTAGAGATGACATAGCCTGCATGGAGTTCAGAGAGACACTGCGCCACCATCGGCTGATCCTTGTCATGAGGCATGACAACCAGTGGCACGCTGAAATGAATGCCTTCGTTTACGCTGTTCATTCCGCCGTGTGTAATGAAAACATCCGATTGCTCCAGCACTTCCAGCTGAGGGACATACGGAGCAATGATAAAGTTTTCCGACGCCTGCTTTAATTTGGTCAGGTCCGCTTTTTCTCCGGCAGCGATGACGACTTTTCCATTAAAGCCTGAAAATGCATCAATACAAAGGTTGAAGAAATCCTCTGTATGATCCAGTACAGTCCCCATTGAAATATAAATGACCTTCTCATCTTTTAGCTGTTCAATCGGGAAATCTGTTTTTTCCGCTCTTTTTGGAAAGCTGGGACCGATAAACAGATATTCATCCCCGAAACGATCGCTTTCAGGCTGAAAATAACGGCTCGTATACACCACATTCAATTCCCCTTTATTGTTCATGAATTGAACCAGGTTTTTCGGGGCAACACCGTACGTTTCTTTCATTTTTGCCAAAAGGTCTTCGCACTCTTGATCCAATTCAAGCGGCGCTCCAGACTCCGGATGCAGCGGCAGGATTTTCAGGTGCTCCTCGCCAAACAAGAAAGACGCCGATGAAGAGACCCCTGGAATATCTAAGTAATCCCTCACCAATTCCCCCGCGCCGAATTTATCATAATAAACAAAATCAAATTGAATGCTCTTAGATAAGTCTTTGACAATCTGTAAAATGTCCAATGACGTTTTGATATGGATTTTCAAGAAATCAAGAATGCCATTGGGCGAACCGACATGAATAGGTGTCGTTCGCAGCAGATCCCGGTGAAGATGGACCGTTGCTCCCGCTGCTTCTAATCGTTTTTTATATTTTTCAGTGGATATATAATGGACATCATATCCCTTATCGGAAAACGCTTTTGTAATGCCTAAGGTAGGATTCACATGGCCTTCCGCAGGAAAATTCAAAATCAATACTGTCTTCATGTAGACAACTCCCTCTCAAATCGTATTCTGACTCTTTGTTTGATCAGACTACTACTAATCGTAAAATGGGAACACAACCCATGCAAGGTACAAATGAATGAACTATTCTGCTGCTCTGGACTTAATCAAAAAAAAGACACCCAAGCTCTGGTGTCTTTTTTTATACTTTTCTGATCGTAAAAAATTTCCGCAGAAGCCATGGGCCCGGTGTAAAGCCCAGCGTTAACTGCCAAGCGCCAATAGCCTGCAATCTGTATTCGCGGACGATCTGCATCTTCCGGCTCATGCTCCTGACATCCTCAAACCATACCTCATGCGTCCGCCCCTGCTGATCACTGTACCGGAAAAACGGTGATTGATATTCGGCTGAATATTGTATCGGGGCTTGGTACCTCATCGCTCTTTCGATTGCGTTTTGATTTGAAATCGCTGAAGCAACTGTGCCCGGCTGGTACGGGATGATCCAGTCGTACCCGTAGAGCGGGACTCCGATAATGATTTTTCTGCTCGGCACCTGCGCAATCGTAAACTCAATGGTTCTCCTTATTTCAGTAATCGGCGCTACAGGACCCGGCTCACTTCCGGCATGATGCCAATCATAAGCCATGATAAACATATAATTGACAACCGCTCCTATCCCCCCGTAATCGTAGCCTCTCAGCCAGGGAATATTATCGCTTGTTTTTGCAGGAACGGCTATCGTCAGCACATACCCTCCCGCCTGAAGTCGATCTCTCAGCTGGCGTAAAAACCCAGTGAAAAGATCGCGATCCGCGGCGCTCACCTGCTCAAAATCGATTGTGACACCCCCATATCCCCTTGTGGAAACTAAGTCATAAATGTTGTTGACCAGATTGGTTCTCGCTGTGGGATTGTTTAGCACTTGGTGAACAATCTCCGTACTGAAGCCTCCTGATGTAAGGTTCGTAATTGTTGCCAGCGGCGTGACTCGTCTTTGCCATGTTGTCTCAATAGCAGCCGCATCATTCAATTGGTTTGCAATGTCGCCGTTCGGTGCAATATGGTATTCGAAAATCGAAATCGAAGACGAGTATGGCGCATAATCATTGATTAATTCCCGATCGAGGTCTGGGTTTCGGAGCACGTAAAAACTCAATGTCCCCGCAATGTAATTTGAGATCGAAGGAATCGTTATTTTTGCTCCCGCTTGTAAAGCATTTGGGCTGATGCCCGGATTGGCGGCTCGCAGTCGCTCTAATGGCACAAACGCTTTAGCTGCAATGGCGGTAAGCGTGTCTCCCGGCTGGACTGTATATACATAAAGAGGGATAAGCAGAGCCTGCCCCGGCACGATATTCGTTTCATCTAAACCATTCACACCCCGTATTTGATCAACAGAAGCACCGTATCTTCTGCCTATCGAAAACAAAGAATCACCAGGCCCGACGATATGGATAAACATGTTTAACCCCCATTATTCGTTAGTCAAACCATCATAAAATCTTATTAACGGGGCCTCTTAGATATGTGGTGAATACATAAAAAAATACCAAGGGTTCTGCTCCCCCTTGGTACCGGATCATACAAATCAATTCTCTTTTCCTTCCTCAAGCACATGCTTCAAATGCTCACAGTCATGATTGAAATGAGCTAGCACATGTTGTTTGGCTGCTTCTTTGTTTTTCTTTTTCACTTCCTCAAATATCCTGCGGTGCTCACGTAGTATCGTTTCTGCACGGTGGTCGCCGGTATAATTAAGGATTCTGCAAAAATGAATCAGGTCATTTACATGCTCAAGCAAATTTTTCAAATGTCTGTTATGGCTGAAATCAACCAGCAGCTCATGAAATTTTTGGTTTAAACGAATGATTTCCGTATCTTCCGTGCCGTTGTGAATCGCTTTCTCTGTTTCTTCAAGCTGTTTTTCGAGTATGGTCAGCTCTTCTTCGTCCGCTTCGTCTATGACTAATTCGACTGCCAGCTGCTCCAGCGGAATTCTGATTTTATAAATCTCATCTACATCTTTTGCCGTTAACGACGTGATCGAAAACCCATTTCGGTCATCCGCTTTTAACAAACCATCTTTCTCAAGCAATCGCATGGCTTCCCTTATCGGAGAGCGGCTGACGCCAAAGCTTTTCGCCAGCTGTGTTTCGTTTATCCGTTCCCCAGGCTTAAAAGTCCCGTTGAAGATCATTTTTTTTAGCTGGTTATAAAATTGCAGGTAGTAGGGAGTCGGCTTATCTAATTTAAAATCGTCCATATATAATACCTCTTTTGAATATATTCAAGGGCTTTTCTTCATCAAAATCATATAACAGATGGTAATGGGAAGCAACAAACTGCCTTGTCAGATCCCAGAATTTGAGGTACGATATGTTTGCTGAACGACGGTCGACGGACTACTGGCAACTGAAAAAACGGTGTGTTTTTCTTCGTCAATAGGACACCATACCTCCGCCAGAATAGCGCACGGTTACATTTTTACATCTTTTCAATGGAGGAAAAAATATGCTCATTATTCTTGTTATGTTTCTTCTAGGAATTATTTTAGGCTTTATTGGCGCCGGTGGAGCCGGCTTTGTCATTGCCCTTTTAACGCTTCTTTTCCATATCCCGATTCATACGGCTTTAGGCACTTCGCTTGCCGGCATGGCTTTTACAAGCTTATCAGGGGCATACAGCCACTATCGCGAGGGCAACATTCAAATGAAAATCGGCTTAATAGTCGGAGGCTTTGCTGCGGTTGGCTCATTTTTCGGCGCCAAGCTGACATCTTTTATTCCGGCTGATTTGCTTCATTATTTGACGGCTGGAATGTTATTTTTATCAGCAATTCTCATTTTAATCAGATTATTTATTTTAAAAGAGAAGGCTCAAGTGAATCAAAGCACTCTTTCAACGTATACGAGAGCGGTCATCTTAGGAATTGTAGCCGGCGTTCTTTCCGGCACATTCGGCATTGGGTCGGCACCTTTTATTCAAATTGGTTTAATGATTATGCTGAATCTGTCCATTCGCCATTCTGTCGGAACGACGATGCTTGTGATCATCCCTCTGGCTGTAGGTGGAGGGATCGGATATATCACAGAAGGTTTTGTTGATTACGTTTTGCTTGTCAAAGTTCTGGTCGGGACAATGTGCGGTGCCTATGTAGGCGCGAAATTCACCAACCTCATGCCAAAGGTGGTTTTGAAATCAGCCATCTTTTTGACTCCGGCGATTGCAGGCCTGCTGTTGTTATTCTAAATAAAACAAAAAACCTGACGTCATGTCAGGTTTTTTTATGAATTCTGCCCTACTCGTTCTTTCGTTAATCCAAAAAACGCCAGTGAACCGATGACAGCTGTTACAAACATGATGGCTCCCATCGGAACGGCTGTTGTCTCATTAATGCCTACAAGCGGTGACACGATTGAACCGAGGAGCAGCGGGAGCATTCCAAGCAGCGCACTTGCACTTCCGGCGCGGTGCCCCTGCTTTTCCATGGCCAAGGTAAACGTGCTGGTCAGAACCATGCCAATCGTAATCATGTAAATGAAAATGGATATGACTAATGTAGCAAGAGGACCGTGAATCATGGTCATGGTTAATAGCACAGCCGTCGCAATCACAGCCGTAATGACCGCTATACGAAGCAGGCTTTTTTCATGAATGATTCCGCCAAAGCGTCCGATGATAAAGCTGCCCGATATAATCGCCAGCCCGTTAATGCCAAAAAGAATACTAAATACCTGCGGAGACACCCCGTAGATATCCTGGTATACAAAAGGCGTACCAGACACATATGCAAAACTTCCCCCGTGGATAAATCCGACAGTTAACGCGTACCCCATAAAGGATCGATCCTTCAGCAGGCTGCCCATCGTTTTGACGGATGTTCCGATTGAGCTTGGAATCCGTTTTTCCGGCGGAAGCGTTTCTTTTAACCTCAATGCAATCAGAAGAACGAGTAAAAATCCGATGATCATGAGGACGTGAAAAATTGTATGCCACGTTGCGAACGGCAAAAGCAAAATGGCACCGCCTGTCATAGGCGCAACCATTGGCGCCACCGCGGTAATGACCATTAACAGCGAGAAAAATTTAGAAAGCTCTCTTCCGGTAAACACATCGCGGACGATTGCGCGAGACAGCACAAGCCCTGCAGAAGCAGTGAAGCCCTGTAAAAAACGCGCAGCCACTAAAGTTGTTATATTGGGCGACAGTGCACAAAACAGAGAAGATAACACAAATAAAAAAATACAGATTAATAGCGGTTTTCGTCTTCCCTGTGCATCGCTGACCGGCCCGACAATCAGCTGGCCGATCGTAAGTCCGACCAGACAGGCTGTTAAACTTAACTGAACAAGTGAAGCACTTGCTGATAAATCTTCCGCGATTTCAGGAAAACTTGGCAAATACATATCTATATTAAGCGGGCCCAATATAGCAAGCATGCCGAGCAGAAACGCTAGTGCCAAGCGTTCTTTTCCAGTTGGATTGTGCAGCATGTTATCAAACCTTCCCTTCAACCTAGTCCCTTATATAATGGATGTCAGCTCCAACTATGGATTGAAGCTGTGAAACATTTGTATATTGTATCATAACTTTCAGCCTGTGAAAGCCGCTTGAGCACGGGCTCGGCAAAGTGATATTCCGAACACCTATAAATGGTATGATGCAGGGAATCATCGTGACCAGCATCATCTGAAGAAGCGGCCAGCTTTTTTTGCTAAGTTCTAGCCTAGCGAATTTCATACGCTGGTAGGTTTTTCAAAAGTGCAAATGGCTTGCAAGATGAAATCAATCGTTGTATATTAATTGACGTGTCAATCATTGATATATCAATTAATAGTGTTGACAGGAAAGAAGGGATGGGTTTTGGCGTCATTTTGTTCAGAGGAAGCCGAGATTTTATATCAGCTGCAAGGCGTGAACAAGGTGATTGGCGTGAAGTTCGAGGCATGCACGGGCATCAGCCAATCTCGTTTGGAATTGCTGACATTGCTTTATCATGCAGATGAGATCAGTCAAAGCGACCTTCAAAAGAAAGTAAATATCGATAGCGCAGCCGTTACCAGACACCTGAAACAGCTGGAAGCCAAAGGCATGGTATCAAGGCGGCGCAAGCCTGAGGACAACCGCATCACCCTTGTTCGGTTAACAGACCAAGGAAGAGAGCGAATCGAGTCTTCTAAGAAGGAAAAGGAGCGTTTCATGAAGGAAATGCTCGCAAATGTAAGCGCAGAAGAACGCCGCCTGCTCATTGATGTGCTGGCGCGCATGCGAAACAATATAGATAATATTGAAGCTTAAGAGGAGTGTATCAACATGATCAAAACAAACGATTTTATGGAAATTATGAAAGGCCGCCGTTCGATTCGCAACTATGATCCGACAGTAAAAATCAGCAAAGAAGAAATGACAGAGATCTTAGAGGAAGCAACAACTGCGCCATCTTCTGTTAACGCGCAGCCATGGCGTTTTCTTGTCATTGACAGCCCGGAAGGAAAAGAAAAGCTCGCACCGCTTGCAAGCTTTAACCAAACACAGGTCACAACATCATCTGCTGTCATCGCTGTATTTGCAGACATGAACAATGCAGACTACTTAGAAGAAATCTATTCAAAAGCCGTGGAACTTGGTTACATGCCGCAGGAGGTCAAAGACAGACAAATCGCCGCGCTGACCGCACATTTTGAAAAGCTTCCGGCACAGGTCAACCGTGAAACGATCCTGATTGACGGAGGTCTTGTTTCCATGCAGCTGATGCTGACTGCACGCGCGCATGGCTACGATACAAACCCAATCGGCGGATACGATAAAGAAAACATCGCGGAAACCTTCGGATTAGATAAAGAACGTTATGTACCGGTTATGCTACTTTCTATCGGAAAAGCAGCAGACGAAGGCTATGCTTCCTACCGTCTGCCGATTGATACAATTGCAGAATGGAAATAAAACAAAGAGCCCGGGAATGTTTTCCGGGCTCTTTGTTTTTAAATACAGCCGCCGTTTGATCGTCTGACCTTTTTTGGGTAACACGTCTGAAGTTAGTTGTTTAGTCATGAAAAAAGAGTGATGACCATTCATCACTCTTCTCTCGATTACTCTTTTCCTTTCTTCCTGCCGAACGGCCACCAGTTTCCTTCTCCAAAAGTTGCAATGATTGCCGGGATGAAGAGCGGGAGAATGACAAGGCCGTAAAGCAAGAGCCCGATGATGATAACACTTGCCACCTGCATCAGTGTATTGACACCTGAAGGCATCATCGCCGCGAACGTACCGGCCAATATAATGGCAGCTGTAATAATGACAGATCCCATTTTGCTCATTGACCTGACGACGCCTTGCTGAATGCCAAGGTGTACCTCTTCCTTAAATCGATCCAGCAAGAAGATCGAATAATCTACCCCTAACGCGATTAAGATAACAAAGCTGAAGAATGGTACTGCCCAGCTGACACCCGCGTTTCCTAAGCCGTTTACAAAAATTAATTCTGTTATGGATATCGACGTATAGTACGTCAGCAGCAATGACGCGATCATATAAATCGGCATGATCATTGAGCGGAACAAAATGGTTAACACGATAAACAGGCCTATAATCATAATCACCATTGTTCTGGAGAAGTCCGTTGTGGACAGCTCCTTTAAGTCCGCATTCATACTCGTGACCCCGCCGTATACGATCTGTGCATCCTCCAAAGGAGTGCCGTCAACTTCGTTTGCGACAGCTTTTTTGATTTGGTTTATTGTCGTAATAGCTTGTTCTGAGTACGGATTTGAATCCAGAACGACACTTAATTGAACACCTTTGCCGTCTGCAAAGGAATACTGGTCAATTGACTTCTTAAAGTCTTTGTCCTTCATTACTTGATCAGGAATGAATATGCCTGTATCTCTTACAGTTGGACTTTTGCTCATGTCTTCTAACATATCACTGGAAGCTGTAATACCGTCAGAGACTTTCGTCAGGCCCTCATTTGCGCTTTTTACGCCTTCGGACAGCTTCTTCAGGCTTTCTGTCAGGGTTCCAGCTTGTGCCTGCTGGCCTGAGAGCTGTTGGTTCGCTTGTTCAAGACCGGTTTGAATCTGGCCAAGCTGTCCGCTTATTGCCGTAAGCTGCTGCACGGTCTGTGCGGTATTGCCGGTTTGGGAAATCTGTTTGCTCACAAGCTGCAGCTGCTGATTGATTTTGCCCAAGCCATCTGCCGCATCGCCCAGTGAACCGCCAGACCCTCCATTTGAGGCCGAACCGGTTTGCCCTGCCATTTGATTCAGTCCGTTTTCTATATCCGTTAATCCGCTTTGGATATCGGCAATCCCTTTTACTGTCTTATTCAGCCCGTCTGAAACCGATCCTAGCTGGTTATCAATATATAAATCTTTGATTTTTTCACCAGTCGGCTGCGTAATGGTCATAACAGAGTCAACATGATCAACTTTCTCGATCGCTTTGCTGATATTTCCTAGATAAGGGATTGTATCAGCTGTTGTAAGATCTTTGTCTCCTTTTACGACAACATTGATCGGGAACGCTTTTCCTTCCCCGAATCCATCCTTAATGGCCTCGAGAGCTTTTATAGATTTATAATCGCTGCTGATTTCCGCAGTTGAGTCGAATGAAATCTGGTCATCATAGGTCAAGATGAACGGAAGCGTAATCACCACCGTGATGACAATGAACAGAAACGGACGCGCAACGGAGTGTCTGCCGAGAAACGCCCATAGTTTGTTATCACTGTGTGACAGCACTTTCTTAGAAGGCCAGAATAATTTTTCACCCAGCGTCACCATAAATAATGGCAGCAGTGTGTAGAGGATGATCATTAAAATTCCCACACCGACTGCTACCCCTACTGCGGATTGGAAAATCGCAAACTTCGCAAATCCTAAGGCGGAAAATCCGATCAATACCGCAAATCCGCTGATAAATAAGGTTTTTCCCCCTGTGCGGTAAGCGATAAGCGCCGCTTCTTTTTTATCATGCCCGTTTGCCAATTCTTCACGGAATCGTGTAAGAAGCAGTATGCAGTAATCTGTTCCAATGCCGAACAAGATCGCGACTAAGAAGGTTTGCGTAAACGTCGAGATAGGAAAATCAACATTGTATACAAGGATGCCCAGTATGGATTGACTGATCAGATAAGAAAAACCGACAACCACAATCGGGATAAAAGGCGTCACAACAGATCGGAACACGATCAACAGTAAACCGATGATCAGGCAGACTGTGATCACTTCCGTTTTCTTAAGCCCTTCCTCTGAGCTGTGAGCGAAATCCTGGTTGATAAGGGAAGCTCCCGTAATATATGCCGTCAAATCATCAGGAACGATTTGATAAATCTCGTCCGCAATTTTTTCCGCCTTTTTATCAGAACCTGTAATCGTGACAGGCATGAGAACGGTTTTCTTGTCTTTCGACATCAACTGGTCTTTGACTTCTTTTTCCGCTGACAGAGGAGATGTTACCTCTTCTACACCGTCGATCTTTTTGATTTTATCAATCATTATCCGAAGCTGATTCTCTGTTTCTTTCTTTAGAGCATGGTCTAATGTAAAGACGACACTGATCGAATTATTGTCTTCTCCCGCTTGTTTTAAAATGGCGTTTGCCCTTTCTGAAACCGCATCAGCAGGAAGCTGTGCCTGCCCCTTTTGATTGGCCAGCTCCGTTAAGTTCGGAGAAAACAAACTCAAAACGACGGTAAGTGCTAATACGATAGCTGCAATTGCCCACTTAAATTTGATGATTGCTCTCATTCGGCAGAATCTCCTCCTTTAAATTTGCTTTTTAAAATGGTGAATATCTCGATGATGGAATGTAAGTGTTCCTCATCTATATCATCGATCAGCGGTTTGAGCGCATTAAAGATGGCAGAATCTAATTCTTCTAGTATGTGTTCACCGCTGGGTGTAATGTTAATAAGCTTAGAGCGCCTATCACTTTTTGCCGGACAGTCGTCCCATTGAACCAATCCCTTTTCGAGCAGCTTTTTCAGTCTGTTAGAGATCGCGCTCTTATGTACATTTTGGTACATGGCCAGGCTGCCGGGAGAGGTTGGGCCCTTGACTTTTAAAATTTTCAACAGGTCTGCCTGTTCCCTTGAGATATGCTTGAAGACATCCTGATTGATTTCACGATGCACAAATTCTGTCCCTTCAAGCAGGACTTCCACAAACAGGTTTATCGCCTGACATAGCTTTTGTTCATTCAATATCTTCCCCTCCTCATTATAGTTTACCCCGCTAAACTTTATGTTCAATGTCAATTAGTTTATTCCCCTAAACCATATATGTCAACAGATTTTATTCACGAGCACTCTACATAAGAACTCATGTTCGTATATAATGGAAGATATACACACGAAAGGGGGAATTTTAACATGTCAGATTTGGCATTCAAATTGTATGAATATAACGTCTGGGCCAATCAACAAATATTCAACCGATTAAAAGAGCTTCCAAAAGAGGTATACCATCAAGAAATTCAAAGTGTGTTTCCGTCGATATCCCATGTATTGTCTCATGTTTACCTTTCTGATCTCGGCTGGATTGAAGTGTTTTCCGGCAAAACGATGAGCGATGCGTTGGCGTTAGCTGAACAGCTAAAAGAACAGACAGAGGCTAAAGAAATAGAGGAAATGGAAGACCTTTTTCTGAGATTATCCGAGCGCTATACACTATTTTTACAGCAAAAAGAACAGCTCAATAAGCCACTCCAGATTCAAAATCCCTCAGGCGGAATCATGAAAACAACTGTTTCCGAACTGATTCCCCACGTTGTCAATCACGGAACATACCATCGCGGCAATATCACAGCAATGCTGCGGCAGGCAGGATACGCATCCGCACCGACAGATTATGGGCTTTACCTGTTTATGAAAAAAAATGAAAAAGCATAAAAAAGCGGCTCCCTAAATGGAGCCGCTTTTTTCGGGAAATAGTCCAAATCACATTAAAATTCTTTTCATCAATCCTTTTTTAGTAAAAAAGATAGAAATTTTAGTGTTATAATAATCATTAAAAATAGATTGCTGACTCAATAATCAATTTTTAATGGAGGAACACATAAAGTGACAGACGACATGACGAAAGACAATATAAATCAGCAAACGTTGCAGAGAGGCTTGAAAAACAGGCATATCCAGCTCATCGCCATCGGCGGAGCCATTGGGACAGGCTTATTTCTCGGCTCAGGCAAATCGATTCATTTTGCCGGACCGTCGATTTTATTTGCTTATATGATCACAGGGATCATTTGCTTTTTAATTATGAGATCGCTGGGTGAACTGCTGTTATCAAACTTGAACTATCACTCTTTTGTGGATTTTGTACAAGACTACCTAGGCGATATGGCAGCATTTATCACCGGCTGGACATATTGGTTCTGCTGGATTTCCATTGCGATGGCTGATCTGACAGCAGTCGGGCTCTACACTCAATATTGGCTCCCGGGTGTGCCGCAATGGGTGCCTGGCTTAATCGCTCTTATTATTTTACTGATTATGAATCTGGCGACAGTCAAGCTTTTTGGTGAATTAGAATTTTGGTTTGCTTTGATTAAAGTCATTGCCATTTTGGCGTTAATCGTCATTGGCCTTGTGATGATTTTCAAAGGCTTTTCCACAAGCTCAGGAGTGTCCAGTTTCACAAATCTCTGGAGCCACGGAGGCCTGTTCCCGAATGGCATGCACGGGTTTATCCTCTCGTTCCAGATGGTTGTGTTTGCTTTTGTCGGCATTGAGCTTGTCGGGCTTACAGCCGGTGAAACAGAAAACCCTGAAAAAGTAATCCCTAAGGCGATCAACAATATTCCTGTCCGTGTGCTGCTTTTTTATATCGGGGCTCTTCTCGTGATTATGAGCATCTATCCTTGGGATGTCATCAATCCCAGCGAAAGCCCATTCGTACAAGTATTTGTCGCTGTTGGCATCGTCGGGGCTGCAAGTATTATCAACTTTGTTGTGTTGACATCCGCTGCTTCAGCATGCAACAGCGCTGTATTCAGTACAAGCCGTATGGTCTATTCCCTGGCGAAAGATCACAATGCGCCTGAGTCAATGGCGAAACTGACTCAGCGTAAAGTGCCTAGAAATGCTTTATTCTTTTCAGCTATCGTGATTTTAATCGGTGTTACGTTAAACTACATCATGCCAGAAGGCGTATTCACCCTGATCACAAGTATTTCAACCGTATGCTTTATCTACATTTGGGGGATTACGGTCATCTGCCATATGAAATACCGCAAAACAAGACCTGAATTAGCGAAAACAAACAAGTTTAAGCTTCCGCTTTATCCGTTTACAAATTACCTGATTCTTGCGTTCCTGGCGTTTGTTCTGGTTGTGCTGGCACTGGCACAGGATACTCGTGTTTCCTTATTTGTCACACCGGTTTGGTTTATTTTGCTGATTGTGATTTATAAAGTGAGAAAAGCGAAGCATCAATAACACTCGAAACTCCTGCCTCAAAAATGAGAGCAGGAGTTTTTTTGATGAAAATGACCTTTGCTTTTGAATTTGAAGGTATGCTATAGTGTTTGTAATCAAAACAAGAAGGGATGATGGGTGGACAATGATTAACTAATCTTATTTTTACCGTTTGAAATCAATATTTCAAATCAAAAAATAGGATTAGTCTGCCCATTTTCTATATATACGACACTGCTATTTATAAAAAATAGCTTATTTGATCATGCACAGGCACGGCTAATCCTTCCAACACATTTGGGAGGATTTTTTTATTCTCCCTTTAAAGCGAGGGATATGGATGAAAGAGATCGTAACATTAACAAACGTTAGCTATGAAGTAAAGGATCTGACTGTTTTTAAAAAGGTAAATGCCAGTGTTCAGCAAGGAGATATCATTGGGATTATCGGAAAAAACGGCGCTGGGAAATCTACGCTGCTGCACCTCATTCACAATGACTTAGCCCCTGCACAGGGTCAAATCCTTCGGAAGGATATAAAACTGGCTTTGGTTGAACAGGAAACCGCGGCGTATTCCTTTGCGGATCAGACACCTGCCGAAAAGAAGTTACTGGAGAAATGGCATGTGCCTCTTCGTGATTTTCATCAGTTAAGCGGCGGTGAAAAACTGAAAGCGCGGCTGGCGAAAGGACTATCAGAGGATGCAGATCTGCTGCTGTTAGATGAACCGACAAACCACCTTGATGAAAAAAGCTTACAATTTCTCATCCAACAGCTGAAACATTATAACGGCACTGTGATTCTCGTTTCTCACGATCGATATTTTTTAGACGAAGCCGCAACAAAAATATGGTCGCTTGAGGATCAGACGCTGATTGAATTCAAAGGGAATTACTCCGGGTATATGAAGTTCCGGGAGAAGAAAAGACTCACCCAGCAGCGCGAATATGAAAAGCAGCAAAAAATGGTTGAACGGATTGAAGCACAAATGAATGAGCTCGCTTCTTGGTCGGAAAAAGCCCATGCTCAATCGACGAAAAAGGAAGGGTTTAAAGAATATCACCGGGTAAAAGCGAAGCGTACGGATGCCCAGATAAAATCCAAGCAGAAGCGGCTTGAAAAAGAGCTGGAAAAAGTAAAGGCGGAACCCGTCACCCCAGAATATACAGTCCGCTTTTCAATCGATACAACCCACAAAACAGGAAAACGTTTTTTAGAAGTTCAGAATGTAACAAAAGCGTTTGGAGAAAGGACCCTCTTTAAAAACGCAAACTTTACGATTCAGCACGGCGAAAAGGTTGCGATCATAGGCCCCAATGGCAGCGGAAAAACGACATTACTGAACATCATTCTGGGACAGGAAACAGCGGAAGGAAGTGTATGGGTGTCGCCGTCCGCAAACATCGGCTATTTAACGCAGGAGGTGTTTGATTTGCCTTTAGAACAAACACCGGAAGAGTTATTTGAGAATGAAACATTCAAAGCAAGGGGGCACGTTCAAAATCTGATGAGACACTTAGGTTTTACAACTGCCCAATGGACTGAACCGATCAAGCATATGAGTATGGGTGAGCGTGTAAAGATCAAGCTGATGGCATATATTCTGGAGGAAAAAGACGTGCTGATTTTAGATGAGCCGACAAACCATCTCGACCTGCCTTCACGCGAACAGCTGGAAGAAACACTATCACAATACAGCGGCACATTGCTGGCGGTTTCACATGACCGATACTTTCTCGAAAAAACAACAAACAGTAAACTCGTCATCTCAAACAACGGCATCGAAAAGCAGTTAAATGACACCGCTCCTTCTGAAAGAAATGAGCGGGAAGAGCTTCGATTAAAGCTTGAGACAGAAAGACAAGAAGTGCTGGGAAAGCTCAGTTTTATGACGCCAAATGATAAAGGGTATAAGGAGCTTGATCAGGCTTTCAATGAGCTTACGAAACGAATAAAAGAGCTGGATCATCAAGACAAAAAAGACTGAGGGAGAAAGTTCAAGCGGCATTGAAAAGGACAACAGCTGTTGTCCTTTTTCTTTATATGTTCAAGCCTTCCCATGACATTAATGTTTCTAATGATGACTTATAGTATCCTGCCACCGCTTCCAAATAGGCATTTCCTTTGATCGGGGTGAACGGGTCTGGTCCAGCCGCCACCATCTCCATAATAATCGGGCCTTTATAACCGATAGAATGAAGCGCTTCGATTTGCCTTTCCAGATTCGCATGGCCGTTTCCGATGGCCTGGCGATTTGAATCAGCCACGTGATAAACGCCGAGTTTCTGCCCTGTCAATTCAATGGCTTTCACAGGGTCAGCTTCTTCTATGTTCATATGATACGCATCAAGAAGAACATCGAGATTGGAACTGCCGACATCACGTATTAATTGCAATGCT
The DNA here is from genome assembly GCF_055486415.1 of Bacillus sp. 9.4. Taxonomy (NCBI): domain Bacteria; kingdom Bacillati; phylum Bacillota; class Bacilli; order Caryophanales; family Bacillaceae; genus Bacillus; species Bacillus sp. 9.4. Next base: position 74,603 of record NZ_JBVFMU010000007.1, on the reverse strand, counting down.
TCTTCCCCAGTGACCACTTGATGATTTTCGTATCGGTTCAATACTTCAAATACAACCTGAATCTGCAATTCCTCCGCTCTGGCCAGGATCTTTTTAGCGCTATCGACCAATAAACTCCAATCCCTTGCATCATCCCCGCTCCCTCTCACTTTGCCGACATCACCGTGAAGACAGATACGAGGAGCTCCTAAAGCCACAGCCCAATCTAATAAATCGAAGTAATACTGTACAGCCTTTAACCGAACCTCTTCATTTGCGCTTGAAATATCCACATTCCTTGGTGTTATTGATAAAACCTTTACATGATGAGCAGCAAGTGTCTCGGCAAGGTCTTTCGGATTCAGCGAAATATCTCCTTCTACCTCCACTCCGTCTACTCCAATTTCTGCAGCCAGCCGGCATTTTTGTTCAAATGAAATGCTGCCGAAAGTCCATAAGCATATCCCATATTCTCTTCCCATATTGAAATCCCCCTTTTATAAAGATGAAACTGTATTCTTCGCCATGATTTCTCCCTCAATTTGCTCCAATGATTTGCCTTTTGTCTCCGGCACAAATTGATAAACAAAGAGAAAGGCAAGAATGCCAATGGCACCGTAGATGAGAAATAAAGAACCTGTACCGATCAGATCTAATAGCAGCGGGAAGGACAGCGACACTGCAATATTCGCCAGCCACAGACAGGTACTTGCGATTCCCAGCGCCGTCCCCCTAATCTGTAACGGGAAAATTTCAGCCAGCACAACCCAAACGACCATTCCCCAGCTCGCTGAATACGCTACCATAAACAAGCACAAGCAGGATAACAGCAGCCACCCGGGTGCATGAAAGAAAAGCGTACTGACACCCAAAATACCAAGTGCCAAGGACATTCCGACATTGCCGATCAGCATGAGATTTCTTCGCCCTATCATATCAATCAGCAGCAAGCCAAGGATCGTAAATAAGACATTGATGACGCCGATGCCAATGGTTCCTGCGATGGCACTGGAAGCGCCGAACCCCGCATTTTCTAAGATGGTCGGTGTATAATAAATAATCGTATTCGTGCCTATTACTTGCTGAAAGATGGCAACCCCAATACCGATAAATAAGATCGGCCTGATTGCCGGAGATAATAAAGTTGATATGGAAACACGCTCTTTCGTCTTAATCTCTTTCATACTGCGGATCTCAGCATCGATTGTTTTCGGATCTCTCGTCAGAAGCAAAATATGGCGTGCTTCCTCCTCACTTTTTTTCTGCAAAATCCACCGCGGACTTTCAGGCATAAAAAACATACCAGCCATGAGAATGAAGGATGGAATCACTGCTAATAGGAGCATCAGATCCCACCTGCCGGACGATGAAAAAACGAAGTTTACAATATAAGCCATGAGAATCCCGAAGGAATTCATCAATGTATTCAATGAAGCGATTCTGCCTCTGATCGCAGCAGGCGCCATTTCTGACAGATATAAAGGAACGATTGCAGAAGCTCCTCCAACTGCTACGCCCAGTTCTATTCTGAATAGTAACAATATTCCGATATTATGAGCCAAACCTGTACCAATGGCTCCAATTGTAAAAAGCACCCCCAGCCAGATGATTGTTTTTTTCCTGCCATAGCGGTCGGAAAATCTTCCGCAAAAGGCTGCTCCGGCTAAAGCACCGATCAGCACTCCGCTGACAACTAATCCTTCTAGTAATGGCGACAGCTCCATGTCTTCTCTTATAAACAGCAGCGCGCCGGATATTACACCCGTATCGTACCCGAACAGCAAACCTCCTAATGCCCCGAAAAAGTAAATAAGACTGATATAGGCCTTTTTGGACGTCATCAAGAAACCTCCGACTCATTGTATTTAAACCGTTTAAGGAAGGGAGATCTCTCCAAGATCCCCCAAATCGTCATAACTGTGATGCGGTTGAATCCCGTACAATTAATGAAGGAGACAGCATCACGCGCTGTATCACTTTCTTTTGTTTTGGATCAGCCATGCCGTCCATCAGCAGTTCAATTGCCTTTTCTCCCATTTCTTCAGTCGGCTGTGCGATAGTCGATAATTGGGGATCACTGATCTTTGCAAGGATGCTGTTATCAAACCCAATCAGAGAAAGAGATGAAGGAATAGGAATATGAAGCTGCCTTGCAGCTTGCAAAACGCCTAAAGCAAGCAGCTCAGTCGTCACAAAGACAGCCGTCGGCCTATGTTTTTGATTAAGCAGCTTTAAACTGATGTCTTTACTGGCTGACAAGTCATATGGACAGTCCAGAATAGCTGATTCATCGATTTGGATTCCTGAAACCTGCAGTCCTTCTTTAAAGCCGATGACACGATTTTTGATTGATGTATTGTTAATCTTTTCTGCTATGACAGCTATATTTGTATGCCCTAATTGGGCTAAATGGACAGCTGCCTCGTATCCCCCTTTAAAATCATCCGCCACTACAGTGTCTACAGGCAGATGCGGTATATCTCTCGACAGCATGACAACCGGCATGTCGCTTTCAATCAGTTCGCGTATCGCCTGACTGTTTTTGAGACCCGTCGCCACAATAATGCCGTCTACATGCTTTTGCTTCAGCATGGTGATATATTCTTCTTCTCTCAGCGAATCGTTGTCCGTACTGCATATGATGACGCTGAAGTCCTTTTTACGGCCGCTGTCCTCCACAGCTCTGGCAAGTTCGGCCATAAAAGGATTGGCGATGTCGGGAATGAGCAGCCCGATGGTCTTCATCATTTTTCTCGCTGACGTCACAACACTTGGCTGATATTGAAGCTCCTCAATCACTTTCCAAATTCTATTTTTCGTTTTTTCGCTTATATTGCCGGTATTATTAAGAACCTTTGAAACGGTAGAGATTGAAACGTTTGCTTCCTTAGCAACATCATAAATGGTTGTTTTCATTAAGAAGGCCACCTTTATAAAATAGATCCTCTTTAGTATAAACGAATGCTTACCAGAATTTCTTTTTAAAAAGGCGCTTCTTCTATCAAATACTCAAACCGTTTGCGGCACTCCGTTTTTTAACATGACAGGCTGCTTCTTTTTGCAAGACTCTATACAAGCTGCGGCAATGGCAAGTGCTGCACGCGCATCTTCACCTGTTACTGAGGTTGGTTGATTATTTCGAACAGCATCAACAAACGATTGTAACTCATCAACATAAGCATCAAATAATAAGTCCTGGTCGTAGCGAATCGTGTTGTAGCTGACTCCGTCTTTGTTATACCTTGTCATGTTTGTATGGCGGAGATCTCCGATGGTCAGCATGCCTTCAGACCCAAACACCTCTCCGCGGACATCATATCCATAAACCGCTTGAAAGTTTGCCTCCGCCGTCGCAATCGCTCCGTTATCAAATTTGATCGTGACTACTGCCGTATCCAAAAATCCTTTGTCCTTAAAATCAGGCCTGACAAGTGCATCAGCCGCAGCATAGACTTCAATCGGCTTCGCATTTGGATTGAGGTAAAGTAACGTATCAAAATCATGAATCAGCGTCTCTAAGAAGATCGTCCATTGAGGAATTGGTGTTGGATCGCCGAGTGCCGGGTCCCTTGTAATGGAACGCATTAACTGAGGCGTGCCGATTTTTCCTGCACGGATTTCCTCATACGCACTGCGAAAGCCTTTAGCAAAACGTCTGTTAAAACCGATCTGAAGCGGAACAGACTCTTCATTTACTACCCTTATGACTTCATCCGCTTCTTCCAGTGTGACAGCCATCGGTTTCTCACAAAATACAGCTTTCCCCTTCTTTGCCGCTGCCATAATGTTTGCTGCATGCGTCCTTGCCGGCGAAGCAATGATGACCGCATCAATATCAGGATGCTCCAGCATTTCTAACGGATTTGTAAACGCTTTAATATTTGAGCTGATTGTTTTTGCAAATGCTTCTGCATTCCCTGGAACCGGATCTGCAACTGCTAACAAATCTGCTCCTTTCACACGAAACGCAATACTCTCTCCATGGAAAGCTCCCATCCGTCCCGCACCTAATAGCCCAACCTGTACATTTCCCATCAGCACCACTCCCATTCTGCGAAGATAAAGAAAGTCTTTCCCTCATTATCATCAGTTGTAAAAAAGTAACCACGGAATTGTTATATTCTTAGTTTGTTATTAAGAGAAAGTCTTTCCTAATTGTTTTCAATTGTAACCCCTTACATTTTGGAGGTCAATCTTTTTTTCTGTTTTTAAAGCCAACCTCTCCTCTAGCCGCCGTTCAACCCTGCGATGGGTTAAAAATTTAGGGGGCAAAAAATAACGAGGGTATGCGGCACCTCAGGTGGAAATATTCACAATAGAAGGAAGGTGATGAAGAAAAGCAGAAGATGAAATGAAACAATCAAAGTGAGGATGGATCATATGACTGAAGACTTTTAGTGTGATGAAGTATTTAGCGGCAAAACGAAAGTAAATAAGATGCTAGAGACAGATAACGTATTGGCTTATTTTCATACAAAGCCTTTTTATCCTGTCCATATTGTGGCTATCCCTAAGAAACATACTTCCTCATTGATCACTCTGGAAGAGAACGACCATGACATGACTTGCTTCTTGAATTAATGGGTGTCATTCAAAAGGTCGCTGCCATGGTGACGGAAGAAAAAAGCGCATGCCGTGTGATCACCAACTTAGGAGCCTACTAGGACTCTAAACATTTACATTGGCATATTGTGTTTGGGAAACCGCTTAAGTAAGCAGCTTTTATCAGCATAGCTGTTTCCGCATACGTATATTGGTCATGACATAACCCATCTTCTGATAAAGATAGACGGCTGTCTCGTTGTGTGCAAACACATGAAGGGCCAGCCTTTCCGCACCAAGCTCTCTTGCTTTTTCATCAAGCGTTTGAAGCGCCAATTGAGCTAGTCCTTTTCCGCGAAAGGCTTCATACAACCCAAAGGAATAGATAAACGCTTCCTTTTGCGGATGTAATGGATCAGCATACAGCCAGAGCCAGCCCATTCTTTCTCCTTGGTCATTTGTGATGTTCCAAAAATAATGATTGCTGCTGTCTCGCCCATTCGGAATCATGTTCTCATATGCCTGCTCCGATTTCTCAAATGCCTCTTTTTCCGTCCAAGTTCCTGACGTTATGTTTTGTTTCGCATAATTATGCACGGACATCCCGCGAAAGGCTTCGAACTCTTCCTCAGTCATGTCTTCCAAAGTTAATGCCATCCTGTATTCCTCCTTTATAAAAAAAGCCCAGCTGATGCCGGACGAATAACGCAGAAATGGAGCTCTATTTTACTGATTCAGTTAATTCCTGGACTTTCTATTATTCGATAAGAAAAGGAGATTTCCTGCAAATAGGCTTGTTCTTAAACATTAGTGAAAAGCTTACGTGTAACTCCCCATGATGATCATGATAGAAACAATCAAACAAATCATCGCTGGTATCGCCATGATGACCGATTGTCTTGCTCGAAACATATGCGCATGAATTGCTCCCGCCATGAGAACGACAAACAGAACACCTGCTCCAATCGCTGCATACCGATTCCAAATTCCCGCTGTCAAAGCAAGTGCCCCGGCTATTTCGAGAATGCCGGTAACAGTCAGAAACCATAATGGATATTGATAATGGCGCCAATGCTCAACTTGAAAGGGAACGCGGCTTACCTTTATGATGCCTCCCGCAAGCATAAAAACTGCCAAACTGACTTTCATAATAATAGATATCATCTTACGTCATTCCCTTTCGGAAGCATCCCGTATATTAAAAGATTCACAACCTCTGCTGCGAGGCTTGCCGGATCTTTGATTCTAGTTAACAAAAATGAATCGGTTAAATGTTCAATCATGCCGACCAAACACTCAGCGACAGTTTCCATATCCAGTTCAGAGTGAAAATAGCCAAGCCGCTGTTCTGCTTCTAAGTTCTCTTTCAAAACCATCGCCAAGTCTTTTTTCATTTGTTTTGCTTCCGGGTTGAGAAAAAAGCCGATCTTGGTTAAATCCTTGTCCTCAGCCAAAAATTGAAAAACAGTCTCTACAGCTAGCAGTACCCGTTTTGACACATCCTCCGTGTTTAATCCGTTTTCCAGAAGAAGTGACTCTGTCAGCTTTCTGACCCGAGAGTGAAAACCGGTGATTAACTCGGCAAAGATGGCTTCTTTGCTTTGAAAGTACAGGTAAAATGAAGGCTGTGTGAACCCAGCTTTTTTCACAATTTCACTTACCTTCGCGTCATGGAATCCCCGAATCGAAAATTCATTAGCGGCAACTTTGAGTAACCGTTTCCGGCTTTCTTCTCCTTTACGTCCTTTACTTTTCAACTAGGACCACCCCCAAAATAATACTCACGAGTAATGTTACTTACGAGTATTATTTCATGGCATAAGCTTCATTGTCAATGATTTCAAACTCATCCTGTTGCCAGCTTCCTTTATTAAAGGGTCTTATGTATTTCGAATAACTGAATCAATTTATTATATCAATGGCTTTTCATTCACTGATAAGTATTTTCTGAATAGATTGACATTCAGGCTGTGACAAACTTTATTCTTTTTTTCTAACAAACATCACTCCGGGGCCAGATAGAGTTTTGCCCGCAAATGCAAGGAACAATTGGGTGCAGCGGCGCATAATGTACTGTACAGAAAGATGGAAGGGTGTGATGGGATGCCGTCTACAGTAATCAACCTATATTATTTGAAGATCAACAGTATTTCGGGCAATGGTTCAATTACAATAGGCGAAGCTGCTTATAACAGCCCTACCAACAATCAAAAATCTCAAGGGACCAATTCTTCTTTCGGTGATACCTCACCTACAGAATCGGTTATGGAAAACTTCTTAAACGATCCTGATGTAAATGATCAGACATCTATCGGCAACTCTGATACATCCAACGTTAATGCGCCTCCGATTGCACCACCGCCAATTTTAGATTAAAGGGGTTTCGTCTATGCCATATCAAATTAACATCGCAAATATTAAGATCAACGGCGTCACGCAAAACGGAAATATAGATGTCGGCCCGACTGTGCACAACAGCCATACTGCGAACAGCAAATATTTTGGAGCAAACTTTTCCTTAGGGGATCTTTCGCCTACGTCTTCACTTTTGAACACTGGAAATATTGATTCAGACGTTAGTGACCAAGACCAAATCGGAAACCCTTCTGCGCCTATTGCAAATCAAATTTAAGGAGAATCTCATATGGATTTCGAAAAAATTCGAAAGTGGCTTGAGATTACGAATGAATATAAACAAAGTGACTTTTGGACAAATGTGCTCAAATATAAAGCCCCGGAACATTTTTTTGATTCCGAAGCTTCTACATTTGTTTACGACTTTTATCAAGATGAAGAATATAATTTTATCATTGTGGAAATGCCCGGTGTGTATGAGGAAGAATTAACGATCCGTTTACTATCTAAAACCCAGCTGCTGATCAAAGGAACGATCACGCCTGTTTTTCCTGCCGAAATGGAAGTGCTGCGTGAACGGTATTACGGAGAAATTGAGCGAATCATTCAGCTTCCCGAAGCCACTGAATCTCATTTGTTACAGATTCAGCTGTTAAACGGGCTTCTGCACATTTCGTACCCAAGACAAATTGAAACCATTGCGTTCAATAAGGGGCTTTAAGATTGATTGTTCCTTCATTCCTTATCCATAGGGACTGATATATGGTCTTTATACTGATCCACATAAATATCCCCATTACCCAGCAGCACTGCGTACACGGTCTCTTTCACCTTTATGTCTCTTTTTCGCAATTCCTCCAAAAGCCAGGATTCCGTCAAACGATTCTGCTTTAAATTATTCTCAATGATTTCTCCGTCCATAATAAGCTCTATCGGAAGCCTGTGTTCTTGGTTTACCGCAATCATTAAATCCTGTTTGGTCACATGCCGGAATTGCGGTTTTCTTAACACAGTCAGCTGACCATTCGTTTCAAGAATGGCAAAAAGAACTTCTTCGATATTAAATATTTCTTTTTCCCGCAATTGCTGATTTAAATAATCAAGTGTGTAACGCATTTTCCTCATATTTGATTCAAGTATCTTCCCGTTTTGAATCAGCACTGTTGGATCTCCGGCAAAAAATTTCCTCAGCTTCCTGTTCTTTATCGACAGAAACGAAATTAGAAAAATGGTTAACACAAAAATACTAAACGAAATGGCCATATTGTGCGGTTTTATTGAAGTATTGTAAGCTAATCCACCAGCAATCGCCCCTAGTGTGATCGCCGCAATAAAATCAAAAATCGTCATTTGAGAGATTGTCTGTTTGCCTAAAATTCGTTCTGCGATTAACAGCAAGCCAAAGCTGGCAACCGTTCTAATGACAACTTCAAGTTCAATCATGTTATGGCGCTCCCCGCTTCCCAGATTGTTTCGGCCAAAAAACTCCTGTTGCTATCATTGTTTGGCTTAATATATCCATCTATACCAAAAATATTGTTCGGTTCAGGACAGAATGAACCGACTGCCTTTCGGATATATTAAATTGCGATTGGCCGGAAGGAAAGCCAATCCCATGACAAATCTAATTCATCATTGGTCAGGTGGTAGCATGAATTTCACTTGGGAATCTCTAGTTCTCATTGTAGCCGGAGTCATTTTGCTAAGAATTTCAGGAAGAAAATCAATCGCACAAATGACTTCAACTCAAACGGTTGTCATGATTTCGATCGGAACTATTATCGTTCAGCCAATCATCGAGTACAGCCTCTTCAAAACATTAATTGCGGCGGCAATTTTCACAATTACACTCATCGTTATGGAATGGATCCAAATGAGATCGAACTTCATTGAAAAGATGTTGACCGGAAAAGCAAAAATTGTTATTGAAAACGGTCAGCTTCATATCGAAAACCTGAAGAAGATGAGACTTACAGCTGATCAGCTTGAAATGCAGCTACGGCTTCACGGCGTTACGGCTATACAAGATGTCAAAATTGCGACATTAGAGGCAAACGGGCAATTAGGAATAGAATTAACTGATGACGCCAAACCTTTAACTGTCAGGGATCTAAAAAAACTCATTCACCCGAATTTCATTAATAAGGACGGACAAGCCCATTTGTCTAGCAATCAGAATATTTTTGATGAAATTGACAAAAAGAATAAAAAAAACATCCCTAAAAAACTGCATTAACAAAAAGCACTTGGAGAATTTTGCAGGTTTTTGTCTCTCACTGAATGTTTTTGCCGTTTTGTTTAAGCAATTGCTGCTCACACACCATATTGTATAAACAGTCATAACAGAGAGGAGAGATGAATGATGAAATTCCCAGTTTATATTCATTCGATATCCGGAAACAGCGTTTTTAATAACGGTTTTGCATTTTCCATCAGCCCTTTCTCTGTTTCTAAAGAGACAGATGGTTCCGGAGGGAATAATACAGGTTTGGTTTTTGAATCCAATGCTTTAAGCCAAACAAGCTCCGCCAATCAAGCCCTACATGTTACAAATGCGGTCCAAGAACTGCTTTCCAAGCTTTTAGCATAAACATAAGAAATTAACACTTCATGAGGTGCCGTATGGCTTTTCCAATTATTCACACAAACTTTTGGGATGCTGTGATAGCTGTTCCAATCATCATATTGATAACCCAAATCCTCAAAATATTATTGAAAATCCCCAAAACTTTTGTACCGTCAGTTGCCTTAATAACAGGCCTTGTCATTTCTGTTTTCATAAGCCATCGACACAGCCTCTTTTCTGGCGTATTTATGGGCTGGTTTTATGGCTACGCCGCTATAGGCTCCTACTCATCATTAAAAACGACCATCTTATCCTTTAGGCAAACGAAAAACGATACATCAAATTCATAGATGACATATAACGATCTGCCGCCTCTTTATCAGGCGGCTTTATTTCTGCTGATAGGTTGATCATCTTCAAAAGAGATGCTCATTCACTCGCTATTATTTTTACCATTATGTTGATGCAATGATATAAAAACTCAATATCATAGAAGTAAATAGACTGCCAGCGTCCTCTATGACATCTACTTCTGAATGAAAGGAGCTTGAAGCATGCGATCTCAAATCAACATCTCAAATCTCACGATAAATGGAATGACACAAAACGCCAATACAGATATCGGACAAAACTTGCAAAACAGCCATACTGCGAACAGCAAAAATTACGGTGTCAATTTCACATTAGGAGATTACTCTCCTTCTCATTCAATTATTATTTCAGCAAGTTGTGATAATGATACAAGTGATCAAGGGCAGGTTGATAACCCTTCTTCGCCTAGTGAAGAATAAATTGATGCAAAAAAAGAACTCATTTGAGTTCTTTTTTTTGCCTTATTTCTTTATTCGCCTTCATATAATCGATAAACCCTTTTCAGCTTTTGTTCAAGCTGTTCAAAATGAACAAAACGGGCTTCTCTTAGAAACTCAGTCCCATCAATGAACAAAAGAAGCACAGGAACGGTGAAAACTGAAAATCTGCCGGCGACCTCTGCTACATCGTCAGCATTGATATGCCCCAATTTGATGTTTGGAAACTGATCCAATACTATTCTGAGCTGGGGCAGGACTGCGTGACATACTGTACAGGCAGGCCTTTTATATATAAATAAAACTGAATTTGTGCTGTTTGATAAAATTATCTATAGAATCTAATGAATGTAATTCTGTCATCTCTTTCATCCATTTACTCCTTCAAATAGGTCTGTCTTTTATAACCAAGCTCATCAATACGTATCATTCACTATACTGATTTATATTTATTATATCCGCTTTTTTACTTTGCAGAGTACCTGCAAGCTTGCCGAAAATGTCAAAATAAAAGAACAGTTACTGACAAGCAGCAACTGTTCTTACATACTTTCGTATTAAAAATGCAAAGCGTAAGCTCCTGAACCGATGAGTGCAACCCCTATGGAAACTGCAATGAGCACCAGGTTATATTCAAAACCTCCCGCGCCATTCGCAAAACCTTTCGCTCCATGGACTTTTACGATGGCACCTAACATAATGATCGTTATGATAGCAGCTCCAAGCGGGAGGAATACGCCTAAAATAAATAGAATTCCGCTTACTAACTCCCCAAGACCTGATAGAGCGGCCGCAACGTTTCCTGGTTTCACCCCAATTGACTCGAACCATTGTCCGGTTCCTTTAATCCCGTATCCGCCAAACCAGCCGAATAATTTTTGTGTGCCATAAAACAAAAACACCACACCAATCATTATACGAATAAGCAACAGTCCTGCATCTTCCATTTGTATCTCTCCTCATCTTTGATTTTATCTAATTCTTTGCTGACAGTATCCAGCAATCATCAATTGAATATATGTTTCTTTATTTTTTATGTGTCAAATCAATCTAACTCTCTTACTTCAAACGGCAGCAGCCCTTGTTCAATTTGTGTGCGATGCGGTTCATATTGCACAGGCAGCATCAGTTTTTCGCCCATTGTATCCTGTGTTTCATCATGTGCAAAGCCCGGGGGATCAGTTGCGATTTCAAACAGGATTTCCCCATGTTCCCTGAAGTAAATGGCATTAAAATAGTTTCTATCCCGAACAGGAGTTACACCATATCCGTGGGAAGCAATATATCTTTGCCAATCTAACTGATCTTCATCATCGTTAGCCCGCCAAGCGATGTGATGCACCGTTCCGGCCCCCATTTGCCCGCGGCCAATAGGCGTTAACTTAAGGTCAATCACATTTCCGATATCACCGGCGGAACGATAACGAACGAAGTCCCCTTCTTTGCCGACTCGCTCCAGCCCCATGATGTTTTCTAAAAGGTCAGCGGTTTTGTCAGGCTGCGCTGATAATAGGGTTGCACCCCCAAAACCTTTAATGGCAACATCGGGCGTTACTTCTCCGAAAGTCCACGTATTAGCCTCTCCTTCTTCTCTTTCCACGATTTCTAAGTGCAGTCCATGAGGATCATCAAATTCTACATATTGTTCCCCAAAGCGCTCGATTTTGGTGTATGGAACGTTGAACTTTTCTAGTCTCTTTTCCCAAAATGCCATAGCCCCTTTCGGCACGACATACGAAGTCACACCAACTTGACCGTCTCCAATGACGCCTTGGCGGGCTCCGGCCCACGGAAAGAAGGTAATGATTGTTCCCGGCTTCCCGCCTTCATTCCCAAAATAAAGATGATACGTACCTGGGTCATCAAAATTGACAGTTTGCTTGACCAAACGAAGCCCAAGCACTCCTGCGTAGAAATCTGTGTTCTCTTGAGGGTGACCGACAATCGCTGTAATATGATGAATTCCCATCGTTTTTTTAGCCATTTTTATCCGCTCCTTTTACATATACTCAACAAACTCATTCACAGGCTTCCGGTAGCCGCGCGGTCTTCTGCTCTCTGTTTTTTCTTTTCCAATCGTAATCATCATGACAACCTCAAATTGGTCGTCTATGTTCAAAATCCGTTTTACGGCTTCCGCATCAAAGCCGATCATCGGGCAGGTATCCCAGCCTTTTTCCTTAGCACTCAGCATAAACATCATCGCAGAAAGTGAAGCATTCCTTATCGCCTCATCTCTCTTAAATTGTTCTCCCCTGTTTTCATAAAACGAAACAGTGTTGTGCACCATGTGGTCATACTCTTGCTTATTTAATATCCCCAATACCTTTAAACCTTCATAGATATCGGACGCTTGTTGATATGCCTGCTTATCCCCTAATACCAAGAGAACCGCAGATGAGCTAACCACTTTATATTGTCCGTTTGCGGCCTGCTTCAGCTTTTCTTTGATATCCGGATCTAGAACCGCCACATATTTTGTATGCTGCAAATTAAAAGCCGATGGCGCCAATGCAACCAATTCAAACATTTCATTGAGGTCTTCTTTTGTGATTGGATGACCTGAAAGAAAATTGCTTGCAGATCGTCTTTCATTGACTAACTGTATAAATTCAGCCATTACGATACACTCCCTTTTATCTCGAATTCGAGATATTATATTATAAAAAATCCATATTGAATATTGTGTAAAAGAAATGACAACGGATTGAACACTTAGAGTTGCGCTTGATCGCTGATCTTTTCGACCGAATATCTCAAATTAAAATATCTTGAATATGAGATAATAGTAAAATACAGATCCTCTCATGTCAATAGGTTTTTGAAAATTAGTGGGAATTTTTCACTGACGGCAGCATTTTAATAGCGAATCATCACTGTTGTTACATAAGAACTCATTTGTTTGCTTTATGACCTTTTAGCATAGCTCCAACTTTTTTTCTGTCACCTTATTTATTAGTAAACAGGAAACAACGTTGCTATAGACCCACTCGGAATTGAATTGGTATGATAAGCAAAGTGATTACACAGGAAAGGATACGGAGAGCGTATATAGAGCACTCCTATTTTTTTGTGCAGTTTTATAGGAGGAAAAAATGGCAAGTGAAAGAGAACAAATAAGCAGAAAAGTTGCTTTGATTGCATTGATCGCCAATCTGATCTTAATGGCAGGAAAGGTCTTTTTTGGGCTGGTAGGCGATAGTGAAGCCGTGTTTGCAGACGGAATACATTCCGCGGCAGATGTCGTTGCTTCGATTGCAGTCTTGGCAGTGATCGGCATTTCCAATAAACCGCCCGATCAAGACCATCCTTTTGGTCACGGAAAAGCTGAAGTCATTAGTGAGGCGATTGTAGGAATTATCTTAGTGATCGTATCCGTTTATATCCTCATAGAAGCGATTCTGTCCTTTGTTAAAGGGCCAAGCGTTCCCCAATACAGCGCATTGTTTGCGGCACTGATTTCATACGTGGCTAAGGAAATCTTATATCGTTATTCTATAAAGCAAGGGGAAAAATGGAACAGCAAAGCGATTATAGCGATTGCGTACGATCATAAAGGCGATATCGTTGCCTCTCTTGCCGCTTTTATCGGCGTCCTGTTGGCTATCATCGGAAACACCCGCGGATGGCCCTATCTGTTGTACGCCGATGCAATTGCCAGTGCAATCGTTGCTTACCTCATTTTTAAGATTTCAATGGAATTAATCAGGCCGTCTGTTGATGTGCTCATGGAAAAGAGTGTTGATCCCGAGCTGATAGAGGAATATAAAGCTGTTATTTTTCAATGTGATCAAGTAAAACGAATTGATAGAATCCGCGCGCGAGAACACGGCCACTATAAATTGCTTGATGTCCGTTTATCTTTGGATCATGATTTGACAATTAAGCAGGGACACGACATTGCCCGCGAAATTCGAAATGAAATCAAAAGACAGTTTTCAGATGTAGAAGAAGTGCTCATCCATGTGAATCCTTATTTCGAAGAATAAAAAAGCTCCTTTTTTAGAAGGAGTTTTTTCTTTATGCTGCAAACTTTACCTTTAGAACTCGCCGTACTATATAATGTGTGTATATCAATCATAGGGACAGAAAGGTTGTTAGAATGAAGGAATTTTTTTCGATTGGAGAAGTGTCAAAGTTATTCAATGTGAAAATCTCTGCTCTTCGGTATTATGATGAAATCGGTCTTTTGAAACCGGAATATAAAGATGGGCAAACGAACTATAGATATTATTCTACCCAACAGTTTGAGCGGCTGGATACCATCAAGTATTTGAGGGCCCTAGGCCTGCCAATCAATAAGCTTCTTGATTTTTATAACTCTCAAAATGCAAACACTCTTCTTCATTTACTAAAAAGCCAGCAGGCTGAAATTGATCGCAAGAAGAAAGAATTGGAACGCATCGAACGAAAGATCTCCCGACGCATCGCACATATAGAAGATGCCGTTAACATGCCGTTACATCAAATTTCAAAAATCAAACTTCCTGCAATGCGTGTGGCTTACTTGCAGCATGAATATGTTCTCGGCCATGATATCGAACATTCGTTAGCTGAATTGAGAACCCACCTGAATGTGAACGAAGATATATTCATAGGCAAGATCGGTTTATCCATATCAGCAGCAAATGTGAAAGCAAAACAGTTTGACAAATATTCCAGTATATTTATGATTCTTGAAGATGAAAATGAAAAAACTTCTTCAGAAATCATCTTTCCTTCAAAAGAATATCTGCAAATTAGGTTTAAAGGGTCACATCCAGAAGCCGAACCATACTACAAAAAATTACTGGCATATATGAAAGAACATCATTATGAGGTAGCAGGGGACTCAATCGAAATCACACTCATTGATTATGGCATTACGAATAACCTAGATAATTACGTGACTGAAATCCTGCTGCCCATCAAATAATCTCATGAATATGTTTTGATCTCCCTTGACTCTCTACTAACTAGAGGGTTTATTTTTTATGCAGGAATGATTTTTGGAGGAGAAAGCTTATGTTTGGAACGATTTTTAACACAGTGATGATCATTGCAGGAAGCATAATCGGGGGCATATTCAAAAAAGGCATTAAAGATGAATACCAGGATATTTTGATGCAGGCAATGGGATTCGCTGCGGTCGCGCTGGGGATCAACGCCATTACACAGCACTTGCCTGATAGTAAATACCCCATTCTATTCATCGTGAGTTTAGCCATTGGAGGTTTGCTAGGCCAGATCATCAATTTAGAATTACGATTCAACAAGCTGGTGAACAAATTTTCTAAAAGCAATTTAGCAGAGGGCTTATCAACTGCGGTCTTATTATTTTGTATAGGTTCGCTGTCAATATTAGGCCCTGTTGAAGCCGCTTTACATGGAGATTATACATACCTTCTGACAAACGGGATGTTAGATGGGATCACCTCCATTGTGCTCGCTTCAACTTTTGGTTTTGGAATAGCGGCTGCTGCCATTGTATTATTTGCCTGGCAAGGCTCCATTTATTTATTTGCACAAGTAATGGAGAGCGCAATCAATACAGACCTTATTAATGAAATCACAATTGTGGGAGGCATACTCATCCTCAGTTCAGGTCTAAGCATTCTTGGAATCAAGAAGTTCAAAACACTGAATCTGCTGCCTTCCCTCCTGATCCCTCCTGTTGTGATTTTTATGATTCATGCATTTGGATTGCGGTTTTAATGAAGCAGCTCCCACAAAGGAGGTTAATATTCTGTTATATTGATTTTTAATAATCTGTTCCAATCGTTTTATTTCCTTTTCATCGTGGATTTGACGTCGAATAACAACTGTATTATATTGTAAATAAAGTCTGTTATATCAAAATCAGATTCCCCATCACGAAACGGCACATTCATTTAAACAAAATTGGGAGGGGCATTTGTATGTCAAACCATTCATCTAGTATTCCCGAATTAAGTGACAACGGTATCCGCTATTATCAAACTTATAATGAAAGCCTTAGTCTTTGGCCGGTCCGTTGCAAATCATTCTATATATCTACTCGTTTTGGTCAAACACATGTGATTGCAAGCGGCCCAGAGGATGCCCCGCCGCTTGTATTACTCCACGGAGCATTATTCAGCTCGACGATGTGGTATCCAAACATCGCCGATTGGAGCAGCAAATACAGAACTTATGCAGTTGATATCATAGGTGATAAAAACAAGAGTATTCCTGAGAATTTAAGCGGTACAAGAACGGATTACGCCAATTGGCTTCTTGATGTGTTTGACAATCTGGGGATCGAAAAGTCCCACATGATCGGACTTTCGCTTGGCGGTCTCCATACGATGAATTTCCTTTTACGTATGCCTGAGAGAGTAAAAAGCGCAGCTATACTGAGTCCGGCAGAAACGTTTTTGCCATTTCATCACGATTTCTACAAATACGCTCTTGGCCTTACAGCGTCAAATGGAGTTGAAAAATTCTTAAATTGGATGATGAATGATCAGAATGTGGTGCACCCGATTTTTGTGAAGCAGTTTCAGGCAGGGGTAATGTGGCAGGATGGATCAAGAAATCCAAATCCTAAAGCCGACGGATTTCCGTATGTTTTTACCGATGAGGAATTACGTTCAGCAAGAGTTCCTATCCTATTATTACTTGGTGAACATGAAGTCATCTATGATCCCCACTCAGCCCTGCACCGAGCCTCTTCATTCGTTCCTGATATTGAGGCGGAAGTCATTAAAAATGCCGGACATGTTTTATCGATGGAACAACCCGCTTACGTAAATGAACGTGTAATGCGTTTTTTCAATGCAGAAACAGGCATTTCACGGTAAGGGCTTATAAGATAGTGATTTGCATTCATAAAGTCCTGCAATATGCTTCTAGCCGGGCATTTCAAAAAATAGAGTCTCTCTTATGGACTCTATTTTTCTTGGACAAAACCCGCAGCTGGTTTTGTGTGCTTGTTTCTTTAGGTTTCTTATATAATCAGTTGGTTTATTCTTAGAATTATCAAGAACCTAGGCATCACGGAGAGAAGGCAGCGTCAAAAAAATCATTTGATATGCTTTATCACTTCTCCTGGGATGCCTGCTAGTATGACGCAGCTTCCGCCAATATGAAACAAAGTTCCATCCATACCGAAAATGAGTGATTGTGCCATAAGTGTCTCCTTTTAACTGCCGACTCCATCTTCCAAATACCACCATAAGCAAAAAAGCAGATCATTAAAGATCTGCTTTTTCTATTACACACTGATTTGTTTCTTTTGTTCATGATCTATTTCCGGCTGTATTTCCTTTGTCAGTTGATGCCCTTCTATATCCACGTTCGGAATAATCTTGTCTAACCATTTCGGCAAATACCAGGCTGCATTCCCCATCAGCTTCATGACACTTGGAATCAGTGTCATTCTTACAATAAAGGCATCAAAGAGCACACCAAAGGAAAGTGCTAATCCGTTGGCTTTAATAGAAGCTTCGCCTGCAAAGATAAATCCTGCAAAAACGAAGATCATGATCAAGCCGGCTGCTGTAACAACAGGACCACTGTGTTTTAATCCAGCCTGAATGGCTTGTACTGGATTCTTTGTTTTTACATATTCTTCACGCATTCTGCTGACGAGGAATACTTGATAATCCATGGCTAACCCGAACAGAATCCCAATAGATAAAATCGGCAGGAACGCGAGTATCGGCCCTCTTTCAGGTATTTTGAAAAAGTCGATGAGATTCCCGTCTTGCAAGACAAATACACAAATCCCAAGAGTGGCTGTCATCGTCAACATGAAACCTGCAACAGCAACAAGCGGCACAAGCAGCGAACGGAAAACGATGGTCAGCAATACAAACGCAAATCCAACAATAAGTACAGCAAACACCGGTATCGCATCATTCAGGCGATCTGAAATGTCAATATTCACTGCAGTCGATCCAGTAACAAGCAAATCTACTCCGTTTTTATCTGACAAACTGCGTACATCGTGTACCAAATCTTTCGTTGTGACATCATTTGGACCTGTTTCCGGAACGACCGTAATGATGGCAAAGTTCCCTTCTTTATTAGGCATTGCAGGGGTGACACTTGCTACATGGTCTAAACCCTTTATTTCTTTCACTGCATCTGCGAAAGCCTCCGCCTTATTTTCTGTAGCATTTGTGGCATCCGCTACGATTGTTAATTGGCCATTAAATCCTTCTCCAAAGCCTTCGGCAAGCAAGTCATATGCCCGGCGATCCGGATTATCCTTAGCTTTCATCCCAGCATCAGGCAAGCCCAGTTCCAAATGCATAGATGGTATACTAATGACGATCAAAATCAGAATGCTGCATACACTTAGAATGATAGGATTTTTGGTGACAAAGCGTCCCCAGACATTTGTTTCAGTGCTTTGTTTTTCTATTTTCTTGTTTGATTTCGGAATCATCCGCTTCCCTGCAATCGATAAGACCGCAGGCACAAGGGTGATGGAAGCCAAAACAGCCATCAGTACACTAAGCCCTGCTGTCAGCCCCATCGCAGACATAAAAGGAATGTTAACGACAGTTAATCCGCAAAGTGCAACGATAACAGTAAGTCCGGCAAAAACGACTGCGCTTCCCGCTGTTCCTACGGCTCTCGCAATTGATTCATTCTTTTGTATGCCTTCGCCTAAAAACTGGCGGTGTTTCGTAAAAATAAATAAAGCATAATCAATACCAACAGCAAGGCCAATCATTCCGGCTAATGAAAGACTGACGGAAGCAATATCAAATACTTGTGTCCCAATCAAAACCAGTCCAATACTTACACCTAAACCAATCATTGCAGTTAAAATCGGCAAACCTGCTATTAATAAAGAACCGAATGTAATGGCTAAAACGACAAAAGCCAAGATAATGCCGACAATTTCAGAGACACCGCCTATCTCCATCTCGGCTCCCGGTACATCTCCGCTTAGCTCAGTTTGCAATCCTTCATCATCAGCCATTTTCAAACTGTCTTTTAAGTGTTTGATAGAGTAATCCTTTATATCATCTGCTGATGATTTATACTTGATATCAGCATAGGCAACTGTGCCATCTTTCGCGATTGTCCCTGTCACAAAAGGACTTGCAATCGAGTCAACAGAATCATCTTTACTGATTTCTTTGAACGTATCTTCTATTGCTTTTTTTGCTGGCTTCCCAGTAAGTTTCTCCCCATCACCAGCACCGAAAATAACCCGTATGCTCCCTTTATCAGGACCATGAGGAAATTCTTTTTGAATCACATCCATCGCTTTTTCCGAAGGTGTGTCAGGTATGGACATATCCTCAGAAAAACTTGGTTTCAAGGTTACTGCAAGGCCTATCGCAGCAACTAACACAACGATCCACGCACATATTGCTTTTATGCGATTGCGAGCAACCCATCCTCCTAATGTATATAACATTTTTGACATGATAATCTCCTTTCAACACATTGCTTGATCACATTCTTTCTCATTGTAGTTGACAATGAAATGAAAAAAACGTACATTCGGGCATGTACGTTTGGGCAATTTTCAAATATGCAGTTTAGTTGTCTATTGTCAGAATACCTTTTTGCATGGCAATCGTTACTGCCTCAGTTCTTGAATTCGCGCCTAATTTATTGTAAATGGACGTTAATCTGGACTTTACTGTTCGCTCAGAGACGCCCAAATCAAAGGCAATCGCTTTGCTTTTAAGACCTTTAGCAATTGCTTTTAGAACAATGACTTCCTTTTCTGTCAGCTGCGTCTCACTGCGCTGCTTTTTCATCCGCTCAAATTGGATTTCTTGCAGACGTTTAAGGATATCAGGCTGCAATAGCACATTTCCTCTGATCGCTGCATCCATTGTGTGAAAAAGGGTTTCTGAACTCGTATCCTTTAACAGATATCCTTTCGCTCCTAATTCAATCCCTTCGATCATTAAGTGATCTTCATTATATGTAGTCAAAATAATGATGGGGGTATCGTGTTTTTCTTTTATTTGTTTAATGGCCTCTAACCCGCTCATCTCCGGCATATACAAATCCATCAGAATGATATCCGGTTCTAATTCATCTGCAAGACGGACTGCGACTTTTCCATTTTCCGCCTCTCCTATAATGGTGTATTGATCATTCGTTTCAATTAAAAGCTTCAGACCTTCCCTCACGACAAGATGGTCATCAACGATTAAAACCTTATTCATCTTGCATCTCTCCCTGAATTGGTACAGTGATCTCAATTTGTGTTCCTTTCAATTTTGTACTCTTGATATTGAATTGGCCATTTATTGCCCTGACGCGTTCTTGTATGCCAAGAAGCCCATAATGTCCTCTCTTTTTCTTTCCTTTTTCAACATCAAATCCCTTGCCGTTATCCTTAACTGTTAAATGGAGCCTTCCCTTTTCATCATCCCAAATGGATATCCAGATTGTTTTCGCCTCAGCATGCTTTGCCGCATTCGTCATGCATTCTCCAATGATGTAATAACAGTTTTCAGCTGTACGCACATCCAGCACCTGATGCAATCTGTAATCTAATAAACAAGCCATGCCTGTCGACTCTATAAAATGATCCATTAGCGAGGTAATTCTTTCTTTTAAAACACCGATTTCTTCTGATTTGCTGCGGAGATCGTCAATAGCTGAACGTGCATCAGCTAATGTACTTTTCACTCTTTTCATCGATTGTTGTATGATTTCCTTCGCTCTCTCTGTGTTGCCTTTGGCGAGATGAACATGAATCGCATCCAGCTGCATATTTAAACTGACAAGACCTTGAGCAAGCGTATCGTGTAAGTCTCGGGCCATCCGCTGTCTTTCGTTCTGCAGCGTCAGCTGTTCTACCTGCTGATGAGCCAGCTCCAGCCTTTCAAGAGTCAATTGAGCTTTTATTTTTTCATCGACTTGGGCAAAAAATGTTGCGGCATAAGTGATGATGACAATCATGATCGGCGCAGCAATAACAATAAAATGCAAAACTTCACCTTTATGAAGGTGATACGCCGAATTTATGACCAGCAGCAGCAATAGATAAAGAATGAGAAAAGTCCTTCTTCTGTCTGCCATTCCTATAATTTGTCCAATCAAAAATGCATAAAGGCCAATGATGACCAGCATAAGGTAGCCAGTCATGAGATTAGCAAGTGTAAAGGTGATCAAACCTTGTATCACAAAATACAGAACCACCCTTTTCTTAACCCAGCGATATGAGTGCCAATGAAGCAAAGCAAAAATGGCGATTAATATGGTAAACGCATAAAGCAATAAAATGGACCAGCCCCCAGAAACAAATTGCAGCACGATAGAGGCTATATAGATCATGAGAATAAAAGCCAGGCCCGGCACTCTGAGTGCAAGCATGTTTAATGCCCGCCTATCATGTGAGTAATATTTATCTTTGAAAGGATTCCTTATAAGCAAACCTTATCCACTTCCTTTACCTGTTTCACCGAATAGAGATTCATGACAATCGAACCCATATTTCAACGTGCAAACATACATGTATCCAATCATTTTATAGGAAGAGAAGGAACACAACAATATCAGGTGCAGGGAAACATTAGAGTTTCCAATAAGTGATCATTGCCCAAACGTACATGAACGTTCTGCCTCTATGTACGTTTTATCTTTTCAAATTTACCTTTAAAATCATAAGGAACTTACTATTCATTGAAGGAATGATCATCATTGAAATCGATTGATCTCACAATTTTATCATTAAAGAGAAAAGGAATCCGGACTGAGAAGGTATTAAAAAATCAGAACCCTGATCGATTAAGCCATATGACCAAAAATGCGCAACCAAAAAGCAAGGAAAAAGAGGATTGAACATGTATTGGTTTCTAGGTGCTTTATTATATTTTCTGATCGGTACTTATATATTCATTAGAGTCACTAGAGACAGCCAATCAGGCTCATGGATACTGCTTGCATTAGCAGCTCCACTCATCATTGCTGGCTACCCTTATTTTTATTTAAAGAAACTTCTTTCCAAAAGACGGTGATACAGCTGTCATTCAAACCGCACATTGGTAAAATGATCAATACCGGGATACAATCTAGGTATTCTATGGAAAGGAGTCTTGCCTTATGAGTCAAAGAGTGTCCTACTATGAGATTGCACCTGAAGGTATGAAAATCATGATGGATATGGAGAAATACACGAAACAATCCTCAATTAACCGAACGACGAGAGAACTAATCAAAATCAGAGTCTCTCAAATGAACGGCTGTGCCTTCTGCATAGATATGCATACGTCCGATGCCCGCAAAATGGGAGAAACTGAACGGCGAATTTACTGTTTACATGCTTGGAATGAATGTGATTTTTACTCACCTGAAGAGAAAGCGGCTCTCGAACTATCTGAACACATCACGCTCATTCCATCTAAAAGGGTTCCTGATGAGCTATATCATCGGGTGCGGGAACATTTTGATGAAAAACAATATGTTGACCTTGTTCTGATCATTAATCAAATAAACAGTTGGAACCGCATCTCAATTGCAATGGGGAATCGAGCTGCTTCAAAATAAGAAGAAGGAGTAAGATTAGAACAAATCTTACTCCTCCCTAGATTTCGTACCGCATCATCTGATGTTTCCGTTTCAACATCCTAAATCTTCACGTTTAGGTGCTTTTCAAACGCGATTTTCCCGCTTTGTGTAATCCTAATCGCTCTCGTTTTCGGCATACGAACGATCCACTCTTCTTCTAACATGCGCACCAATAGGGCGTTTCCTAATGCTCCTGCAATATGATGCTGCCGTTCACTCCAATCCAAACAGCAGCGGGCAAAGGCTCTCCTCTTATTCCGTTGTTGCTCTTCATTGATGCCTAACTTTGAAAAGAATAAAGCACCCTCTGAAGTCACCTCAAAGTTTAAATCAACTTTTTTTAACATCCCCTGCTCAACTAATGAATGTGCCATTTGCACGCCCACATAACCTGCCAAATGATCATAACAGGTACGGGCGAAATGCAAGTCCTTTTTCTCTTTTGACTCTTTTAAAGATTTGACTTTTGCTTTAGGCGCAATATGAAGCAATTGTTCGATCACATTTGCAGCATCTGAGTCAGACAATCTGTAATACCGATGTCTCCCATGCTTCTCTACGCTAATCAGCTTTGCTTCAAGCAATTTATTCAGGTGAAAACTTGCGGTTTGAGGTTTAATGTTAGCGAGATATGCAAGCTCTCCCGCAGGGTGTATCCTTCCATCCATCAGACTGAGAAGAATGGAAGAACGCGAGGGATCTGATAGCAACGAAGAGATTTTTGCAATATTAGGATTCATGATTTTCCTCCTTACATTCATATTTCGATGATAGTTGAAATGTTAATCCTTTACAATATAAATGTAAGCGTGACAAGGAGGAAAAAACATTGGACATCAAAAAACGAGACACTCGTCGATTTAAAGAAATCAAACCCAAGATCATGTATTATGGTACCTCGACATTTCTTCTAACCACATTGAATGAGGATGGAACCACTAATATTAGTCCTATGTCTTCTTCTTGGGCTCTTGGACATTATATAATCCTTGGAGTAGGACTGGGAGGAAAAGCCATCGACAATTTGGAAAGACACAAAGAATGTGTCATAAACTTGCCTGGCCCGGAATTATGGGAAAACGTTGAAAGAATTTCATCTTATAGCGGAAAAAAGAGTATACCGCCTTTGAAGAAACAGCTCGGATTTACATATAAAAAAGAAAAATACGAGGCAGCAGGGTTAACGCCTTTACAATCAAAAACAGTATCACCAACACGAATCAAAGAATGTCCTATTCAAATAGAAGCCGAAGTGAAACACATTCGGTTTCCAGAATATGAATCGTCATTCGCAATTGTAGAGACGCAGGCACTACATTTTCATGCCGAGGAAAGTATTATACTAGACGAAAACCATATCAACCCTTCCAAATGGAGCCCGCTTATCTATAATTTCAGACATTACTTTGGTTTAGGAAGAGAAGTCGGAAAGACTTTTCGTTCAGAGACATGATCATTTTAAGACCGAACCATGATTTGGTCTATTCTAGTAACCCTTGTTATTATCAGATCAAGCGATCATTAGGCTTGATCTCTTTTTTAGTGAAACATCCATTTAAGGATATAAAAGTTACTTACTTGCCAGTTCTTTTATCATTAAACCCAACTCATAAATCCCCTTTTGAAGGTCTTCAAGAGATGCATAAGCATATGATAAGCGAATATAATTCCCTTTTTCCTGAGCATAGATACTGCCGAGATTGATCAGAATCCCTTTTGATAAGGCTTTAGTATAAAGTAATTTCATTGATATGGAAGGCAATATTTTTATCCAGACAAAAAATCCTCCTTTTGGGATATTCCATGTCGCCACATCTTTCAAATGAGTTTCTAAAACACTCAAGGCCAATTCTCTTCTCACCTTTAATTGCTGCCTAACCTTTTCTACATGCTGCTGGTATTGGCCGGAAGTAAACCACTCTGCCGCTACTCTTTGGGATAAAGAACTGGATCCGTAATCTGTTTGCATTTTAATGTCAGATAAACGCTCAATCACCGGTTCCGGTCCGACGATCCATCCAATCCTCAAGCCTGGGCTTAATGTTTTCGATAAACTTCCTATGTACAGTACGTGTCCATTTTTATCAATTGTTTTAATAGGATATGGCGGAATTTCATCGATCCATAACTCACGATAAATGTCATCTTCAATAATAGGAAGCTGTGTATTCTCACTTACTGCTAGGATTTCTTCCCGCCGCTTTTTAGACATGAGAATACCAGTCGGATTGTGAAAACATGGATTTGTATATAAGATAGCCCTTCCCCGCTCTCCTCTTGTTAAATGAACATTTTCAGGCAAAAGTCCTTCATTATCCATAGGAAGTCCAGTCAGCTTCATACCAGCTGATTGAAATACGTGTAATGAATAAAGGTAGGAGGGCTGATCAAGATAAACGGTTGATCCTCTTTGTAACAGCCCCATTGATATCAGCTGCAAGGCTTGCAACGCTCCTGAGACAATCAGAATGGAAGAAGATGAGACGTTGATTCCAATGGTTTTTAAATAGTTGCTCAATGCCTCCCTCAAAGGTAAGTAACCTTTTGGTTCTTCATATCCGAATGCCTCCATGTGTTGAGATACCTTCCCCATCATCTCTTTCATAACAGCCAAAGGAAAAATCTCAGCTGAAAGTTCACCTTTACTGAGCTGTATAAGGTCTGTATTTGATTCTGATTGATTTATCTCTTGAACGATTTTTCGGCTTGGCATCTGAATACCAGAGGTGACATATCGATCCCAATCGGGAGCAGAATTCTTAGCCATCAGTGTCCATGTGTTGTTGATAACAACTGTGCCTTTCCCCATTGTGCCTTCTATTAACCCATCGGCCATCAATTCCTCTAAGGCTGTAATCACTGTGCTCCGATTTACCTGAAAATCTTTTGCAAGCGTGCGCTGGCTTGGAATCTTGCTTCCAATCGGCCACTCTCCATTTCCTATTTTCTCTTTAATAAAATGAACGATTTGTCTGTACTTAGGGAGCTTTTTCATCTTTTTTTCTTCTGGAAAGCTCATAGAATCGGTCTCCTTAAAATAAATTGGTTGGGTCAAAATCCGTTTAACTGGTTGAAGCTATATCACCAAATCTTTATTAATATAAACACACATTAAATAACTGGTTGGTTTTTGTAAAGAGGAGTGAGAGGAATGCGAAAGAAAACAGTTCAAATAATGATATCTCATAGTCTCATGATTGGTTTATGGGCATCTGCTTTTCCGGGAATTCGCGCAGGACTAGAAGGGTACACACCAGAACACCTTGCTTTATGTCGTTTGTTAATCGGCTCTATGGCATTATTGCTTTTTGCTGTTTTGACTCAGATGCGCCTACCCGACTTGAAAGACATTCCTGCCATTTTTCTTTTAGGGTTTTTAGGTTTTGCACTGTATCACATTTTATTAAATATTGGCGAAAGGACAGTTAGTGCAGGGGTTGCAAGCTTACTCGTTACTACGGCACCGATCTTCTCAGCCATGCTATCCCGCCTGTTTTACAAAGAGCATTTTGGATTTACGAAATGGCTTGGCTCTATGATCAGTTTATTGGGTGTATTATTGATTGCATTTGGGGCGGGAGACTTTACATATTCAATGAGCGGTATCTTGGTCATCCTGCTGGCAGCATTTTCGGAGAGTATTTATTTCGTTTTTCAACCTAGCTATATAAAAAAATATGGTTTTATTCCATTTGTTACATTTACCATTTGGGGCGGAACAATACCTATGCTTGTGTTTCTGCCAGGCTTAGGCGAAGAGATGATGAACGCTTCAATAAGCGCAACTTTGTCTATCGTTTACTTAGGATTATTGCCGACGGTTATTCCTTACTTCGCACTAGCATATGTCACTTCACTCGTCGGTGCTTCAGAAGCAACCCTTTCACTTTATGTTACACCGGCTTTAGCCTTGATCATATCTTGGATCTGGATCGGCGAAATACCCACACTGATCTCTCTGCTAGGCGGAGTGGTTACAGTTGGCGGGGTATGTTTTACCTATTTAACACCCAATAAAATCAAACGATATGGAAACGCTCTTATACATAAATAAAGAAGATACCCGCATCATTTGGTATCTTTTTAATAAGCTCATTTATCAATTAAAATTGCATTGTTTACCATAGTCCTCTAATCCAACGATAGCTCAATTCCCCCGATTTTGTTGACGATGGTGAAAATATATCCAATTATAGTTTGGTCTGAAGTTCTGAATAATCACTATTAAAAAGAATGCTATAATGAGTGATATTGCAGACTCTAAGATAGATATATTCAATTTAATCATGAAACAGGGAATGAATGAAATAATGGATAAAACGAAAATACTTATTATTGAAGATGATGAAGCAATAGCAGATCTGCTTTCATACGGGCTTACGCAGGAAGGTTTTCAAACGTGTACTGAATCTAACGGAGCTTTAGGGATGAAACAGCTAGACCAATTCAAACCCGATCTTCTGCTGCTTGATTGGATGCTGCCAGATTGCAGCGGATTGGATATCTGTAAAAAAGTGACCCAACGCTATAATATCCCTATACTTATGATCACCGCAAAGTCAGATATCACTGATAAAGTCCTTGGGTTGGAATTTGGGGCTGACGATTATATTACAAAGCCATTTGACTTGCGTGAAGTTATCGCCAGAATTCGTACAATACTCAGGCGTCTTGAACAAGCTAACCACGTGAATGATCGAGGATCGTCTAATGAGGATCACATTCAATTAAAAAATATTGTGATGATCCCAGACGAAAGAATAGTAAAAAAAGATGGGATCATTGTTGATTTGACTCCTAAAGAATTTGATCTGCTTAAGACATTGATTGACCATCGTGGAAAAATCTTTACACGTTCAGAGCTGTTGGAATTTGTTTGGGGCTACGATTTTGCCGGGGATACACGTACGGTAGATACTCATATCCAAAGACTCCGTAAAAAACTGGATGCAAGCGACCTCATTAAAACAGTGTTTGGCATTGGATATAAATTCGAGAAGCAGGAGGAGTAGAGAGTGTTACGGACGATCAAGGGTAAATTTATTATTGGTTTTTTTCTGATTTTTTCTCTCTCTTTCCTAGTGCTCAATCAAACGGTCAAAAGCGTCATTTGGTCAAGCAATGAAAAAATTGTAACCTCAGATTTAATAGAGTTAAAAAAAAACAGCATCGTGTATATCAATCAAGCATTTTTAATCAATCATTATAAAAACAATGAACTATACTTCGGCGATATGGCCGATGAAATAGTGGATAGTTTAACTCATTCAACAGAAAGCAATGTAGGCGTTTATACCGTAGATGGCACTTTGTTGTCTTCTTCTAATAAAACAATGTTTTCACAAGGCATTGACGATGACCTAGCAAAAGCAATTAACGGAAAAAATGCTTATCATATCACCTATGATCGAAATCAAGCACAGGTGTTTTTTTCTTATCCAGTTGTCATTGATGGTGCAAAAGTTGGCATATTGCGTTTTTCTAAAGATTTTAATTTGCTTTACAAACAAAGCGGAGAGATTTTAAATATTATTTTTTATATCGCTCTTGCGATATTTGTGGCGGCGTTTCTTTTCTCTTATATACTCTCCAGACACATCACGATTCCAATCGTCAAGCTGACAGAGGCCACCTCAGAAGTCAAAAAGGGAAAGCTGGATGTGGATATCCATTTTTCTAGAAAAGATGAAATTGGCCAGCTTACGGTTAATTTCAATGATATGATCACCAGAATTAGGGATCAAATTTCAACTATCGAAAAAGATCGGGACAGGTTAAAGGAACTTAATGAACAGGAAAAACGTTTTTTTGACAATATGACCCATGAACTGAAAACACCTCTGACTTCTATTCAAGGCTATGCTGAAATCATAAAACAAAAAGGGGAATCAGATCAGGCGTTTTTTGATAAAGGAATGAATCATATTGTTGAAGAAAGCCGGCGTCTGCACAATTTGGTTATAAAACTTCTTGAGGTATCTAGAGAAACCTCTAAAGAACAATTCGATAGGATTGATACAGGAACGATTTTGAAAGATGTATGCGAATCTATGAAATTTCGTGCAGAACGATATAAAAAGAAGATCACCTATGAGATAGAAGACAGTCTCTATGTGTATGGTCAAAAGAATAGAGTGCGCCAACTCTTTATTAATCTTTTGGACAATGCGATCAAATACAGTTTATCTCATTCAGAAATCATGATTCAGGCTAAAGTTGCGGGAGATCAGGTTCTTTTTATGTTCAAAAATCCAAGTGATCCATATGACGACAACCAATACACAAAAGTGTTTCAGCCTTTTTATTCAATAAACCAAAAGGTGACGGAAGAAGGAAGTTTAGGGTTGGGGTTAAGCATAGTTAAAACAATTGTCGAAAAACATGGAGGAACAATCAAGATGTTCTACGAAGAAAACCATACAATCATCACTATTGAACTAGCTTACATGAAGGTTGAGAAATGATCATGAAGAACAAACGGTTTATTATATTGTCAGGGATATTATTGATTTCCTTGATTTTTGTATCCAGCTATAATATGGGCAAGCGATCTGAAACCATTATCATTCCAAACAAGGAAGAGAGCCAGATTGATGACGATCAGAAGTCGGGCTCCTTTCAGGTGAAGAAGATATATCGCCTCCCTCAAGCTGACCAGTTGCTTGGCTGGTCTTCATCAAACTCTGTAGTTGGTTTTTTCAAAGGAAATGACACAACGCAAGGTAAAGCGCAGCATCTTCAGAATGTCTCCTATCCTTTTGAAAAACCTGAAACTCTGCAGAGCATTGACCGCAATACTTCCAACCTTAAGTTGTCTCCCGACGGGGAAAGTATCGCCGGATTAACGATGTCATCAAATAAGATAACACTAAATCTAATATCACTGACGAACAGAAACAAAAAGGAAGTAGCCAGCTTTTCTTCTAGCAAGGATGCCTTTGTACAGGATATTTCATGGTCAAATAATAGCAAATACATTTGTTATCTTGTCATTGACACGACAAAAAATGACCAGACTGCGGTCAATGTATTCAACATAGATTCCGGAACCCTCAAAACGTATCCATTGAAGAATGTTGATGAAAAGGATTCGCTTACGGCAGTTTCCATTTCAGATGATGGACACAGTTTGCTGCTTACCATGTTACAAGGGCAACAATATCGCATTATGACGGGGACCATCAGCGGTGACAGCATCACTATTCAAAATAAGCGGCAGATTAGCCCCTATGGTAAACCTGTTTGGTTAAACAATGACCAATTTGTATTTTTAGGTATCGGAGAAACCTTATACGAATACGACCTCAGAAACAGTGAGCTCTCTGTTCTGCTCGAAAATGTAGCTGTTTTTACCATATCTAATGATCGAAAGAAGATCGCTTACTCTTTATATGACAAGGACAATACTTATGCAGGAAAGCTGCAAGGGAAAAATGTCCTCTACGCAGAACCTATATACCACGGCGCCAACCCATCAGAAATATATTGGAGTCCAGATGGCAGCAACCTGCTTGTTTATGAACAAAACCAGTATACTTCTATGGAAAACTCATCAGCCCGATTTTTTGACGATCGCTCTTATATCATATCCTTCAAGTAAACCTTATTTCTATTGAATAGAAATAAGGTTTTTTCTTATACCTGCAAGATATTACATAACAATGATTCCTTCATTTGTTGACATTTTGTTTACAAATTGATCAAACTTCTGCGATAACTCCCATCTATATTAAAAGAGCATCATTTTTACCGGGCTTTGTCTCCAAAGTTTCATTGGCCTTCTAATTTATGTGACTCGTTCGCGAGAAAACTAGTTTTGATATCTACAATTGAGGAGTTGGAAAAAGTGTCAAATTCACCAAGAAGGGATCGTAAGTTGAATCAAATAGGAAAAATAGGTTTTGGGATATTGATTATTCTAGGTGTAACGTTACTATGCATTTCCTGGAAGGCACTTGCCGGCCCAAAGCAGGAACCAATAAAAGAAAGTACAAACGCTTCTGAGCAGGCGCATATAGAAACACACAAAAATTCAGCACAGAAAAAAGAACAAAAAAAACCTGCTGAAATCGGGAAGGTCGTTTATTTAACATTTGATGACGGACCAAACCCTGCTGCTTCAGAGAAAATTATGGATTTGCTTCATAAATACAATGCAAAGGGAACGTTTTTTATGTTAAAACCAAATATCGAGCGAAATCCTAATATTGTGAGAAAAATGGCGGAAAACGGCCATTCTGTTGGGTCTCACGGCGTGACGCACCAGGTTTCCGAAATCTATAAATCCCCTGAAAGCTTTGCTGCAGAAATGAACAATACATTGGACTACATTAAAGAAACAACCAAAGTCAACACGCATTTAATAAGAGCACCTTACGGGTCAAAGCCTTACATTACTGGCCCTTTTAGAGATGTTGTGGAGCGTGATCATTTTAACCTGTGGGATTGGACGGTTGACTCAGAGGACTGGAAGTACACTCATGGAGAGTTTGTTAAGAGTGTCATTCAGCAAGTCAAAACCCTTGAAGGAAAAGAGCCGCTTATTGTATTAATGCATGAAAAGCCAACTACCGCGGCGTATTTGGAACAATTATTAAAATATTTCCGGGAAAGCGGATACGAAATGAAAGCAATTCATGATTCAATCAAACCGGTACAATTCAGATTCAATTGAAGTATAAATTTAAAGTATCTTATATGAACTACAAAATATCACGGAGATAAAAGAATTATTTATTAGAGAACCGTTAAGAACCAGTACAACATATAAATATTCAACTTGATCAGAAAGGAATTTGATAGTGAAAATCGGGAGAAGGAAACTGAAAATGCAGAGTATTTTATTGTTTGTTCTAGCCCTCTTGTTAACCATTGGAGGCCTGACCTGCTATAGCATTTACCGAAACGTAGCAAAATCGGTCAACCATATGTATGAACCTCTGCAAAGAGATTCTAAGCAACAAGATGCTAGTCTTGGACATGATCCTATATCGATTCTTTTGCTGGGAGTAGATGAGCGCCCCGGTGATAAAGGACGGCCGGATTCGATGATCGTACTGACTTTAAATCCAGAGACGAAAACATCGACGATGGTAAGTATACCGCGTGATACCAGAGTATTTATGCGATCAAAGAATACCAATATTAAAATGAACGCAGCATATACTTACGAGGGTATTGAAGGTGCCGTTCAAACCGTTGAACAATTTTTAAACATTCCAATCAATTATTATATCAAAGTCAATATGGAAGGGTTTAAAGATATTGTAGATGAGATTGGCGGAATCACAGTGAATAATGATTTCCCTTTTACCCTTGAAGGGGTGCATATACCAAAAGGGGAACAGCACCTGGATGGAAAGGTTGCCCTTAAATACGCACGGATGAGAAAAGAAGATCCTCGCGGTGATTTTGGGCGGCAGCAGCGGCAGCGAGAAATCATTAACCAAATTATTCACGAAGGAGCACAATTAAAATCATTAAAAAACTATCAAGGAATTTTGGCTGCCTTAGAAAAAAATCTACAAACCAACTTAACACTTGATAAAATGATTGATATTCAACGCTCTTATAAAGAAGCCGTTCAACATGTCAAACAGATCGAAATAAAAGGTGAGGATAAAAAGATAGATCACTTATGGTATCATGTTGTAACTGATGAAACGAGAAAGGACTTATCGAAGAAACTTCGCCAGCAATTAAATCTAGATTCTTAATAAAATAAAAACCGGTATTCACCAACCGCTTACTCATGTAAAGAGAAGAGTTCTTGCCTCTTCTCTTTTTTATGATTTCCCGGAATAAAAAAGAGAGTATTCGATTATTTTCTTAAACCCTAGTTTAGCTGCTAATGCAATGGACGAATTGTTGCAGATATCACAATCCCAGCTAGGAACAATCCCATTTTCCATACAAAACACTATAAACCTATTTGCTACGCAATAAGCTAACCCCAGTCCTCTATATTCCTCAAGTGTATAGATATCCATTTCCGCTCGATTATGCCCTAAAAATATAGAAGTACACTCACTTACTACATGATTGCCATGTAATACGGCAAATCCAAAACCTTTTGAAGCAAACTGTGAGACAGAATCCCAATACTCCTCATAATACGCGCTGTTAAACGCTGTGCTGTGTGAAATGATGTCTTCGTCTATTCTTTTCAATACAAGACCCTTTGGCAGTTGCAAAGTCTTTTTGGAATATTTTCGTTTATAAGAAAATGCAGCTCTTCTCATTTGGTTTAAGTCATCTTTCAGTATGGGTTTCAGTACGCTATCCCATGTATCACTGGAAGAAAACAAGGTAAATCGTTTTGATGATTTCACTTGTTCTTCATAATATCCTGCAATGAAATCATGAAAATCCCGATTCCCTTGGTCTCCCGCAATAAAATAAATGCCTGATTCAGTTCCTATAAAAAACGATTTAGGAAAGGTTTGATCATCTGCATAAACAGCTCCCGGAATGATTTGGTCTAATATTGAATAGACAAATGTGGGACAATATTTGTCATCAAACATTGTTTTTAAGCTACTATACTTTTCTTTTGTTAATTCCTGCAAAACAGACAACTCCTTTAAAACACCGTCTTCTTCTTGATTCTGTTCACAAAATCAATTTTCCTCTATCACCAGCTAAATAACTTCCCTGTTACGAATCTCAGACAAATAAAAAAACAAAAACAGGTGTCTGCACTCAGCCCGCAGACACCTGTTGAACAACACATTGCATTATATAACCCAAGAAAACGCTGAGTATATCGATTCTTTATTCCCCAGTTACAGCAAACTGTTTTAAACGGTCACCAATTTCAGCACGGACCCTTTGGAAACACTTCTTCTGTTCCGTGTGCTTTTGCCGGATCATCAAATTTATCCGATGTTTGATTTGAAATATCAATCCCTGCTTCTTTCATTGCTTTGACAGCACTCGATGTCATCCATGAGCTTCGATTCCTGCGCTGTACACATTCCACTTGTCCCCAAGGTATTTTCTCCCCCACCCTTCAGCCATTTGACTGCGGCAAGAGTTACCTGTGCATTGTTTTCCTTGATATAGTGACCTTGTCCTTTTAGAAACAAGAATGGATTATCAGCAGCCAAATATACAGGCCGACAAGTGTGATCAATAAAGTGGGTATCGTGAGGATAATTCCTGTTTTAAAATACGTGCCCCAGGAAATTTTCATACCTTTGTGCGAAAGAACATGAAGCCATAATAATGTCGCCAAGGAACCAATCGGTGTTATTTTAGGTCCTAAATCTGAACCGATCACATTTGCATAAATAAGCGCTTCTCTCATCATCCCATGTGTATCTGTACCGGCAATAGCCAATGCGTCAATCATAACAGTCGGCAAGTTATTCATAATGGAAGAAAGAATCGCCGCAATAAAGCCCATTCCAATTGTCCCAGCAAACAATCCTTGATCAGCTGCGGCTTGAATCACATCTGAAAGGACATCAGTTAATCCGGCATTTCGGACCCCATACACAACAACATACATGCCAATTGAAAAGAATACGATAGCCCATGGCGCCTCTTTCACCACTTTCTTTGTATGGACGGCCGGACTCTTTTGCGCAGCGATTAAGAAAATGATCGCAATGCTACCCGCTACCACTGATACAGGGATAGAAAAAAATTCACTTGCAAAATATCCAATTAACAGCAGCCCTAAGATATACCATGACAGTCTGAACATGTTTTGATCTTTAATTGCTTCAACAGGTTTTTTAACCTCAGTCAGATCATAGCGTTTTGGTATGCTTTTTCTAAAGAAAAGGTAAAGTACAATGATGCTCGCCAGCAGCGAAAACAAGTACGGGACAACCATTCTGGATGCATAATCAATAAACGTAATATGAAAATAGTCCGCTGAAACAATGTTGACCAAATTGCTCACTACTAAAGGAAGCGAAGTGGTATCCGCAATAAATCCGCTGGCAATGATAAAAGGAAAAACCAATTTTTCATTAAAATGTAATGCTCTGACCATCGCTAATACGATTGGTGTCAATATAAGAGCTGCACCGTCATTTGCAAATAACGCGGCAACGATAGCCCCTAATAGAGATACATAAACGAACATCCGCACACCGTTTCCTTTTGCAGCCTTAGCCATATGAAGCGCTGCCCATTCAAAGAAACCGATATTATCAAGAATTAACGATATCAGTATGATAGCCACAAAAGCCAAGGTCGCATTCCAAACAATCCCTGTCACAGTTAACACATCATGAAAATTGACAACACCTGCAATCAGCGCTAACACTGCGCCTCCACAGGCTGACCACCCTATAGATAAATTTTTCGGCTGCCATATGACTAATACTAGAGTTAATAAAAAGATGAATACAGCTAAAACCATTGATGTCAATCTAATGCCTCCTTACTGGCAACACGCTTGAATTTTCTTTTGTTTGATATGGTTTAACAATTCATCCTCCTGATCAATTTGATGTAAGATCAATTGCAATGTATCAAACTCAGGACAGGAACCATTTATTGAATAATAACGCCATTGGCCTCTTCTGTCCTCATTCACAAAACCTGCGTTTTTTAATTTCCGCAAATGCTGGCTTATGGCGGGCTGGCTCATTTCGAACATATCAACCAATTGACAGACACAATATTCTTTTTCAAGAAATAATCTCATCATTATAAGCCTAGTTTGATCACTAAGTGTTTTCAAACAACGAGTCATCGCCGCAACATCAATCGTCATATGAGCTCCTCCTTCCCAAATCAATATATAAGAAATCGTTATATACACGCCAAATGATTATACATTCCCCTTTACGTTTCCATATGTAGCGCTCCGTATATCTTAAGGATCAAAACTTTGAAACGAAAACCTGAGTCGCTCCCCGCGTTTCCTTAGCGCCCCCGTCATTATATAAACTTTTATTTATATAAACAATCTCTTATATTTGGAACATCAAATATTCCGGTATAAATATTAGACTATTTCAGTTATGGGAGTGGTCATAGAGCCCAAGCTGAAAATAGACAGATCCTCTGGATATTAAAAAACAGGTCTCTTTAGAGGCCTGTTTACATTGCAAGTATTTTTTCCATTGCCATGACACCTACATAATGGCCATCGATTTTCCCCTGTTCTTTAAATACTCCAACTTTGCGATATTCCATTGAAGTATAGAACCCTTGTTCCAATCGATGAAAAGGAAATGTAATAATATGATGTTATGTATTCACGATTGAATGACTTCTTTTTCGACATCCGATAATTCCGCTCAGCAACAAAAATCTTATCTCTCACTTTGCGATTAGAGAGAACCAATTTGTCATATAATCCGTAGCTTTTGCAGTTCTTATCAGCTACATACTCTCTGTAGCAGAGGTAGCTTGAACTCCCTTAAACGCGTTCATCACCAAATCATGCACATAGGAATCATTCACCTCATCCCCTGTTATAAGCAGACGATAGAAAATTGGTCCGTAAATGAGATCTATGCTTACTTCAATATCAAGATTCTCTCTCAATTCACCTTTCTGAATTCCCTTTTCTAGAAGGCCTTTCGCTTGGAGGCGGCGAGGCTGGAAAAATCGCGTGCGATATTCTTCTGCCAATTTTTCATCCAACTGCCCTGCACCTATTAATTCCTTAATAACGGTTCCTTCCCGGCTTGTCAAAAACCTAGCTAAATTCGTGGCGTGGGTTACTATATCTTGTACTGACGACCCTGTATCAGGCACAGGCAGCCTGTCCGTCGCGGTCGAAAGAAAGCTGTCCATGATAACGGCAGCCTTGTTAGACCACCATTTATAAATCGTTGCTTTACTTACTTTCGCACGCTCGGCAATTTTATCGACTGTCACCGCATCGAAGCCTTTTTCCAGCAATAGGTCATAGGCTGCAGAGAGAATCGCCTTATGCGTTCCTTCATCACGCGGCCGCCCTCGTTTACTCTGCACATAAATCATTCCTTCCCGCAATATAAACTATACGTTCAGTATACTTAACTTGAATAAAAAAAGAAAACAGAAATCCATTTACAAAACTGAACGTTTAGTATATTATTTTTATTAATCGACGAAACTGAACGTTCAGTTTATAAAATCACTTGTGAGAAGTCATGATTACACTCAAAAAACCACTTAAAAAGGAGTTCATTCATATGGCTAATGGAAACAAACAAGCAGTTCAGAGGATTTCACCCAGTTTAACCCTTCTTCTCGCAACTGCATGCGGTATCATTGTTGCTAATCTTTACTATGCACAACCCTTGGTCGGATTAATTAGTAAGGCAATTGGACTTTCTCCAGGCAGTGCTGGATTGATCGTCACACTCACCCAAATCGGATACGTTGCCGGCTTACTATTCCTTGTCCCTTTAGGAGATATTATCGAAAACAAAAAACTTGTCGTTGCATCGCTCCTTCTAAGCGCAGCGGCTTTGACACTAACAGCATTTGTGAAGCATGGAACACTGTTTTTAGCAGCTGCGTTTTTCGTCGGATTGGGATCAATCGCAGCCCAAGTGCTTGTTCCATTTGCATCATACCTTGCATCAGACGCTGCACGCGGCCGGGTTGTTGGCAATGTCATGAGCGGCTTATTACTCGGTATTATGCTTTCCCGTCCGATATCTAGTCTAGTCGCTGATATCTGGGGGTGGAATGCAATATTCGCTTTGTCCGCCGTGGTAAGTGTTATCCTGGCCATCGTATTATCAAAAGTGCTTCCTGCCAGAAAACCAACAGCAAATACAAACTATACTGCCTTACTCGGTTCAATGTGGAAACTGCTGCGCACGACTCCAGTTTTACGCCGCCGTGCCATCTATCATGCGTTTGTATTTGGAGCTTTCAGCTTGTTCTGGACTACCGTTCCTTTATTATTGTCGGGTCCTGATTTTCATTTTTCTCAGAAGGCAATAGCACTCTACGCATTGGTGGGCATTGCGGGTGCAGTCGCTGCACCAATAGGCGGCCGCCTGGCTGATCGAGGCTTAACCAGGCTTGCCACTGGAATCGCTCTCGGTGTTGTCGTTGTCTCTTTATTACTGCCGCTCATGATTCAGAGCAGCTCCCCCGTCGGTATAACAGTTCTAGTGGCCGCAGCTATTCTGTTAGACATGGGTGTATCTGCAAACCTTGTGCTCAGTCAACGTGCTATTTTTTCGTTGGCGCCTGAAATTCGCAGTCGATTAAACGGATTATTCATGGCGATCTTCTTTCTAGGCGGTGCGATAGGGTCATCAATTGGAGGATGGGCATATGCCTCAGGGGGATGGAGTACAGCATTATGGATTGGAATCGCTTTTCCGGTCATCGCTTTGCTTTATTTCATCACAGAGAAATAAGTCTTTCACCAAAAATAAGCAGTCAGGACCAAGCAAATAGCTTATTTTTGGTGGCTTCTTCTTTTTTCGCTATATGTTAAAATCCCTCTGCTGAACAAGAAAAAATCCTGCTTGGTGAGTACAGGATTTTCCAAAATCAATCTTTATGTTAAATCGACACCCTCCAGCTGTTTCAAATATCTTTGCAGGCGAACCTTCGGGTTTAATTCTATATTTGTAATATGCTTTACATACCGATTCGCACTTTCGGCAATTTCTTGGTCACTGATTGTATTGGCGCGATATTCGGCAAAGGAAGGCAGATAGGTCATGCCTACTAAATGGGCAGATGCTTGGAACGGTTTTGTCAGCTCGCTTATCGAAAACAAGTTATATCCGCCGGCTTGATAAGAGTGTTCAGGTGAACCGATGGACATGGCAGTTACCCACTCTTTCCCCTTCAATTTATTTCCGCCGGGACCATGAGCCCAGCCAAACGTAAACACTTCATCAAACCACTGTTTTAAAAGCGGTGGGCTGCTGTACCAGTATAATGGAAACTGAAAAACGATACGGTCATGGGCCAGGAGCTGCTGTTGTTCAAATTCCACATCAATTGGTTGATCGCGATATTTTTCATAAAGATCATGGACAGTTACATCTGGTTCACTTAAAACGGCTTCTTTCCACTTTTTATTGATACGAGAGGATTCTATATTCGGATGTACAACGAGTACGAGTGTTTTCATATAATCCATTCCTTTCATTCCTTAGATGTGACATCATTATATGATGTATATTAAAATATAAAAAGTACGCACATTGAATGTATATAGTATCAAAAAGTATACTATTAGGAGTGAACAGCTTGAGAAATCGTAAACTCGGCATTGATTATTCTTCTGATGACTTTGAAGGATGTCCGGTGGAGACAACATTAGATATCATCGGAGGTAAGTGGAAAGGCATTCTTCTTTATCATCTCATTGACGGTAAAAAGAGGTTTAATGAGTTTCGAAAACTATACCCAAAAATTACCCAGCGTATGCTCACGCTACAATTAAGAGAATTGGAACGGGATGGCGTGATTCACCGCGAGGTTTATAAACAGGTCCCTCCAAAAGTCGAATACTCTTTAACTGAGTTTGGAAGAACATTAGAACCTGTTATCCTGCACATGAAGGATTGGGGAGAAAAATATAAAGACAGGATTGATAAGCTCGAAGCAGCACGTAAAGCTGAAGATAAAATCTATAAACCAGAAAAAATACCAGGGGTTTTGACGCCCTTGGTATTTCTGTGATTCAGACCTTCACCGGTGACACCCACAAGCCTCAAAAAGTGTTTTTGATTAAATTACCCGCGGCATGTCAATTACGGTTAAAAAGGTCATTCTATTTTTTAATGATGATTAAGACTTCTAAAATTGCTGCCCTTCACTTCAGCTACGTCATATACGGTGACAAAGGCAGATTTATCAATATCATTAATAATTTCCTTTAGTTTGGTTTCTTCTAAACGGTTGATGACACATGTGATTTCTTTAAATTTCTCGTGGGAAAAACCCCCGTAAGCTTCTTTATATGTGGCGCTTCGGCCTAATTGATCACGTATTGTCTCTACCATTAATTCAGGTTGGGTTGTAATAATTTGAAAGGTTTTAGAGCCGCTTAAGCCTTCCTCCACAACATGAATCACTTTGGATGCAATGTAGTAAGCAATGACTGAAAGCAATGCCCCTTGTAAGCCAAATACTGTGGAAACAAAAATAAACACGAAAAGGTTTAAGAATAGAATGAGATCGCTCGTTCCGAATGGCAGTTTTCGGGATAGCAGCACAGCAAGCATGTCAATTCCATCTAATGCGCCGCCATTACGCAGCGCCAGCCCCATTCCGAATCCAAGGATAATCCCGCCGACAACGGTAATTAAAAGGGTATCTCCTTCTATAATTGCGGGTGTGTGGTGGAAAAAGCTTGTCCCCGCGGCAAGCGATACGATTCCGATAATTGATAATAATGCAAAGCTTTTCCCAATTTGCTTATATCCTAACCAGACAAATGGAATGTTGATCACAGCAATCAAAATCCCCAGCGGCAAGTTGAATAGCTGTGAACCAACGATGCTAAGACCCGTCACTCCTCCATCAGATACACTGTTTGGAATGAGCACTGTTTCTAGTCCATATGCCGCTATGATTCCTCCAATGATAACCATGATGATTTGGAGAATCATTTTCGCTTTAAATTTCTTATGTTTTTTGGGTGTATTCATACCATTCCTCATTTCTCAAATATTTCGTTATATTTAAATATACCATAATAGATATTTTCAGCTAAAAACATGCGTTTTTTTAAATAAAGTAATTAACAGTAAGGTAACCCTCTTTGACTTAGAACATTCATGTACCGTGCCGCCTGTTGAGCAAGCGGCCCCTTTCACTTCAGATCGTGAATCGCCCTCAAACTTCAACACCGAAAATCCTAATTTATTCTGATATGATACTTAAAAAAGGAGGTTTGATTACAATGAATAACCTGTGCCGCAGTAAACAAGCCCCATTTGAATACACCTTGTCTCTTATAGGGGGCAAATGGAAAATGAGAATACTCTATGAGTTAGGGTGTGAAAAAACGATGAGATACGGCGAGCTGAAAAGGGCTATGCCCTTCATCACCCATAAAATGTTAAGCGCACAGCTTAAGGAATTGCAAACTGACGGCCTTATTCATCGGTCTGAGGTTTCTCAAACCCCACTGAAAGTAGAGTATTCGTTATCTGACAGAGGGCGATCTTTGTACCCCCTCATAGATGAGATGTGTAAGTGGGGAATGGCACAAGGAGTGCCTCATATATAAAGCTACTTACAAAAAAGTGCGTACTTGTTTCCCAATGAGAGGAATTTTATACTGAATGAAAATATTTCTTAGGAGGAAATAATGACAAAACAAGTCTATATCATTCATGGCTACAGAGCCTCCTCAACAAATCATTGGTTCCCTTGGCTGAAAAAACGTCTGCTCGCAGATGGGGTCCAAGCAGACATTTTAAACATGCCTAATCCGCTCCAGCCAAGACTTGAGGATTGGCTGGATACACTCTCTTTATATCAGCACACTTTACACGAAAATACGTATTTGGTTGCGCACAGCTTAGGGTGCCCTGCCATTTTGAGATTTTTGGAACATATTCAATTACGAAAACAGCTTGGCGGAATCATACTTGTTTCCGGCTTTGCCAAATCGTTGCCCACTTTACAGATGTTAGATGAATTTACACAGGGATCGTCTGATCATCAAAAAATCATCGAGTCCGCGAAGCACCGTGCTGTCATTGCTTCTAAGAACGACCAAATTGTTCCATTTTCATGGAGCAAGGAGCTGGCACAACAAATTGACGCTGCGTTATACGAAGTCCAGCACGGGGGTCATTTTCTAGAAAATGAGGGGTTTACTTCTTTGCCTATTGTTTATGATATTTTAACCTCTTATTTTTCAAAAGAAACCCGCTAACATCTTTCACCCATCTGCTTCAATCGAGCCCGCGAAAAGCGGGCTTTCTGAGTTATCGTTTCATCAATACGGATAACTCACCTTCAAACACTTTTACTTCTTTTTGATTATAAGTAGATAACAATACTGTGAGTATTCCCAATTCATTTCTCTTTGGCTGCTTATCAAGAACCTCAACAATTGTAAACAATTCATCATCCGGATATACGGGTTTTATAAATGTCATATGATTCATCTCTGTTCCGGCTATAATATCGTCTCCATAGAAACCTTCTTCAATCCAAAGTTTAAAAGATATGGCCAGTGTTTGTATGCCGGAAGCGATAATTCCATTA
The DNA here is from genome assembly GCF_055486415.1 of Bacillus sp. 9.4. Classification (NCBI taxonomy): domain Bacteria; kingdom Bacillati; phylum Bacillota; class Bacilli; order Caryophanales; family Bacillaceae; genus Bacillus; species Bacillus sp. 9.4. The sequence goes on along the minus strand of NZ_JBVFMU010000007.1, from coordinate 32,696 downwards.
AATCTGCCTTTACTCGCTTTTTCTTCATCTACATGCATATACTGAGGGTCAAATTCACCCGCAAACCGCATAATATCATCTTTTGATACTTTTAATGATTTCGTTTTGAAGACCTGGCCAATTGTAAACTCATCTAACTTCATTCTTACACCTCTATTTTTTCAATTGTCTATTTTGTTTATTTTAGCACTGTGATGAGCAAATAAAAAATTCTGTTTTTCGCTAAACAGACATATCGTGGGCTGGACTGCTGGAACTCATCATATACTTAAAAAATATTGAACAGCTCTCAACACTTAGTTCCGTCACTTGGCCGTTTTGCTAAACTGAAAGCTCCCTCATATCTTCCAGGCAGCCTTCAGTTTTTTTATGCCTTCTCTTATGTCGGATTCAGAAACCCCTGCAAACCCGAGCGAGACCGTTTTTGCAGGAGGATGATGTTGATAAGAAAGAGAAACAGGATAAATTTTTACTCCATGTTTTTTCGCCTTCCCAATTAACTCTTTTTCACCAAATGGCAAATAAACGTCAAGTAAGATACGAAGCCCAGAGTTTTCTCCACGAATTCTGACATGCTCTCCTAATTCCCTTTGCACTGCCTCTAATACAATGGCTCTTTTTTTGCGGTAAAGTTTTCTCATTCTGTTGATGTGTTTTTGCCACTCTCCATTTTTTATAAATTCAGCTAGGGTTAGCTGACTGTGGCAGGACACTGTTTGCTTATATAAGGACGTAATTTCATGCCCCTTTTTTAAAAGAGGTGAAGGAAGAATCATATAGCTGATACGCAGCGAGGGCAAAAGAGACTTAGAAAAAGTGCCCATATAAATGACACGGTTATGCTGATCAAGCCCTTGCAGAGAAGGAACCGGCTGTCCTGTGTACCTAAATTCCCCGTCATAATCATCCTCTATGATAAAGGATTGATTTTCGGCCGCCCATTTGAGCAGCTGAATTCTTCTGTTAATTGTCATTATGGTTCCCAGCGTAAATTGATGGGAGGGTGTGACATATACAAGGTTTGGCTGCTGTTCTTTGATCTTCTGTATACAGATTCCTTCATCATCGACTGGTATCGGAACAATATTCATGCGATTGGCTTCAAAAATTTTGCGTGCTCTTGGATAACCAGGATCCTCATACCCTATAGAAATATTCGGCTCAAAAACTTGGCACAAGATTTGCAGCAGAATAGGGTTCCCGGCACCTATAATCACTTGTTCAGGGCCGCAATGAACACCCCGAGATTGATACAGGTACTCTGCAATGAGTGTTCTCAGCTCAAACTCTCCTAAAACATGTCCCGGCCGATAAAGCTCGTGTCCATATTGGTCTAAGCTATTGACCATGCTTTTTCGCCATGCGGAAAAAGGGAAGTAAGAAGAATCTACATTCCCATAATGAAAATCAATCCATTGTTTATTTTCTTCTGCTTCTTGTTGAATGGGTGTTGTGCTTGGCATTCTATCATAAGCAAAATCAGAATCATGATAATCAGCAAACCACCCGCTTCTTGGCTTGCTCACAATATAGCCCTCAGCAGCGAGCTGTTCATAAGCACGTTCTACAGTCGTTTGGCTGATGGAAAGCTGATTCGCCAGGAGTCTTTTTGAAGGAAGCTTCATTCCTTTTTGAATACGGCCCCGATGCATGTTTTCTTGAAAATATCGGTAAAGCTGCTGATAAAGCGGAATATCCAGATTTCTATTCAAAAAAGGCGTGATATCCATTTGCGCGTTGTTCTCCTAACTGGTATGCATTTTTTTATGAAAACTGGCTGTTTATAAAAGGCCAATTCCAGTTTATAGTCATTGTAATCCTTAGCTATTGGTTTTGTTAAGAAAATACAGACAATGAACAAGAAAGATATGTGGAGTGATTGTAATGAACAAACGAACAAATGGCTGGATAAATGGTTTTATAGGCGTACTCATTTTCAGCGGCTCGCTGCCTGCGACCCGTTTGGCTGTGTCGGACTTCGATCCGCTGTTCCTCACCGTATGCCGCGCTGCGATAGCTGGTGTACTGGCGGGAGGTCTCCTTCTCATCTTCCGGCAGCAGCATCCTGCCAAAAGAGATCTCATTTCATTATTAGTGGTAGCGTTTGGCGTAGTGATTGGTTTCCCGTTGCTGACAGCTTTAGCGCTTCAGCATGTCACATCCGCACACGCCATTGTCTTCATTGGACTTCTTCCGCTTGCAACGGCGGTCTTCGGCGTACTGCGCGGAGGTGAACGCCCTCGGCCTGTCTTCTGGATTTTCTCAGCCGCCGGCAGCTTGCTAGTAGCAGGTTTCGCCCTGATTCAGGGGGGAGGTTCATCCCCGCTTGGTGACGCGTACATGCTGGCTTCTATCGTCGTATGCGGTCTTGGTTATGCAGAAGGGGCCAAGCTTTCACGGCGTCTGGGGAATTGGCAGGTGATCTCATGGGCACTCGTTCTGTCGCTTCCTCTTATGCTGCCATTGTCGTTCTTTTTTACGCCGGACTCATGGTCGGACATCGGCGTTCCCGCATTGCTCAGTCTTGCATATGTATCCTTATTCAGCATGCTGATCGGCTTTGTGTTCTGGTATCGAGGTCTTGCCCAAGGCGGAATTGCGGCGGTTGGGCAGCTCCAGCTTCTCCAGCCTTTTTTTGGGCTGCTGCTTGCCTCAGTGATTCTGCACGAGAAAGTGGGCTGGGCACTCGTAGCAGTGAATATCGCCGTTATCATGTGCGTTGCAGCAGCTCGGAGATTTGCAAAGTAAGGCTGATCGGCCGATGAGTAAAATAAATGAAAGCATGAAAAATACCAAGAGTCTGCGGCTCTTGGTATTTTTCATGCTTCCGAGAGGACTTGAACCTCACATAAAGAAGTGAAAAGGTTTTTCCTACTTGTTAATCACAATCGATAATTTATAATTGACATTCTTATTTAATTCCACTAAAAATTGATCTAATGCTTCATTAGACGGAAATCTGCATTCTAGAAGATAACAGCCATCCCCGCTGATTTTATAATTATTCATGACATATTTCTTTTGTGTTTTGATAAATGACAGGTATGGCTGATGATGGGTGCTTTTTGTATAGATATTAAGCAAAGCATGTATATAATACCCTAATTTCACTTGGTTCACTTTAATTGTATATCCCTCTATGACGCCGTTGTCTTCTAACTTGGCAACCCTTGAGGCTGCTGCTTGCCCTGTTAAATGAACTTTATCACCTAATTCTTTCATCGTAATACGGCTATTCTGAGATAACTCCTCTAATATTTGCATGTCTGTGTAATCCAACATGAAATCAAATCCCTTCTAAAATCTTTCTGTTCATCATCTCTCTAAAAAGGTGCAGTCCTGCACATTGCTTTAACATTTGTTTTATTTAATTAATCTGATTCTGCCTTAATGACAATTTATACAAAATAAATTACATACTTTCAAAAATCAAGTCAATCGACAGAAAGACTTGATTTTTTCCATGTATTTATTCAGCTGCTGTCTGTACACTATACAGATATTAAAGAAAAGGAGTTTTACACATGAACATTCAGCAAATTCGTAATGCCACACTTGTTGTCGAATATGCGGGCAAAACGTTTTTAATAGACCCAATGTTAGCTGAGAAGGGTGCTTATCCCCCATTCCCAAATGCCCCAAGACAGGATCAAAACAATCCTTTGGTTGAATTGCCAGCCTCTGTTGACCATATTATTAACGATATCGATGCTGTTATTGTTACCCATCTACACCTCGACCATTGGGATGAGGCAGCTAAAGAGGTATTGCCAAAAGATATCAAGCTGTTCTCCCAAAATGAAGAAGACGCAACAGAAATACGAAATGCCGGATTCAAAAATGTCGAAGTTTTAACAAAAGATACGGTCTTTGAAGGGATTCAGCTTATTAAAACAAAAGGCGAACACGGAAGAGGAGACATTTTAAAACTCGCAGGCCTTGTATGCGGCGTTGTGTTCAAACACAAAAGTGAGAAAACGTTATATGTAGCTGGAGATACAGTCTGGTATGATGCGATTCAAGAAGAGATTGATACACACCAGCCGGAAATCGTTGTAGTGAACGGCGGAGATAATCAATTCTATGAAGGCGGTTCTCTCGTCATGGGTAAAGAAGATATCTATGAAACGTATAAGGCTGCAGCAAAAGCAAAAATCATCGTGAGCCACATGGAAGCTGTCAACCATTGGAGTTTATCAAGAGAAGAATTAAAATCCTTTATTCATGAAAAAGGAATCTCCTCTGATGTGTTAGTGCCTGATGATGGCGAATCATACTCATTTTAAATGCTTATTTAATGACGGGTAAGGTTATAATGTCCGGTGAGAACAATACAGAATGAGTGCGTCGTTTTTGAAACGATTGAAGTACAGTGCCTTAAAAAGACTTTGTATTCTACCCCGCAATTAGATACACCGTTTCCGGGTGTAGATGGTTTAATAGAATATGAAAAAAACTTTGATGCTTTTCCCGGATTTTAAATGCCAATTAAAGCGATAGAGCTGAAGATGACATTGCAGCCGATTGTTTTGGAAGCATACAGAACTCCAGTTGCCGGTGTCTTTTGCGTATTGAAGACGGTAAAATGATTGAACAGAGATCTCATGTTGCTATCTATGACATTCTTTCGTCAGTTTGGCGTCTATCCCCACTTCGTGATCAAGCAATGGCTTGGTCTAAAGCATTATCCGATTGGTTATTGGTGTCACGTTTATGTAACTACCCAATCATAGTAACATACAAGCTTCTTTCATCGATTAAAACCTTATATAGAAGTAAGAACACCTTCATGGTTTCATCACAATTATAAAAAACTAGTTACTGATTAGTAACTAGTTTTTTATTTCAAAAGATTTACATGTTTGGTTTCACCATATTTTCTGGTTTAACCATCTCATCAAATTGTTCTTCCGTTAATAGTTCGAGTTGGACAGCAGCCTCTTTTAACGTTAAGCCTTCTTTATGAGCAAACTTAGCAATTTTCGCAGCATTTTCATATCCTATATAAGGATTCAATGCTGTAACAAGCATTAAAGATCCGGAAAGATTTTCTTTAATGGTTTTATCATTAGGTTCAATACCAACCGCACAATGATCATGGAAAGATTTTATTCCATCACTCAGTAGCTGCACGGATTGAAGGAAGTTATAGATAATAACTGGTTTAAATACATTTAGTTCAAAGTTGCCCTGACTTGAAGCAAAACCAATAGTTGCATCATTCCCCATAATTTGAGCCGCAATCATGGTAAGGGCTTCACATTGAGTAGGGTTAACTTTTCCTGGCATAATGGAGCTGCCAGGCTCATTTTCCGGGATTGAAATTTCCCCGATCCCACAGCGAGGACCGCTTGCAAGCCATCTAACATCGTTCGCAATTTTCATTAAGTCAGCAGCTAATGCCTTCATAGCACCATGTACATACGTTATTTCATCATGACTAGTTAAGGCATGGAACTTATTAGGTGAACTTTTAAACTGTTGGCCTGTAAACTTCGAGATTTCCTCTGAGACAACTTCTCCAAACTGTGGATGTGCATTAATGCCTGTCCCTACTGCCGTACCCCCGATAGCAAGTTCACGCATTTTTTCAGTTGCTTCCAATATCATTTCTTTCGAACGATCAATCATATATACCCAACCGCTAATTTCTTGTCCAAGGGTAAGAGGTGTAGCATCTTGAAGATGTGTACGACCTATTTTTACAATGTCATTGAATTTTTTTGCTTTTTCATCTAATGTGTTCCGAAGTTGATCAAGTGCAGGAACTAATTGTTCATAGATAGCTAATACACCTGCAACATGCATCGCTGTTGGGAAAGTGTCATTCGAGCTTTGACTGCGATTGACATCATCATTTGGGTGTATAGTTTGTGTAGAGCCTTTCTCTTTTAATAAAAGTGTTGCAAGGTTTGCTATAACTTCGTTAACATTCATATTGCTTTGTGTACCGCTTCCCGTCTGCCAAACAACGAGTGGAAAATTGTCAGCATATTTACCTTCAAGAATTTCATCACAAACTGCAGTAATAACCTCTGTTTTTTTACTATCCAAATTCCCTAAACGATTATTAGCAATCGCTGTACTGCGCTTCAATATAGCAAAAGCTTTAACAATACGTTTTGGCATTTTTTCAGAACCTATCTTGAAGTTCTCTTTACTACGTTGTGTTTGCGCTCCCCAAAACTTATCAGCAGGCACCTTTATTTCTCCAAAAGTATCTTTTTCAATTCGATAGTTCATTAAAATAGTCCTCCTTCTGAACACATAATTAGTTTAAAATTTATATAAGAGTTTATATATTTTGTTGATGAATTTATCATAACACTCATAAATTATGATGTATAATGCATAATAAATATGATTTTAATTCCTTCATGTAATGAATTATAAAAAAGGAGGATTTTTTTAATGGAATGGGAACAATTAGAGTACTTCCAAACTCTTGCTCGTATACAGCATGTAACGAAAGCTGCTGAAACGTTATCAATTACACAGCCAGCACTTTCTCGATCTATTGTTAGATTAGAAAATCAATTAGGTGTTCCGCTTTTTGATAGACAAGGCCGGTCCATAAAATTAAATAAAAATGGGGAAAGATTCCTCAAGAGGGTCGATTCCATAATTAAAGAATTTACTGAAGGAAAGGAAGAAATTCAATCCCTTTTAAAACCAGATCAAGGTGAAGTGTCTTTAGGCTTTTTACATACTCTGGGTACGACTATCGTTCCAAATTTAATTGGAGCATTTAAGAATCAATACCCAAATGTTCATTTCCAACTAAACCAGTCTCACTCTAATCAGCTTTTAGATAAACTAAAATCAGGTGAACTAGATCTTTGCCTGCTTGCTTCTTTTCCAGTCGAATCAAATATAATGTGGGAACCCTTATGGAAGGAGGAGCTCTTTTTATTTTTGCCCAAAAATCATGTGTTAGCTACTCGTGAGGATATTACGTTAAACGAAATAGCTAATGAGCCTTTTGTGCTAATGAAGGAAGGTTTCGCTCTTCGAGTAACAATAGATCATATATTTGAACAGGTTAATATTAACCCAAACATTGTATTTGAAGGTGAGGAAGCTGCTACAATCGCAGGTTTTGTGGCAGCGGGTCTTGGTGTTTCAATTCTTCCTGATTTTAAAGGGTTAGACCAAACAAATATCGCAAAGGTTCGGATTAGTTGGCCAAGGTTTGAGCGTACAGTCGGTATCTCTTGGATTGAAGGGAAATATCTACCACCTGTCACCGAAAACTTCAAGCAATATATCATCAATCAGTTTCCTCAAATTGATTCGATATAGTTCAACTAACTGTCATATATGAAATATAAAGGTTATTACGGAAAACTCACATAAAAAAGATACCAGTTTTGCATGGTATCTTCTTTCATATCCAGAACATCACATCATCTACAACCTAAAGTTTATCCCCCTATGTGTTTTGCTTCTGTTTAAGGCTGTTCCACATTTTAATAGATACGACTGAAATCAAAACAAATGATACGATAACCAAAACAGTACCCGCTAACGACTCGCTAAAGTTAATGACAATAAAGCTAGAAAAAATCAATAGGGGAATATTCGTAATAACGACAGTTAAAATGTAAACACGGTATTTTAACCCCACTGCTGCTGATAAAAAACAAACGACATCTGTTGGGGCTATCGGACAAATCATCCCCAATGCCAAAAACTTATAATTGTAAGTCTCCAATAACTTTTTTAGTTCTGGATGTTTCTGCTCCAAATCCTTCATCATTTTTCCGCTTGAAAATATTCTAGAGAAAAGATAAACCAAGGTCTCGCTCAAAAAAATGCCAACCATCGATAATATAAAACTAACAATTGGATCAAAGCATATCCCCCCTAAAAACATGAGAGTTACTCCTGGAATAAAAAAGAGAAGCCTAATGATCCAGAGCGCAATAAACAGCAGCATTGCGTATTTTGTATTCTCCGATATAAATTCCTGTAAATCATCCATATCGAGTGACAGTAAATGATATTCCTTTGCTATATAAATGGCTAAAAACCACAAAGCTAAAATAAGAAATTTATTTTTCAATTTCTACACTCTCCTCACTTTCCATACCTACATGATAAGCAATAAGAATGAAGAAACTCTCCGTAAAATTCTTAAGGTTTCTTAAGTTTTATTCTAAAAGAAAAAAGCTTATGGAAACTTTCCTCCATAAGCTTTTATATATGCAATGGGTGTTCGACAATAAAGCTCATCCAGCCTTCTCTATATTCCGCATGGATATTACCATTATGAAGCTCAACGATTCTTTTTGAAATAGCTAGCCCAAGGCCGCTTCCTTGTTGATCTGTTCTTGCCTTATCACCCCTTAAAAACCGTTCAAACAATTTGTCTATATTGTCAGCCGGAAAACCCTTAACTTGATTAGAAGTTTTCAAAAGTGCTTTGTCACCAATGATCTCAAGGCTTATGAATAATTCAGATGGTTTCCTGCTGTATTTTATCGCATTCATAAAGAGATTATCATAAACGCGAACCATCTTTTCTATATCCATTACAACAGGTACATTGTCTTCTGCAATTGATTTTTGAACACTTATTCGTTCCTTTTCAAAAATAGGAATGTATTCTCCTATTATTTGTTCCAATAAACCTGACAAATCAGCTTTTTTACAGGTTAACTTAACGTCCGGGCTCGATAAATGCGTATACTCAAACAGTTCATCAATCAGGTATTTCAGTCTTTGCGATTTCGAATCAATCGTTTGAAGATATTCCTGAAATTGCGCTTTGCTGTCGTATTGCCCTTTTTTTAATAAATCCAAATATCCGATAATTGATGTTAATGGTGTTCTTAAATCATGGGATACATTTGAAATCAGTTCACTTTTCGACCTTTCTAACTGTCTTTCGTGTTCAAACTTTTTTTCTAACTCTTTGGACATATCATTAATGTTTTGTGCAAGCCGGGTCAATTCATCCCTACTTTCAATCCTAATGGTCAAGCCTAATTTTCCATTAGCAATATGATGAACACTCTCAGTAATAAGCTTCAAATATAATATTTTTTTCCGTGCCATGATAAAAAAAACTGCAATAAAAGTAAGAATAGCTGCCGAAAACTGAAGCAGTATCATAAAATAGCTGCTCCGGATGCTAAACTCTTTGAGATAATTCATCTTTTGTAGATAGACGTTCGATAATATAATGAGTGCCATGATACCCAATGAAACAAGAAAACTAATTGCAATCGCACCAAGAAGCTTTGCAACCAGCTTATTTCCAAACTTTCTCATATTTTATATCCCGTTCCCCAAACAGTTTTGATGTAAATGGGATGTTTGGAATCCTCTTCTATTTTATCTCTGATTTTTGTAATGTGAACCATGACAGTGTTGTCCGACTTAAAAAAGTCTTCCTTCCATACTGCTTCATATATCTTCTCCACACTCAAAACCATTCCTTTGTTCATGCAAAGAAGTTCGAGTATATCAAATTCTTTTGGGGTCAGCCTCACTTCCCGGCCCCGCACCCATACTTGCCGTGTATCTGTATTTACGGTCAAATCACCAATTTCAATGATGTTCTTCGTGCTGCTTGTATCAGTATTGTATTTTTTATATCTTCTTAACTGAGATTTAACCCTGGCGATTAATTCTAATGGGTTAAACGGTTTTGATAAATAATCATCGGCGCCCGCGGCAAGTCCCTGAATTTTATCTATATCCTCCGATTTTGCAGAAAGCATGATAATAGGCAGATTTCGTTCTTGCCTAATCTTCATACATGCTTCAATTCCATCCATGTTGGGCATCATAATATCCAAAATCATGAGGTCAAATTCTTTTTGTTCCAGCAGGTTTAAAGCTTCGATTGCGTCTTTAGCCTTTTGAGTGTGCAGGCCTTCATTTTCTAAATAAACAGAGATGAGATTTCTAATGTCTTTGTCATCATCAACAATAAGAACGTTCGACTCCATATAATTCCTCCAAATCATTTTGCGGCATCGAGCAGCTAAAGACATAAGCCGGCGGTACATTTCTAAGCTCTCTTTTTACATCTATTTTGGTAAAAAACTGTTCAAAAAACGGTTTTTTCAACGCAGTGTATTGAAAAGTAATGAATTGACCATCTTTTTTTAAAATCTTTGCGGTATCTAATAAAATGTTGGCTGAAACCGTTTTTGGCAAGCTTGCAAAGGGAAGGCCAGAAATCACATAGTCTATATAAGGCATACCATAATCCTTTGCATACTGGCTGCTATTTTCAGCAGATCCATTTACAATGAATACATTCTTTTCGTCTTTAAATGTCTCTTTCAATAGTAAATAAAATTCTTCATTTTGCTCCACTAATAAAATAGTCGTTTCAGGTCTTCTTTTTTCAAGCAGTTTTTTTGTGAATACACCCGTACCCGGCCCGTATTCGACAATGTATGCAGCCTTCTTGAAATCAATTCCTTCCACCATTTTATCTCCAAGATACCTTGAACTAGGAAGGATCGCACCAACAGTTCTCGGATTCACTATATACTGAAATAAGAATAACAGGCGTTTCATATCTAATCTCTCCATTTGTTTTGCATTTATATCCCACTTTACATTCAAAACCTGAAGAAAAAGGGGCAAAACTTCTTAAGAATTCTTAAGTTCTTGCGATGCTATTCAAGATCATTTCCTCTTCTTAAACAGTTTTCAATATCATCCTATCTATCCCATGGTAATATTTAGATACATAAACTTATATATGAACTGACCTGAGTTAATGGAGAGGAATGAAAGAATGAAGAAATACAGAAAGATATATTTTTGTATTACTGCCCTGCTGCTCATGATTTTGCTTGCTGGATGTACGGGCAGTAAGGATGAAGAAGCACAACAACATTCAAATCAAGCTTCTGCTGTACAAACTGACGAAAAACACACTGAGACTGAAGAGAGCACCAAAATACGCAAGGATGAATCGGAGCCAACAACAGAATCAGAAGAATCCGCAACAAAAGCTTCAAATGAGACCTCTTCAGCAGAAGAGAAAAGCAAAGAAGACAATGTATTGGCAGCATACTCTTCGGAAAAAATCGAATATGCCAGAGTTTGGCTTCAACTTGGACCTAATCAAGAGATAGATGAATTAAATGTTCGACATATTTCGGCTGGCGAGCCAATTAATCCTAATGATGATACAAGTGCCAGCTATCCAGAAGATGTAACCCAGTTAGCAGGTTCTCGTTTAGTGGATGGATCAGTTACTTATCATGGCAATGGGGATGGCACGATTCATGTATATAATGTGCCATTACGCTGGGATTCCGCTGATGATGTAGAAAAAGGCGTCATGCGGGAAGTGACTGAGAGTATCATAAAAAACAGAAAAACAGTGTACGTTGATACAGGCGACGATGAAAAAATCAAGCGGCTCATTGATATCATGATGATTCATTAATCAGTATTCGTTTGTCTGCACCTGACTAAAAAAAAGGGTTAATAAGGAAATAAGATATATTAATATAAAAACAAAGTTTGAACTGTAGTAACTTGCTAAAAATCTTCCGGTTCTATTAGTTCTCCTAGGCATTCTATTTGTGATGAGCCGTACCATTGAGCTATTTCTAGGTGTTGCATTAATATTTTATAACGCTGTCTAGTGGCATACAATGTTAATCAAAAGAAGCATTTCAGCAGTAAGTGAATGTTGTCCTAAGAAAAAACAAGCATCTTACTATGCTTGTTTTTTTCTTCTATAGAAAGGACCTTATTACGCTATGATGCTATTCCTTTAGCCTGAACCTTGGCGTGCCTAATCCTTTAATCCCTTTCCATCGAGAATTTTTTGCACATATTTTTCGACTCTCGATTCTCGGGTTTTGGATTGTTTGGCTTGAGAAAAATAAAGAGTGTACGCTCTTTGCCGTCCCGGGGTCAAAGCTTCAAAAGCAATTTTCAATGCAGGGATTTCATCGAATTTTTTTTGAAGTTCTTCAGGAATGTTCAATTCAATATTTTTGTTAACTTCCACTTTCAAACCGGCTTTTTCAACTTCAATGGCTTCGTGAATATAGGCTTTCAAAATGTTTTCTAGCTCATTTATTTCCTGAACATTTGTAAACCGAATCTGGCGCGCCGCCTGTACATTCTCCGTTTGTTGAATGAGAATTCCATCGGTATCCTGTAATAGGGCACCTTTGTGAAACAGAAGCGCACAATATTCTTTAAACCCATGTATTAAAACGACATTTTTATTATTGTATGTGTAACAAGGATGCATCCACTTAAAATCTTCAGTCAGCTCACAGTCAAGAATGATGGTTCTCAACTTCTCAAATTCTTCCTTCCACTTTTTCGCTTTACTTAAAAATTCATCAACCTTCGGATTCGTTCTGCTATTTGTCATGAAGGAATTCCTCTCTTTCCAAGCTTTTTACATTTACGTGAATTGACAATAATGAAGTCCAGTTTTATTTTTGACATCTCGGTATTTATTTTATTCTTCTATAGGTTCCTTCTCTTATTATTCAATAGATTAAGCTTAAAGTGGGGATGATGCAACAACAAAAAAAAGAAGGCCCACAAAGCCTTCTCATCTTGTTTTATTATTCCACTGACAATCTGAAAAAATAACAATTCAATTATTATATATCTTTTTTATTCTTGCCAATGCATAAGGTTACGGCAACACTAGCTATACTGACTAAAGTTCCTGCAATAGAAACTAGAATTGTCAAAAAGCCATTGGGAATAAGAAATCCAATTGGAATGAGCCCCAGAAAAGTGAAAACGATAAAACATTGGTATACACCAGATATTATTCTTACAACCAAATTGCCAAAAAAGGACATGACTAATGGAGGGATAAATAAAAATACAACGATCCCAATTGAGATCATCAAGATAAGAGGTTCATCAAATGAGATGACATGATCTCCAGGCGACTCTTTAGCGGCCGCTAAAACAACAAGTATAGACATCATTAGTGTAACAAAAACAAGAGAAAACCTTTTTAACAACGTTATGACTCCTTTACCTAAAGCGAGTAATCCTGCCTTTTTCAAATCCGATAACCATTTTATGTGATTCAATTAAAGAATATGCAGTGAGTGACACAGCTATAAGGAATCCTGGTCATATCTTTATAATAGATTTAATGGAGCAACTATAGTTCGTTAGAATATTAGATGCTGCAATAGACTTTATCTAACAATATAACAAATTAATGTAAATTAAACAATCCTACCCTTTAGCGGCCCCTAGACCATACCACCACCGGAATGAGTAATAAGGACAAAATCCCTCCAATAAGTGATAATGCGAGGTAACTTGAACCTGCCACAATCATTCCAGATAGTACCCCGCCAGCAGCTCCTGACAACGCAATCAGAACATCCACTGTCCCCTGCGTTTTAGCTCGTGTGGCAGTATCAGTTGAATCTACAATAAGGGCAGTCCCGCTTATCAAACCAAAATTCCACCCTAATCCAAGTAAAGAAAGAGCAATGACGAGAAGAATCATAGATTCTCCCGGAGCAAATGCTGCTATTACACCTGCCAAAAGCAACGTTGTTCCAGAGGAAATAGCCATTGCGGTACGTCCCAACCTATCTACAAGAACACCTGTAACCAGTGAAGGGAGATACATAGCACCTATATGAAAACCAATAACAAGACCGACTGCACCCAAGTCATGCCCATGATGTCTCATATGAACCGGTGTCATTGTCATAATAGCTACCATTACTATTTGGGTAAGAACCATAACCGTTGCCCCAACGATTATCCCTTTTTTGTTTTCTGTATGCTCAGTTGCCGCCAAATGTCCTTTATCACCAGGCTCTTCATTTGCCGCTTCTATTGTTCTTGCTATAACTAACGGATCTGGACGAAGCATAATGAAAAGGACCACACCTGCTAACATATATGCTGCTGCGGCTAAAATGAAAGGGCCAGCAAGTGATGGAACACCAATAGAAAGAGCGAAATTCCCCATCACATTCACTAAGCTTGGACCTGCCACTGCGCCAAATGTAGTAAAAACCATGGTTATACTAACAGCAGTCGCTCGCTGCTTATGATTTGCTAAGTCTGTACCAGCATAACGGGCCTGTAAATTTGTGGCTGTTCCTGCACCGTAAATAAGCAACGAAATAAATAACAAGAAAATACTATTTATGATTGCTGCCATAATAACGCCTATTGCTCCAAGTCCGCCAATCATAAAGCCAGCTGAAAGACCTGTTCGACGGCCATAACGTTGAGAAAGTCTTCCAACAATTAATGCAGATCCTGCTGACCCTAAAGTAAATAAAGCAGAAGGCAAACCAGCAAACGCATCAGTGCCAAGCATTTGCTGTGCAATAAGCGCACCGACAGTCACTCCTGCCGCCAGCCCCGCACCGCCAAAAATTTGTGAGATACTCACAACGAATAGTGTACGCTTGTATAACGATTTTTGTTTTTCTGGTGAACTGATGTAGCTTTGTAATGAAGCAGTTTGAACATCTATTGCTTTTACGCTGTCCTTGTCTAACATCATCTGACCTTCCTTTCTAAAAGCCAATTTTGTATAAACCTCCCTCTAGATGTGGATCATCATAACACGCACAAAAAAGCCATACAATGTCATAATTGTATGGCAAACAATATTAGGTAAGATCGTCTAGCAAACGTCTCAGGATCATTAATCCTTGTTCAAGCTCTTCAAGTGTTTTTGGTGCACAGACAGAAACCCTTACAGCCCTTTCAGGACAACTATTTCCCACTACAAAGCGTTCAGCCGCATACACTTGCACGCCATGTCGAGCAGCCAATTCTTCAAATTCGGCACCAGACATTTTACCCGGTAACAACAACCAACGAAAAATGCCTGTTTCAACACCTAAACATGTATATCCCGCAACATATCGGTTTACGAGTTGATTTCTGCGAATGGTTTGTTCACGATGACTCTCAATTAAGACTTCAAATTGATTTGATACAATCGTGCGTGCAGTAAGTTCAGCTAATAGCGGGGAAACGGTTATATTTAAATTATAAAGCGCCTTTGATATTGGCTCCTTATATTGTCTCGGCACTGCTACATAAGCCAAACGCAGGCCTGGCGCTAACGATTTTGATAAACTTGCAATATGAATAACCTGTTGCGGTGCGAATGAGGCGAGTGCCGGAAGCGGCTTTTTGCTAAGAAGATGGTACGATGCATCCTCAATAACAAACAGATTATATTTCTTTGCAATGTCTGCAACCATTCTTCGATTCTCAACAGACATAAAGGAAGTCGTCGGATTATGATAATCCGGGATTAAATACAAACCTTTAATATTTTCATTTTTACACGCATATTCAAGTGACTCCGGACTCATTTCATCGTTCTCTGATTTTATCGGTACGATTTGCACACTAAGCAATGATGCAACAGTTTTTAATCCAGGGTACGTATGATGGTCAACACCGATGCGGTCTCCAGGCTTACAAAGACTCGCCAAAGTCGCGGCAATCGCATTTTGCCCTCCATTTGCAAATAAAATGTGATCAACGGATGTTTCAAATCCGCCTCTTTGGATGAGCTTTACAGCTGCATCTTTTTGCCAAAGGCTTTCGCCTGCCCGGCCGTAGCTAAACCATTTTTCATAATCCTCCTCCTGAACCATGTTTTTCAGTTGGAGTAACAAGGGCTCATATGAAGCGTGATCTGGAAGTATTGCTCCCATTTCAATTAAATGTTTCGGCTTTGTATCCTCAAGTAAATACGAATTCGATAACGCATCATACGATACAAATGTGCCGCTCCCTACAGTCGCACTTAACAACCCCTTTAACTCACACACTTTAAATGCTTTTGAAATCGTACTCACATTTAAATCTAAATAATCGGCCAATTCTCGCTGTGGAGGAAGTTTTGTTCCAGGTAATAAAACTCCGTTTAAAATATTCTGTTCCAATTGCCCTGCAAGTGCTTTATAAATAGGCTTTTCAGCTTTATCAATCGATGGCTTCCAGCTCATCGGATAGTTTTCAAAAGAATTGATAGGCATGATACGCATCCTTTTTCACTCAATTATATGAACGTGCTGCTTATAAGACAATTATAACTTTCTATATTGATGCCTTTTTATGAACAGCATGCTTCAATAAAACCTGTACAAATACAAGTGAATCACTTACTTTATTTCATATAAGTCATCCTGCAAAACTGTGCACAGAATGTCGGATAAATACATTTCACTCCTGTTATTCTTTGGTTAAAGGAGGCCAAATAAATGGATTTGCTTAAAAGTATGAATAGGGCGTTAAAGTATATTGAAGAAAACCTCACTAACGATATTGATTTTCAAGAGGCAGCAAAGCTTGCTTTCTGCTCTGAATATCATTTTAAAAGGATGTTTTCCTTCCTTGCAGGTATTTCATTATCGGAATATATTCGTCGCAGACGTCTTACTCTTGCAGCTTTTGAACTGAAAGACAGCAATGTAAAAGTGATTGATATTGCAATAAAGTACGGTTATAACTCACCTGATTCTTTTGCACGGGCATTCCAAAATTTACATGCCATAAACCCATCAAAAGCCAGACTTAATGGCCATCCCCTTAAAGCTTATCCACGAATGACCTTCCAGCTAACAATTAAAGGAGGAAATGAAATGAACTACCGTATTGAAGAAAAAGAGGCATTTCGCATCGCTGGCATTAAAAAAAGAGTTCCTATTATTTTTAAAGGGATTAATCCGGAGATTGCATCTATGTGGGAAAGTTTAGATGAAAAAGCAATAAATAAACTAAAAGAGCTTTCTAATGTAGCACCATCAGGACTCATTAGTGCATCCACGAATTTTTCTGAAGGTCGGACAGAGGAAAGCGGAGAGCTCGATCACTATATTGGCGCAGCCACAACGAAACAGTGTCCAGATAACTTCTCACGGCTTGAAGTTCCTGCCTCAACGTGGGCTGTATTCGAATCAATCGGACTATTTCCGGATACACTGCAAGAAGTATGGGGACGCATTTATTCCGAATGGTTTCCATCGTCATATTACGAACAAATAGAAGGTCCAGAAATATTGTGGAACGAGCATAAGGATGTAACATCACCATCTTTTAAAAGTGAAATTTGGATACCAATTACAAAAAAGTAATACGTTTTTCGATCAGAGAAGAAGAATTGAAGGTTCTTGAAGAAAAAATACCAAGGGCGTCAAAACCCTTGGTATTTTTGATACTGCCGAGAGGGCTCAAACTCCACCAGTGTTTTTCATTGCCGTACCGTTCATGTAAACAAAAAAATCCCTTATATATCCCGATTTGCATGATTCCTAATCTTTAATAAAGATTTTTCACTCTGCATAGAAGGCTCTTTATGTAAAGCCAATATTAAAGTTATCCCTATAATACAAATAGCACCAATCCATTGAAAAGAACCAAATGGCGCTTTTAACCAAACGACAGTTGTTACAACAGCGGATAGAGGTTCTAAACTGCCTAATAGGCTTGTTTCTTTGGGAGAAAGGCTTTCCAAGCTTTTTATGAAGAACCAGAACGCAATCATTGTTCCAAATAATATCACAAATAAAATATATGCATACGCCTCAGCAGTTAATCGTTGAAAATCCAGTTGCCATGGCGGATGGATAAAACCCAATGCAAAACCGCCAATAATCATAGCCCAACCTACAACGACAAGAGAATCAAATTTATGTAATAAACCAACGGCATATAAAGTATAAAAAGCTGCCGCGAATCCTGATAAAACTCCCCATACTACTGCAGCTGCCGGCACTGAAAGTTGAGATATTGAACCATTTGTTAACAAAAAAAAGCAACCCACTAAAGCAAGTACAACAGTAATGATATCTTGTTTGGTAAGAACCGTTTGTTTTCGCAAAAGCGTGTAGATAATGACGATTACTGGGGATAAATATTGCAATAATGTAGCAACGGCAGCATTCCCATGTTGAATGGATGCCATATATGTGTACTGCACAGCTAGCATTCCCAATAGGCCAAAAATAAGAAGCTGGCCAGCCGACGCTTTGTTTCTCCAAACCTCAATAACCTGAGACCGATCCTTTCTGAACAGTTGCAGCATTAAAAGTAACATTCCAGCCGTAAGCAAGCGTGTCGTTACAAGCCAATTGACATCAATTTGATATTCTTGAAAAAGTTTTTTGGCTACTGTGCCTCCAATTCCCCAACATGTCGCCCCTGTTATAACATAGAACAATCCCATTCTTCTATTGGAAGTATTCATACATGACTCCTCACTAATAAATATAATAATAGTGTTATAATAAATGCAAAACATGATAAAAAATACTCAAATTGAATGAAAAAATATAAATATATTGAGGTGAGAAGTCAGAATGAAGAATTTTGTGATCGATCAAAATTTAAAAGAATTAACAGAGCATCGAACGGTAGAATTACCAGTTGCCTGTTACGAGACAAGGATCAATCAAAATATAAATGGCTATATTCCGCTTCATTGGCATGATGAAATCCAATTTGTTTTGATACTAAAAGGGATAGCTCTTTTTCAAATAAATGAAGAAAAAATAGAGGTTCACGAAGGGGATGGATTATTTATCAATAGTGGCTGCCTGCACATGGCCGAAGAAAAGGAAGGCTCGGATTGTACGTATATTTGCTTGAATGTGTCACCCCATTTCGTTTTATCTCAGGAACTGTATTCAAGCTATGTTCAGCCCTATATGTTTTCAACCAATTTGTCCTATTTATTTTTGGATGGAAATCAACAGTGGGCAAAAAATATTCTAGATGCTGTTAAAAAAATAAATCAATTGATTCAACAAAAGACATCGCTCTATGAGATTGACATTACGATGCAATTAACGTTAATGTGGAAAAACCTGGTAGTTAATGGTTTTCAATTAGAGTACGATCAATCTGAAATGATAAAAAGTCATCGAATGAAACAAATGTTAAACTGGATCCATCTCCATTATGCTGAAAAAATCACATTAGAGGACATTGCAAAAGCTGGCCAACTGAGCCGTTCTGAGTGCTGCCGTTATTTTAAACGAATGCTGAATAAGTCGCCATTACGTTATGTAATGGATTATAGAATTCAAAAAAGCTTATTATTACTGCAACACCCTGAATCCAATGTGACAGAAGTGTCTTATCAAGTTGGATTTAACAGTACCAGTTATTTCATAAGTAAATTTCAACAAGCGATGAATATGACGCCATTATCATACAAAAAAATTCATATGAGACATTAATTCATAAGGTTTATTCAATTCCCTGTTAATGGTGCCTCTTCTCATGTATGAATCGGCTGTTCATCTAGCAATTAGTGGAACGTCATGAGTTTAAAAAGGAAGCAAAATAAAAACACACCTGAATTTTGGTGTGTTTCAAAAATGATCTCAATAAAGTGGAAGTCTTCTATTTTCAGCTACAAAAGCACGTCATTTTAGCATTTGAAGTCATTTATTACCCTTATTTTATATTCATGTTGGGCCTACACTGTTTCAGCTGGAAACTTCAATATTTGAGTATCTATGCTCTCTTTCTAATAGCACGTCATAAATTTTGGGAC
Organism: Bacillus sp. 9.4; assembly: GCF_055486415.1. Taxonomy (NCBI): domain Bacteria; kingdom Bacillati; phylum Bacillota; class Bacilli; order Caryophanales; family Bacillaceae; genus Bacillus; species Bacillus sp. 9.4. Next base: position 13,168 of record NZ_JBVFMU010000007.1, on the reverse strand, counting down.
ATCTGTATAATACAATGCTCAATGATTCGGTTGGCTTAGGCAGTTCCATGGGCTCTCTAGCAAAAGCTTTACTGAAACAAACCTCTTATACCATGTGATTTTTTGACGCACCCATGCCGAATATGAACAGCAGAATGCTGACCATAAGCAAAAGTAATATTGGGAAGTTCCAGCTTGCCGTGACGTCATGGAGCAAACCAAACAAGGTCGGTCCTGTTGCAGCCAGCAAATATCCAACAGATTGCGACATCCCCGACAAAGAAGCCGCATCGGAGGCATCCTTCGTCCGCAAGCTTAAAAAGATCATAGCCAAGCTGAACGCACATCCCCCAGAAATTCCGAGTAAAATTGTCCATAAGAAAATAAGTGCATTATCGCCGAAATAAAGGCCACCCAATGAAACAAAAAACAGGATAGTCATCATGACAACCAGTAAACGCTGGTTCTTCATGCGTCCGGCAACAATCGGTACGATGAATGATACGGGAAGCGAGGCGAATTGAAATAGCGATAGCATCCAGCCAGCGCTGTCTTCATTCAAGCCACGGCTTGTCATGATTTCAGGTAACCAAGCGATCAATACATAGAAAAGCAGAGACTGCAATCCCATAAAAAGTGTAACCATCCATGCCAGCGGTGAACGCCACAGACTTCGCCGCGTCGACGCACCGCTAGTTGCTACCATGGCTGACGCTTGACTCGTCCGCGCTTTAGGAAACCAGAATAGTGCAGCTATCAGAGCGAGCAGGCCCCAGACTGCAAGTGCGCCATTCCAGCCAAAACTGCGGGCGATTGGGACACTTACACCGGAAGCTATCGCACCGCATAAATTCATCGACACTGAATACAGCCCTGTCATAAGACCGACATTACGAGAAAAATCTCGTTTAACAATACTTGGAATTAGCACGTTGCATACCGCAATTGCGAGCCCAAGCAAAACGGTGCCTGCAAACAAAGGAACTGTTGCAGTCAGCGAGCGGACAGTGATACCTAGCATAAGCAGAACCAATGCATAAAGTATAATCCGTTCCATCCCGAAGCGGCGTGCCAAGATTGGCGCGAAGGGGGAAAGAATCGAGAAAGCAAGCAGCGGCAATGTTGTAAGCAAGCCTGCCGCGGTATGCGATAATCCAAGAGATTCGTGAATCGATCCTACCAGTGGGCCTACCGACGTTAACGGTGACCGCATCGTCAGTGATATAAGGACGATGCCTATGATGATCGGCCAACTCAATGAGAGCGAACGCTTTGTCTCAGTTGGTTTGGTACCACTTTGTACGCTCATGGCCGCTCCCCCTCTTCAGCGGCGATAACATCCTTCGATTCCTGGATATAACGATGAACTGCCTCCACGGCACGATCCGCATCCTGACCGACAATCGCTTCGACTAGTTGTCGGTGCATTTCCAAAAAATCCGTATCGACTTCAAAACTAGTCAGGCTTGTAATCGAATCTTGTAATGCTTCAGCGATATGGCTGTATATTTCGATCAATATTTCATTATGCGACGCCTTTACAATGCTTTGATGTAGACAGATATCCGCTGTTACAAAGTCATCAATGTTACCGATTTCTGCCGCTCCCTCACAGCGTTCCAGTTGGAGAAGAAGTTCGCGGGCCTCGTCATCGGTTCTGCGTTGTGCAGCAAGATGGGCTCCCTCACGTTCAAGAGCATACCGAACTTCTAATGTTTGCAACGTATCGGTGCGCGAGATGCGTTTTTTCAATACGACCCCCAAAGCACTTGAAGAGCAGACATATGTTCCGTCACCTTGTTTCGTCTTCAAAAGTCCTGCATGTATCAATGCCCGAATTGCTTCCCTTAATGTATTGCGGCTAACATTCAGCTCGGTCATCAACTCAGGTTCGGCAGGAATGCGCATCCCGACACCCCACTTACCTGATTCGATCAAACTTTCCATTTGTAGAGCGACTTGCTCAACCAGCGTCTGCCGGTTTGTTTTCTGAAGCATTTGTTTATCCTCCTGTAAAGCACTTATCAAACATAGGATGTTTGGTTAATTGGTATTTTATCACCCTTCTGAAATTAAGGCAACAAAATAATAAGCCAATGAAAGGGGCAGGGAATCATGCGGTTCTTGTAAAGATATTAAATTTAACAGCAATACAGAATTCCCCTTACAAAAAAGATACCTAAAAAGGAGATTTAATATCTCATTTTCAATGAAAAACTGATCTATGTTAATTAGTCGAAGTTTTAGGATATACACGGATCAATTGACCTTTTCCTTGATTGGAAATCCGACACGTTCCCTATTGTTTTTGCTTGATCTGTTTTTTTAAAAAAAGTTATTGACATCAAAAATTCGATCATGTTATTATTAAAATTTTGATATTCCACCTCCATATATGGTAATCTTAAGAAGGTTACCATATATGGAGGTGGATGATATGTTTCAAATTGGCGATAACATTGTTTATCCAATGCACGGAGCAGGTATAATTGAAGCCATAGAAGAAAAAGAATTCTTAGAGGAAAAACAACAGTATTATGTCATAAGAATGTCAATCAGTAATATGACAGTTATGATTCCAACGCGTAAAATATTGAGTTCGAATATACGACCAGTTACCGATATACTTGCATTAAAACACATTATGAACATTTTTCAGCATGGAGAATCAGATAGGTTACTGCCATGGAAGCAAAGGTATAAAATAAACACGGACAAAATAAAAACGGGTGAAATACAAGAAGGCGCTGAAGTTGTACGTGATTTAATGCGTATGAAGAAAGAAAAAGCACTTAATGCAAGCGAAAAAAAAATGCTGGATAATGCATATGAATTTTTGATTAGTGAACTGGAAGTAATTAAAGGAATCACTGAAAAGCAAATAAAAAGTTTCGGTTAGATAGTGTATTGATCCCAAAAAATATTTCGGAATATTATGATGAAAAGCAAATCTTCTCCAACTTATGTTTAGAACATTAACGACCTCTTTTGTTATTCCTACATTCTAATCCATTTTTATTATTTACATTTCTTCTGCGAAGATTGAAGTTTTACCAAAAAACTCAATAAAATAGTCACTTGTTATTAGTATCCTGATTCACACTGGCACGGACAAGGAGCCGTAAGGATGGAAGAGAGGTAGGGCTTTCATTGTTTTAGGTATCTCTAAGTGATTATTTCCAGAAGAAAAAAACAATCGATCTCCTCATTATTTTTAAGAATTTCTTATATCCACTGCCACATTGAATAATAATTGTTTATCTTCTTTTCATAAAAGAGATATGCGAGTTGATAACATCCAGATGAAACCATTTTTATAATTCATTAATCTTACTTAAATTAACGAACAGGTTAGTGAAAAAAAGAGCTATATTTGAACAAAACATTAAATAATTTATATACATTCCGCATATTGTCAATCCAGTATGTTATACTGTAAACAAACCTTTGAAGTTTTAAATCTTTTTCTATTACCTTGTAGCATCTCCCTACTCGAACGTTGAGTAGGGTTTTTTATTGAGTATGATATAGACATAAAAAAACAGGCCCTATATAAAGAGCCTGTTTGTATAAACGATTGAAAATTAAGCTTTTTGAACGTTAGCAGCTTGAGCTCCACGAGCACCTTGCTCAACGTCAAACGATACTTTTTGACCTTCGTCTAAAGATTTGAATCCGTCACTTTGGATTGCAGAAAAGTGTACGAATACATCGTCTCCATTTTCGCGTTCGATAAAACCAAAACCTTTTTCTGCATTAAACCATTTAACTGTACCTTGTTCCATTTTTGTTGCCTCCTAGTGTGTAACCACACAGTATATACTATCCTTGCCCAAAGTATCATCAAGACGAAAAGTCAATATTCATACTATCCTTTACACCGAACAAAAATAATTCTTCTTTATTATATCAGGAATCGGAAATAACTGCAAATTATATTTCTGATTTATTCATGGTATTATTTGTTAAACATGTGTATACCAGCGCAGAGTAAGAGGCCTATTAAAAACTTTGGTTTGAAAACACCGTGAAAAGTGAATCACGAGTGTCTTCAAACCTTTTTCTTTGCTTAATAGTACTTAGCTCAGCTGTTTCTTGTTCAAGAGCAAGATAATCTTTTAAAAGCAGGGCTGTTCACTTGTAAAACTTTGTTTCTGGAGATGTTTCCAAACAGTCACTCATGGATATACCCATTACTTCATTCCTTTTTTCCTCAAACAATCAATGTTCACGGTCAAATAAATCGATCCCCATGGGGGAGCATTGAGAGAGTTTGACCCAATAAAGTGCTGGGTATAATCTTCATACGCCTTTTGTATCCCGGCTGACTCTGCTAATAATAAACTGGAAATCAGTTTATTATTTCCAATAATTTTACAGATGAGTGGGAAGAATACTTATCATATATGGGGTGTATAACGTTGGGCCTTCTAAGGCTATAAAACGTTTTCTACACTTAGAAGATCACCAGGGAAGGGGAAACTTTTGAATATGAAAGAACAAAACCTAAGGACTTTGAGAAAACTGGTTACACCTTATGAAAAGTCCGATTTACACAAAAGCATTTGTCAAATCATTAACACATTGGTGCCATTTTTCCTATTATGGTGTTTGGCATATAAGAGCTTGTCGATTTCTTATTTCCTTACATTAGCGATTTCTGTTGTTGCGGCAGGTTTTTTAGTGAGAACCTTCATCATCTTTCATGATTGCTGCCACTATTCCTTTTTTAAGAACAGAAAGGCGAATCGAATCCTTGGAACATTAACAGGAATTCTGACTCTGCATCCTTTTGATCATTGGGCGCACGACCATTCTGTCCATCATGCGACAAGCAGCAATCTGGACAAACGCGGTACAGGCGATATTTGGGTACTGACGGTTGAGGAATATAAGAAAGCCTCAACTAAGACAAAAATAATGTACCGATTGTACAGAAATCCGTTTGTTATGTTTATTATTGGGCCGATTTACGTTTTCGGGATTGCCAATCGTTTTAATCGAAAAGGGGCAAAACGCAAAGAACGGATGAATACGTATGTAACGAACCTGGGGATCGTCGCTTTGGCAGCACTTTTATGTTGGGCTATTGGCTGGCAAAACTTCCTGCTGGTTCAGGTGCCGATTTTTATGATATCGGGCTCTCTCGGAATTTGGATGTTTTATATTCAGCATACGTTTGAGGATTCTTATTTTGAAGAAGATGAGAATTGGGAATATGTAAAAGCAGCAGTTGAAGGAAGCTCTTTTTATAAACTTCCAAAAGTCATGCAGTGGCTAACAGGCAATATCGGTTTTCATCATGTTCATCATTTAAGCCCGAGAGTCCCAAACTATAAGCTTGAAAAAGTGCATAACAACACTAAACCATTGCAAAACGTTCCGACCATTACACTGGCAACAAGCCTTAAATCGTTAAAGTTCCGCCTATGGGATGAAGAAGGCAAAAAATTTGTTAGTTTTAGCCACTTAAAAAAAGCTTCTAAAAGCCAAGTATCGGCGCGGCTAACAACGGATTAAATAAACTCCCCATAATCGCAGAAAGTGCAGACTCGCGCAACGATGTTGTGCAGAAGTCAGCACTTTTTTAGTGGACTCCACAATGAGGTACATTTGTTGCCGTATTTTCCGCAAAAAAATAACACCAAAGATGGTTAAGCCCTTGGTATTATTTGGGTGCGGTCGAGAGAACTTGAACCTTTACGGGTTATTCCCCCCACTGGGCCCTCAACATAATAAATCCATAACATTAGTTATGAAAGCTTATTTTCATTACACTTTCTAACTCCACTTTACATCATCTCGATAAGTTTGTATGAATTATGGTTAATAATTGGTGAGCAAAAACCCACTTCCTCACTTCTCCAAATCTCATTATAAAATGATTTCATATTCGTTCCCTCTCCTAAAACAATTAAAACTTCAGAGACACTATCTTTCTCGGTTATTGAATTCACAAAAAATCTTTTTTATATCGAACAGCTAGATAGATTGCTGAAGCGAAGAATGCAATAGAATACTTAAATAAGAAGAAAACTTGCCACATATATTCTTTTGGGAAAAGCAAGTCGCAAAAAATTAGTGCACATAACGTACAGAGGCTTCCTTTTAAAGCGATTTGGTTTGTTCTTTCGTCAGTCTTACCCATTTTTTTAGTAAATACGAATGTCAGAATCAATCCGACTACAAGCAATACAAATCCGCTGCCAATGAGAATACTCCAATTTCCCGGAGAATGTTCAGCCCAGGACTTTAAAGGAGAAAAAATAGCGTTAGTGATCGTATCTGTGATCGAATTCATTTTCATTTTTGATCATTTCCTTTCTCATAAGTAAAAATCTCGTTTACATCTACATTAAAAAATTCGGCAATTCGAAAAGCTAACAGCAGAGTCGGAACATAATTTCCTTTCTCCATTACAAAGATGGTTTGTTTGGAAACCCCGACTTTCTTTGCTAATTCTTGCTGAGACAATCTGGCAAGTACACGATATTCATAAACCTTATTTGAGATCGAATCACCAAAATCTTTCTTCATGACCATCACCTCTTGAACCAAATTATAAATCGACCTTATGTAAAAGTAAAGTAAACTTATACAAAAACATAAAATACTTTTATGTTTACTAAGATTACTTTGATTTAATTATGGACCAGAATGCAGAAAGAACCTGACGAAAAAGGCTGACGAAAATTCGTCAGCCTAATCTTTGATATTCTGGATTTCTCAAATCCGTTTTCCATAAATAATATACCGCTTTGGTGCATTACCGATATATGAAAACGGGTAACAAGTTGTCAGAATGAGCTCCTCTTTGTTATGCTGCAGGGTAATAATAGACGTATCTTTTTGTCTACAATTTTTGTTTTGTCTATTTCATATGAAAAGCTCCCATATGGCAGCAGAACCTTTAATTGATCACCTTTTTTTAGTTCCCCTGTCCGGCGGAATACGGTAAGTATCCCGATGACCTGATAGAACAATTTGTCCGTTTTCATCTGGAAAATAACTGCCTTTGTAGTGGCCGACTCCTTTTTCCAAATCATCCGCATCCGTTCCCTCTACAGTCCGAAGCTCTGCGTCTATTCTTGGAATTTCAAGGACACCGAGAAATTATGGACAAGAAACTGCAGCCCTTTGAGTGGATTTATTTTATTGTAAATGAACAATTTGGGAGCTATAGATTTAGGAACTGTTAAGATACACCCTGTAACTTTCTTTCCGAGTATCTACACTAAAAGCAACCATCAGTCATCAAGGGCGTTAGTCATTCGCAACATATAAACCTATAAAAAAAGAAAGCTCCTTTCCTTGAAATTAAGGATAAAGCCTTCTAACCTTATTTTATTATTTCAGCTAAGATTTAACTTCTTTATTCCTATCAATAAAGGTTACTACAACGCTAACTATGCTGATTAAAGTTCCTGCAATAGAAACAACAATGGTTAAAAAGCCATCGGGAATAAGAAATCCTATTGGAATGAGCCCCAGAAAGGTTAGAACGATAAAACATTGGTATACACCAGATACGATTCTTACAACCCAATTACCAAAAAAGGACATGACTAACGGAGGAATGAATAAAAATACCACTATCCCAATTGATATCATTAAGATTCGAGGCTGTTCAAATGAAATGACATTATCTCCAGGAGAATTTTTAGCAGCCACTAGCATAACAACTATAGACATAATTAGTGTGAGTAAAACCAGAAAAAATCTTTTTACCATCGTTATAACTCCTTTTTATAATTACTTTAAAACCGGGTTATCCGTCTTTTTCTATAACCATTTTATGTTCTCAATCAAAGTATATGCAGTCAAATTACAGCTAAAGTAATATTTATTACTACTTATCAAGACATAACATCCACAGACTATGCCGAATAATTAGCTGCTTTTCAGTTTAACTAATGCAAAAAGTATTCCTCATCTTACTATTGTTAAGATTACACTAAATTTGTAAGGTATCTTAATTCATTTAACATAAATGATTTAGATGATTATGTTAAATTCACTAATAAATAGATTAAAGGGGCGAGCTCGTAACTTAGTTAGTTAGCCAATTTTTGGGCTGACACAAATCGCCTGTACTTTTCATGGGTAAGCATTAATTGGTCATGAGTTCCTTTACCAGTAATCACTCCTTGGTCTAAGAAAATGATTTGATCTGCTTTTTTAATTGTTGCTAATCTGTGAGCTATTATTACTGTAGTTCTATTTTTCATTAATTCTTCTAGTGAATTCTGTATTTTTCTCTCACTCTCACTGTCCAAACTTGCTGTTGCCTCATCCAATAATAGAATATCAGGATCTTTAATAAAATTTCTTGCAATATCAATTCGTTGACGCTGACCTCCTGACAACTTCACTCCTTTTTCGCCAATTATTGTGCTATAACCTTTATCTAACAACATAACAAATTCATGGCAATTAGACAATTTAGAATACTTAATAATTTCATCTTCACTAATTTCTCTTTTGATTCCATAAGTAATATTATCTTTTACGGTGCCATTTATCATTGCGTTGGTTTGCATTACATATCCAATTTTATTCCGCCAATCTGATAAGTTAAATTCGTTAATCGGTATTCCTTCGAGTGATATGCTCCCATTACTTGGGGGTAATTCATACAAACGTGCAATTAAATTGAAAATAGTACTTTTACCAGAACCAGACGGTCCTACAAAAGCAGTAACCTTTCTACTTGGGATATCAAAAGTTATTTCATTCAAAATCGGTTTATCATCATATTTGAAACTTACTTCTGAAAATTTCAAATTTTGATTGCTGAAATCAATATCTAAAGCATTCTTATTGGACTCTAGCTCTTCTTTGTGCTCAAGTAGAATTTCACTTAATCTTTGGCTAGCTCCTATCGCACGCTGATAGTCTGTAAGTAACGTTGAAAAATTAGTCAAAGGGCCTGATAATTGTATGACATAGAAAATCATAGCTACTAGGGTGCCAGCAGATATTACACCCGTTGAGACTCTTATACCGCCAAATCCCAGAATAATTCCTATAGTCAGTAAAAGGATGAGGCTAGTTAAAGGTTGTATAATTGAAATGATCTTAGACTCTTTTAACCCTAATTTATATATTTCAAAAAGGTTGTTATAAGCATTTTTCAATTCTTGATTTTCTGTATTAGATATCTTTACAAGACGTATTTCTGTTAAGACACGCCCTAATAAACCACTAAAGCTTGCGACTTCGGATTGTGCTTTTTTTGAGATTTTCCTTACCATTCCGCCTAAAGGGATAATTATTGCTAAAAATATAGGCACTATAATAAGAGTTATAAGAGTCATTTGCCAATCCATTCTTAATAAAATGATAACAGAGCCTAAAATAGTGATTATAGAAGGTATTATATTGGGTAATTTTTGAGATACAAAAGCGTTGATAACATTGGTGTCGTCTGTGATACGACTCATTATTGAACCACTCTCATTATTATCAAAGAAAGAGGTTTTTAATTTGATTATATGTTCCCAGAGCATAAAACGAATTGCCATAATCATTTTTTCACCAATTTTACTGAGCAAATATAACCCAATACCACTCAAGATCGCGTTAATTAAAAACATGCATAAAAAAATTACTATAAATCTCCAATCAAAGGTGTTCTCAGAAAATTTATCAACAACCTTACCTGTAAATAGAGGTATAAACAAACCACTAATGCTGCCTATAGATGAAATAGAAATAGCAAACAAAATTAATAATAATGGAAGTTTTATTTTACATAATAAAAAGAATAAGGGGTTTTTAGGTCTCATAATAATCTCCTTTTTTAGTTCGGATATCCATATTCAAAAAAATATTAGAAAAGTTTCTACCTACACTCTTAATTGAGGGAGATAAATAATTAAGAGTTAGACTCAAATACTTTTTTGATGTTCATCACAGGGAGCCACATATAATTAGTATTGTTTATAATACCTTGTATTACGAGCAACAATCCTAATGAACCGGAAAATATATCATTTGATAAACGATACCCAAAGTCTCCAGGAGTATATATTTCGACCTTTCCTTTAAAGAGGTGTAGATCTAAAGTTTTCAAATTATCAGCATTTATACCCCGGTTATAATATTTATCAATTGCATTACTAACAGCCATTATCCCGGCAGTACCTCTAAATAATCCACAATTATAAAAACACTTCGATTTCGCTATTTTGTAAATACCTTCCAATTCTTTCTCCCATAAATCCTCCTTTAAAAGTAAACTTAATTCAATTAATGCCAATCCCACTCCAGCGCTTCCACCATCTAAATAAGGGACTACTCTAGTGATATCTTCTAATTGATAAACGCCGTAATCATCGAATTTACCAGTGATCAAATCTTTTTCAATAGCTTTTTTCGATAAAATAAGCCATTTATGATTTTTAGTTCTTTTATATAAAGAAGAATAAAAAAGTGAAACACCTGACCAACCATTAATAAGACCACGAGGTATTATATCCATATCATAAGGAACGATTGAAACGTCTTTTTCTAATAATTCCTCTAGCCGGTTTGCAATTTCTATAGATTTGTTAAGATATTTGATAGAGTCTTTTTCATATGAAAGGCCTAAAAAAGCTAAACCGATTCCAGATAGTCCAGATGATAACGTTATATCACTGTTATTTTTAAAATGATTAATGCTATCAAAAAGATGTTTTGCTTTGTCATAATAACCTGATTCCCATAAACTAGTGGCTATTCCAGCCTTGCCAGTTAATAGTCCATTTTCCATCTTCAATAAATCGTTTAAAGATTGATTACCTACCCATTCGTTTAGTTTTTTATTTTGTATATTTGTTCTATTAAAGGCTAATACAGCTCCAAAACCGCCAGTTAAGATATTAAATAATCCATTTTCTAATTCATACTGTCTAATATCTCCTGGGATTACCCTTTCATCAACAAACAAATTATTTATTATATTATTTTGAAGTAACATCTTTACTTCATTTAGTGACATTTCTTTAATATGGTTATGTTCAACATTCAATAAATCTTTAGCTGGATTTGCCTGAACTTGAGAACAAATTTTTTGTATTTTATTAATTATTTTTATAGCTTCGATGCCAAAATAATTTTCAATATATTTATCATGTGCCTCTAAAATTTTTGAAGAAATATCTTGAACTGGTCCGATAGGTAAAAATAAATATCTCGATATTCTTAGTAACGCAAACCAATCCGCTTGTTTTCTCGTCATATTAGGCCCGCCAGTAAAACCAAATGTTTTTAAACCCGATGGTACACTATCATCAATAAAACTTGCAGTCTCAAAGTCGATCAATCGTATATTTTCGTCTGATGTGATAATAATATTTGAGGGCTGTAAGTCTCCTATCCCTATTCCTTGATTATGTATTTCAGTTAGAGCATCTATTAATTGATTCAAAATTTTTAATACTGTTTTTAAGTATTCTTTATTTGTTTCATTCGTATAAAAAGGATATTTTGTTGCAAGCCAAGTTCTAAGTGATGTGCCTTCAATATATTCTTCTATAATAAAATGATGTTCCCACGCCTTAAAAAAATCATATATTTTTACGGGGTAACGCGTTCCTTCAAGTTTTTTTAAAATCATCGCTTCATTTTTTATTCTTGTAAAGGCATCAATTCCCAGACTATCTAATCCAATGTTTGGCCTTCCTTCCTTAAGGATAACTTTTTTGTCTAGTATATCTAGGGCTAAGTAGACTCCCCCTCCATTACTATAATGAATTGCATGGATAACCTCTATATCATCTAATGGAGTAGGTTCAGCTATTTCGTTTTCTAATTTATTATCCATCTCTCTTATTGGAGCAGGTTCAGTGATAAATTCGGGTATAGAATAATGAGGACTTCTTGAGTCTTCAACTAAGTCACCAGAAGGACTTTGAATAGCAAATACCTTTTTATTATTTTCATAATAATACATACTTAAAAATGCACCATATCTAAAATATACATTACTTTCGTACCATCTTTTATCAGTTAAAATATAAGGGCCTCTAGGAAGAGTATCTAGCAGACTGCTTAATATTTCTAACAAATTTAAAAATACTTGTTCATTTGGCGGGAAAATTGTAATAAACTTACCCGCAGCAGACCTATTGCTGTATTTTGAATTTTTAATACTTAATTCCCATAAGCTTTTAACGTATTTAAAAGAGATTTTGTAATCGAATAGGACATTTGATACAATTTCTAATGTTTTTTCTGCAGAATCTATTGTAGTACTTATATGTATCTTCCAACCTTGCATTGGAAGTTTATGCTCTTTGTTTATAACATGAATCCAATGATTTTCTCTTATGGTTTTATAATTATTAGGTATATTAGAAATATACAAAGCCGATTCCCTGTTAGGGGTATCGGGCTTTGTATAAAAAGAATTGTTTGTCGAGATAAAGTATTTGAAGTATCGTAAGTCCATATTTACAACCCTCTCAAGAGATTAGTTATTGCAAAAAGCTGCACTCATGGTACTGACAGGAAGAGGAGTTAAACAAAAAGCTATACTAGCAGGTGAAATAAGTGATTGACCTTCAACAGTTCCTGTCGCTCCTGCAGTATATACTGGACCACTTTCTAAGCTCTGCAATTTCAGGATATTACTGATTTGCTTTCCTCTTGACATTTCATCCAACTCCTTTTATATTTTTTAAATAGTTTATTGTATTTACTTTTTGGGTAATACAAAGAAAAGAGAGGATGATCCCCTCTCTTTTCTTTAAGTAGGGTTGTCCATAATCATTAGTTACCACAGAAATACAAACTAACTGTACTGATCTTATCGCAGCCTAAGCTTACTGATGATTTGCCTTTTAATAGAGTAACCTCTTTATCAAGCGCTTTATGCTGAAGTGATAATAATTTTTTCATTTGTTTTACCTCCTTTAGTCTAAACAGTGAGTAATCTTTAGTTACCGCAGAAATACAAACTTACTGTACTGATCTTATCGCAGCCTAAGCTTACTGATGATCTACCTTTTAATAGAGTAACCTCTTTATCAAGTGCTTTATGCTGAAGTGATAATAGCTTTTTCATTTGTTTTACCTCCTTTAGTCTAAACAGTGAGTAATCTTAGTTACCACAGAAATACAAACTTACTGTACTGATCTTATCGCAGCCTAAGCTTACTGATGATCTGCCTTTTAATAGAGTAACCTCTTTATCAAGTGCTTT
>NZ_JBVFMU010000006.1:0-271244 GCF_055486415.1 Bacillus sp. 9.4 | reverse complement strand
CATCCTGCGGCGACACCTGTGTGACCTGCGTCGTGCAGGCCCTAGTTTGACTGACTACGCACATCGCTGTGCGATTTTTTTAAAACTGAATTAACAGGTACGTTTTGTCTTGTTTAGTTTTCAAAGATCATTTTCACTTCTTGTTGAAGCGACTTTATTAATATAACATTTTGACTTTCTTTTGTCAAATGTTTTTTTGATTTATTTCCCCGCCGCTGTGAGCTTGTTTTCTCAGAAGCGCATCAGCGACGTTTAATAATATAACACGGTCAAGAATCAGAGTCAACACCTTTTTTAAAAGAATATCCTCGGTGATAGACAGCCTGTCCTTTCGTTTCTATCTGGCAGACGTTGATAAGTCCCTTTTCCGTCAAGTAATCAAGCATAACGCCAAGATCTTGGGTAAAGTGCTTTAGGTCATGATGTTGAAGAAGCTCACCGAATTGCCAAATGTCTTTTTCTTTCATTAATTCGAAAAGATGCGCCGAACCGATCTCGGCTTTGGAATGGATGAGAAAATCATTTGCTAAGAATAATAATTCAAGTCTTTTTTCCAGGCTCTCATGACTTTCAATCAGCTCGGAATATAATTTGTACACTTGCGGCTCCATCTGGCGCACTTGGCTCCACACCGTGGTTTCGGGATGGAATCCTCTGTCGATTACTTCAATACGTGCTAAATGATGCAGCGCATGAACAACGGCATTGTAGGCATCTAAAAATTGATTGGCTTCAAAAAAAGCTTTCCCTTCAACATACCTTCTGATTAATTTGCCGTATTCGAGTCCGATCTTCAGTTTACGTTCGGCAAACGGAAATGTATTCAGCCTGTCAATCAGTTCAACTACGTATTCATTACGGTCAAACAAGACTCTGCCATTTACAATCCAATCTATGATTCTTCTATTTGTTCCAAGCAAAATCCATTCTTGAATCTGAGAATCTGTTACCACATGCAAAGAAGCTGTTTGATGATCAAATTCATAATGCTTTATAAAAACTGGCTCATCAGCATCCTTTACAATCACCAGCAAAGCTGCATCAAAGTTATCTGTTAAGGAAGATGTTTTGTTTCTTCTCTCAATCATAATGACAGCCAATGTATTGGGGTGACTTGCTCTTTCTTGGTAAATTGGACGGAGAAGATTTTCCATCACTATTCCTCCAATGCAATTGTTCAAATTTTTTTATTCTCTATTTGATTCAATTCTATGGTTAAAACGAAATTCCTTTTTTCTAAACACATTGAACTATTATAAACAATTTCACAGTAAGTCTCCATAAGTAAATTCCAATTCAACCGAAAACATGAAGAAAATCCCATCGGGTTTGTGCTATAGTTAAATCAGAGGGGGATGGACATGGCGAAATACTCCAGCAAAATTAATAAAATCAGAACATTTGCGTTAAGTTTGGTTTTCGTTGGGTTTATCATTATGTACATCGGGATCTTTTTCAAAGAGTCAGTTTTGCTTTCTAGTTTGTTTATGATACTTGGGCTTTTATCCATCGGTCTCAGCACGGTAGTTTACTTTTGGATCGGAATGCTTTCGACTAAAGCGGTTCGCGTCATTTGTCCAGGCTGTGATAAAGAGACAAAGGTTTTAGGAAGAGTCGATATGTGCATGCATTGCCGAGAGCCGCTGACTTTAGATAAGGGATTAGAAGGAAAAGAATTTGATGAGTCTTATAATAAAAAGAAAATGTCGAAATAAAATAAGCTGACCGTTTCGTGCGGTCAGCTTATTTTTAATGATTTTCTTTTTTCGAACACTCTTGGCAGACGCCGTAAATTTCTAAACGGTGGTGGCTTACCTTAAAGCCCGTGACGTGGGCAGCGAGCTGTTCCACTTCATCAAGGCCCGGGTAGTGGAAGTCCACAATTTTACCGCAGTTTTCGCAAATCGCGTGATAGTGATCAGATGTCACAAAATCGAATCTGCTGGAAGCATCACCGTATGTGAGCTCTTTTACCAAACCTGATTCCCGGAACACACGCAAATTGTTATATACTGTCGCTACGCTCATGTTAGGAAATTTCCCTTCCAGAGCTTTATATATATCGTCCGCTGTTGGATGAGCCATAGAGTTAACGAGATATTCCAGAATCGCATGACGTTGAGGAGTAATGCGAACTCCGGTTTCCTTCAACGTTTCTAAGGCTTCTTTTAGTTCATGTGCAGCCATCCGTCATGCACCTCTCTTCTAAAAAAAATTCTTACATTGTAATGTTTATAATTAGTGTAACTCTTTCTACGATAATTTGTCAATTGATATCAGGGTAAAAGTAAGCATAGGCTCATAGAGATTTACTTTTCCGACATATCTTTGAGGGTTTGAAGCGCTTCGGCTACATGGTCCTTTACTTTTACTTTTCTCCATTCTTTAATGAGCCGGCCTTCTTTATCAATTAAAAAAGTGGAACGCTCGATTCCCATATACTCTTTTCCGAAGTTTTTCTTCAGCTTCCACACATCAAATGCTTCCGCCAGCTTATGCTCGTCATCAACAAGAAGCAGAAATGGAAGGTTATGCTTCTCTTTAAATTTTCCGTGTTTTTCCTGGCTGTCCGGGCTGACGCCGATAATGACGGCATCCAGTTCAGCGAAGCTTTCGTGACTGTCCCGAAAATCGCATGCTTCAGTTGTACACCCCGGTGTCATGTCCTTTGGATAAAAATAAAGCACGATGTACTTTCCTTTATAATCCGATAATTTTACTGTTTCCCCATGATCACCTTTTAACTCAAGATCAGGCGCTTTATGTCCGATTTCTATAGTCATTACGTTACCTCCGGATGTTTTTTATTAAGCGTATCCAATTCTTGTCCAGATTACAACTATCTCAGCTGAATCTGAAGCCCGAAGCCATTGTTCTTGTTCGGAAGCATGCTACAATAGAAAGGACGCATGGAGATATAGGAGGTTTTTATTCTTGCATACAAAATCAATTGAACTTCACAATGAGGCATTACAGCACATTGTCGGCGGTGTAAACAGCCCGTCTAGATCATATAAAGCAGTCGGCGGCGGTTCTCCTGTTGCAATGGAGAAAGCAAGCGGCGCTTATTTTTGGGATGTGGACGGCAACAAATACATCGATTATTTAGCGGCGTACGGTCCGATTATTACAGGACATGCCCACCCGCATATTACAGAAGCGATTAAAAAAGCGGCAGAGAACGGTGTATTGTATGGAACACCAACGAAACACGAGGTTACATTTGCAAAGATGCTCAAAGAAGCCATTCCCGCTATGGACAAAGTAAGATTCGTCAATTCGGGAACAGAAGCCGTTATGACGACCATTCGCGTGGCTCGCGCATATACAGGCCGGACAAAAATCATTAAATTTGCGGGCTGCTATCACGGGCATTCGGACCTTGTGCTTGTCGCCGCAGGCTCCGGCCCGTCTACTCTCGGCACGCCAGACTCAGCCGGTGTACCGAAAAGCATTGCAAACGAAGTGATCACAGTACCATTTAATGATATCGATAGCTATAAAGCGGCTCTTGATAAATGGGGCAGTGAAATCGCGGCGGTTCTCGTTGAACCGATTGTCGGCAACTTCGGTATCGTCGAGCCGAAAGAGGGCTTCTTAGAAAAAGTAAATGAATTGACACATAATGCAGGCGCTCTCGTTATTTACGATGAAGTCATTACGGCTTTCCGCTTTATGTATGGCGGCGCGCAGGATCTCTTACAGGTGAAACCAGATTTAACAGCACTCGGGAAAATTATCGGCGGCGGACTTCCGATTGGCGCCTATGGCGGCAAACAAGAAATCATGGAGCAGGTAGCTCCGCTAGGGCCTGCTTATCAGGCAGGAACAATGGCAGGGAACCCCGCTTCCATCCTATCAGGCATCGCTTGTCTGGAAGTGCTCAAAGAAAAAGGCGTGTATGAAAAGCTTGATCACCTTGGCGCTATGCTTGAGGAAGGCATTTTGAAGCACGCAGAAACACACGGCATCACCATTACGGTCAACCGGTTAAAAGGTGCGCTCACGGTATACTTCTCTGATGAGAAAGTCGAAAATTACGAGCAGGCTGAACGGAGTGACGGAGAAACATTCGCTACGTTTTTCAAGCTGATGCTGGAACGCGGAATTAATTTAGCACCTTCTAAGTATGAAGCTTGGTTTATTACCACAGCACATACAGAGCAGGATATTAAAGACACGCTTGCAGCGGTCGAGGATGCATTTAAATATCTTAAAAACTAGAATCAGATACCTTGAACAGGAGCTTTGAGCTCCTGTTTTTTTTATGGAATCAAACAACGTGTAAGATTTTGGTCTTTTTCTAGAAAAATAGCTTGAATATTTGTATCGATCCCTGTATATTACTTAATTGTTTAGCAAATAAACTAACCGGGAATTTTAAGGATTAGCCCATTTGCTATGTCACACAATTTACTATAGAAAGGAATGCACGCACAAACCAATGAAACTTGGTGCCCGCATTTTCAAAACCGGGATTGCGATTACACTTGCCCTTTATTTGGCTTCGTGGATCGGGCTTCCCGCGCCGATTTTCGCTGGAATTGCAGCGATATTTGCGATCCAGCCGTCGATTTACCGCTCTTTTCTCATTATTATTGACCAGGTTCAAGCAAATATCATCGGAGCTGTGATTGCCACAGTGTTCGGCCTTATTTTCGGACCCAGCCCGATTATGATCGGGTTAACAGCAGTTATTGTCATTACAATCATGCTGAAACTTAAAATTGAACATACAATTTCAATTGCTCTTGTAACAGTCATTGCGATATTAGAATCTGCCGGTGACGACTTTTTAATGTTCGCGCTGATCAGAACAAGCACAGTCATCTTAGGGGTGCTTTCTTCCTTTATCGTCAACCTTGTGTTTTTGCCTCCTAAGTACGAAACAAAGCTGATTCATAATACCGTCGAAAACACCGAAGAAATTATGAAGTGGATCAGATTGTCCATGCGGCAGTCGACAGAGCATTCGATTTTGAAAGAGGATATTGAAAAACTGAAAGAAAAAATGATCAAGCTTGATCAGACATATCTTCTATATAAAGAAGAAAGAAGTTACTTTAAGAAAACGACTTATGTGAAATCAAGAAAGCTTGTCCTGTTCAGACAGGCCATTATTACGGCAAATCGGGCGCTTGATACATTGAAGAAGCTGCATCGTCTGGAAAACGAGATCTATCATATGCCGGAAGAGTTTCAGGAAACACTGACTGAAGAACTTGATTACCTGCTTTACTGGCACGAACGGATTTTGATGAGGTTTGTCGGAAAAATCAAGCCGCATGATGACGCGGTTGAAGAAGGCATCCAGTATAAGCAGCTTTTAACAAAGTCATTTTTAAAAAATCAGCAGAATACGGATGAGGAGCTTATTGATTACAACATGCTCAATATTATGGCAAGCGCCGTGGAATATCGCGAGCAGCTTGAACATTTGGAAACACTTATCACAAGTTTTCAAACGTATCATCCGAAAGACTGCGAAATAGAAACAGAAGAGTAACCCGGTTAAACAGCCGGGTTTTTTTATACACAAAAAAATCTTATATCCTTCGTTAAAAGGATATAAGATTGATGTTTTAGTTCAAATTTTGAATGGTAAATAAATGCTTGTACTGGCTCTCATAGTCCATGAGTTCATCATGGGTTCCGATTTCAATGATTGTGCCGTTTTCCATGACAACAATCTTATCCGCATGGGTGATTGTCGATAAACGGTGGGCGACAACAAAAGTTGTTCTATCCTTCGCCAGTTTGTCCATCGCTTCTTGAATGTAATGCTCACTTTCCAAATCCAGAGCTGATGTAGCTTCATCTAAAATGAGGAGCGGCGGATTTTTCAGGAATACCCGCGCAATTGAGATCCGCTGCTTTTGTCCGCCTGAAAGCTTAACGCCTCGTTCTCCCACCCGGGTCTCATATCCTTCTGGAAAACTCATGATAAATTCATGGGCATTTGCAGCCTTGGCGGCTTCGATTATCTCTTCAAGTGTGGCATCAGGCTTGCCGATCGCGATATTTTCCCGAATCGTTTCACTAAATAAAAAGGTATCCTGAAGCACCATACCAACCTGGTTGCGAAGGCTTCTTGCTTCATAATCGCGAATATCCGTCCCATCAATCAGCAGTCTGCCGCTTGTTACATCATAAAATCTTGGGATCAGGCTGACGAGCGTTGATTTTCCTCCTCCGCTCATGCCGACGAGAGCTACAGTTTCTCCTCTATTTACTTTTAAGGATACATCATGAAGAATATTTTCTTTGTCCTTCTCATATTGAAACGAAACGTTTTGAAACTCCACTCCTCCGCGAATCTGATCGGCCTTTATCGCATTTGGTTTGTCAGTGAGTTCATAGGGCTCGTCAATAAATTCAAACACCCTGTCCATTGATGCGATTGACTGTGTCAAAGTTGTAGAGGAATTGATCAGCCTTCTAACAGGGTTGTACATTCTGTCAATATATCCGACAAACGCGACCATTGTTCCGACTGTCAGCGGTCCATTAATGACAAAATACCCGGCGCACGCTATGACGATGAGCGGCGCCAAATCTGTAATGGTATTAACGACCGCAAAGGTTTTGGCGTTCCAATTCGTGTGTCGGATGGCTTTATCTAAGAAATGACCGTTTTTCTCATTAAATTGAGCCTGTTCATGATCTTCTATCGCAAAGCTTCTGATGACAGGCATGCCTTGAATGCGTTCGTGCAAATGCCCCTGCACTTGAGCAAGAGCCTGTGAGCGCTCCCTTGTCAGCTTTCGTAAACGGCCGTAAAAATACTTCACTGATATTCCGTATAATGGGAATAATACGATAGAAATCAGCGTTAATTTAACGTCCAGTGTGAGCATGATAGAGATTACAATCAAAATCGTCAGCATATCGAGCCATATATTCATCAGCCCTGTGATGACGAAATCCTTTGTTTGTTCTACATCATTAATCACTCGGGAAATGACTTCCCCTGTTCTTGTATTCGCGTAAAAACGAAGGCTCAGTTTTTGTATATGGTCAAACAGCTTAGCTCTTATATCATAAAGCACCTTGCTGGCAGTCCACTGGGCAAAATATTGCCGGTAATATTCAACAGGCGGGCGCAAAATTAAAAATAAGGCGAACATGATCGCCATAATCGTGAACAATGACGTGGTTTTGTCACTGGCCGTGCCGCCTCCTTGAATAATGTCGTCAACTACGTACTTCAGAAGCAATGGGAGAGCAAGCGGAATGGAAAATTTGACGATCCCGATTAACACTGTAACGAAAATTTGCTTCTTATAAGGTTTGACGAATTGCATGTAGCGTTTCATAACCCCCACGTTGATTCCCCCTCTCTCTTTCTCATGATGTGTGTGAGCCCATGTGAAAAACCTGTTGTACCCCGCAACAGGTTTTTACGTAACCATTATTTTGTATAGCGCAAATACCGTTCATACCACATATCGACAAACTCGGGCGCAAACGGTCCCTGACGCTGGTGAATCCAATGGAGCAGCGTATTTAAGTAGTCTCTTAAAATACTGTCGATTTCTTTTGGATAATTCATGGCTTTCCGATGATCATCATATTCGTCTTCATCGAGAATATTGTAGGTCATGTCAGGAAAAACCTTAACATCTAAGTCATAATCAATATATTTAATTGCTTCGCCATCATAGGCAAACGGAGAACTGATGTTGCAATAATAATGAACCCCGTCTTCCCTCAGCATCCCGATGACATTAAACCATTGTCTTGCGTGAAAATAACAGATTGCGGGCTCTCTGGTTATCCATGTCCGGCCGTCTGATTCGGTTACCATCGTCCGGTCATTGGCTCCGATGACACACATTTCTGTACTTTTTAAGATTGTTGTCTCATTCCAAATTCTATGAATCAGCCCGTTGTGCTTATAGCTGTGAATTTGAATGGTTTCTCCTTCCTTGGGATAGCCCATATTTCTCCCCTACTTTCTATAAAGCCCTACAGTTAGTATGTCCAAATTTGCTTACCGACAACGTCTTTTACCTATTATAACGTTACAAATTGAAAAATGAAAATAAAAGAGCCATTCCGGCCGGGGAATGGCACATTCCTGCACTACACAAAGGAAGACGGCTTTTCTGAGCTGCGATAAGAACGAATGACCTGCTCTGTCTGCTTTTGAAACATATCCTGTATATCGGCAAGGTGTTTCCGTTTTACCGCAATTTCAGCCTGAATCCCACGCAGCCTTGCATCCCTTTCCAAATGCCGGAGTTCCGCCTCAATTTGTTTGCAGCGGTCGAGCTCTGATTGGAGATCGAGAAGCTTATCCATCGTTTTCATCTGTTCACTTACCAGCTTTTCAAATTCGGTCATCGGTTCCTCCTTCAGCCTGATGAAAGTATAAACATTTCCTCCTTTAATCATTTCGATCTCCGTAAAGCAAACCCTTTGACTCATTCTGTAGACCTTCCACAAGTTTTGTCGTTTTTCAAACAGAAAAAAGCACTTCCACCCGAAGATGAAGTGCTTTTTTCTGTTTCAGTGATTAGCTGTTTTGTTGTTTGTTTTGTTCAGCAGATTGGTTTTGCTGTCTTACCTGCTGTGCGTCAGTTTCACTAGCGAATTCAGTGCCGAATTGACCTTGTTGTCCAGCTGATTGCTGGTTTTGTTTTCTGACTTGCTGAGCGTTTGTTTCGCTAGCAAATTCAGTGCCAAATTGACCTTGACCAGCAGCTGATTGTTGGTTTTGTTTTCTAACTTGTTGAGCGTTTGTTTTGCTGAAGTTATTTGAGTTAGCCATTGTTATCACCTCCACGGTCATTAGAATGTGCAGGTGATCGTATAGCTATTCCTCTTTTTTAAAAATTTTTAAACGAGCAGTGAGCGTCCGCCGTCAACGATAATTGTCTGTCCGCGGATCATGTCAGCCTTGGAAGACACTAGAAACTCAACAGTATCAACCATGTCTTTAATTTCGACCATGCGTCCCGCCGGCGTGTTTTGGCGCGCATCCTCAAGCAGATCTTCTCTATTCGGGAAGTGTTTCAGCGCATCTGTGTCGATCGCTCCGCCTGAAACAGCATTGACGATAATTTGTTTTGGTGAAAGCTCAACGGCAAGATAACGGGTTAAAGCCTCTAATGCTGCTTTTGATACACCGACCGTGGTGTAGTTTTCAAGATAGCGGATAGAGCCTAATGAACTGATGCTGACAATATGCCCGCCTCCGTTCTTCTCCATTAGCTTGGCAGCTTCCTGAGCGCAGAAAAGCAATGCTTTCGCATTAATGTTCATCGTCCAGTCCCAGTGTGTTTCTTCTAATTCCATGACAGGTCTTAGTACTCCTGAAGCGGCATTATTGACAAAAACATCAAGTCTGCCGAACGTTTCATCAATTTGCTGAAACATTTCTTTGATTTTTGCAGGCTGTCCTACGTTTGCTTTTACGACAAGCACTTTAACGCCAAGCTTTTCGATTTCTTCCGCTGTTTCTAATGCTGCTTTTTTGCTGCGTGCATAGTTAATGACGATGTTATAGCCGTTCTCAGCAAGTCTGATCGCGGCCGCTTTTCCGACACCGCGGCTGCTTCCTGTTACGAGTGCACATTTATTTTGTTCCATTTTTCCTCATCTCCTTGTAGCGTATAGTTCTTTTATTTCCACAAACAATAATGGCAAGAACTTTAAAGGGGGTCTTCTGTTATGTATGTCGGACGTGATATGAGCGAATTGAACATGGTTTCCAAAAAAGATTGGAAGAACAGTGAACTCGCTTATTTCCATCATGCCTTTCAGCAAATTATGCCTTATTTGAACGAAGAAGGCCAATCAAAATACCGGGAATTAACGCAAGAAATTGAAGCGCGCGGCGGAATGAAGCGCAATGAAGCGGACTACAGCCACGGCACGCGCGTCTCTTACGATTAAGAATGGTTTACGGGGCAGCCGAGATGGCGGCTGCTTCTACTGCCATCCTCCAGATTTTTTGATGTGACACCGGGAACGCAAATTGTTCGAGCTCTTCTTTCGTTACTTTTTTCAGCTCGCTGGTATCCGACACTTGTTTTACTTTACCGAAAAACACTGAAATATTCCATACCAGGTGGGTGAAAACATGCTCGACTACACCTTGCAGATCACTGATATCAGCTTGTATGCCATATTCGTTTTCTAAGAAAGCAATGAGCTGTTCACGCTCAGTTTTGATCCCTTTTTGTGTTTCAAGATTAGGGAATTCCCACAGGTTGGCGAGCAAACCTTTAGCCGGCCGTTTGTGGATATACACTTGTCCGTCTTCATCAGTCAGTACGATCGCGGCCATGGTTTTGATCCCGGGCTTTTTCTTTTTGCTTTTTACCGGAAGCTCCCGTTCAGTGCCTTCATCAAATGCTGAGCAATGCTGCTGAACCGGGCATAGCAGGCATGAGGGTGATTTTGGCGTACAGATCAAGGCTCCAAGCTCCATCAAGCCCTGATTAAATTCAGATGGTTTTTCTTTGGAAATAAAAGCTCGTATGGCGTCTTCAAAGATCGTTCTTGTTTTTGGTTTGGCAATATCATCCCAAATAGAAAGAATTCTGGACATGACACGCATCACATTTCCGTCAACCGCGGGAATGGGTTTATTGTAGGCAATGCTGAGCACCGCTCCCTTTGTATAAGGGCCGACGCCTTTTAACCCGCCAAAATCTTTCTCGTCTGGAGGGACAATGCCGCCGTATTCCTGTTTCACTTCTTTTACCGCGCTTTGCAGGTTTCTGACTCGCGAATAATAGCCGAGCCCTTCCCATGCTTTCAGCACCTTTTCTTCATCAGCATCAGCGAGCGCTTCCACTGTCGGGAATTGTTCCACAAACCGCAGAAAGTAAGGAATCACTGTCTCTACTCTCGTTTGCTGCAGCATCACTTCAGATACCCATACCTTATAAGGATCTTGGTCCTCTCTCCACGGCAGAACGCGCTGCTCTCGTTCAAACCATGAGATTAAATCATCGCGAAATTGCTGTATGTCTTTTTGTTTTAATTTGTCTTCAAGTACGTTCATATGTGTTTCTCCCCAGTCTTTCGCGCCCCGCTTTTCTTTAGACTGTTTTTTGTTGTACACTAAGGGCACAGTACGATAATATGTTACATTAAATAGTAATAAAGAAAAAGCGGAAACATATGAGAACGATTGAATCAGTTTAAAAATTGGGTATATGAAAATGGGGAATTTCTTACAAAGTGAATGTGCAGGATCATCCTGCAAGGAGGTCACCTATGGATACGGGCACACATGTCGTTATGGGCATCGCACTGGGCGGTATTGCGACGCTTGATCCTGTTGTCGGATCAGATCCGGCAATGGCTCACGCTGTTATGATCGCAACGCTTGCGGGCTCTCAGGCTCCGGATATTGATACTGTGTTAAAGCTTAAAAACAATGCTGTTTATATAAGGAATCACAGAGGATTTACCCATTCAATTCCCGCCGTTTTGTTTTGGTCTGTCATCATCCCGGCGATTCTGTATTTATTTTATCCTCAGGCCGATTTTCTGCACCTGTGGCTGTGGACACTGCTGGCAGTCGTTCTGCATGTCTTTGTTGATATATTCAACGCCTATGGAACACAAGCCATTCGTCCGTTTTCGAAAAAATGGGTTGCGCTCGGGCTGATTAATACGTTTGATCCGTTTATTTTTATCAGCCATCTGGCAGCTATCGCGATTTGGTATGCAGGCGGGAGTCCCGGCATCACGTTTCTCAGCTTATATATCATATTGGCAGGCTATTACTTGGTGCGCCTGATCATGCAGCTGAGAATTAAACGGAAGCTTCATGAGATGATTCATGATGAGATCGAAAGCATTATTATTTCTCCAACGATGAAATTCAGGCAATGGCGAATCGCAGTGACGACAGCACATGCTTTCTATGTAGGAAGAAGCATGGAAGGACATGTCGTGATTCTGGATACATTTAATCGGGTGCCTGTTCCTGAAACCGATGTAATGCATGCGGCAAAGCAGGATGATAACATCGCGGCGTTTCTGTCCTTTTCTCCGGTTTACCGGTGGGAAGTGGATACGTTTAAAGATCATTATGAGGTGAGATTTATTGACCTGCGTTATCGGAGCAAAGGCCATTATCCGTTTGTCGCAATTGTTCATATCGGCCATGATCTCACAATTCGTTCATCCTATACGGGATGGATATTCAGCGAAGAAAAACTACAGAAAAAATTAAAGCTCGGCTCTATATAGAGCCGGGCTTTTTACGTCTTATATAAAAAACAGCAAGCAGCAGACTGACGAGAGATATGATCGCCGATATTTTGAAGTATGGCGGATAGTAAGTCAGCTCAATGTGATTGTCTCCCTTTTGCGCCTTGAAGCCTATAAAAGCATAATCCGCTTTTTCGATCTTCTGTGTTTTTCCGTTGATCTTCAGCTCCCAGCCTTTTTCATATGGGATCGGAAGCATGATGTACTGGTCTTTTGACAGATGATATGCAAAGGTCAGTCGATTTTTGTTCCAATTCAGTTTGTCTGCTTTCTCTGTTTTATTTTGCATTACAGCGTTTTTCAGCGTTTGGTAATTTTCTTCATAGAGCGCTATGTTTCTCAGCTCATAGGTTCCTTTCGGAAGATTGATTGAGATATGGCGTGATTTAGGCACTCTTACCGTTATATTATTTACTCCGGTTTTATATATCGATTTGTTCGATTTCCTTGTTGTGACATAATTATTTACCTTTAACGTAAATCCTTTGTCTTTTGCTTTGCTTTTCAAATAAAAGCTGACATAGTAGTCTCCCGGAGCGGATGATGGCTGTTTCGGGGTAATGATCAGCTCTCCTCCGTTTTCTCCAGTTACGGTTAGCAGCCCTTTTTGATACTGGGCTTGTTTTGCAGTGATGTCCGACTTGGTGATCAAATTGGACGGTTTTGGTGTCTGCTCCGTTTTTCCTGATGGATCTTTTAATATAATTCCTTTCAGCATCGCCTGTTCTTTCGCAAGAGCGGGCAATCGGTCCAGCTCACTTTCGCTGTATATGGCATCCGCTGTTTTTACGAATGGAAGCATGTACTGATTCTCATAAACTGCATAATGCTCTGTTTCTAAATGCTTTTTGAAGCCGTACGGGACGCTGGCTTCGTTTGTTTTTTCGGTCATATAATATTTGCCGTAAAGCAGGCTGTATAAATTCGCCCTGTCTCCCAATGACGCGTAACGGCTGACGCTTTCCCTGCCCATATCGATGCTTAAATCATTCCAATAGAAGGCCAGCAGATCTTTGTTTAAAATGCTGGAATACGCGCTGAAGCCATTAAACCCGTAAATGATTGGCGTATTATTGCGGACCCCGTTCATCCAGTCGATTCTCATGAGCGGATCATCGTCTTTCTTCTGTAAACGTCTGATGAGCTCAGATGATTCCCGCCCTCTGTATTCCTCACTTGTAAGATATTCTTTTGTCACACTGTCCAAATCGCCGCCTTCTGAGAGCGCGTATTTTTGATAGGAGTTGGCGACAAACAGCGAAGAAAGAATGATTATGCCGTACACAGCCATTTTTGCCCGTTTTTTCGCAAAAGCTGCAGCAAACAAGGCTGTGATTGTCATGAGTAAGAGCAATAGAATACTTTCATTCGCAGGCTTCCATATATCGAGCTTATACCTTTGGATATGATACAAGTAAAGAAGCAGGACGACAGCTGCGGCCGGGAGCAGTTCTTTCCGTTTCAAATCAGACAGCTGTGACAAACCAGCCGCAGCTGCTCCCGCAATGGTAAAGGCCAGAACATATTCAAACCGGTTTTGCGGGGCGGAAAAACCGTTAAAGACGCTTGCCGCATACGGACTGAAATGAAAAAGAATAAACAGCAGGCTCAATCCGGCAAAGAGACGAAACACACGGTTTTTGTAAAAAGAAATAATAAACAAAAACAGCAGAAAAGCGGCCGGCACAATGATGATCCGGCTCGAAAATAAGATATTATCATCGAAATTGAGCCACTCTATTTTCTGGCTGTATGGAGGGCGCAGGTTGTTTAAAAAACCGTATACTACGGGCACAAACGCCGCCGCACTGATGCCAAAAGAAATGAAGCCTGAAACCAGAAATAATCTGATTTGAATCCATCTTTTCTCTTCATGTGGTTCCAAACGGATCAGCCATCTGAACAGCACATAGATTCCGATGAATATAAGGTTTATGTATGCAAAGTAAAAATTATTGATTAACGTCAGCGAACACGCAACGATAAACCACGCCGGACGCCGCTCTCTAATAATTTTTTCTGCGCCAAGCACAAGCAGCGGAAGCCAAACCATTGTATCGGTGAAAAATTCCCAATACGCTTCGTGACGGAAATAAATAATTGAGACGCCGTATAACACAGCTCCCGTGAACGATGCCGCCCTGTGCTTGAGAAGATAATGAAAAACAGAAGCGGACGTAAAGATGATCAAGCTCAATTTGAAAATACTGATAAAAACAGCTGACTCTGCCCAAAAAAGCGTATCCGCTTCTCCGATCAGCTGGACGGCTTGAAGCAGCCAAACAGCGGCGGACACAGCAAGAAAAAGAAAAGACGCAGAAAAATAATAGCCGAGCTGACTGAATGTGCCGCCGCCAAGTCCGAATGAATAATTGTAGAAAAAATTCCCGTGTGTATATTGGTCAAATAATAATTTTTTAAATACGATCATTTGCGCAAGCCCGTCGCCCGGACCTGTCATATACCTGCCTTCCGCCCATTCTTTCACAAAAAAAGCGTGTGCCAGAACGGACACCAGCAAACTGGCCGCATAGATCATGATATGTTTTCTTTTCATATAAATTCTCCAGTCTTGCTTTTAAGATAATAGACACGCAAAAAAAGCACTGCCAATGGCGCTTGGTATTTTCAGTGCATTTTTGTCAGACGCCGCATGCTTTTTAATTCGTTCGTTTCAGGCAGGTCTTTGTTCGGGATATTCGCTTCTTTGATCAAATAATGCGGGCGTTTTTTTGTTTCATAATAGATTCGGCCGATATATTCGCCTATAATTCCAAGGCTTAACAGCTGTACTCCGCCGAGAAATAACACTGCTGAGATAATGGTGAAATACCCAGGCACAGAAATACCGTTAGTCAGAATTTTAACGAATGTGGCAATGATATAAATGATGGAAAGCAGCAGGATGAAAATGCCTGTATAAAAACATAATCTCAGCGGCTTATGATTAAATGAAACGACGCCGTCCATGCCGTAATTAAACAGACTGCTGAACGACCATTTGGAGGTGCCGTTTTTTCGTTCGACATTTTCATAAAATACAATTTTCTGATCAAAGCCAATCCAGCAAAAAAGACCTTTTGAGAAGCGATTTCCTTCGCTCAGCTTCAAAAGTGCATTCACAGCTTGGCGGCTTAACAATCTGAAGTCACCGACACCGTCACGCAAATCGACTTCCACCGCTTTATTAATGAACTTGTAATACATAGATGATAAGAGTGAGCGGACAAAGCTGTCCCCTTTTCTGTTCCTTTGGGCAATGACTTGGTCATACCCTTCTTCGTAGCCTTTGATAAATTCCTTCAGCAAATATGTCGGATGCTGCAGATCGGCATCCATTACAATAACCGCCTCGCCCTGAACATGCTCAAAGCCTGCCAAAATTGCGGCTTCTTTTCCAAAGTTTCGAGAAAAAGATATATATTTTACCCGGCTGCACGTCGCTGCCAAGTCTTTGATCTGCTGAAGCGTGTCATCAACACTTCCGTCGTTTATGAAGAATATTTCATAGTCATAATGAATGTTTTTAAATTCCTTTTTTAAAGATTCATGAATGAGTTTGACATTATACCCTTCATTGTAAGACGGGATAATAATCGAGATTAATCCTTGCTTCATTAAGGCACCTTCTTTTTATTATTCTTTTTAAGTATTGCCTTAGGGGAGTTTTACACAAATCTTCAGTAAGGCTATTCCTTTTTTTAAAGTCGTTTAAACCTGTTTTTTGTTACAATTTTATGGTGACATTCATGATTTTTAATGTTATTTTGTCATGTTTAAAACAGACTATGAAAAAAAACGCACAGAAAAAGTCTGCCATTATGACAGACGGATGGAGAGAAATTTTAGCTTATTGGTTCTTAAGATATTCCAAAATCAGCTGATTGACGATGGCTGGCTTTTCGTGGTTAATCCAATGGGAAGCTTCATCAACAAAGATGAGATGTCCATTCGGACAATGCCTTTCCGTCTCTTTCGCAAGCTTTCTGCTCAAAAAGCGGTCTTCCATTCCCCAGATCATTCGGTAAGGTACTGTTTCGTAAGAGGGTTTCTCTGCCAAGCTTCCTTTTCTGAGGGCTCTGTACCAGTTCAGCATAGCTGTCAGCGCGCCCGGCTGTTTCCACGCTTCTTTGTACCTGCTGACATCCTCGGATGTAAAAAGCGCGGGACGGTCGGATAATCCAATCGCTTTGTCTAATGTTTCATAATCATTTTCCCTTAGTGATGCCTCCGGTATATCGGGCAGCTGGAAGTATGCGATATACGAGCTTTTCAGCCATTGCGGCGGATAAAGCGGCGTTACGGTTTTCATGACGTGCGGGTGCGGGATATTGATCGCGATCAGTTTTTCAAGATATTCCGGGCGTGTGGAAGCCAAATGCCATGCGACAGCCCCTCCCCAGTCATGACCGATGACAATTGCTTTTTCATCAGTGAATTGCGTAATAAGCCCGATGATATCATCTCTTAATGTATCAATCCGATATGAATCAATTCCTTCCGGTTTGTCACTGAGATTGTAGCCCCGCTGATCAGGAGCAATGACCCGGTAACCCGCATCAACAAGCGGTTTGATTTGATTTTTCCAGCCGTACCAAAACTCAGGAAATCCATGGAGCAGGACAATTAACGGGCCGTCTTCCGGTCCTGCGGCTGCAACGTGGAGCGTGATTCCGTTCGTATTGACAAACTGGCATTTAACTCCGTCCACTTCAATCTCCTCCTTGACTGTGCGTCATGATTTTCAGCCTTTTCTCCGTTAGCATAAATGTTATGACACAGGCGGCAATCAGCAGGATAAGCTGAAGAATAATCAAGTTTGATCCCAGCAGCAAACCCATTCCCGCAATCACCAAGCCTGACAGGATCATTAATGATGCACTGTAACGGTTCGCTTCATTCCATAATCTTTGATCTGACATTGAGCGTCTCGTTCTGTATCCATACACACTGTTGATCGATTTGGGAGGAAACAGTTTGATCAGTATGCCCGCAATGATCATAAGCCCTCCGCCGACTAAACCCGTCATATCATCACCTCCTTTCTCATTGTTACGTGCAGAAAGAAGAAATGTTTCATGCATAGGCAAAAAGACAAGCCTCGGCCTGCCTTTTTATCGCATTTGTAAATCCTTTGTGTGAATATAGCCTATTACACTGCCATAATCCACGAACGCCCAAGTGAAGTCAAATCCTCCGTTTTCACTAAATCCCCACCCGAGTATTGTCACCTCTGTTCCAGATGAGAGCTGCTTAGCTTTTCCGTTTTCGGGCGTCGGTGTATAGAAGGCTGTCTGTTTCGTTGTTTTCGCTTGGCTTGCGGTTTTCATTAAAAAGTGGGTTGAGATATATGCTTTCTTTCCTTTGAAATGAATTTGAGCCCAATCGGCATTTACGAACCTATCGACTTTTACCTTTTGTTCTGATGATACAGTGCCGAGAATATCACCTTCATGATTTGGCTCAGTCCGGACATTCAGTTTTCCTGCTTTTATGATGTAAGTATCGGATGATGGCATGCTGACAGATATGTCGTGAAGGGGCGCAGCTTTTGCTGCGGGAGCGGAATGAAGTGCTGTCAAACCCAGTCCTGCGGCAGCTGTTAAAGCGAGCATTACTTGTTTCTTTTTCATATAAAGCTCCTCCTCGCATTTTGACAAGATATAAGTGGTATTCCCTGATTGACAGGCTGGTGAAACATGTTTTGTTTATGATTTCTTCCTGTTAAGGTAATTTTAAGAAAATGAAAAAACCTGCCGGTCGTTAACGGCAGGTTTTTAATGCAAAAGGCCTCTGCTTTGATTTAAGTAATCATTCACGTCGTTACGGGAGCTTTGAAAAAGGTGGAGCTGGCCGCCATAGTTTTCAATCCATTGTGTGACGATTTTTTCAGTCATTTTTTCACCTTGATAGGCGTGTCCGGCTTTTGCATAGGTTGCTTCGAAATCGCTCCATAACAATTCCACCCACGTTTTTGCCTGTATATAGCTGATCATCTCGTTCTTTTCCAGAAGCAGATTAGTCAGTTTCTCAATGTAACTATTCATGTGTGCAGTCTCCTTTCTTCAGGAAAAAAATAACGCTTTATTACGTGGTGTTTTCCATATACTAACCTTACGTCTTCATCTGGAAAGACGCAACTTTTTGATCTCGAACCTAGGGGGATATGACATGGTCCGAAATAAAGAAAAAGGATTTCCTTACGAAAACGAAAACAAATTTCAGGGTGAACCGAGAGCAAAGGACGACTATGCTTCTAAGCGTGCTGACGGATCTATCAATCAGCATCCTCAAGAAAGAATGAGAGCCTCAGGCAAACGGTAAAGAAGAACAGCTGCATACACTGCAGCTGTTTTTACCCTTTATTGACTTGATATTCGTAGACGCTCTTCTTTTCTGATAAGTGTGCAAAGGTAGAAAGCAAAAGTCCGCATGCGGTCATAAGCGCACCGCCTGCAAACAGCCAGGAATAAGAGCCTGTTCCGTTTAAAATCATTCCGCCGATCCATGCACCAAGGGCATTGGCAAGGTTAAATGCTGATACGCTGACAGCCGCGGCAATGGTTGTGCCGCCCTCAGATGATGAAATGACCTTTGTTTGCAAAAGAGGCGGCGTGCCGAATGCGCATGCCCCGAATAGGAACGTTGCCACAATGGCTGCAGCCGGGTAAATGGCGATGTAAGGAAATACAGCCAGAACACCGATTAAACCGATCATTACGCCGATCATCGTCCGAGTCAGCAAAGGCAGCGGTACTTTTCCAGCAAAGAAATTCCCGGCAACGCCTCCCAATCCATACGCAAAGAGAGCACCTGTAATGCCAACCGTGCTGAATCCGGCTGAATGCCTCAAAATGGGTTCGATAAAGGTGTAGGCGATAAAGACACCGGAATAGCCTAAAATGGTAATTGCGAAGGAAAACAGCACTTGTTTGTGTTTAAAAACCCCCCACTCATTCATAAGCATTGGGATCACTTTTGGTTTTCTGTTCGGCACGGCAGCCATAAGGCCTAAAAATCCGATGACACCAAGTGCCGTAATGATGGAAAACACCGCTCTCCAATTCAGGACATCTCCGAGATAAGAGCCGAATGGAACACCAAGCATTAGAGCCACTGTCAGTCCGCCGTTCATTGAAGCAGCAGCTGCAGCACGCTTTTCCGGCGGAACCATTTCACCTGCGAATACCATGGCAATCGCGAAGAAAGCGCCGTGAATGGACGCAGATAAAATTCTTGAAATGGCCAATACCGCAAAATTCGGCGCCAGTGCGCTCATCAGGTTTGAAAGGATAAAAACCGTCATCAGCCCAAGAAGCACAGGCTTTCTCGGAAGCTTGACGGAAATGATGGTGACGAGCGGCCCTGTCAAACAAACGCTTGCCGCATAAGCCGTGACAAGAAGCCCTGCGGATGAAACCTGTATATGAAAGTCATTGGCAATCGACGTCAAAATACCCATCACCGCGTATTCTGTATAGCCGATTGAAAATGTACAAATCATAAGAACAAATATAATAAATTTTACAGATGGGTTTTTGATACTCAACGTCATCGCCTCCTTTGATTTTAAAAAACAACGAGTTTCATCTTAAAAGATTTTTCAAGTGAATTCAATGATTTTTTCTTTAAGAATTCGTGTAAATGTGCTGCAAACAAAAAGAGGCTGATAATCAGCCTCCTGTTACGCTTTATTCTTTTTCTTGCAATACTGAGATTGGCAGCGCTTCCTCTTGCTGAGGGGAAGAGGTTCTGTATCCCCATGCGAAAACGCCATTTAAATAACTGATGGTAAACTCGTCCTCAGTGTTTTCCACACGATATGTTTCTCCCGGTGAGTAATCTTCCGGGTTCAGCAAATATGCTTTTGCCATCGTAATTTTCCGTTCGAGCACTGCCAGTTCGTTTATGATTCCATGCTGTTCGGCTTTTCTTGCTTTTTCAGAAAGTAATGCGATTTCGGTATTGAGTTCGTGCGGTGTCATTTGACTGTATCGTTTGTCCATTTCAGTACTCCTCTTCCTGCAGTAATTGCTCGATTAAATCGAGTGAGAATCCTTTGCGGAATAAAAATTGTTTGACCTTCATGGCGCTTTCATATGAGCCGTCATAGCGGTATTTTCTAAACGCTTTTTCCGCGTGAAGACGCAGCGCTTCTTTCTCTGTGTCTTCATCATTTTCATATTCAATCTGATCCATCGCTGCGCTGATAACATCAAATGAGAAGCCCTTGCGCTGAAGCTGCAGCTGGGCGCGCTGTTTGAGTTCTTTCGTCGAAAGCTTTTTATCTTTTTTGAGAAGCTTTTCAACATGCTTGACCGCTTCTCTTGTCTGATCTTCAAAGGAAAAGGAACTTAGCGCCTCCTTAATTGTATCGTCATCAATTCCCTTCGCTCTTAGCTCTCTGAACAAAACATCAGGGCCTTTTCCGTTTGTTTTTTTGTGAGTGCTGACATAGGCTGCGGCAAATTCCTGGTCGTTTAAGTACTTGTAATCGTTAAGCCTATGGATGACTTCCGCAATGACGGGGGGCGAGGTTTCTTTTTTCTTTAAGTGGTCCTCGACCTCTTTCGTCGACCGCATTCGATAGGATAAAAAGTCAAGCGCACGGTTGAAGCCTTTCTTCACTTCATCGCCGTATTGAATCTCAATGATGTCAAGATCATCGAGTTCTTTTCCCTTCTTGAGCTCAAATTTCACGAGCACATCCGCGTCCACGCTGAAGGCGTATTTATCATCCAGAAAAATATTGAAGCGTTCCGTATTCTTTTTTTGCGTTGATATTTTTGTAATAAACGGCATCTTAATCTCCCTTCTCAGGCCTGAAACGCGTTTTCTTTTATTACAATGAGGTAAAGTATATTTATTAGAACGATGAGGAGAGATGTTCATGAATATCGCAATGACGGGCGGAACCGGTTTTCTCGGCCAGCATCTGACAGGCGTTCTTACCCGCCAGGGACACCATGTTTATATTTTATCAAGAAACGCACGGGAAACTGAACAAAAAAATATGACATATGTCCAATGGCTGACGGAAGGAGCCGCCCCGGAGCAGGAACTTCCTCATATTGATGTCTGGATAAACCTTGCGGGAAAATCGATTTTTGGCCGCTGGACGGAAAAAACGAAGCAGCACATTCTCTCCAGCCGTATCAATGCGACGCGTGAAGTGCAGCGGCTTATTCAGAAACAGAAGGAGAAGCCGCAGACACTGATCCAAGCCAGTGCCGTGGGTATTTACGGCACAAGCCTTGAGAAAACCTTTACAGAGGATTCTGCAACGTCAGATGAGGATTTTCTCAGCCATACTGCACACCTGTGGGAAAAGGAAGGACAGCATATTGAGGCGATGGGCATCAGGACGGTTTATGCGAGATTTGGCGTGATGCTTGGAGAAAAAGGCGCTCTCCCGCTCATGATTCTCCCCTATAAGTTTCTGGCCGGCGGAACGATCGGAACGGGAAGGCAGTGGCTGTCATGGATTCATGTCGAGGATGCGGCCCAGATGATCCGATATGCGGTGGAAAACGCCGGCATCTCAGGCCCAATGAATGTCACCGCGCCCAATCCTGTGGACATGAAGCAATTCGGAAAAACGATTGCACGGGTGAAGCACCGCCCGCACTGGCTCCCCGTCCCGGAATTCTTTTTATCAAAAGCATTGGGTGAAATGAGTCTTTTGATTGTGAAAGGACAGCGCGCTCTTCCGAAAAAAGTGATAACCTCTGGATTTCGTTTTACATATTCGGATCTTGAATTTGCACTCTCACAGCTGATAGCAGACCGAAAGACTGTATAAAAACAGCAGGAAGGGTCAACCTTAAGAATAACATGGTTGAAGGAGGTCCTTTTTATGGAAAAAAAGAGGGAGAAGCATCAGCAAGGCGCCAACCTGAAAAAAATGCAGGAAGTTCTTTATTCAGGCGAATTTAAAAAAGCGGAAAAAGCTGCTAAGCGGAAGTAGGAATACATAGCCCCTTATAACCAAATACTATATTTGTTTGATATCACTTTTAGGGGGAATTTGATATGGGCAGAAATCATATCCACAAAAACCGTGATAAAAACAAACAAAAGCTTCCACAAGTTCCCGATGCATTAAAAAGGGAAACTGACGGCGTTTACGAAGAATATTCAACCGAGCTTGCTGATGCAGATGATCGCGAAGCGCAAGAGCGTGCGAAAGCAGCCGACAACAGAGCGAAAAAGAAATCTTGTTAATGAAAAACCCCTTGTCTCCGTTTGAGACAAGGGGTTTTTTACATTTCAGTGAACCGGTCGCGGATCGGTGTGCGTTTTTTCACTTCCGGCGCCTCGTCAGGATAACCTGTTTGTATGATGGCGGCGAAACGCTCATTATCATGCAAACCAAAGGCCTGATGGACTTCTTTGTCATAAAGGATTTTTCCGCTTTTCCAAACCATGCCGATTCCTTTTTCCCAAGCAAGAAGCTGAAGATTTTGAATCAACGAGCTTGTTGCCGCAAAATCGTCGTCCCGCGCTCTTTCGTTTTCATCTTCCTGAAACACGACGAGCAGAAATCCCGGAACGCGCCCAAGTGTGTTTTTGAAATTTTGAAGCTTTTCCTCTGTCATATCCGGCTTGGATTTCTTAGAGAACGCTGCAAATGTATTGATGAGGTTCGCTTTACCTGTCTCACTGGAAACGTAAATAAATCTCCATGGCTCTGTCACTCTGTGATTTGGCGCATATTTTGCCGTTTCAAGCATGTCAAGAATGACTGCTGAAGGTACTGGCTCTTGTTTAAACTTTCGAATCGATCTTCTGCTGCGTATGATGTCCCGCAGTGCTGAATGCTGATGTATTTGTTCGGTTTGAGGCATACCGTCTCACCTTCCTATGCAATTGAAAATGATTATCATTTCATAATGATAACGGAAAGTGCATCTTTTTGTAAACCATCATCCGTATTAGATTTTAAGAATACGGGTTTCTGAGTAAACGGCTGTTCCTGTCATGTTCACTTTCACATGGCCGTCGGCTTCGTTCATTTCGATCTCCACTTTTCCGTCTTTTCCAATTTCCTGCCCTTGTTCAATGATAAATTTATGCTGCTTGGCATTGCCATATTGTTTCATATAAGCCCCCATCACGCCGGATGCTGTGCCGGTCACGGGGTCTTCAATCGTTCCCGAATATGGGGATGAAAAGTGGCGCCCGTGCAGGTCGCTGTCGGGATGGACGGTTTCAAAGGTAAACGGATGGACTGAAGCTTTTGGCAGATCAACTAACACTTCCGGAAATTGTTTGTTATCTGGCACCATTTTTTTGGAAGCCTCCAATGATTTAAGCGGAACGATGG
This sequence comes from Bacillus sp. 9.4, assembly GCF_055486415.1. Taxonomy (NCBI): domain Bacteria; kingdom Bacillati; phylum Bacillota; class Bacilli; order Caryophanales; family Bacillaceae; genus Bacillus; species Bacillus sp. 9.4. The sequence goes on along the minus strand of NZ_JBVFMU010000006.1, from coordinate 247,681 downwards.
CTGTCCATATCCCAGTGCTGCCAAACACAATCGGAAGGTCTTCATGAAAATCTTCATCGGTGATACCCAGTGCGTCCGCAAGTTTTTTCCGATCGCCTGTAAATGGTTTGAATTGCGGAGAGGCCTGTTCAAGCGTGATATGAATACGGCCATCTTTTTCAGAAATCTTCACAGGCAGGATACCCGCTTTCGTTTGGATGCTGTACGTTTTACCGCTCTCCAGCATTCCTTTCTCACATAATGCGTAAAGAGAAGCAACTGTCGCATGACCGCACAAATTCATTTCGTGTCCAGGGGTAAAGTAACGGAGTTCAAGATCGGCCGACTCGCTTTTTCGGATAAAGGAGGTTTCTGAATACCCGGCACGTTCAGCTATGATCTGCATCTCGTCTTCCGTATAATCGTCTCCCTGCAAAACGACGCCTGCGGGGTTTCCTTTGCCGGGACTGCTTGTAAATGCTTCATATTTTAATACCTCTGCTTCTTTCATTCATCTGCCGCCCTTTCTTTATCAATGTCTCTGTCAGTATAGCAAAAATAATTACGAATCTTCAGTCATTATCAAAAAAACCCATTTCCTTTTTTAAGAAAATGGGTGTAACAATCAAGAATTTCTTGTTTTATAGAGCAAATAAATAAAATAAGGTGCGCCGATAGCCGCTGTAAAGACGCCGGCCGGCACTTCCACCGGAGCAAATAAGGTTCTGCCGACGATATCAGCTGTTAAAACGAGCAGAGCTCCAATAAGTGCCGACGTTGGGAGCAGCGCGCCATAAGATGAGCCGACAAGCCGTCTTGCAATATGGGGCGCCATCAGCCCGACAAAACCGATTGTGCCGGCAACTGAAACTGCACAACCCGTAAGAGCCGTACTCAAAAGGAGCAAGAAAAAACGATTTCGCTGCACAGCGCTTCCTGCACCCGCCGCAATATCTTCACCCAGCACCTGTATATTCATATTTTTTAGCGCGACAAAACAAATGAATAAGAGAATGACAGATAAGATAATAGCTATTTTTACATGCTGCCAGTTTGACCCATAAACTGACCCAGTGATATACACATTGGCTTGTGATGCCCGGTAAATCGGACCTTTGATCATCAACAGGGTAGTCATCGCCTGCGCCGACATTGAAAATCCGATTCCGATAAGCACCAGCCGAAATGTGGAGGCGCCATTTTTGTATGCCAGTAAATAGACGATGAGTCCGACAGCCGATGCGCCGATAAATGCGGCTGCTGGAAGCCATGACAGACTGATCGTAAGTGAACTGCTGCGGTCTGAGAAGAACATCATTAAAAGCACGACCGCTACCGCCGCTCCTCCTGTTATTCCGATAATATCCGGAGATGCGAGAGGGTTTCTGACGAGCCCCTGCAATATCGCGCCTGCCGCTGCCAAGCAGACACCGGCGCATAAAGCCGTCAAAATTCTTGGCATGCGGAACGACATGATCATCAGTTCATCCAGTTTGGAACCTGCACCAAAGAATGTTTTTGCTACATCCCAGGGAGGAATAAACCTTTGTCCGAGACCAGCGCTTATGATGAGTACAGCAGCTGTTAACCCCAGTAAAACCAAAAAGACGATCCATGCTTTCTTTTCAGCCGCAGTAATGCCAAAACGAAGTTTCATAGCTTCGCCCCCCTTCTTGCGATGTACACAAACACAGGCATTCCGATGATGGCGGTCATGACCCCGACAGGAACTTCCTGAGGCATAATGATATATCGCGCACCGATATCCGCGCAAACAAGCAAAATGGCACCCAAAACAGCGGAAAATGGCAGAACCCAGCGATAATCATTACCAACGACAAAGCGGGCAAAATGCGGAATAATGATGCCGATAAAAGAAATCGGCCCGGCAATGGCGACAGCGGACCCTGCAAGCATGACAACACAAAGCGCCATCACAAATTTCAACAGGCCAGTTTTTTGGCCGAGTCCTTTTGCCACATCTTCTCCCATGACGAGGAGATTAATTTTTTGGCCGAGAAAGAAGCAGATCACAAGCGCTGCCGCTGCATACGGGAGCATCGTCATCAGCAGATCCAGACTCCGGCCCTGCACAGAGCCGGTCAGCCAAAAAAGCACCTGAGCAAGCTCGAGTTCATTAACAGAAAGCAAGCCCTGTGTCAGAGAAGAAAACATAGCTGCCATGGCAGCTCCCGCCAGCGTCAGTTTGATTGGCGTCAGCCCTTCCCTCCCAAGCGAGCCTGCTGCATAGACGATCGCGGCGGTAAATGCTGCCCCCAGAAACGAGCTCCATACTAATGCTTGAGGTGACTGAATATGCAGAAAAAACGATCCGGCAACAATAAAAAAACCTGCACCGGCGTTAATCCCGAAAATCCCCGGTGACGCAAGCGGATTTTTTGTAAGCGCCTGCATGAGAGCGCCCGCGGCTGCAAGCGAGGCGCCGACAACTGTGGCAACCAAAGCGCGCGGAAGCCTGACATCCTTGATGATGACATGCTCATTTGTTCCGTTGAAGGAAGTAAACGCCTGATAGACCTGTCTCCATGACGTACCTGTATAGCCGTACACGACGCTTGCGCAGACAGCCGCCAGTAAAATGAAAATCAGACATACTAACACAATCCATTTTGAAGATGCCTTTTTGCAGATCATGATCTAATTCTCCTAGTTATTTACTATGTAATGTTTGTTTTTGAGAATAATCCTCAATTAGGGATTGACACTCTTAACACTGCTTATTATGATCTAAATGATAATGAATTTCAATATTGGGAGGAAAAAGATGAAAAAGCATATCAGCATGCTATTCGTATTTTTAATGGCCGTTATAGTACTTTCTGCCTGTAATAGTTCAGAAAGTTCAAGTAACAGCGAGGGGTCAAGCAGCAAAACAAGAACGGTCAAACATGCAATGGGGACATCAGACAACATTCCCGCCAATCCAAAACGGATTGTTGTTTTAACTAATGAAGGAACAGAGGCGCTCTTAGCGCTTGGCATTAAGCCGGTCGGAGCCGTAAAGTCATGGAAGGGCGACCCGTGGTATGACTATCTGAAAGATGACATGAAAGGCGTTAAAAACGTCGGTCTTGAAACGGAACCGAATGTGGAAGCCATCGCAGAATTAAAGCCTGATTTGATTATTGGAAACAAAGTGCGCCAAGAAAAAATTTATGATCAGTTAAATGCGATTGCTCCGACCGTTTTTGCTGAATCTTTGGCTGGGAACTGGAAGGATAACCTGACTCTATACGCCAACGCGGTGAATAAGGCGGACAAAGGCAAGGAAGTCATTGCCGATTTTGATAAACGCGTTTCTGATTTAAAAAACAAGCTGGGCGACCAGACAAACAAAACCGTTTCTGTCGTACGCTTTTTATCCGGTGAGTCAAGAATCTATTATACCGATTCATTTCCTGGGATTATTTTAGACCAGCTTGGCTTCAAACGCCCTGAAAAACAAGTGGAGCTGTTTAAGAAACAAAAGGACCAATTTACATTCTCAACCGACAGTAAAGAATCCATTCCTGATATGGATGCTGATGTGCTGTTTTATTTCACTTATAAAGCCGATAATGCAAAGGAAAATGAAAAATGGGCCAATCAGTGGACAAGCAGTTCACTATGGAAAAACCTGAAGGCCGTGAAGTCAGGTAATGCACATGAAGTCGATGACGTCGTGTGGACAACCGCAGGCGGAATTAAAGCCGCAAACTATCTGCTTGATGATATTGAAACCTACTTCTTAAAAACGAAATAAAAAAAAGACTCCGTCTTATTAGACGGAGTCTTTTTTGCTTTTGCCAATTAGACGTGTAACGAGGAACATGGTGACAGAAAGAGATCTGTTTTTCCGATACGCCAAGTATTTCCCTCGCCACTCCGGTTTGTATTTTTCTTTAAAGGCTCTTAGGCCGCTGAAGCTGTACATGTATCTGACATTATTAAAAATGACAGCGGCAAACCTTTCGGACCAGAAGGATGTAAAGGCAGTGCCGACATTGGCCAAGGGTGCCATCCCCATATTAAATGACGTGCAGCCCTCTTCCTTTGCCCATAAAAACATACGGATAAACAATGCGTCCATAATGCCATTTGGAGCGTCGCCGCGATAGCGCATCAGATCGACCGATATCTCTCCTTCCTGGTACATCGGCATGACATTTGCGAATGCAACGATCTCTCCTTCTGCATTTTTCATATAGGCGATCGGCGCTTTCTGTAAATAGGAAGGATCAAAAAATCCGAGCGAAAATCCCTTCTCTTTTTTCGAGCCGAGCCATTCGTCTGAGATTTGCTTCAGCTCCTCCAAAAACGCATCAGAAAATGGGGGATGATCCACATGGAAAGTATACTCCTCCCGCTCAAAGCGGTTATTGATTGCCCGAAGGCCGGCTTTTTTCTTCCCAGTCAAGGTAAATGTATTTAAATCTACATATGCTTCCTCGCCCAATTTAAAGAAGTTGTAGCCAAAATCGTGATACAGCGCCATGTCCTCTCGTTCAATTTGATAGAACAAAACACTGAATCCCTTCTGATGCGCTTCGTTCAGAAATTCTTCCAGCACGAGCGGGAATGATTCTCTTTGGCCAGACGGATCGCCGAGCACGACCAGCCTTCTGGCGATTTTCCCAAACAGAAGCAGTGCATTCCCATCACTAGAAAAATAAAACCGCTTATCTCCAAGAAAACCGAGATGGCTCAGCGCGTTGCCCCCTTTTTCATTGAGAAACGCAGTAAGACGCTCAGGGTCAGCTTTCTCTCCGATCGGTTTCGTTCTCTTATGATAGACCACTGTAAATATCAAGAAGAACAGCGGCACAATGATGATCGCCATGATGGTTGCATGTGTAATATGCGAGGTGCTGTGGACGAAATACTCGTGACGCAGCACCTTCTTCATCCGGTCCCAAATAAAGCCCGCGATCAGATTGTAGTTAAAGAGCGCCACAGTAAACAGCGCCACAGCGAATATCAATTGTCCCAGTGTATAGGATGCCTGTTCGCGAACAAATTGTTTTTTCAATAGCACAAGCATTACGATAATCATCGGCAGTACAAATATCGCGCTGATGTTAAGCCCTTTTAAAAAGCTGAACACAAAGCCGCCGACAAGCGCTGTAATGGCCATCGTATAGGAACGTTTTGTCCGTTTATAAAGCTCGATCGGCAAAATCAGCAGAATGAGCGCTGAGCTTAAGGACAGGCCGTTGAACAGCAAAAGCGCCGGGCGCGGAATGTGCGGTATAACCGTCAGCCTGTCAATCGGCAAGGAAACTGAGGCCAGGACAATCAGACCTGCTACGAACACAATAAGGGAAAGCGAGCCTTGCAAAATTCTCACTAATACCGCACGCTGAACAACAAGCAGAACGTTTGTCGTCTCAATTGCCGGTGCGATGCGCGGGTTCGTTTCGAGCCGCTTCATTGTATTTTCCGTCAGGTCGCCGGCGGCAAAGAACAGTCCCAAGATGAATGGGATAAATGAATAGGCGAGCCTGTACAATACAATAGAAGTAACGATGGCCTCCTGATGATAGCCAAGCTGCTCCATCCCCAGCAAAAATAAAAGGTCAAACGAGCCGAAGCCGCCCGGCACGAGGCTGATCATTCCTCCGATCGCCGCAATGACGAACACCCCGAACACATACCTGATATCTGCATGAATGCCCATAGCGAACAAAGCAAAATAAATGACGGTCCCGGCCATGAGCCATTCAACAACTGAAGCTCCAATATATGCGAAAATCGGATTTTTCACTTTATCCGCATTCTCTTCGTCCCCAGCTTTACGGTCTTTTATTTTGGACACCATCAAAGACAGCGGCAATATCAGCGCAAAACCGATAACGACCGCCCATAGCCAAGGCTTTTCATGAATCACTTCATCCACTGGCAGCACTCTCGCAGCGACGAAAATGCTGAAAACAGATAATCCGAGCAGCATAGATGATGTGAGCCAGGCGATTCCTTTTACGAGTGCCTTATGGTCTTTCGTATGCTCCTTATAGAACATCATTCTTAACCCGACGCCGGCTAAACCGCCAAAGCCCAGCACATTATTAAATGAATTGGCGATCCAGGAAACCCTGAATACTTTTCCGTTTGTGATCGATAGGCGCAGTGAGTATTTCAGGACGTAATCATACAGCGACATAGCCGCAACAGCCAGCAAGCCGATCAACACAAGCATGAATAAGTCCGTTCGTTCCAGTCCGTTGATGACCATGAGCGTACGTTTGAATGACAGATTTGTCAGTTCTTTTTTCGATTGATAAATAACAAATAGCAAAACAGCAATAGGAAAAACGATTTTTAATATTGATAAAGCATTCTTTTTAATCAGCAATGGTCTCTCCAATCATATTCTAGTTCGATCCTCTCCCCCAATAATCTCCAACTCATTATACACTACCGTTATTTTTCGGACAAAGTCCCGCATGCGGTTTCTGCTCACTTTCTTTCAGGAGTGAAAATCGAGTAATATGGTAAGAGGAGTGAATGATGAGGAAGTGATGAAATGGAATATAATTTACACGATACAACAGTATTAAACGAAAACATTCTTTCATCGGAAGAACGGGAAATATGGGTGCTCTATATGAAAGTCTTAACTTCCGCCGGCCTCGGTGATGTGTCCGAGTGGATGAAGCTGGATATGAGCATGCCGCAAATGAAGGTGTTGATGCTATTAAACAACCATGGAACATTGAAAGTGAGCGACATTGCTGAAAAAATGGGGGCTTCCCTGTCCAATACAACTGGGCTGCTTGACCGCCTTGAGAAATCAGGGTTTGTCAAACGCTCACATTCTGAAGAGGACCGCCGCTCTGTAGTTGTTCAGTTGACAGAAAATGCGAAAAATATTTTCCGGGGTTTGTATGAAAAAGGCCACCTGAAATTGAAGCGTTCATTAGAGCTGCTGTCCCCTGAAGAAAAGCAGGCGGTTTCCGAAGGGCTGTCTATCCTTTCAAGAGCATTAGAGAAAGCGAAAAAAGAATAAATCTGTAAGTCTGTCATCCGCAAACTGCGGGAGCAGGCTTTTTTTATTTGACATTTAGTTCATTTAAAATGAATAATATACTTTGAGTGAATAAAAAAGGGGTTGATGAATATGTCTGAAGCATTAACAGAGCAGAAAGGCCAAAAGTGGGCGATCAGCCTGTTTACGATTGGTGTGTTTATGGCTGCGCTAGATAACGGAATTATTTCAGCTGCCTTAACAACGATAAACGAGTCGTTTTCCGTTTCTCCTTCCTGGGGATCATGGGGCATTACCCTTTATACGCTCGGTCTTAGCGTCAGTGTGCCAATCGTCGGAAAGCTTTCCGACCGCTACGGCAGAAAAAAACTCTTTCTCATTGAGGTTTGCCTGTTCGGACTTGGTTCTTTGCTTGTTGCTTTGAGCCAAAGCTTCCCGCTCTTTCTGATATCGCGGCTGATTCAGGCGCTTGGAGGCGGCGGGATTTTCATCATCGGCAGCTCTCACATTCTCGCGACCCTTCCAAAGGAAAAACAGGGGAAGGCGCTTGGGCTGCTTGGCGCAATGAACGGGATGGCCGCTGTGCTCGGGCCAAATATCGGAAGCTTTCTGCTTGATTGGACCGGGTCTTGGCATTGGCTGTTTTTGATTAATTTGCCGATTGCCGTGCTATTGGTTGTTTTCGGCGCATACTTTATCGCGGAAACAAAAGCACCTGAAGCTAAGCGCCTCGATGCGGCCGGAATCTTCCTTCTGTCCCTGTCGATTTTAGCCGTGATGTACGGCATGACGAACCTTGACGGGGCAAATCTCTTACACAGCTTGGGGAATCCGAAGGTTTATGGATGTATTATTTTTGGCATACTCTGTTTTGCAGCGCTTATCTCGTATGAAAAGAGAGTTGAAATGCGAGGAGGCGATCCCATTTTGGCGTATTCTCTGCTGCGAAACCATATGTTTCAGCGCACGCTTATCATCGGTTTGTTATCCGGGGGGCTCTTGGCGGCAGTCATTTTTATCCCGTCATATGTCGAACAGTATTTGGGTGTCCCTGCCGCAAAAGCAGGCTATTGGATGACACCGCTTGCGTTGGCTTCCGGAATCGGCGCTTGGCTTGGCGGAGCACTTACCGACAAAAAAGGTCCTGTAAAAACCGTTATTCTTTCGGGAATCATCTCATGTGCGGGGTTTGCTTTATTTCCGCTCTGGGTGACGGAAAAATGGGAGTTTGTGATCGCAAGTGTGGCAGCTGGGATCGGTTTTGGTTTTCTGTTAGGCGCTCCGCTGAACGTCCTTGTATCAGAAGCGGCAAAAACAAATAAGGGCACAGCCCTTGGCACGCTTTCATTAGTAAGGCAAATTGGACTGACCTTGGCGCCTACTCTTTATGCAGGTTTTATCACAGCCGGGTTTGACCAAATAGGCGATGAGATCAACAGCCGCTTATCGGATAGCGGACATTCAGAGAAGGCGATGCAGATGATTCCGGAGATCGACAGTTCTGATGTTTCTTCTTTACAAGAACAAATCGAACGCATTCCCGTTCCTGAAGTCAAAACCGCGATAAGCGACGCCATTCATGCGAGTGTCGCCAGCGGCTATGATCAGTTATATGCAGCGGCTGCTGTGATCTCACTTCTGGTGATTGCTGCTATCAGTATTCCGGCTTTCCGCCGGCAAAAGCGTTAAGACCACCCCATTCGTCTGGAAAGCTCCGTAATATGAGCGATATGGTGATGTGAGTGCCAGACATACAGGCCGAGCGCGTTCTCCAGGGTAATGATCTCCTTTGTATCAGGGTGATAAAATCCGCGCTTAAATTGCTGATCTGTCAGAGTGCGGAGCAGAGCCGTCCATCTTCCGTGAAGTTCCTGCAAAAGCGAAAGTGAGCCGCTCGGATCTGCCGTTTTCGAGTCTTTTAGCTCCGACCATGCTTTTTCATCATACGGACGGATAGCCGGTGTCTCTTCCGTCAAGCTCAATTTAAAACGAATATAGCTGTTCATATGACTGTCAGCCAGATGATGAATAACTTGCCGAACGGTCCATCCACCGTCCCGGTACGGTGTGTCAAGCTGGCTGTCCGTCATGCCCTCTACAGTTTGCTTCAATTTTGCCGGCACTTCTTCAAGTACTTGAATCCATTTATCTTTTTGCTCCTTCGATATGGATTCCCTCGGCTTGTATTCTCCTATTGGGTAGCTTAGATTGACTGATGTCATGAATGTTCTCCCTTCTATTCAATCTTCTCCTTTATTTTACAAGAAAAAGATTGTGTATACTGTATGATTTAATACACAACAAGCGGCAGGAGCCCTCCTGCCGCTTGTTTTTCACCCTGCGTGATCACGCACTTCGACTGTTACCTTCTTCTGTTTTGGCTGATAAATTTTCCCCACAAATAAATACCCGTATTTGAATTTATTCAGTGCCCACGAGGTCAGAATCGGGCCGGCTGTACACACAGCAAACAGCAGGAGAACAGCCGGTACGGCGGGAATTTCGGGCATATTCAAAAGCAACACGTAGCCTATAATCATAAAATAGGCATGAAGCAGATAAATCGAAAAGGAATAGTTGCTGATAAACATCATGATTTTCGGCACATGCTTCATTTTGGAAAACAAGTGAAAACACAGGAAAATCATGCTTGTTGAATACAGCATGATATCAGGCCGCTTCGAGCTGATCATGCCGATTTCACCCACATAAGAAACAGTGACAACCAGCGCCCCAGAAGCAATTGCGCAACCGTATACGACCCAGCGGTATTGGTTCAGCAGCGCTAAAAAACGCTTGTATTCTTTTCCGCAATAGTAGGCTAGACAAAAGTAGAAAAGCCAGCCTGCGAAGGGGACCCAGAAGAACGGAAACCCCCCGCCCTCTTCTGAAGCGGGAGCCGGGCTGGCTGCGGAGAAATAGCCTAAATAAGCGGCTGTCACCACAAATGAGATAGACAGCACCCATTTCGGCGATGCTTTTTTCAAATACTCATGAAACATCATATGCAGCATGTAAAATTGAAAGATGACGAGAATGAAGTATCCGATAAAGTTTCCTAAGAATACGTTCGCCAGATATTTTTGCACAAACGCGAGAAAGGTTACCTCTCCCCCCATCGCACTGGTCATCAGCAGCGCATCAATGGCCGCGATAAATAAAAAAGGAACAAAAATCACTTTTCCCCGCTTCTTTAAAAAACCGTCCGGCACCCCGTCAGGATAAGAACGGGCCAGTAAAAATTCAGAGATGAAAATAAAAGCGGGCGTGCTGAACATCAGGAGTGTGCGGAAAGAATCAACAGTGTGAGAAATATCTGCAAGAGCTTCTGCCTGAAGCATCAGGACCATTGAAATGATATGAAGCAAGACGACACTTAAGCACGAAATGCAGCGGATCATAAAAATTTCTTTAATTTGCATAACAGCGCTCCTTTTATTTCAAATTGATAGAAATCGATGGTTGTACCTTAACATGTCCGCTCTATTTGAAAAAGTGCCTGATGTCATAAATTGACGTATGCATGATAGACTAAGGTCATAAACCCCTCTGGCTTATTGGTGTATCTTTCTCAGACGAGATTGCTAGAAAAATGCAAAAAACCTGCCGTAACGGAGACTGCAGGTTTTTGATGAAGATATTAATTTGTATTGAGGCCTCCGCCATTCAGCCCTTCTTTGATATAGCCGTTCACTTGGCTATTAGAGAGCAAGCCAATATGACCGATGCCATAAAGCTGGATGTTTCGCGCTCCTTGTAACCGAGACAAGCTATTGATGACAATTTGATCATTGAGACTGTAAATAGATGTATAGAGGATCTTTTGATTAGGATCTGTACCCGGCAGCGCGGTTGATGACACTAAACCATTAGCCCCTCCAAGCGTTACGACATTTTGAATCTTATTGCCTCCGCCTAAATATTTAATATAGTACAGCGTATTGGCGCCTCCCATACTATGAGCCACAATATCTACTTTTTTTGCCCCCGTCTCTTTTAAAACACGGTCAACATATGAAGCAAGCTGCGGGCCGTTATTTAGGTTATTTCCTGTTTTATCATAAAAATCAATTGCGTACAGTTTGTTGCTTTGCCAGCCTTGAGAAATTAAGTAGTTTTTAATAGCGAAAAAGTTGTATGATGCCCCGCTTATTCCATGAACAAGAACGACAGGATTATGTACTGATTCAGCTTTTGCACTTGACGGCGGAGCGGCTAAAACAGATAGAATCAGCGATAAACAAATAATGAATGACATAAGTACTTTTTTCACGTTTATTCCCCCTTAAAATGTTCATACCACCAATTTCCTATTATACATAAAAAATCAATATAGTTAATATTTTTTCTGAAAATTAAATTTAAATCTCTTTTATATCATTGACGGAGATAAATCGGATACCTTCTGACAAAAATTTTATTTTCATTTCCAAAGAGCCCGGTTGTGTTCCCTTTCTCCCTTTTCTATAATAAGGGGAATAGGCAGTTAGGATCACAGATGAGCACGGTCTCATCTTTTTTGTGAAACAGCCATAGACATGGAGGATCGCATGAGAGTATTAAAATACGCCATATTAGGGCTTTTGCGAAAAGGCGAATTGAGTGGATACGATATTACGAGTTATTTTAAAGAGGAGCTCGGCCAGTTTTGGAGCGCCAAGCACAGCCAGATTTACCCTGAGCTCAAAAAGCTGACGGATGAAGGGTTTATCACGTTCCGGACAACGATTCAGGGCACAAAGCTGGAGAAAAAGATGTACACCCTGACAGACAGTGGAAAGCAGGAACTTCATGACTGGCTGATCCGCCACCAGCCGATACCCGAGACGGTGAAGGATGAATTTATGCTGAAGGCTTATTTCATTTCTTGTCTTTCACGCCAGGAGGCTTCTGATTTGTTCACAGACCAGCTGCAAAAACGCCAGGCCAAGCTTTCTGACTTGCAGGGAAGCTATGAAAAGCTTATGGCTTCAGCAGAGCCAATGTCATTTTCTTCACCGGACTTCGGCCACTATCTTGTGCTGACGAAAGCGCTGGAGCGGGAGAAAAATTACGTTTCTTGGCTGGAATCAATTTTAGCTATGATAGATAAGGATTAACCGGGAGCGGCCTTCAGGCTGCTCCAATACGAATGCGGGGGAAGAACGATGAATGTGACATTGCACGAATTAACAGGGGAACTGATTCGAGTGGTGCCGATGGACAAAAGCCATATTCAAGGTTTATATGAAGCGGCAAATGATGAAAACATCTGGACCCATTTACCGAAAACGATCACAACACTGCGTGGTATGGAGGCTTTTGTTGAGGAGGCGCTGCAAACGAAAGAAACAGGAACAGAATTTCCATTCGTGATTATTCATCGTAAGACTGGAAAAATGGTCGGCACGACACGGTTTCTGTATATGTCATCCGCTGCAAGGAGCCTTGAGATCGGCTGGACATGGTTTCATCCTTCAGTCTGGGGCACCTCGGTCAACACTGAATGCAAATATTTGCTGTTACAGTATTGCTTTGAACAGCTGAAGACGATTCGGGTGCAATTCAAAACGGATGAGCGGAACATCAGATCACAAAAGGCCATTGAACGGCTGGGGGCAGTTAAAGAAGGCATATTACGAAACCAAATGATCAGAAAAGACGGAACATTCCGCAATTCGGTATTTTACAGCATCATCGACAGTGAGTGGCCATCCGTGAAACAGCATTTGGAACAGAGGCTGCAGCTGTCAGAAAAAGAAACAAAATAATTGCAAAAATCATCTGTCCGAGGGACAGATGATTTTTTTAGGCTCGGAGCGCCTTAAGCCCCGCTGCGAAAGTGATTGCTGCAAATGCAAGCAAAATGCCGCAGATTCCGAGAATATCTGTGACGCGGGCACCGTTAGCGATAATCTCCGTCAGCCCGCTCATTGCCCACTTTTGCGGAAGAAATTCAGCGATGGATTGCATCAATTTCGGTTCAATGTCGATCGGCCAATACATCCCGCTCACCATACATGTTGCGATGACGAACAAGTTGCCGAACGCAAGCTGCTGTTCTGGCGTTCTGACATTGGCCGCAATCATCAATCCAATGCCGACAACGGTCAATAGAAAAAGTGACACTAATACAATAACCGCAGCCGGATTCCCCCAGTTGATGCCAAACAGCCAATGGGTGGAAAGAAGCAATATGCCAAATTGAATCCAGCCAATGACAAAGAAGGAAAGCACATACCCAGCACCGATTTCGGCTCGGCTGACAGAGGCTGTAAGCAATCTGGACCAGACGCCGTTTTTTCTTGCTTCTAAAATGGTTCCAGCCGCTCCCATCATGGTCAGCATGACAAACAGGATGGAAAACCCTGCTGCTCTGGAGGCGGTGTCACTTGCTTCCGCACCCTCTTTTTTATCACTGAGCATCTGTCGTTTTACAGCCGGAACCGTATCTTCATGTTTTTTGGCGAAAACGGTTTTATACGCCGCCTTCCAGTTTTCTCCCGCAGTCTGAGATGCCGTTTTCGCCGCGGTCACCTGAATATTGAGCGTTGCCAATGTGCTTTCTGCATATTGTTTGACCATCGGCGCTTCCGACAGCTCGGGGCCGTGACGGAAAATCAGCTCAGGATTTTTGCCTTTTTCCAGCTGTGTCTGGAACAAGCGGGAAATGACGATGATCCCGGCAATTTTCTTTTGTTTCAGCTTTTCTGACGCTTTGCTTTCAGACATGTTTTCGAATACATACATATCATCGTGTGCCTTCAGCTGCCGAATATAATGCTGTGAGAGAATCGTATCGTCCTGATCAACGATTGCAAGCCGCACCTTATCATCATTGTCGCCGAGCATACTCCCAAATACAAAGGTAAGCAAAAGCGGGGCAGCAAACATGATCAAATAGTTCTGCGGCTTCTTAAAAATGAGAGAAAGCTCAATGCCGCAAATGGCTATGATTTTTTTCACCTTTTGTACCCTCCTTATCTTGTATGAAGCCGTCTGATACCAATTACAAGTGAACAAAGGCCGATCGCCGCAAAAAGAAGCACAGGCTTTTGAAGGTCAGACCAGCCTCCTCCTTCCATTAAAGAAAGAAAGCCATCAAGCGCCCAGCGATTTGGCACCGCTTTGGATACAGACTGCAAGACGTCCGGAAATTGATACAGCGGCAGCATGGATCCGCCGAGAACCGCAAGCAATTGAATACCGAAGCCGCCTATCGCATCTGCAGATTTCATATCGCTGATGCACGACGCAAGCAGCATTGAAATGCCAGATACAGCGGCAGCGTAAGAAAGCCCGAGTACACTCACAAACAGCAAATTGCCGCCCCAGTCCACACCAAAAACATTGATTGTGACGATCAGAAATATGAAAAATTGCATGATAGCAAACAGATACGTCCCAAGCCATTTTCCGAAGAGAATGACGGATTTTTGCGCAGGCGTCATCAGCATTCTGGCAAGCGTCTCCGTATCCTTTTCCTGTAAAAACGATTTCGCCCCGACTGTCATATGAAACAGCATAAACATGCAAAGCATTGCCGCCGAATAGTATTGAAAACTGGTAACGGCTTTGCTGCCGACAGATTTTTCCGCAATAGTAAGCTTGTCACCTGTTTCTTTTTCTAGCGTCTTTGCCAGCTTTTCTGCAAACTGTGCAGGGTCAAGTTTTCCTTGCTGTACAGCTTCCGTTTTGCTGATGTAGTCCATTGAGGCTGACGCGGCTTCCTTTACCGCTTTATATTGCTCTATAAAAGAGCTGGCAGCAGTTTCGATGATGGAACTTTTCAATGTTTGATTAGGTGCGGCATAAACAACAGCTGAGGTTTTGCCGGCTTCCCAATGGTTCGGGATGACGATGCCTACATCGATTTTCTTTTCATCAATCAGCTTCTTCATCTTGTCTTCGCTGCCGGCTTTTGTGGCCTTTATCGACTTCATTTTTTTGAGAACATCTTTTGTAAACATGTTCGCTGCATCTGACTGGTCTGATTGAATGTAGCCGACTTTGATGTCATCAATCCGGCTGCCTCCGTCAACAACTGATCCGAGCGCCGCCCCTAAAATACACGTTAGGATCAGCGGCATTAGGATAAGCATCATAAACCCTTTTCTGTCCGTGATTCTGATTTTGACATCTTTCCATGCGATCCATATGCTTTTTTTCATTGCCGTCCCTCCTCAATCCCGCAACGTGCGGCCGGTCAGATTCAGAAACAGGCGCTCTAGATTCGGTTCCTGCACCTGAAGAGACAGCAGGTTTATATGATGAGCAGCGGCTTCAGCAAGCAGACTGGTGACGACTTTCTCATGATGAGCCGCAGAAATGTCGATTTTGAGCTCTGACTCCTGGACTGTTACATCATTCACATGAGCCAGGGAACGGATCGCCAAAAGAAACGCTTCATCGATCCCGCTGACCGTCAGCTGAATGATGGTATCGCCTCCAAGGCGGCTGCACAAATCAGTTTTTGTGCCAATCGCAATCATTTCCCCCTGATCAATTATCCCGATCCGGTCGCATAAAAACTCAACCTCTTCCATGTAATGACTCGTATAGATCACCGTCATGCCCGTTTCGTTGAGCTGTTTGACCGTTTCTAAAATGTGATTTCTCGATTGAGGGTCAATACCGACAGTCGGTTCATCCATAATCAGCAACTCGGGCTTATGCATTAAAGCCGCACCGATGTTGATTCTTCGTTTCATCCCCCCGGAGAACGTTTCAATCTTATCTTTAGCCCGCTCAGTCAGACCGACATATTCAAGGACCTCAGCCGATCTTTTTTTGGCCTCACCGTGCGTAAGTCCGTACATTTTCCCCCAAAACATAAGATTCTCATGAGCCGTCAGTGTCGGATATAATGCAATTTCCTGCGGAACAATGCCGATTTTTTGTTTCGCTTTGGCCGTTTCTTTTCCGATGACATAGCCGCCCACCGTGATGTTCCCGCTGTCATGCGGTACAAGGCCGGAAATCATCGAAATGGTTGTGGATTTCCCCGCACCGTTTGGCCCGAGCAGACCGAACGACTCCCCCTTTTGAAGGGAAAAAGAAATACCTTTCACGATTGTTTTTTTTCCATATGCCTTTTTGATGTTTTCTGCTTGCAGCACGTCGTCTCACTCCTTTTTTTGATCCATTGCCATTGTAGAAGAAAGAAAGGCGTGCGGCATGTAGCGGCAGATAGAACATAGGGCATGAAAAAAAGGCCTGTAAAAGGCCTTTTCAGAGAAGCGTATATGCAAAACGTCATATGTCAAAAGACAGATACACCATATCTGACCGAGTAAATGGCGGCTTGGGTTCTGTCCCTGACAGCCAGCTTGCTGATAATATTTGAAACGTGGTTTTTGACTGTGCCTTCTGTAATGAAAAGCTTTTCGGCAATTTCTTTGTTATTCAGCCCGTACCCCAGCTCAGCCAGAACTTCAATTTCGCGCTCGGTCAGGTCGAGCAGCTCGTTAGGTTTTTCTATCTCATTTATTCCTTTCAGCTGTTTTTCACGCTTCCATTCATTCAGCATTTGGGCAGTCAATTCCGGCGGAAGCACCATTCCGCCAGAATGAACAGTCATCACCGCTTTTACAATCGTATCTGCCGACATATCCTTCAGCAGATACCCGCTTGCTCCTTCTTCAAGCGCTTCAGCAATCAGCGCTGAATCCTTAAAGGTTGTCAGCATCAAAACCTTTACGCCGGGCAGCGAGCTTGTGATTAATTTTGTTCCCTCCACCCCGTTGGAAACCGGCATGCGGATGTCCATTAACACGATATCCGGCTCCAGCTCTTTCGCCTTTTCGAAGGCTTCCTGTCCGTTTCGCGCCGTTGCGATCACATCGAGCTCTTCTCTGAGCTGGAGCAGGGATGCCAGCCCTTCTCTGACGATATCCTGATCGTCGGTAATGATGATCTTAATCATGATAAACTCTCCTTCTGCTGCACGGGCCTGAAGCTCCATTTTTTATTGGCAAGTGAAAATTCGGCGATTACAGTAAATCCTTGATCCCGTTCGCTTTCAAAGCGGATCATTCCGCCATGTTCCGCTGCCCGCTTTTTCATATTCAAGAGGCCAAATCCAAGTGCTGCCTCGGGATTGCCTTTTCCGTCATCCTTAATGACAAGGCTGATGCTGTCCGTTGTGCAGGCAAGCTGTATCGAACAAGCTGTGGCGCCGCCGTGCCGTTTGGCATTGGTCAGTGCTTCCTGCACCGTTCTGATCAGGGTCGGATGGAGAGACAGCGGGATGATTGCAGGATCACCGCTGACCGCAAATTCTGTTGTGACTCCTGCATTTTTGCAAAAGTCCTCTGTCAGCTGTTTCAGCGATTCGATTAGCGAAGGATCGTTTTCAGTTTGCAGAGTGCGTACTGATAAGCGGACATCATCAAGCGCTTCACGGGCAAGTGTTTCACAGACACCTACTGTCTCATCCGCTTTTTGGCTGTCTCTTTTTTGCCATTCACGCAAAAGCTGCAGCTGGACGAGAAGGGCCGTCATTTTATGCCCCACTGTATCATGGATTTCCCGCGCCATTCTGTTCCGCTCGTAAATGGCGGTCAGCTCTTCAACCTGCTTCGCATATAAATGCAGCTCCTGATGTGCGGAAGACAGCGCCAAGTGGGATTCTGTCAGTTCCCGGTACTGCTGTTTTGCCGTTTCCTGCGCATCCAACAGCTTGCGGATTAATTTGCCCACGACACCGCAGAAGACAACGAATGTCATGCTAGTTAAATGATCAATGACAAATTCATTGCCGAACATCGCATATGTACGGATGAGGACCGTCAAAAATAAAATAGAGGAAAGACATAAGACAGACCATGCTGTTCTTTTAGGAAACCCCCGCAGAAAAAAGGCGACCGCAACCGGACAAAGCATAATAATGAACAAACCTGTGCCGGGAAAGATAAATCCGAACGAAAAGCCGATTGCAATATCAATCAGGCAGAACCAGATGGCATTTGTCTCTTTTGTCAGCAAAACATGATTGGCTGCATACATGGCAGCACCTGCTGCTATAAATACATATCCAAACCAGTTATCCTCTTTCACAATGGACAGATACATTAAACAGCTCACCATCAAGGTGAACATTCTCGTAAAAAAAAGAGCCTTCACGCTCATCACTCCCGTTACCCAATTCCCTTCTTATCATACCTGTCTCAGGGCATTTTTGACAGGAGTTTCTGGAAAATAAAAACCGCATATGAACTTTATGTCATATGCGGCGCATCCCCTCATTTATTTAAATTCAACCCAAACTGACCCTTGGTTTGCCGAGCGCACGCAGTTATCAATCCAGCGAATGCCCTCAATCCCTGCATCAATGTCAGGATAAACCAAGTTATTCAAGATTTCTTCCTCTTCACGGTTTTTGGCGTCTATCGCAATGGCAAATTTAAGATAAATATTGGCCCATGCTTCGGACAGCCCTTCGCTGTGTAAGGCGCCCAGTCGTTCATCGGCGCTGCAAACATCATCTAAATACGGCATGCCGCGAACGAGTGTCTGGCCCGGCTCTCCCTGCACTTCATACGTCAGTTCATTTGGCTTGCTGTCCCACCACTCAATGCTTGCCTTTGAGCCGACAATCCGGATTCTATGGCCATCCATACATCCGGCATTGATTGACGATGCCCACATCGTTCCGACCGCTCCATTTTCATAATGCATCAGCACATGGGCATTATCCTCTAGCGGTGCGCGGCTGCCGACGAAGCTCTGTCGGTCACACAGCAGCTCTTTAATTTTCATCTTTGGCATAATAAGCTGTGACATATAATACGTGTGGGTAGATAAATCGCCTAGTACAAAACTTGGCCCGGCGATCGCAGGGTCGACACGCCATTTCTGTGCAGCGCTTATCTTTTCACCTTCATCTGTTGCACAAAAACCGTGTGTGTACTGCAAGTCAACCACCCGAATATCGCCGATCATTCCTTGTTCAATCATCGCACGCATTTGAAGAAGCATTTGATTGCCTGAAAAACCGTACGTCACGCCGACAATTTTCCCTTTTTTCTCTGCGAGCGCTTTGATTTCATAACCCTCTGCTGAAGTGAAGAACAGCGGTTTTTCACAGATGACATGCAGTCCTGCTTCAAGCGCCGCCTTACAAATCTCATAATGAGTGCCGTTCGGAGTGGCAATCGATACTACCTCTATGCCATCCTGTCTTTTCGCTTCCTCGGCAAACATGGTTTGATAGTTGGGATAACAGCGTTCCGCATCCACTCCAAGGTTCATCCCGAAGTCTTTTCCTCTTTCGGCATCGATATCAAAAGCGCCGGCAGTTAATTGAAAAGCAGTATTGTCTCTCAGCGCTCCAGTACGATGTTTATACCCAACCTGGCTAAGCCGTCCGCCGCCTACCATTGCCCAGCGCAGCGGCTTGGAGATGATTCTTTCTCCATTTATCATCATGAAAACCTCCTATTGGCTGATGGTTTGTTTTAATGCTTCTACAGAAGTGCGGATGCCCGCTTCAGGTGACATCGTCAGATCCTCCATTTCTAAAGAAACCTCATCATCATATCCCATCATTTTTACAACTGAAAAAAATTCCTTCCACCACTGTAAATCCTGTCCGCAGCCGACAGCTACGTAATTCCACGCCCGGTTTGCAGGATCTGTCACTTCTTTTGTTTCTAAAAGTCCGTTGACCGCTGATAAATATCTTTCAATTCTGACATCTTTCCCGTGGACATGGTGAATGGCTGAGCCGAGCTCCCTTGCTGCGATGATCGGGTCTGCGCCCATCCATAATAAATGGCTCGGGTCAAGATTCAAACCGACCAGCGGGCCGACCGCTTTTCTGAGTCGAAAGAGAGTCTCAGGGTTATAGACTAATTGAGAGCTGAAGTTCTCAAGCGCTATTTTTTCTACGCCGCAGGCCCCCGCTTTTTTGACAAGCTTCTTCCAATATGGAATCGCAACGTCTTCCCATTGATAGTTGAGGATATCTTTTAAAACGGGAGGCCAGCTTACTGTGTATGTGATCCAGTTCGGCACTTTGTCGTCCGGGCCGCCGGCTGGCAAACCGCTCATCATGATCACTTTTTTGACGCCTAATAATCCAGCCAGCTCCATCGTTTTGTCAGTTATGTCTCTGTGCGATTTGCCCAATTCACCCGGATCTAAAGGGTTCCCCGAGCAGTTTAATGCGCAAAGTGTCATGTTCCGCTTTTCCAGCGCTTGTGAAAATTCTTTTCTTTTTTCGCTGCTTTGCAGCAGTTCATCAAGATTCAAGTGCGGTGCCGGCGACCAGCCCCCGGTTGTCATTTCAAGTGTATCGATCCCAAGCTTTGCGGCAAAATCGAGCATGTCTTCAAAAGGCAAATGCCCTAGGCTGTCTGTTACATAAGATAGTTTCATTGATAGATTCCTCCTCATATCTGCAGATTACGATAAGTGAGTCGATTGATTCGGCATGTCCTGATCAACTTGCCGGCCATATTCATATTGGCGAAATGAATGCTAAAGCCGTTCAAGTGACCGCCCTTTCGTCTCAGGCACATATTTTTAAAGATTTTCAAGAGCCGTAGATCAGGCGCATGCTATTTACTGAGATCGGAATCGCCATCGTACAGCAAATTACCGATGTCAATTCGATCATGTACTATGGGACAGAAATGTTAAGAAAAGCCGGCTTTCAAACAGAAACCGCTTTCTTAAAAAATTATAAGACAACGAGATTTCTCGCGTCTTTATCATATGGAGACATTATTTTGTCATTTCAGGACATCTTATTCGTGCGGCTCGGCCTGTTCGATTTTTTGAAAAGGCTTATTGATTTGAAATGCGGTCATTTTTGAGTCTTTATAAAGGGAACGGAAAAGCCCTGGAGAGCTGCCGATTTTGGCAGAAAATACGCGTGTAAAATAATGTACAGAGAATCCTATTTCTTCTGCTATTTCCTTTATCGATAGATCCGTTGACTTCAGCAGCGCGGCGGCTTTATTGATTTTTTCATTTTGGACAAACTCAGAGTAGCTGACACCCAGTTCTGCTGCAAATAAACGTGATAAGTGCCTACCAGAGATATGAAAATGGCCGGCGACATCCGTCAGCTTTAACGGCTGTGACAGATTGTCTTTAATGTGTAGTTTGACCTCCGTCAGCAAAGCAGATGAGCTTTGAATGAGCTGCTTGTTTTTCGGGCGGCGGGCGGACGGGAGAAAGGTTTGGATTAATGACAGGATCAATGCGTGCGACAATTGGGATAGGATCTCTTTGTCAAAAGCATTGACTGGCTGAGCTGCTTGCAGCATTAACGTTTTCCAAAGAATGCCCGGAGGTTCGCCATCTTTTATTTGCACTGTGACAACGGGGCTTTGTTTCACTTCTTCCATCACGTTGATCCATTCAGCGCTTGATTGATCCTCACTCAGCTCAAAAGCGACATAAAAAATGAACAGTCCTGTTTCACTTTTGATTTGGTGCAAATGATCCGGCTTTGACAAAAAAATCGTCTGTTCCCGAAGCGGATATGTACGATCGCCTTCAAGATAATATCCTTCACCTCTTACCACGTAACAAATTTCATAAAAGGAATGCTTATGAAGCAGTGTGTTATAGTGATTCGTCATTGCTCCCCAATAATGGACGTAAAATGAAACATCCTTTTGCTCTAAGCGATGCACATACTGATTTAAAGCGATTTTGCCTGTCACAAGGTGATCGAGTTCCATGTAAACGCCTCCTAACAAGTTGGTGGTTCTCTCATCATAACAAGGCGGACAAAAATAAAAAATCCCCCTGCCGTTTTTTCGGCAAGGGGATTGCAGTTAAATCAAAAATGTAATATAGGCGCCGGAAACAGGGTCTTTCACACGAAAGCTGTTTTCCGTCTCTTCAATCGAATACCCGGCATGTTTGACTCGGTTTGCCACTAAATCCAGCTCCTCTTGGTGAGGCAGGACAACAGTGTAATAGTCTAGTCCGCTGGCATTTGTCGGTTTAGGCGGCGCATTTCTTCCCGCCCAAATGTTTAAGCCGATATGATGGTGGTACCCCCTGGCTGAAACGAAGAGGGCGGACATGCCCGCATAGTTTCCGACAATGTCAAAGCCCAGTACATCTGTATAAAACGCCTTTGCTTCTTTCAAATCACTGACATGCAGATGAATGTGTCCGATGATTGTATCGTTCGGGAGCGATGTTTTCCGCTCATCTCCTGCCTCTTCCAGAAGGCCCTCAATGTCAACAGCGGTTGTCGTCATGACGTAGTTTCCTTCCCGATCACGCTGCCACGTGCTGCGGGGGCGGTCAGCGTACATTTCAATGCCGTTTCCGTCAGGATCAGACAGGTAGAGCGCTTCGCTGACAGCATGGTCTCCATGTCCGATAGCAATGCCGTGTTCAATCAGGCGTGCGAGCGCGATCCCAAGTTCTTTCCTGTCCGGAAGAAGAATCGCAAAGTGATAAAGGCCTGTCACAGACCGTTCAGGCAAGACGACAGCGCTCGGATTTTCTTCAAGAATAAGCAGTACGCGTTTCCCGTCAGCCGTTAATTCCGCTTGGCGATCCGTCTTTTTTAAGACTTGAAAACCGATGACGTTACAGTAGAACTGAAGCGAACGCTCCAGACTGCGAATTGTGAGTTTGGCATAGCCAATGTGTGTATCCTCATGAATGCTGGTCATGCTGTATGCCTCTTTTCTTATGCTGAAACGTTTCCGTTCTTTTTTCCTTTAAACACAAATGGGTCCAGCGCCAGGAATCGACTTCCAGTAAGCGCCAGGTGAATGGATGTCAAAAGCAGAAGGTAATCAAATTCTGCATTGCCCATGAATGGCGCTTTCAGCTTAACAGTGATGATGGCGCCGATCAGTGTAAGAGCGAACAGTACACCGACAATACGTGTAGCCAATCCGAAGAAGACAAGCACTCCGCCAATGAGTTCAATCGCTGCGATGACATACGCCATAAAGCTTGGAAGGCCTATGCTGCCGAAAAATTGGATGGTGCCCTCCATTCCCTGAAACTTTGATAAACCGTGAACAAAAAAGATAATACCTGTAATAACTCTTAAAAGTAATGTGCCAATTTCAAATGATTTATTCATTTTATCCTCCTTGATAAATGTTATCACTTACTTAATGTAAGCTAGTATATATACATAACTTGTTTACGTCAAGTAATTTTGTTACATTTTACGAAAATGAAATAAAAGTACTATAAATCTGTAACAAAAAAGACCTCTGTGCAGGACAAAGGTCTATTTCTCAAATTGGCTTTCATATAAGTCACTGTAAAATCCTTTTTGCCGAATCAGCTCGTCATGGCTGCCTTTTTCAATCATTTCACCGTCTTTTAGCACCACAATCTGGTCCGCTCTTTGAATGGTGTTCAGCCTGTGGGCAATGATGACGCTTGTTCTTCCTTCCATTAAACGGGCGAGCGCTTCTTGAATGTTGACTTCTGTTACGGTATCAATGTTGCTTGTCGCTTCATCCAAAATGAGAAGAACCGGATCGGCAAGCACCGCCCGCGCTATAGAAATCAACTGCTTCTGTCCTTGACTGATGCCCGAACCGTTTTGCGTCAGCACGGTGTCATACCCTTTTGGCAGCCTTTCAATAAAGCTATGGGCATTCGCTGTTTTTGCAGCGGCTTCGACTTCCTGATCAGAAGCATCGAGCCTGCCATAGCGAATGTTTTCTCTGATCGTTCCCTGAAATAAGAAAGAATCCTGAAGAACAAACCCCATGTTTTTTCTGAGGCTTGCTCTAGTAAGGGTTTTAATATCTGTACCGTCGATTAAAATTTTTCCTTCGTTAGGCTCGTAAAAACGGGCGAGAAGGTTAGTGACGGTTGTCTTCCCCGCCCCCGTCGGCCCGACAAACGCGATGGACTGCCCGGCAGGCACGGTAAACTGTAAATGCTTCAGCGTCTGCTGCCCTTTATCGTAACCGAAGGACACATCCCGGAATTCAATGCTGCCTGTTTGGATGGGCTGATGCACGGCGTTCTTTTCATCCTCGCGCTCTTCTTTTTCATCAAGCACGTCAAACACCCGTTCAGCGCCGGCGATTGCGGACAGCATCGTATTAAACTGGTTGGCCAGATCGTTTAAAGGGCGTGTAAATTGTCTTGAATACTCGGCAAAGACGACGATGGAGCCGATCGAGATCCAGCCTTTCAGCGCAAACAAACCGCCGATTGCCGCTATCATTGTAAAGCTTAAGTTATTCAAAGAGTTCATGACCTTCGGGATAAACCCGGAAATCGTCTGCGCCCAAAAGCCCGACGTCTTGAGTGCAGCGTTTTTTTCGAGAAATTCAGCAGTAATCTGCTTCTCACGTGAATATGCTTTGATGACCTTTGCGCCTGAAACAGATTCTTCAATATACCCATTCAGATCACCAAGGTTTTTCTGCTGTTCTTTAAACAGCTTTCCCGTTCGGTTGGTGATCCATTTCAGGCTCGCTGCCATCACCGGAATAATGGTCAGCGTAATCAATGTAAGGAGCGGGCTCATGTACAGCATCACTGCAATGGTCCCAACAAAGGTGATCACGCTTGACAAAATTTGAATGACTGACGTGTTTAAGGTAGAACTGACATTTTCAATGTCATTCGTCACCCGGCTCATCAGCTCGCCGTGCCGCTGTTTATCAAAAAATGGAATCGGCAGCTCATGCAGATGGGTGAACAATTCGCTTCTCATTCTGAAAACCGTGCCCTGCGAGATCGTAATCATCCAATAGTTTTGAAACCAAAGCGACAGAGACTGAATGATATAGATAGCGAGCAGAAGAAGCAAAACGGGAATCAAGCCGCTGACCGTTTTCCCGACGATAAAATGGTCGATGGCCTTTCCGATCACAAAGGGGCCAAGGAGCCCGAATATGGCGCTGATGACAACCATTAGCATGACAAGTATGAGCAGTCCTTTTCTTTCAGCCAAGTAAGACCAGATTCGTCTCAGTGTGCCCTTTGTATCCTTTGCTTTCGCCCGCTTTTTCGCGCCTTCTTTTTTGTCAATTGGCAGTTTGGGATATTGGAAAGGCTTGCGGATATCTTTTAGCATGACTCGCTCCCCTCCCTTCCGAATTGTGACTCGTAAATGCGCTTGTATAACTGAGATTCAGAAAGCAGCTCACTATGAGTGCCTTTTTCAATCAGTTCGCCGTCCTCAAGCAACAAAATCTGATCAGCTTTCATCGCCGTGGTCATTTTTTGTGTAATGATCAAAGTTGTGCAATGGTATGTGCTGATTGCTTCAAGCAGCTTCGCCTCCGTTTGCAGGTCAAGCGCGCTTGTGCTGTCATCTAAAAGAAGGATAGCCGGTTTTCGAATCAGCGCCCGCGCAATGGAAATTCGCTGCTTTTGGCCGCCGGACAGGTTGACGCCTCTTTGCCCCAAAACTGTATCATATCCATTTGGGAGCTTCAAAATCGTTTCATGAATTTGCGCATGTTTGGCCGCATCCATTATTTCATCTAGTGAAGCATTTTCTTTGCCCCAAGCGATGTTTTCTTTGATTGTGCCGGAAAACAAGAGGACTTCCTGCGGTACATATCCAATTTGCCTGCGCAGCCCTTCAGCCGGAAAATCTTGAACCGGCTTTTCATCTATGTAAATGCAGCCTGAATCCGGCTGATAAAGCCGCGGAATGAGCTGAAAAAGCGTGGACTTGCCCGAGCCCGTCGCACCGAGAATCGCGATCGTTTCTCTTGGCTTTGCGGAAAATGAGACATTCCTGAGCGCTTCTCTGTCCATTTCAGGATAGCGAAAGGATACATGCTGAAACTCAATCCGTCCTGACAAACGATCAGATATGATGCCTTCCTCCCGCTCATCGCCTTCTGTTTCAAGCACCTCGCCGATTCTATCCCCTGAAGCCTTCGCCCTGGTGAAAATCATAATCAAAAACGGAAACATCGAAAGCGCGCCTGTAATTCGTGTTGCGTAGTTAATTATCGCAACAACATCGCCGACCTGAGTGCTTCCGCTCGTGATACTGTAGGACCCCGCCCACAAAATCAAAAGAATGCAGAGATTCATCAGCAGCATCAGTACAGGCATCGTGAATTCCACAAGCTGAAAGGCCGAAACCGTTTTTTCCATCAGCCTTGTGTTGGCTTTGATAAATCGTTTGACTTCGTGGCTGCCGCGAAGCAGCGCTTTGATCAGCTTGATTGCGATTAAATTTTCCTGCATGATGGTGTTCACTTGATCCAGCCTTTTCTGCACTGAGCGGAACAGCGCCCCGCCTTTCCTTAATACCCACAGCAAAAACAAGATCAGGATCGGAATGGTCACAAGCAGAAAAAAGCCGAGTTTCACATTAACGGCAAGCGACAGCACAATGCCGCCTGCAATCATTAAGGGAGCCCGCAGCATAAACCGCAAACTCATAAAAATCATATTTTGAACCTGTATGACGTCGTTTGTCAGCCTTGTAATATAAGAAGAGGACGAAAACTGGCCAAATGTGGAATAGGAGAAGGACTGGATTTTTTGAAAAAGCCCTTTTCTCGTATCATAGGAAAAGCTTTGGCTGACATGGGCGGCATAAAAGGAATTCAGCATCCCCGCCGCAAAGGATAACACGGTCAGCCCGATCATGACCGCGCCCCATATCCATACATGCCGCAGATCTTGCTTCAATATCCCATCGTCGATGATTTTTGCAATCAATAAAGGCTGCATCAGTTCAACTGCAAGCTCCGTCAACATAAGAATCAGAGCAATTCCCGCCAGCAATGAATATGGTTTTAAAAACGACAAAGCCTTTTGCATGTAAAAGCCTCCAAACCCCTTTTTACTCGATTGTCTCTTTCTTTACTTTACTATGGCGGTCTTTTTGACGGCAAACGAAAACCCTCCCGAAAAGGAGGGCTGTCTTTATTGATTCAATATTTTTTCCACACGCTCCCGCATCTGCGGTACGCTTAATCCGATAATCACCTGAAACGCCTTCCCGTTCCTGACGACGCCGTGTGCGCCAAGCGCGCGGAATACGCTGTCGGGTTCAACCTTTGTTTCGTCCTTGACACTGACTCTGAGGCGGGTGGCGCAGTTTGTGACTTCAGTGATGTTGTCTTTTCCGCCCAGCGCTTCAATATACAGAAAAGCGGTGTCATCAGCCGTTTCAGCAGCGGAGGCCGTTTCATCCTTGTTTTTTCGTTCTCTGTATTCCTTTTTCGAATATAGCTTTGTTTCCTGCTGTTCATCCTTTTCCCGTCCTGGTGTAGCGATATTGAATTTGAGGATTAAAAATCTGAAGACGAAAAAATAAATTGCTGTAAACGAGAGCCCGATCAAAATTTGATACACATATGTCATACCGTGGCTGCCAAAGAGCGGAATCCAGTTCAAGGTCACCGCCTCAATCAGTCCGCCTCCCATATTTCCGACGACGCCGGCCATATACATAACTGTCGACATTGTGGCGGCAAGCACGGCGTGAACCGCAAATAAGAAAGGTGAAATGAATAAGAACGTAAACTCAATTGGCTCTGTAATACCGGCGACAATCGCTGTCAGTGTGACAGGAATCAGCAGCCCTGCGACGAGTTTTTTCTTTTCCTTTTTGGCTGTCACATAAAAAGCCAGGGCGATACCCGGAATACCGAAGATTTTCGAGTTGCCGTGAAGCGCGAATCCGCCTTGCGGAAAGAGCTCCTTCAGCGGTTTGGCGCTTTGCGAATATTCGCCGAGATGCTGTGCCCAATACGTGACGATCCCGCCTTCCGCTACAGCCGGGCCATAAATAAACGGCGTGTAAATAAAGTGATGAAGGCCGGTCGGAATTAAAATCCGTTCTAAAAACGTGTATATCCAAACGCCCACCGCCCCAGAAGCAACCAGGAAGCTTTGAAGCGAGCCGATTCCCGATTGAACCATCGGCCAAATATAAGACACAGCCAAGGCAATCGGAATCATAATAAAGAAGGAAATCATCACGATATATGTTGAGCCTTGAAAGATGCCGAGAAAATCGGGCAGTTTTTTATCAAAATAGCGGTTATGCAAAAAGACGACAATCGAAGAAATAAAGATGGCCCCGATAATGTTGGTATCTAGCGTCTTAATGCCTGCAATCATCGTTAACCCGCTCGTTCCGCCGACCTCTTGGTTCATATCGACGCCAAATGCTCCTCCCCATACCGTCAATATCGCGCTGACAAAATAGTTGAATGTCAGGTAAACAGTAAGCGCTTCCAAACAAGCGCGTGCCTGAGCTTTCTTCGCCAAAGCAACCGGGATGCCGATGGCGAATAAGAGCGGCATTTGGTTAAAAACAGTCCAGCCGCCCTGCTCAATAATATACCAGCACTGATACCAAAAACCGTCGGGATCGGCGAGCGGGCCCATGAGGGTTTTATTTTTAAAGAGCGTGCTGATACCGACGATAATGCCGGCGAACGCGAATAATAAAACAGGCACAAACATCGCGCTTCCAAAGCGCTGAATTTTTTGCATCATACCAGAACCCCCTGCTACTCATTGTCATTTTTTTCTGCCTCTTTGTAATCAACATATGCGCGGAACAATGCTTCGCCAACGAGAAAAAACGGTGCAAAAGCGACAATTTCCGTTTTATCGCTTAATGTCACAGGTTTGCTTGTCGCATAAAGATTATGCGGAGTCAGCTGGGCGAGGACATTGTTTTTTAAATTCGTAATGGAAATAAAGGGAATACCCTTTGCAGAAAGCATTCTTGCCTGAGGAATCAGCTCCGGTGTTTCTCCGGAAAGAGAAATGATGATAAACAGATCGTTTACTTTAAAATCATCGCGCATCAAATTAAATTCATTTGTATCTTCAATTAAAATAAGATAGCGATGGCGCGGAATAAACATTCTTTGCAGGTCGCGGGCGCATATCTTTTGCGCATTTCCTGAACCGTAGACGAAAATGCGGTCCGCTTCATCAATCAGCTGGCACATGTCCGTCATGTCCTTTGTCCGTAAGAACTTCAAATTTGCTTCAATATCATCAAGCAGCTTTTGAAAACTCATATTCTCGCCTTCTTCCGGCTGATCTTCCCACTTTAAAAAGACGCGAAATTCACTGTAGCCGCTGAAACCGAGCTTTTGGGCAAGCCGTAAAATTGAGGAACGCGATACACTGCAAGCTTTGGCCAGCGCGTCGATTCCAAGGTGATAGCATGTGTGCTTATGATTCAATATATATTTTAAAATATGAAAATCGTTGTCATTCAATTTGCTGTAGTGCTGATTGATCAGTTCTTCGAGCTGCATATCAGATCCCCCCATTTTCTTTCTATTATATACAATTACAGATTCGAAAATGGGGGAATTTCAGTTATGATATGCGGGTCGGGCTTTGATCAAGCTCAGGCCAGAAGTCTTTGTTGGCCTCCATTAAATCCTCGAGAATGAGTCTTGCCACACGCGCGTTCGGCACTGTTTTTGACAAAATTAGCGCCTGCCACAGCTTTTGGAACGATTTCTCCGCCCACGCTTCAACAGTCAGCTTCTCAACAGATACCTGCTGCTCCATAAGCCCTTTTTGGAATTGCGGAATGGTGCCGACGGTAATCGGTTCAGGCCCATTTGAGCCGACAATGCATGGAACCTCGACCATCGCAGTCGGGTCAAAGTTCGCAATTGCGCCGTTATTTTCAACGATCAACAGCATTCTTTCACCTGTGTTGTAGGCAATCGCCCGGGCAAGATCAACGATATATGATGCGTGGTCATCGATTTTGATTTCGCTGTTTTCTGTGGACTGCTCACGTGTAATCATGTCACATTGGCTGAAAATAAAAGCTTCGCGCCCTTCCATCACTTCATTTGCCCGCGTATGATTCGGATTTGATTTTTTCACCATATCATCCGGGAACAAATAATATTGCAAATACGTATTCGGCAGTGTGTCAGGATCTGCGGCCTGCACGTCACGCGCTTTGGCGAATGTGTCATTCCAGCTCGCCTCCACCGCTTCAGCCTCTGTTTTCGGAATATAGCCGTATTGAGATACATGCTCCTTCAGCTTCGGCATTAAATCGTTGCCCTCTTGATCCTGAATTGATGTCCACCAGCCGAAGTGATTTAATCCGTAATAGCGGACCTTCATTTCTTTTCTTGAGGATAAGCCAAGAATTTGCGCCATCCGGTCTTCGATCCCAACCGGCATATCACAGATATTGAGAATTTTAGAATTCGGTCTAAGGCGTCTCGTAGCTTCAGCCACAATTGCCGCCGGATTGGAATAATTGAGCATCCACGCATCAGGCGAGTATTTTTCCATGTAATCTAATATTTCAAGCACACCGCCGATCGAACGCATACCGTATGCGATCCCGCCCGGCCCGCACGTCTCCTGGCCGACAACTCCGTACTTTAACGGAATTTGCTCATCAAGCGCGCGCATCGCGTATTTCCCTACTCTGATGTGCGCCATAACAAAATCGACATCTGTAAAAGCTTCTTCCGGGTCAGTCGTCGCTGCAAATTCAATATCCGGCGCTTTTTCTCTGATAAAAACGTCACAGGCGCCTGCAATTCGATCCTGTCTCTCCTTATCATTATCATACAGCTTCAGCTTTCTGATCGGAAACTCCTCCAAATGGTCCAAGAGCATGAGTACGATCCCTGGAGTGAAAGTGCTCCCTCCGCCCGCTATTACGATTGAGAATGATTTTTTCTTCATATGACGACCTCCTTGATAACGTTTACAATTCCATTTATACCATGAGATAGCCCGTCCCGTAACACGTTTGGCGCACTTAGGTCATTTGATCAACTTTAGTGTTTTTTCCCATAGAGCGGGAAATTTCTCATTTGCCTTATGTCTGAGGGATTTGTTTTTTTTACCTTTTTTGTAATCTTAAAGTCTCACCAACTGTGAATTTTAAGTGAATATACGCCCTTCCAATTCTTATGAAAAGGTTCTTTTGTACGATTCGGATACATGCCGAATTATTTATAATCATTTATATAAAACATCCAATTGTGCGTGAATTTAGAAAAGGCAGGGGACAAAAGTTGGACTCATATAAAGTCATTGAGCTGGCAAACAAGTACAGTGCGGCCGCCGAAGAGGTCAGAAGCTCCAAAATGCTGCTTGAATCCCGGTTATCTGCATTGGGAGATGCTTGGCAGGGCAAAGCAAGAGATTCGTTTGACCAGGATTTCGAGGAAACGAAAGCCGCCTACGATCAATTCGAACAGGAGCTGCTTGAAACAAGCCAAGAGCTGAAGGCTGCCGCTGTCAAAATAGAAGAACGAAAAGCTGAAATTGCCAGAATGGAAGAACTGGAGCGTAAAGCAAGAGAGGAAAGACATAAACTCGGGAGGTGAACGGTGTGTCAGGAAACATTGCAGTTGATCCGGATAAGCTCGAACAGCTTGCAAATGATGTTGTCACTGAATTAACTGATATGGAAAACAAATATAAGGATCTGCATGTGGAGCTGGGGCAGATGATTTTGCAATGCGATCCCCGCTACAGCAGCTGTTTTTCCGGAGTGGGCGATGCGTGGAGCTCAGGAAAAGCACTCGTCACCAAGCTGAGTGACAATGAGATTTTCATCAGAAAAACGGGCGATAAATTTGTGGAACAAGATGATATTTTGCGAAAGCTCTACAATGCCTACGACAAATACGGTACGATGACAAGCTTAACCGCTCTTATGCTGACGCAGGGAAAATATTACGGATTAGGGCTTACGAAATTTGTGAAACAGCCAAGCGGCTTGCATACAGCCCAGCACTCAAAACTTCTCTTGGATATTTCCAGGGCCGTTGACAGCTCACGTTATCAAAAAGCGGCAAGAGTGCTTTTGAATCCTAAATATTTGTTGAAAAAGACAAACCGTCCATTTTCAGATTTGGTACATAAAAAGTTTACAAAATACTTCCCTCAGGACACGGTGGATTTTTCAAACAGCGTCAGAAGCTACACAAAAGGATTTCTTAATGAAGCCGGCGTACGCTCCACTTTGAAGGATGTGGGGAAAACGGGCTTGAAATTCGCGAAAGGAAATGCCATTACCGCCACACTGATTACCGGAGCGACCGAAACATTCGGAGCAGGCGTGAAAATTGCTGAAAATTATGCAAAATACCAGGACAAACCCGAAGTTCTCAAGCGTGAAAACGCCAAGGCTGTCGGAAATGCTGTGAATAACACCATTTTTATTGCGGGCGGTGCCACAGCTGGTGCTGTTGTGGGCGGTGCCGTAGGAAGTGTGTTAGGTCCTGTCGGCACAGTAATCGGAGGCACAATTGGTTCGGCAGTAGGAGGGTTTGTTGGGGAAAAAATCGCAAAATTCACATCAGTCTATGCTGAAAAAGCAGCGATAAAACTTAAAGAACCGATCCATGCTGTCGTTGATACAGCCAAAAAAGGACTGGAATCAGCCGGCAAAGTCGTCAAATCAGTGAATGACGGCATAGATGCGGCGAATAAAACGATACATAAAGGGATAGACAGTGCGAAAAAAGGAATAGAAAAAGCAAAGAAAACAGCGGATTCGCTCATACACGGCGCAACCCATTTCCTTAAAGGGAAATTTTCATTTGGATAGGAGAATAAACAATGAAGCAGTTTACCATCAGCATAGAAGAACTCTTGTTTTGTTTTTACAGCGAAGGGTTTTTCGAACAGGGAATGGCCTTAAAACAAGCCTATTTTCCCGAAATAGAAGATGAACAGCTCGGCGCCTTATTTGAAGCCGCGTGCCGCTCACTCTTAGCCAAAGATGCGGCGGAATATCGGAATCATCAATATCGGCTAAAGGACGAATACTGTCCGTTTATCCATGTGTTAAACGACGCCGACTATACAGTTAAGCTGTCCAAATTTGATGAACAAGGCAAAGAACAGAATATATCCTGCCATGTTTCAAAGTTTGGTACTTACTCTCATGAATTGCTGTTTGATGAACAGGTGCATAGAATCAAAAAAATGGATTCAACTAATGGATTACTCTCTAAAACATCCGAGTTTTTAAATATAATAGATGCAGAAGATCACAAAGAATCACTGATCTCTCTGACATCAACTGAATTTGAATTGCTTTTGGAGGGCGCTTCAGACACTCCCACACATCTCAAGGAGTTTCTAGATAAGCATGATCACCAAGAGGACGTTACCCGTTTTGTAAATGATCTGGCTTTGCGAAAAGGAAAAATGGATACGCTGATGCGGCTGGTTTATGACAAAGACAACTCCCCGGAAGTGGCTGACATGGCTTTCGTTCTGCCTGGCAGCCATCATACTTGGCTGGTAACAGGTATTACCCAAAATGAATTTTCTATCGTAACAGCAAATAAAGATGTGATAAAAGGAATACTTTTTGGCTAAAGAGCGATAAAGGAGAATAGCAATTGAAAAACAATGAAGTAATTAAGGTCAAAAGCAGACTGTTTTTTAGAATATGGCTGTTCCTCGCTACAGGGGGCGCCTTTATTGTGGGAGTCTGGCTGGTGTCTGAAGCCCTCACGTTTGAATCTAAATATGCCCTGCTTTATTTGGGCGGCGGATTACTGGCGATGATTTATGGATTGATCACATTCTTTATGGCTTTTCCTGCGTTCACAAGCCGTGGAAATGTCATTTTCACCATAAAGACCGGACCTAGTGGCGAAATCTTCTCGAGAAAGCGCAGCGTGCTGTTTTCCGAGGTGAAGCGGCTTTATATGGGACGCCATCAATACAGTTTGAAAGGGATCTTTTTTGAGGATATTATCATCGAGAAAACAGACGGCAAAATCGTTCGAATCCCGACCTGGAACATCATCGCGAATCCGCTGTTTTTCGAAGCGGTTGAACGCTATATCCTTCCCCATTTGAGTGAAGAGGCTCAAAACAATTGGATCAGCCAATTTACAGAGGTTCAGCGAAAAGCGTATTTGAAGGAATTTGAGAATCATCCGAAGCTTTAAAAGGTCTCCTCCTCTATAATGAAAGATAAATGCAAATTGAGGAGTGCTCATGATGCTGATTACCATTCTTTTATTTCTCGCGGCAGGGCTTGCTGAAATTGGCGGCGGATATCTGGTTTGGCTATGGCTGAGAGAGGCAAAGCCAGCCGGCTATGGAATCGCCGGGGCGCTGATCCTCATTGTATACGGCATTCTTCCGACGTTTCAGTCCTTCCCATCTTTCGGCCGTGTATACGCCGCTTATGGCGGAGTATTCATCGTGCTTGCGGTCCTGTGGGGATGGCTTGTTGACCGGAAAACACCTGATCTGTATGACTGGATCGGCGCATTCATTTGTCTCATCGGTGTCTGTGTTATTTTATTTGCGCCGCGCGGATAACAAAAATGGCCTGCTTATGAAGCGGGCCATTTTTGTTTAATCCTCTTTTAAGCTGTTCAGCTGCACTTCATGCTCCTCTTGCGGTTCGTCAAGCGGATAAATTCTTGCTGTTCCAGTTTCTTCATTTACGTGCTGAATGTAAATAGGAACGCCGTTATATGTTACTTTCTTCATGTCGGGAGATTCTACAATTTCTTTCGCCCTTTGAATATTCATCGTAACACCCTCCTTCAATACATAACGTTTCCATTTCCTGAAGGAAGTATGCTTTATGATTCAGCGGACAAGTTGAATTTTTTCAGGCGTTTGTAGAAAGTGCTTCGGGGGATCCCGCTGATTTTTGCGGCTTGAGAGACGTTTCCTTTTGCAGATTCAAGCGCTTTGATCATCATATCCTTTTGGATTTGCTCACGAAAAGTAAGCACGCCGGCAGCAGCCGGCTTTTTTTCTGCAGAGCTGGCCGGCAATCCAGCGGCTTCCAGTAAAGCGGGAAGCGATTCATCCCTCAGCCGGCCGTCCGGAAATCTGATAGAAAGACGTTCAAACACATTAAACAGCTCACGGATATTCCCCGGCCACTTCCATTGCTTCAGCACATTACAAAAATCAGAAGGAAGTTCGCCTGGCCAATGATTCTTCTGTTTGTAGTACTCAAAGAGATCCGGGATATCCTCGGTGCGATCGCGTAATGGAGGGAGTTCAATTGGATAGACATGAAGACGGTAAAACAAGTCCTCTCTGATTTTTCCGTTTTCGGCAAGCTCGCGTAAATCACAATGCGTGGCGGCAATAACTCTGATATCAACTGGAATTTCTTTCGTCCCGCCGATTGGCGTTATCTTGCGTTCCTGAAGCACCCGTAAAAGTGCAACCTGCATCGAGTGGGAAATTTCTCCGATTTCATCTAAAAATAATGTGCCTTGATTCGCTTTTTGAAAGGCGCCTTTATAGCCATTTCGTTTCGCTCCCGTAAAAGCGCCCTCTGCATATCCGAACAGTTCGCTTTCAATCAAGTCAGACGGAATCGCTCCGCAATTGACAGCAACAAACGGACCTTGCCGTCTCTCACTGTTCTCATGAAGCGCGCGAGCCGCGACTTCCTTTCCCGTACCAGTTTCGCCCGACAAACAGACCGTTGCATCTGCCGCAGCTGCACGTTCAAGGTTCATCAGCATTGCTTGTGATCGGCCGCTTTTTCCGATCACTCCATTGAATCGAAACACCTTCTTTTTCTTTTGTTCCGAAAGATAAAAACAAGTGCCGCCATCTCCTATGGTGACAGCTTTTTCGATTGAGTAGCCCCGTTCCTTCAACTCATACAGGTGCCGGCCCTGCCAATCCGGTATTGAGGTTCGAATCGGTATGCTCGCACTGATGATGTGCTGCTTGTTATTGCATAGCACCATCGGCACACTGGATGCAGCTCTCTCTCCAAAACGGCTGATCAGCTCGAGCTCTTTCTCACGGCTTTTAGCTGCGAGTTCCCGTTCAGCTGCATAGGCGATCGCAGTGGCAATACCGAGCATATGAGGATGAGCGCCTGCCGCCGGACACGATATGTCAATCACACCCGCAAGGCTGCCATCCTCATGGTGAATCGGAGCGGCTGAACAGTTCCAAAGATGGGAAGCAATGGAGTAATGCTCTGATCCTTGTATCGCAACCGGCTCGCCGATGTGGAGCGCCGTGCCAATCGCATTTGTTCCGACAGCCGTTTCCGTCCAGCATGCCCCTTCGACAAAGTTGATGCGTTTGGCTTCATAGAGCGCGCGGGGATGGCCGTCCAATGCCAGAACAACACCGTCTGAATCAATTAACAGCGCCATCATTTCCATTTCTTTTATGGCAGGCAGCAGTTTTTCGAGGTAAGGCTTTGCGGTCGTCAAGAAGAATGAATGTTTTTTTGACTGCTGATCCAGCTCCGTTTGCTGTAAAACCTTCGGGCCTTTTTCTAAATAAGGATTGACCTCAGCTTTTTGGCAGCGATGCCATGACTCGGCAATCCGTTTTCTTAATCGGGCTTCGTCAAGCACACCGTCTTTCACAAAACGTTTCCAGGTTTGCAAATCGTTTGGGACCGAATTCATTTCCTTGATCGCTCCTCCCTTACACGCCGTTTTCATCTATTGTAGGGGAAAAATAAAGCGCTTTCAACAATAAAAAAAGCAGGCGCCTTATATCCATGCGCCTGCTTTTTCCTTTATTATGCATGTACCGCAAGGCCGATCGTGCTTAACAGCGCCTCATGCAATGTTTCCGATAAAGTCGGATGGGCGGCGATAAAATGCTCCGCCATATCTGCCGTCATCTCACCATTCATGATCGCTGCCGCTTGGCCGATGAGCTCGGTTACATCCGGGCCAATCATCGAGACGCCCACGATTTCGCCGAATTCCGGTTCAGCCATGATTTTGACCTTTCCTTCCGCTTGCTGTTTAATGAGCGCCTTGCCGTTTGCGGAAAATGAAAATTCGCCGATCTTCACATCCCCGTATATGCTTCTTGCCTGTCGTTCTGTCATTCCGATACACGCGATTTCCGGGGACGTATAGATGCAGCGCGGCACATGTTTCTCATTGATTTTGACATCCCTTCCGGAAGCATGAGAAGCAGCGATGATGCCCTCATGGAAAGCGGCATGCGCCAGCTGAATGCCCCCTATAGCATCTCCGCACGCGTAAATATGAGGCACGTTCGTCTGCATGTGCCCATTCACCGGAATGCCCTTTGGAGAAAAATCAACTCCGGCCTGTTCCAGCTGTAACCCGTCAAGACGGGGTTTTCTGCCGATCGCCACCAGCACATAATCGGCCTTCGTTTTAAACTCTCGCTGACCGCTTTTCCATATTGCCGTTTTGGCCGTTTGATCCACCCGCCCTAATCTGGATGAAGTATGCACTTCGACACCGTCTTCCTCAAGTTTCTCCTGAAAGAGACGGGCAATATCTTCATCTTCAGCCGGGATCAGCTGGTCCGCTGTTTCAATGATGGTCACCTTCGATCCCAATCTGGCGAACAGCCCTGCATACTCACACCCGATGACACCGCCGCCGACAATGACTAGTGAAGACGGAATCTCGGAAAGAGAAAGCGCGTCTTTGCTGTCGATGATCCATTCGCCGTCAAACGGGGCAAAAGGCAGCTCGATTGGCTCTGACCCGGAGGCAATCAATACTTGGTCCGCCTCTCTGATTTCTTTTCCGTTTTCTCCTTCGATCAAGAGCTTTCTTTCAGAAAGAAAGGAGGCTGTTCCCTTTACAACCTTTATTTGATTTTTCTTCATTAGGTACTGAACGCCTTGGACAAGCTGACTGACAACCTGTTGTTTTCGGCTTTGCATTTTACTCCAATCGACTGATATCGCACCTGCCGGAAGTTCAATTCCAAAGCTGTCGGCATGCTTGATTTTATCAAGAACGTTTGCGCTTTCTAACAAAGACTTTGTCGGGATGCAGCCTTCATTCAGGCAGGTTCCCCCAAGCTTGCCTTTGTCAATGAGCAGCACGTTTCTGCCCTGCTGTGCCGCGGAGACCGCAGCCGCATAGCCTGCAGGTCCGCCGCCGATAATGGCTAATGTCATGTCGTTTTCACCTGCTTTTCCTATAAAATTAATGCTGCGGGTTCTTCCAAATATGTTTTAATCGCCTTCAGGAATGCAGCGGCTGGGGCGCCGTCACACGCTCTGTGATCAAATGTCAGGCTGAGCGGCAGGATCGTGCTTCTGACGATCTCCTCCCCTTGATACACCGGCGTGTCATAGCTTGCTCCGATGCCGAGAATGCCTGTTTCCGGCGGATTTAGTATCGGTGTGAAATGCTCAACTCCAAACGCGCCAAGGTTTGTAATGGAGAAGGTAGAGCCTTGCAGTTCTTCGCTTCCCGCACGTCCCTCGCGTGCTTTTTTGGCATTTTCTGAGATGGATTGAGCCAGTTCAGTCAGCGATAGCTTTTCAGCATGGCGGATGACAGGCACCACTAAGCCGTTTTCCAAGGCTACAGCCATACCAAGGTGTACATGGGGATGTGTGATGATGCGCTCATTTTGATAAAAGCTGTTCAGCACAGGGTGAGCTTGCAGAGCGAGAACGGCGGCTCTTGAGACAAAATGAGTGATCGTCAGTTTTGTGCCGTATCTCTCTTCCGCAGTTGATGAAAGCTGTTTTTGAAGAGTGGCAAGCTTAGTGATATCAGCCTTCATCGTGATCGTCAGCTGCGCGCTGTTTGCCAGGCTTTCCTGCATTCGGGCAGCGATGACCTTTCTCATGCCTGTCACCGGGATTTCCTGCGCTTTCTGTTCCGAAACAGGCTTTGCCTGATCTTTTTTCTGTTCAGCAAGAGCCTTTGTTACGTCATCCTTCACGATTCGTCCGCCTGGTCCAGTTCCTTTCAGTTGTTTTAGGTCTAATCCTGCTTTTTCTGCTATTTTTCTGGCGACTGGAGATATTTTCATTCGATCTTTTTTGGAGGCTGCGGGTTTGTTTTCTTGTTTGACGGGCTGAACGGCTTGCGGCATATTGTCTTCAGCAACAGGCGCACTCGCCTCTTCCTGCACCGACTCATTGGCGTCCCCGATATAGCAGATAGCTGTGCCGGGCGGAACCTCTTCTCCCTCTTTCACTTTGATATCGATCAGCGTTCCTTTTTCAGGCGCTTCGATCTCCATTTCAATTTTCTCCGATTGAATGCTGGCAATGCTTTCTCCCTTTTCAACCGGGTCGCCTACTTTTTTATTCCATATCGATACTTCCCCTTGTTTCATGGCCATTCCCAATTTTGGCATCACTACTTTTACCGCCATTTGTGTCCCCCCTTTAATTCATTGCCGGCTCGCCAAGCAATTCAAGCGTGACGCTGACAATTTTATCTGGTGTCGGCAAATATTGATCTTCAAGCACTGGTGAAAACGGAACCGGTGTATGCGGCGCTGTAATCCGTTTAATCGGCGCATCAAGCAAATCAAAGCCCTTGTCAGCGACAATCGCAGCAATATCCGTGGCAATGCTGCATCGCGGATTGGCTTCATCAATGATGATCAGCCGGTTTGTTTTTTCTAACGATGTGAAAATCGCATCCTCATCCAGAGGAGACAGACTGCGCGGATCAAGGACCTCAGCTTCGATGCCCCTCTCTGAAAGCTGTGCAGCTGCTTCAAGCGCGGTATTGACCTGCTTGCCGACTGCAAATAGCGTGACATCATTGCCTTCACGTTTGATGTCCGCCTTTCCGAGCGGAATTGTATAATAATCTTCCGGCACCTCGCCCTTCATGTTGTAGGACGTTTTGTCTTCAAAGAAGAACACCGGATCATTATCTTCTATTGCTGCAAGCAGAAGACCTTTGGCATCATACGGATTGGATGGAACAACTGTCTTCAGTCCAGGGATGCTCGTGAAAAGGCCATAAAGCGCTTGTGAATGCTGGGCAGCGGCCCGGAACCCTGCTCCGTATGTGGTGCGGACGGTAATCGGTACTTGCGCTTTTCCGCCGAACATATAACGGAATTTCGCCCCTTGGTTGATCACCTGGTCAAAGCACGTGCCGATAAAATCGTTAAACATTAGCTCGGCAATCGGTCTCAAACCGGTTGATGCCGCAGCCATAGCCGCACCCATGTAGCCCGCCTCAGAAATCGGTGTGTCCAGCACTCTTGTGCGCCCGAATTCCTGTACGAGTCCCTTTGTGACCCCTAATACACCGCCCCATGCTTCATCATCCTGCAAATGATCGACCGCCGCTCCCCCGGCGACATCCTCACCGATCAAAAGCACATTTTCGTCTCTTCTCATCGCAAGCTTCATTGCTTCATTGATCGCGTCTGACATGCTTATGACTCTCGCCATCTCTTACATTCCTCCTTTTTCATATGACACGTACACATCTGTCAGCAGCTCCGAATCTTTTGGATATGGACTGTCTTCGCTGAACGAGACGGCTTTTTCAATCGATTCGCTGACACGCTGTTCAATGTCTGACAGCTTATTAGCATCTGTTTCTTTTAAAAGGTAGTTTTTAAAACCTTGAATGGCATCCTTTTCTTCAAGGTGCTCAACTCTTTCATCCTTCGTTTTATAGGTCTGGGCATCCCCTTCGAAATGGCCGTAGTTTCTGTAGGTCATACATTCAATCAAAGACGGGCCTTCGCCGTTTCTTGCTCTTTCTATCGCTTCCTCGGCTGCCTGGTAAACTGCTAAAATATCTTTGCCGTCAACTGTCACCCCCGGCATGTTATAAGCAGCCGCCCGATCGGCAATTGAATCACAGGCTGATGCGTACTCAAATGGGGTGGCTTCGCCATAGCCGTTATTTTCGGCGACAAACACGACAGGAAGGTTCCATACAGCCGCTAAATTCAGCCCTTCGTGAAAGGTGCCTTGGTTATTTGCCCCGTCCCCGAAAAAGCAAACGCTTACATTTTTAGTCTGTTTATATTTAGCCGTGAGCGCTGATCCGCATGCGAGCGTAAAGCCGCCCCCGACGATTCCATTTGCGCCTAACATGCCTTTATCAAGATCCGCAATGTGCATAGAACCGCCCTTGCCTTTGCACAATCCGGTCGCTTTCCCGAAAATTTCCGCCATCATGCCGTCCAGATCACAGCCTTTGGCGATACAATGTCCATGTCCCCTGTGGGTGCTTGTAATGCTGTCGCCATCATGTAAATGAGCGCACACCCCTACAGCCACGGCTTCCTCACCGGCATATAAATGAACGAATCCGGGAAGCACTCCCTGGGCGAACAGTTCATGCACTTTGTCTTCAAAGCCCCTGATCTCCAGCATCTTTTGGTACATCCACAGCGCTTTTTCCTCAGTTAATGACAAGCCTTCTCGTTTTAACAATTCCATTTTGTGCGCCTCCTTCTATTTAGGGTTCACCATTATAAATGCAAGAAGTGTGCCAGTCTTTTGAGCCCGTAAAATCAGTCTTCTCGTCTTCACTTTGGAGACAGTTTGAGACGTGTGTCTCGTTTTGTCTCAAACTGATTCATTTGTCTCGTTTTACAGCATGCAAAAAAAAGACCGGATATCACCCGGCCTTTGACAATGATCGACGTATTTATTTCCTTGGAAATCTTTTTAACTTCCTAGTTCCTCTGCATCGTTTGACTGAATAGCTGCTTTTGAAAGAAAATCAATTGAATATTTGACATATCCGATACCGCCGTCCCCGTCCTTCTGCATACAGTCTATCGTGCCGTTTGAGTATGTATATCCCTTTTCATTAAGCGTTTTTCTGACTGTTTCCGCCATCTTTGCGGCATCTGTTTTTGATAACCCGCTGGCGTCTAACTGAATCGTCATGCTCATAGGCGCTTTTTCAGCCAGCTGTTTGTTCCATTTTGTATCTAACGTGAACTGTCCGTTTTCAAAACTCAAAGCAGCATCAGCTTTTATAAGTCGAGGAACCGCTTTTTTCAGATCTGCTTCGATTGCCTTCGTTGCTTCTTCATTTACATGTTTTGATACTGATTCGGTATACGCTTCTTCAATTCCATCGCACGTTACTTTAGGATGCAGAAATCCCTTCGTACACATTGGGTAGCGATGAGATTGGGAGGTTGCTTCGAATACATATTCAGAGGTTTTAGCGTTATATACCCCATTCGTGATCTTGAT
Source organism: Bacillus sp. 9.4 (assembly GCF_055486415.1). NCBI lineage: Bacteria > Bacillati > Bacillota > Bacilli > Caryophanales > Bacillaceae > Bacillus > Bacillus sp. 9.4. The sequence continues at coordinate 205,868 of NZ_JBVFMU010000006.1, read as the reverse complement.
TTCTTTCTTAGGATAGGTTTGTTTCACATAAGAGACTAGCTTCTGTTCTGCAGCATTTTTCGAAAATGGATCACCGAACCATACATGATAGATATATAGTCCGCATCCGAATAATGCAATGGCAAGCAAGCCAAACACAAGTTTTTTCATGTTCCCACTCTTTTCTTCATATGTACGTGCTACAGTTCATGCTTTTCTTCAACAGCCCGGTTCAGCGCTTGGAGCATATAGCCTATGCCTTTGTAAGATGATAGCGGCCAGCTGATATGCTGGTGTTCTCCGATGACGGCGTTTAGAACGCTTCGATATTTTTTTCCGCCAAGCATGACTAGCTCTTCGATATCAGAAAAGCCTTTTTCGTGAAATTGGCGGCTCAGCTCGTCCGCTGTCATGATTTCCGGATGACCGGTGCCAAAAGTGACATCGTAATTTCCCGAAACGAGATCATCAGGGCGGAGGAACCCGTGCTTCGCAGACAAAATCACCCACTCATCGAAAAATGCTTTCGCATACCGTTCGCACGCCTGATGAAACGGGCTGAGATAAGCGTCCTCTGCTCTTACCGGCCCGGCATCAGGCTGGACGTCCCAGATTTTTTTCTTGCCGCAGGGGATGATGCATAGCCGTTTCATTTTCCTCTCCCCCTTTATAAGATATCTCCACTAAATATACCATTATTTTCTTACAATAAATTAGAGAAAAGACAGGCTGAGTAAAAGCTGCGTACAAAAAAGACCCGGATTTACCGAAAATCCAGGTTTATTTTAGTCAAGAATGGTGTAAAAATCCCTTTATTTTGTTAGCCTTTTTTGAATCAAGCACTGCTGTTATTCTACCCCATCAAGATACTTTCTCTCAAAGTCGTCGAGCAATGCACGCACTTCATCTGTTGACTTTGTGTTCATGCATTGATTTCTTAATTCACTTGCCCCTCGGAACCCGCGGAGATAAATTTTAAAAAAGCGAGGAAGAGGCTTGTACGGACGGGCTTCTAATGCTGAATATTTATCATGAAGATCCAGATGCAGCCTTAAGAGATCAAGCAATTCCTTGCTGCTATGCTCTTTCGGCTCCTTTTCAAAGGCAAATGGATTTGTAAAAATACCGCGCCCTATCATAATTCCATCAACACCGTATTGTTCAGCAAGTTTCAAACCAGTTTGACGGTCAGGGATATCACCATTGATCGTCAAAAGTGTATCTGGTGCCACCTCATCACGAAGTTTCTTAATCTCCGGGATGAGCTCCCAATGGGCATCTACTTTGCTCATTTCCGCTCTTGTACGCAAATGAATAGAAAGATTGGCAATATCCTGTTTCAAAATGTGTGTCAGCCACTCGCGCCATTCATCCACATCCGTGTATCCAAGTCTTGTCTTCACGCTTACAGGCAATCCCCCTGCTTTTGCAGCTTGTATTAATTCTGCCGCAACTGCAGGACGGCAAATAAGGCCGCTTCCCTTTCCATTCCCCGCCACATTAGGCACTGGGCAGCCCATATTGATATCTAGTCCTTTAAATCCTAACTCTGCCATGCCAATACTCATTTTACGGAAGTTTTCAGGCTTATCTCCCCATATATGGGCTACAATTGGCTGTTCATCCTCTGTAAAAGTCAAACGGCCGCGCACGCTATCCTTCCCATCCGGGTGACAATAGCTCTCTGAGTTTGTGAACTCTGTAAAAAATACATCCGGTCTGCCTGCTTCACTTACTACATGCCGGAAAACAACATCTGTCACATCTTCCATTGGTGCCAGTACAAAAAATGGCCGTGGTAATTCACGCCAGAAAATTTCTGTCATAACAAAAATCAAATCCTTTCATTAGGGGATACGGCTATACCTGTATCTAAATATTAAAAAACTGACCATGCTTCTTTTTACACTATATCGCATGCGAAAGCATTTCTTATCAATCTATAGTAAATTTTGAACATTTCACGTGGGATGATTATCTACCCTATTTTTTATATTGTGGTTAACTGGCGCTGACCTTCGTCTTTCTTAGTGGCCTTACTTTTGAACTTTTGGATAAAAAGGATTCCAACCTAAATAGAATATCATATGAGTTCTCCATATTACCAACGCAAAATAATTGCCCTGTTATTGAAGATAAGATAATTAACACTACACCATATCCGTATCTCTATATCATATTTGCGGAAAAACTAATAGAGATAAAGCAAATTGAGTTGGAGGTGGTATAACTGAGTACTCAAGAGAACGAAAAAACCTACTTAAGCTGCTACCACTTGTGAATCATATGGAGTAAAGAGGATGAGAAGAGAAAATAAACCCTTATTTTAAAGAATTCAAGAACTTCAATCTGGATCGTTTGGGATTTGCTCATGATTTAGAAAATAACCAACGCAGCAAGTGGCAACCTACTATAGAGTTATAATTCGGTAATCCTGATCCAGAACCAATAAAATAGACTGCTAACTAAGTGTCGCAGTCTTCACTCATAAGATAATTAAGAAAGTGTTCATTTTCTTTCATCATTAAATAAGCCATCAGAAGTTATTGCTTTAATTTCGAATATCCTTTGTTATCCCTGTAATTATTTGTATAATAGTGAAAACTCCCAAGAAAACAGTAATAATATTAAACCATGGATTATCATAGAATGAAAGATATGTTTGAAAGAAATCTTGTTCAACTATGTTTGCTGGGAATCCATTCATTTCTCTATACTTAGGACCCCATCCCGTTAATTCTACAAAATTAAAATAAAGCTGAGATACTAAAAATGCCAAAAATGTTTGAAACCAACTTCTTTTATATAACGGTCGTTTTTTATATACTTTATCCATTTAATTATCCATTTCCTTCTCTGCAATACTTTTTAGCCAAGTGACAATCTAAAATTTATATTATGAAGCATGATTGTCGCAAGGATATAACCATTGTAGGTATTAATGTAATAGTTGTTATCGTCTCGGCACTATTATTTAATTGTTGTAGTGCTCATACGTTATGCATTTTAAAATGGGGTTGGCCATCATTTTCACCTCTTTCATTTATTACAATGTTTCAACTTTTTACATCGAATGACTCTTGAAATGATATACGCCATACTTTTCCTTATATTCCTATCATCAATATTTCACACGTAATAACTGCAAGTCAATATATAATTTTACAAATTATGAAAATACATCTATGATTTTACATCATTCTACTCATGTATTTTAATCATACTGGAAGGAAATTTTTCCGGTTAAATAACGCTGTTTTTCACCCACTTTTCAACACGTTTTTTCAACTCCTTTCGCCAGTTAAAATAAAGATCTCCGCGAAAAGAAGAAAGATAAAATTGGGAAAAGACAGTTAGGACAAGGGCTGCGCACGAAAAAGACCCGGAAATCGGAATTGTTTATTTTACCGAAATCCAGGTCTGATTAGGTATTGTTTATTTTAGTTAGACGATTTCAATACAAGTCTCGCCACTGCTTCAACATGCGCCGTCTGCGGAAACATATCGACAGGCTGAATATAGTCCACGCGATAGTCCTTCGACAGCGTCTGCAAATCCTTCGCGAGCGTGGATGGATTGCAGGAAACGTAGACAAAGCGTTTCGGTTTGACTTTTTTGATCGTGTCCAAGAACGTGCTGTCACAGCCCGTTCTTGGCGGGTCTACAATGACGACGTCCGGGCGGAAGCCTTCTTTCGTCCATTTCGGGAGCCAGTGCTCGGCTGTTCCTGTTACGTATGTGGCATTTGCCATGCCGTGTTTTTTGGCGTTTTTCTTAGCATCGTCAATTGATTCCTTGATGACGTCCATGCCGCGGACTTCCTTCGCTCCGTCCGCAACCCACATGCCGATAGTGCCGACGCCGCAATACGCATCAACGACTTTTTCTTTTCCGGTCAGCTGCGCCGCTTTTTTCACTTCATCATACAGCTTGACGGTCTGTTCCGGATTGAGCTGGAAGAAAGCGCGGGCGCTCAATTCAAAAGATACGTCGCCGAGCACTTCTTGAATCACTGTTTTTCCGGCGAGCTGTTTTGTTTTCTCACCAAAAATCACTGAGGTTTTCGCCCCGTTTACATTCTGAATAATGGATTTGACCTCTGGCAATCGCTTTTGAATCGCTTTGACGATTTCTTCCTTGTGCGGAAGCGTTTCTTTTGCGGTTACAAGCACGACCTGCACTTCGCCTGTTTCAAAGCCGACTCTCGTCACGATCGTGCGAACGTCGCCTTTTCGTTTTCTTTCATTATAAACAGACACATTGAAGTCCTCTAAAATGCGGCGGACGATGCCTGTTGTTTTGTTCGTTGCCGGATGCTGAACGATACAGTCTTTAATCGGCACGATATCATGAGAATCAAGGCCGTATAAGCCGGCGATGATGCTGCCGCTTTGCGAGCGTCCGATCTGGAATTGGCTTTTATTGCGGTAATTCCACGGGTTGTCCATGCCAATCGTTTCTTTGATTTCCATGTTTTCAACTTTAAACTTCGTATGGCGTTCAAGAGACTGAATGACGATATCGCGTTTTTCCCGAAGCTGCTGGCTGTATGCAAGGTGCTGAAGCTGACAGCCGCCGCATTGTTCATAAACAGGGCAAGGCGGTGCCACCCGGTGCTCAGACGCCTTGCGGATTTTCTTAATGCGGCCCTCCGAAAACTTCGGCTGGACCTTTGTGGCCTGCACAACAACTTCTTCGCCAGGAAGCGCGCCGGGCACGAAGACGACTTTTTTCTTAAAATAGCCGACACCTTCTCCGTTAATGCCGAGACGCTTAATCGTCAGCGGAAAGGTTTGTCCGACCTTCAGTTCGACAGGCGCCTGTTTCTTTTGTTGGTTCACGTTGTTCTCTCCGTTTCTATATAAAGCTTTCTGCAGATGGCAGAAAGTGAAATGGTTTTTTCACATCTTTCTAGTATAACACGTTTGCAGGATTTCCTTCATTGTCAGATGAATTATTCTATACTTCTCCACAAATACAAAGACGCATAGCTTAAATAAGGCTCCCACTCCTTGCTCATCGCCAGCATGACATCCTTTGCCGGCTTATCATCCAGCTGAAAATGGCGTTTGATTGCATTCTGGAGGCCGATATCGGCAAGCGGGAATAAATTGGGACGGCCAAGTCCGAACATGAGGACATTTTGCACGGTCCACGGGCCGATACCCCTGATTTTGATCAGTTTCTTCATAATGTCTTCATCCGCCATATGCGGCAGCTCTGACAAGCTGAGTGTGCCTTCTGCGATCATCCTTGATGTATCAATGGTGTATTCCGCTTTTCTCATGCTGAATTGCAGATCACGCAGATCCTGATAATCGAGTTCTGCAATCATTTCCGGCTTTGGATAGCACCACACGCCATCCTTCTGCTCGCCAAACGCATGAACAAACCGTTCTGTTAGCGTGTAAGCGAAGGAAAGATTAAGCTGCTGGTGGATAATGCATTTCATCATGCAGTTGTACACGCTGTAGTCCAGAACAAGCGGGGTCCCGGCATGCTCTTCAAAAATGGCGGACAGGCTCGTTTTTGAAAAATGATCCAGAACGTGCTGCAAATGATTTTCCCATTGAAAAATCCGCTTGATTTCCTTCATCATTTCTCCCTGATCCGTTTCCCCGCTGACGAGGAACTCAGGCTCACCCGCATGGCCTAACGCCTGTACCTTTACAATACATACGTCCCCCGCTTGATTTCTGATTGGCACACGGACTTCCCTCGCCTCTCGATCAACAGCATTGAGGGGGTCTAAAGACAGCCTGTCCAGCACGCGGTCAAAATGATACGGAGGCGTGACAGATACTTTTTCCTTCCACATGAGATCCACCCTTTTTCCGTTTTTGTTCAGTATAACATGCTGCTTGAATTAGGCAGAGAGTACCGTATACTTTTCTCATAAAGACCGCATGATATAATGGCAGGTGGAGGGTTGTTTATGATCAACATTACCGCAATCACAACAGAGCATCAGCTGCTGAAAAATATACCGATCGAACGAGTGGAACAGCCTGATATTGCATGGTACTGGGTTGATTTTTACGGCCCGGAGGATACGGAAACGGCGTTATTGAGAGATTTTTTTCATTTTCACCCGCTTGCCATTGAGGATTGCTTCCAGCATATGCAGCGGCCGAAGCTTGACCATTATGATGGCTATCGTTTTTACGTGATTCATGCGCTGAATAAGGAAACACTTGAGACGGAGGAAGTCGATATCTTTCAAGGCGAAAAATTTGTCGTCACCTTTCATTTACACGAAACGCCCGGTATCGCTAAAGTCCGGGAGCGTTTGTATGCTTCACCGGACATATTGAAAAAAGGGCCCGGGCATATTTCTTATATGATCATGGATCAGCTTGTTGATGAATATTTTCCTCTCGTGTATAAAATCGAAGACCGGCTGAATGAAATTGAAGAAAGCCGTCCCCACAAAACGTATGGAACGCTGATGAATGAGGTGTTTGATCTCAGAACAGACCTATTGCATTTGAGACGGACGATTATCCCGATGCGTGATTTGCTCTATCGGATTTTAAGCCTTGACCATGTGAAAGAGCAGCGGGAAACGAAAGCCTATTTCAGCGACATATATGATCATTTGTTAAAGTTGTCTGAAATCGTGGAATCCAACCGTGACATGACGTCCGACTTGCGTGACAGCTACGTGACGCTAAACTCAAACCGGATGAATGCGATTATGATGACACTGACGATCGTATCAACCATTTTCATCCCGCTCACCTTTATTGCCGGTGTATACGGTATGAACTTCGACTTTATGCCGGAACTGCATTGGAAATACGGATATTTCGCTGTACTTGGCCTGATGGCCGCGCTTGTGATTGGAATGCTGATTTGGTTTGTACATAAAGGATGGTTCAATATTTTTAAATGAGGACAGCGAGCAGCTGTTCTTTTTTGTTGTAAGCCGATCGCTATACATATTCTGTTCATATTGTTTATAATGGAAAAAATATTCAGGGAGTGATCAGATTGAAAATTGCTGTCATCGGACTCGGCAATATGGGACAGCCCATTGCCCGAAATGTTCTTCAAGCAGGCTACGAATTGACTGTCTATAACCGGACGAAACAAAAGACAGAAGACCTTGTCACAGAAGGCGCACAGGCAGCTGATACGCCACGGCTGGCGGCAAAATCCACTGATATTGTCATCACAATGCTTGCAGATGATGATTCAGTCAGCACCGTGACATTCGGAGAAGACGGGCTGCTTGAAGGATTAGCAGAGAACGGCATTCACATCTCGATGAGCACAATCAGTGTTGAGTTCTCAGAAAAGCTCGCAGCGGCTCATGCAGAGAAAGGACAATTTTTTCTCGCCGCTCCTGTCCTTGGCAGACCGGATGCCGCAGCCAAAGCCGCGCTTCGTATCATAACAGCCGGACCGGCGGAAGCAAAGCAAGCTGCCAAGCCTCTGCTCGACAGCCTGAGCCAGCAGGTATTTGACGTCGGCGAAGAAAGCAAGACGGCAAATGCAGCCAAAATCAGCATCAATTTCTTGCTCGTGTCCATGCTGGAGGCGTTATCTGAATCCTTCTTAATGATGGAGAAATACGGCTTAGAACAAAAACAATTTTTAGAAATCGCCAGCGCGCTCTTTGGTTCTCCAGTCTATCAAAATTACGGAACCATTATGGCCGAGCAGAAATTTGAGCCGGCCGGCTTCAAAATGTCTTTAGGGCTGAAGGATACCAACCTGGCACTCGCCGCCGCAAAACGGGTTTATGCAAATCTTCCTCTTGCCGAGCTGGCCAAGAGCCATTTTGAAAGCGGGATTGAACAGGGCTTCGGAGATCTGGACTGGGCCGCACTGATTAAATGTATAAAATAAAGAAAAGCCTCTCCATTTCAGGAGAGGCTCTTCTCATTACAAGGACGGCATCTTCATTTCTTTCTCAAACATCAGATCATCAATGCTTTTAAAAGTGTAGCCCTGTTTTTTCAGATCTGTAATCGCATCATCCAGTGCTTCAGCATTGTCCCTTGATACGGTGTGCAGCAGGTAAATGGCTCCCGGGTGCGCCTGCTTAATCATATGATCGTAGGCATATTTCTTCCCCTTTTGGTTGTTGATTTTCCAATCAACAAAAGCGACCGACCAGAAAACGGTTTGATAGCCGAGGCGTTTCGTTTCTTTCAGTACGTACTCACTGAACACGCCGCGCGGCGGACGCAAATACAGGTTGTCCTGCTTTCCCGTAATTTTATAAACCTCTTCGTTGACTGAATCAAGTTCATCCTGAATCTGATCAGCTGTTTTTGTCGTTAAATCCGGATGGTGAAAGGAATGGTTGCCGATAATATGGCCCTCATCTGACATACGTTTGATCAGCTGAGGCTGGTCCTTTACGAAATGCCCGGTGACAAAAAACGTTCCTGTTACGCGATGTTTTTTTAAGACATCAAGCACTTTTGGCGTATAGCCATTTTCATATCCGTTATCAAACGTTAAGTAAATCGTTTTTTCCTTTGTATTCCCTAAATAAAACGCGTCATATTTTTCAATTAAACTGTTCAGCTGCTTCCCGGCATCTGGCGGCTGATGATTGACACTTCGTTTAAAGCCCCAATTAATCGGCTCATTCGGCACCGCTTCCGCCTGTGCTGCACCTCCGGCAAGCAATACGGCGGCGCAGCATATTGAACACATCCACTTCATGGCCAGCGCTCCTTCTGCATTTTTTCTTATTTTACAGATAGAGACTTTGTTTTATACTGTTGCTTTATGCCAATAAAAAAACCGCGGCGGGCGCGCGGTTTTATTCCCAATCTTTTTTAAAACGTTCGTATTTGGCTTCCAGGTCATCAAGCATGCTGATGAGCCTGTCTATATCTTCAACGTCGGTTGCTTCAGGGTCTAATGAATCGATGACGTTCATAAACATGTCAAGTCTGTTCTTTAAATAATCAATCTGCTGATCTTTATTGTTTACGGCGTTCCCCATTCTGTTCCTCCATTCATTTTTTATTATGGTAGCTCATTTTTTGCCGTTTTTCAATCGCCGCGCTACTTGCGATCTTGGCAAATCAGGTCTAAAATTAACTGTTGGCAGCGTTAGTATGCCCATTTATAAAGGAGTTAGATAGTCATGACACAAAACACGAAGCTGCGTCCGATTACGCCCGAGTTTGACCCTTGGGAAGCCTATATGGATGTTGACCAATACGGAGACATGCAGCTGACAAACGTTGAATTCACAACGACGACACTGTGCAATATGAGATGCGAGCATTGTGCTGTAGGCTATACATTGCAGCCTAAAGACCCGAATGCTCTGCCAATAGATCTTCTGTTAAAACGGCTGGAGGAAATCCCGCGCCTCAGATCCATCAGCATCACAGGCGGAGAGCCGATGCTTTCGTTGAAATCAGTAAAAGAATATGTTGTTCCTTTATTGAAATATGCCCATGAACGGGGTGTGCGGACACAAATTAATTCAAATCTGACCCTCGACATCGAGCGGTACGAATGGATCATTCCGTATCTCGATGTGCTACATATTTCTCATAACTGGGGTACAGTTGAAGATTTTGCTGAAATCGGCTTTGCCATGATGGACAGAAAACCGACCTTCGAACAGCGCGCGCGCTATTTTGAAAAAATGATCGAAAACAGCCGCACGCTCGTGGATGCCGGAGTAATGGTATCTGCGGAAACGATGCTGAACAAACGAACTCTTCCGCATATTGAGCATATTCACCGCCAAATCACAGAAGATATGAAATGTCAGCGTCACGAGGTCCACCCAATGTATCCAAGCGATTTCGCAAGCGCTCTTGAATCCCTCAGCCTGAAAGAGATGAGACAGGCCATTCACCGCTTGCTGGATATTCGTGATGAAAATACGTGGATGCTGTTCGGAACGCTGCCGTTTTATGCCTGCAGTCCGGACGAAGACGACCAAAAGCTGCTTCGCCGGCTTCGCGCGGCGAAAAACGTCACAGTGCGAAATGACCCTGACGGCCGATCCCGCCTGAATGTGAACATTTTCGACGGAAACATTATCGTGACCGATTTCGGTGATACCCCGCCGCTTGGCAACATTCAGACGGACAGCCTCCCTTCCGCCTATGAAAAGTGGAGAGAGACCAAGCTTGCGAAGGAACTAAGTTGCCACTGCCCGAATGTCCGGTGCCTCGGACCGAATGTTCTTGTCAAAAACAGTTATTATCAGGATACAGACTTCACAAAACGTCAAGCCAGGAGTTAGATGCGGATGAAAGAAACACTTACGGAGATTTTTCAAAATAAAATCGTCGATATTCTCCTCGTTGCCGTTATCCTTTGGATCGGTGTCTTTATCATCAACCGGCTGGTACAGCTATTTTTTAAACGGACGGATTTTATTGAAGAAAAAAAGGAAAAAACGATTGAAAGCCTTGTCCGTTCTGTCACCCAGTATACGGCGACAATTGGTTTTATCTTTTACGTTATTTCTTTATTTGTGCATGATTTCGGCAAGATATTGGCCGGGGCGGGCGTAGCAGGTATCGTGATCGGTTTTGGCGCCCAATCGCTGATCAAAGATGTGCTGGCTGGTGTGTTCTTAATATATGAACGCCAGCTGCACAAAGGCGATTATGTCACCGTCAACAACTTGTTCAACGGGACAGTGGAGGAAATCGGCCTCCGCTCGCTGCAAATCCGGGAATGGAGCGGGAAGCTGCTCACCATTAGCAACGGCGAGGTCAGACAAATAGAGAACTATAATATTGATTTTATGCGGATTACCGAATCCTTTCTTATCAGCTTTAAAGAAGATCCGGACCGCGTGTACAGCGTGTTGGAAGAGGCATGTGACATGCTGAATGAAGAGCTTCGTGATTCATTGAAGCGGGATGAATTCGGCAATCCGACAGAACCATTTCAAATCCACGGCATCACCGCATTGAATAAAATCAATCGCGGCGTCGAATTTACGGTAAAAGGCATGGTGAAAGATGATGATTATTTCAGTGCCAGCCTTGCAGTAAGACGGGTTCTCGTTCGCCAGCTCTACCAAAACAATGTGCAAATGCTTGAGGAAGCGGTCCGAATCGAGAGAACCCAATAAACAAAAAAACTGATTCCGAGTTGGAATCAGTTTTTTATTTATCTTGGCAGTGAGGAGAGCTGAAAGCCAAACGTGACATGATCTTGAACCGGAATCCACGCGCCGATTCCCTGTGAAGTGACATTTTTCACGACTAGTTTTCGTTTATTTCCTTTCAGCACTAAGTACACTTCTCCGTAAGTCACTTTTCCTTTTTCATTCACAGCCGGTGCATATGCATGTAGATAACCGATTTTTTTAGGAGCGACTTTATAAATCTGATCCCGTTTTGTGCCAGCCCCAATGACCGTCTCAAATGCAAGCGGGAGGTTCGTTTTCTTCATTGCTTTTTGCATCATCATGCTTTTGACATCTTCAGCATTTGGAACTTTAGCTGTCAAGCCACCCTTCACTCTGTACTGCTGTTCCTGGGCATAATGCATTTCAGCCGTTTCTTTCCCGCCGCGGTTATCCGCACGGTTTGTATTGATTTTTTTATATTCCCAGTTTGCGACTGTTTCATTTGATTCATAGCCGAGCGCCCATTTCCCGAGAAATATTGTCGCCCGGTACCCTACTGCAAGCGGTGTGCCGGATATGTTGGATTCATTCAGCATTTTGATGAGATGCGGATTTTCAATCTTTACCTCAGAATGATCGAGCAATTCCTTTGCCAGCTTGCTCGGCTGAAGCATTGGCTGATCCTGTGAAGCATTCGGATACGTGTTTTCCTTTGAAATGCTTGCGACAGAATTAGGAACCTTAAACTGCTTTTTCGCGTGGATGGGCTGAACGCCGAAAAAACTAAAGAATAACAACACAATAAGTGTGGAATGAAATAGCTTTTTCATCATATCACTCTTTCTATGGCATTTTCCCTTAGTCTTTTCATCCCGCTTTGTTGTTATCCATCATTTTTTCAGGTTAAAGAAGGAAAAAGCCGATCGCCATAATGACATATGCAGCAAGCAGTGTCGCCCCTTCAAACCAGTTGGAATCCCCGTCATTCGAAATCGCGATCATCAAGAGAACCGCTGATACCATCGCGACGAGCTCCGGCAATGTAAATACAAGCGGCATGCTTGTCGGAAAAAAGATAGAACAGATGACGAGAACCGGTGCGACAAACATAGCGATCTGCAGCGTAGAGCCGACTGCAATTTCAACCGCAATGTCCATTTTATTTTTGAAGGCCATAATAATCGCTGACGCGTGCTCCGCCGCATTTCCTACAATCGCCACGATGATGACCCCGATAAACAGCTCGCTCCAGCCGAACTGTTCAGCCACCGAGTGAAAGGTATGGACCAGGTTTTCGGATATGTATGCAACCACAATCGTTGCCGCAAACAAGACAATCGTCGCAACCTTCCCTGACCATTCCGGCTCTTCCTCTTCTTCAGGCTGAGCGGCATTATTCGGCTGATAAACGCCCCTATGCGTGACAAGTTTAAAGTACAGCGCCGCCACATATAACAGAATCATAATGATGCTGATGCCGATGCTTAAATTGAGCTTGCTGGCGTTTCCCATACCAACAGAGAATACCTCCGGAATCACAAAGGCGACAATGATGGCAAAAATCAGAAGCCCGGAGTTATGGCGGGCATCATGGATATTAAATTCCTGCCGCTTATATTTTAAACCGCCGACAAAAAACGATAGGCCCGCTACCAGCAGCAGGTTCCCCAACACTGAACCGGTTAAAGAGGCAAGTACGATTCCTGTCAAGCCTTCCTTTAATGCAAAAAGGGAAATAATCAGCTCCACCGCATTCCCGAAGGTGGCGTTCAACAAACCGCCGATACGCGGTCCTGCAATGATGGAAAGTGATTCTGTCGCCCTCCCCATATAGCTTGCAAGCGCGATAATCGTCACGCAATAAACCGCAAAAAGAACCGCGGAAGGCCAATGCATCAAACTGCCAATCACAGAAAGCGGAACACCGGCCGCCACTAAAATAAAAAAGATACGATTCATGGTGAAATAACTCCTTTTTTATGACTTGTTTTATTTTTATTCTTCACAAAAACCTTCATGATTACACGAGGGCAAATGTATAGCGTGATATAGGCTTTTTTCAGGTTGCCTGCTTTTGGAAAACGTTGTACGATCAACATAGATTCCACATAAGGAGAACTGACACGATGTCACGATTTCATTTCTTTATCCTTGTCTTGCTCGTTTCCATTTCCGGGTTTTCACAAGGCATGCTGCTGCCTGTCATTTCAATCATTTTTGAAACAAATGGAGAATCCGCTGCTATCAACGGCCTGCACGCGACCGGGCTGTATATCGGTGTGCTTTTGGCTTCGCCGTTTATGGAAGCACCGCTCAGAAAGCTCGGGTTCAAGCCGCTGATCGTCATGGGCGGAAGCATTGTCATTTTAAGCTTATTCGGATTTATTTGGCTTCAGTCAGTTTGGGTCTGGTTCCTGCTTCGCCTGTTCATTGGAATCGGCGACCACATGCTTCACTTTTCTACGCAAACGTGGGTGACCTCCATGTCATCAAAACAAAATCGCGGAAGAAACCTGTCTATTTATGGGCTTTCCTTTGGCCTTGGCTTTGCCGCAGGCCCGTTCATGGTGCCGCTTGTCAAGCTGAGTCCGTCGCTTCCTTTTATCGTGTCCGGCTGCTTCAGTCTGTTTGCGTGGCTTTTTGTTTTCTTTCTACAAAATGCATACCCGGAAACCAGTCCTCATGAAACCAAATCAGACAATAGTTTCAGGCGATTTTATCAGGCCATGCTGTTTGGGTGGGTTGCCTTTATGCCTACATTTGGCTACGGCTTTCTGGAAACGGCGCTGAACGGAAGCTTTCCGGTGTACGCGCTCCGTTTGGGGATATCAGTAGACGCAGTAGCGATCATCCTTCCCGCATTTGCGATTGGAAGCATTATCTTTCAGTTTCCGCTCGGCATCCTCAGCGATAAATACGGCAGGCGGAATGTGCTGCTGGTGATTTTACTGACTGGGGCTCTTTGCTTTTTCATCGCCGGTGTATTTCCTTCGCCCTACGTGATCGGCGGCTGCTTTTTTATTGCGGGAATGGCAGTCGGATCAACCTTTACACTTGGCATCAGCTATATGACAGATCTTCTTCCGCCTCATCTCCTGCCGGCGGGAAACCTGCTTTGCGGCATTACATTCAGTCTCGGCAGCATCCTCGGCCCGGTTGCCGGCGGCTGGTATATGCAGACATTTGAAAGCGCAAACTTGTTCTACTTCATTACTCTCACGCTTAGCGCTGTGTGGCTGGCCCTTGTGCTGGGCAAACCGAAAAGCTGGTCACCGGCTGAAACCTATTCTTCATCTTCTTAATCAAAAAGCCTCCCGACATCATGTCAGGAGGCTTTTATGCTAATGGTAGCCGTTTTGTCCGTTGGCGCTTCCGCTTGTTTTATGGCTCGATTTACTTTTCGAATTTTGTTTGTTATGGCTTCCGCCTTTTTTCGTATGCTTGGTCATCACGATATCCCCCCGACTTCTTTTTGAACCGAAGTTCGTTTATAGGGTGCGCTAATGGTAGGGATTTTCATCAGGAAGCTTTTTACGTTTATGTAAAAGAGCGTTGATTTCTCCGCCTAGGATAATTAAAATGCCGCTCAAGTAAAACCAAATCATCAGAACGATGATTCCCCCGATGCTCCCGTAAGTGGCGCTATAGTTCGCAAACGTGCTGACGTAAAATGAAAACAATGTGCTGACAACGATCCAGCCGATGGTCGCAAAGACCGCACCCGGCATGACAAACCGGAGAGACAGCTTTTTGTTCGGCGCAATCACATACAGCGCGGAAAAAACAATCAAAAGCACAAGCGGGCTGACACCCCAGCGAATGGCGGCCCAGACGGATAAAAACAGATCCGACGCGCCGACAAAGTCAGAAGCGAGCCTTCCAATCTCCCGGCCAAATACCGGCAGAAGCAAAGCCACTAAAATCGTAAATACCATGGCAATCGTCAAAAAAATAGAGGTTAGACGAACAATGATAAAAGAGCGGTTTTCTTCCACATCATACGCGTGGTTCAGCGACCGGACGATCGCGTTCATTCCATTAGACGCAGACCATAATGCGGCGATAATCCCGAATGACAGCAAACCGCCATTTCGATTATTTAAGGTTTGATGGGTAATGGATTCAACGAGAGACATCGCACTGGCGGGAGCATATTGTTCTATGACTCCTAAAACATCATCGGTAGAAAGCGGAAGATACGCGGTGAGCGTCAGCATAAAAATCAAAAACGGAAACAGTGACAATAGAAAAAAATACGCCAGCTCCGCTGATTTACTTTGTCCTTCATGAAGGGTATATCTGCTGAAAAGCTCTTTCAAAAAACTCATGTCGTCTCACCTCGCATGTTTGATCATTTTTTTGAAAAATGCTCTTTCGTTTCTTGCACGAGTTCCATCACTTGCGGCGTTGTTTTCTTCAGCTCTTTCACCTGCTGGTTCACAAAGTCGACTTCCTTTGAAAGCGTTTGGGCGAGCTTTTTGGCCTCATCCACTTTTGTGATAACAGTGTTTTTTAACAGCTCCGGATTGCTTTTATACAGTGAAAGTTTATGCTTGCATGTCAGCCATCTCATGCCGCACGCCTGTCTTGTCGGCTTATGGAGCAGTGATAACGCCGCGCCTGCCGCAGCTCCGAGAAATATCCCTTTCAGCATTAAACGTTCGTTGTTCATGCAAATTCTCCTTTCACTCACAATTGTTTTTCTTTTTGAATAGACGCAAGCAGATGCTCACAGCCCGATTTGATTAATTGGCAGACTTCTTCAAAATTCCCTGTGTAGTAAGGATCGGGAACGTCGGCAAGATCTGAATCTTCAACATAGTCCAAAAGCCTTTTGATATGTGAGGTGTTTTTAAATCCCGCCATGCTTCTGAGACTTCCGATATTTTCTGCATCCATTGCAATGATGTAATCAAAATCGGCCAGATCCTGTTCGCTGACTTGACGCGCCAGCATGCCATCAAAGCTGATTCCTTCTCTGCGCAATATCTCCTGCGTTCCCTCATGCGGGGGGTTGCCGATGTGCCAGCCGCCAATACCGGCTGAGTCCGCCTTGATTTTCCCCTCTAATCCTTTTTTGGCTGCCAGGTCCCGAAAAATCGCTTCCGCCATCGGAGACCGGCAAATGTTTCCTAAACAAACAAATAACACGCTTATCATGATGTGCAACCTCCCTATTCTTTGCCCCTATTTCTCTAAAAAGAAACCTTCATGAATATCTTAGTAGGATGTTCATTTCCTTTTCAACTGATGTCTTCACTTTTTTGGAATTAAAAGCCTGCTTTTAGAATAGGGTTTTTTTCTGATGGAATTCTGTTAGAATAAAACATACCTATATTGCGCATAGAAAGGATGGAACCATTTGTCCAGCCCAAATACAGAAACATTAACTCAAATGATTGAAGAGATTTCCCAAAAGCTGAACATGCTGAACGTCGGCGTAATCAAAGCGGAGGATTTCAGTGATGAGAAGATTGAAGACCTCACGTACCTTCACAGCATGGTGATGAAAAAAGAATCATTCAGCCCAAGTGAAATGCAGGCGATTGCTCAAGAATTAGCCTCGCTTCGTAAATAATGGAGACTGGCCGGAAACTCGGCGAGTCTTTTTTATCATTTCCTCAAACCAAAACAGTAAAGTGTTCGAATAAGATCTGAAGGAGTACAAGCATGCAAACGACATCTATCAAAACAGCATCCGGAATGTATATCAACTACTTCTTTCTGGGGATGGTCAACATTATTCTCGCATCCAATATGTCCTCATTAACAAAACAGTGGAATACCGATCCGACCGGCATCAGTTATGTCATTGCCGCTATCGGGTTTGGCAAACTGCTGACATACGGCATTTCCGGCGTTCTATCAGATAAAATCGGCAGAAAGCCGCTTGTTGTCGCTTCTGCGGGAATTATGGCCGTCTTTTTAGTCGGTATTCCTTTATCACCGAGCTATGAACTGGCGTTTGTGTTCGCTTTATTAGCCGGGGTCGCAAATTCAGCGATGGATGCCGGAACATATCCGGCGCTAACCGAGCTCTTTCCGTCTGCTTCCGGTTCGGCAAATGTCTTGGTCAAAGCCTTTATGTCTGTCGGGGCCGCACTTTTGCCGTTTTTGATCACATTTTTAGCAGACCACAGCATGTTTTACGGATTTGCTTTTTATCTGCCGGCAGCGGTCTATCTCCTGAATATTATTTATTTATCAACGCTTTCGTTTCCTAAAAAACATAAGAAACCAACTAATAGCGGCCAACAGGAATCTCCCGTTTTCTTGTCTGAACCCGTTTTTCAGAAAGAAGGCACCGCACTGATTATTATCGGTTTTACATCCACGGCTTTATTTACGGTTTCTCAAATCTGGCTCCCGAGCTACGCGCAAAAGGCAGCCGGTTTAGCTGAATCAGCATCTGTACAATTGCTGAGCTATTATAGTATAGGATCTCTGGCATCTGTTTTATTATTAGCCGTTTTGCTGAACAGATGGGTCAAACCTGTCTTCATAACGCTCTTATATCCTATTATTACTTTATGTACGCTCGCAGTCATGCTGACCGTTCATATCCCAGTTGTGCTGGACATCACTGCCTTTTTCTTAGGCTTTTCAACTGCGGGTGTGTTTCAAATTACCATTACGTTAATGACAGAGCTTTTCTGGAAGCGAAAAGGAACCGTTACCGGAATTGTAGCGACCGCTTCAAGCCTTGCATCGATTCTGCTGCCGATTGCAACAGGGCTTATCGCAAAAGCGGGGGGCATCGCCCATATTTTCATATTCGACTTCGGCATTGCGGTCATCGGAACGGCTGCAGCTGCTTTCTTGTATTACAGGTACAAGAAACTGACGGCTGTTCAAGCTGATGTCACGTTATGATCAAAAAAACGGACGCCCGCGGGCGTCCGTTCTTTCTTTATTTCTCAAGCAATGCCAATGACTCGCGGTTAAATGCCGGTATATCGTCCGGTGTGCGGCTAGTGACCAATTGATCTTGGCAAACAACCACTTCCTTGTCCACAACGTCGGCACCGGCGTTTTCCATGTCAACACGAATGGACGTATAGCCTGTCGCTTTTCGGCCGTCGAGCGCTTTCGCATTGATTAAAAGCTGCGGGCCATGGCAAATAGCGAATACCGGCTTTTTGTCAGTCATAAACGCTTTTGCAAATTGGACAAAACGATCGTCAGCGCGAAGCTGGTCTGGTGAAAATCCTCCGGGAATCAAAAGCGCATCAAAGTCTGAAGGGTTTACGTCTTCAATGGACGCGTCAACCGTCACTTCAGCATTTCCCTGCTTGCCTTTTACTGTTTTTCCTTTCTCATTTTCAATGACAGTCAGTTCATGTCCCGCTTCTTTAAAGGCTTTCGCAGGCTCAGTGTACTCGCTGTCCTCAAAATAATCTGTCAAAACAACTGCAATTTTTTTCCCCATGATTCATAACCTCCCGCTTTATATGTCTACATAAAACACTCTACCCCAGCCACACTAAAATAAACATTCCGCGATTGTGACAAACGATAAGCATAAGTACCCAGTATTTGTCGTTTGTTACTGCTACATAATACTCATTTTTCTCCCTTTTACAATAATCATAAAGAAACACCTACAAATAGTTACAAAATATTCTTACAATAGGAGCTGTAACACAAATTTCGTTGAAAGGTGGAGAACTGGTGAGAATACAGAAAAGACGAACACACGTCGAAAACATTCTCCGTATTCTTTTGCCCCCAATTATGATACTTAGCCTAATCCTCCCAACACCACCCATTCATGCAGAAGAAAGCGCGGCTCCTCAGGTGCATCTGAGTATTTTGGCTACAACTGATATTCATGCCAACATGATGGATTACGATTACTACAGCGACAAAGAAACGGCGGATTTCGGTCTGGCGAGAACAGCGCAATTGATCCAAAAGCACCGCGAGCAAAACCCTAACACCCTGCTTGTGGATAACGGCGACTTGATTCAAGGGAATCCGCTGGGTGAATACGCGGTGAAATATCAAAAAGACGACATTATCTCCGGCACGAAAACCCATCCGATTATCAGCGTCATGAATGCGCTGAAATACGACGCCGGAACGCTTGGCAATCATGAATTCAACTACGGGCTCGACTTTCTCGACGGCACAATCAAAGGAGCCGATTTCCCGATTGTAAATGCCAACGTCAAAACAACTAGCGGTGAAAACCGTTATACGCCGTATGTGATTAATGAAAAAACCCTCATTGATGAAAATGGTAATGAGCAAAAAGTAAAAGTCGGTTACATAGGCTTTGTCCCGCCGCAAATCATGACATGGGACAAAAAGAATCTCGAGGGACAGGTGCAGGTGCAGGATATCGTAGAATCCGCCAATGAAACGATCCCGAAAATGAAGGCGGAAGGCGCAGATGTCATTATTGCCCTCGCCCACACCGGCATTGAAAAGCAGTCACAATCATCAGGTGCAGAAAACGCCGTATTTGACCTTGCCACCAAAACGAAAGGCATTGACGCGATTATCTCGGGCCATCAGCACGGACTCTTTCCTTCCGCCGAGTATGCGGGTGTTGCTCAGTTCGATGTGGAAAAGGGAACAATTAACGGCATTCCTGTCGTCATGCCAAGCAGCTGGGGCAAATATTTAGGCGTGATTGACCTCAAGCTTGAAAAGGCGGACGGCTCATGGAAGGTAGCAGATTCCAAAGGAAGTATTGAATCTATTGCTGGCAACGTCACATCAAGAAACGAAACCGTTACAAACACCATTCAGCAAACACATCAAAACACACTGGAGTATGTCCGAAAGCCAGTCGGCAAAACCGAAGCAGATATTAACAGCTTCTTTGCACAGGTCAAAGATGATCCTTCCATTCAGATCGTGACTGACGCGCAAAAATGGTATGCCGAAAAAGAAATGAAGGATACCGAGTACAAGAACCTGCCGATTTTATCCGCTGGAGCGCCGTTTAAAGCAGGCGGCAGAAACGGAGCCAATTACTATACAAACATTCCAGCCGGAGATCTTGCGATTAAAAATGTCGGTGACTTGTACCTTTACGATAATACTGTTCAAATCGTCAAACTGACAGGCAGCGAAGTCAAGGACTGGCTGGAGATGTCAGCAGGCCAATTCAATCAAATTGATCCAGCCAAAGGCGGCGATCAGGCCTTGCTGAACGAGAATTTCCGCTCCTATAATTTTGACGTGATTGACGGTGTCACATATCAGGTCGATGTGACAAAACCGGCTAAATACAATGAGAACGGAAAAGTGATCAATGCGGATTCATCCCGGATCATCAACCTTTCCTATGAAGGCAAGCCGATCAGCCCAAGCCAGGAATTTCTCGTGGTCACCAATAACTATCGTGCGTCCGGAGGCGGCGGTTTCCCTCACTTGACGAGCGATAAAATTGTCCACGGCTCTGCGGTTGAAAACAGGCAGGTGCTGATGGATTACATTATTGAACAAAAAACAGTCAATCCAAAGGCAGACAACAACTGGTCAATCGCGCCTGTTTCCGGCACGAATCTGACGTTTGAATCCTCGCTTTTGGCGAAGCCATTTGCCGATAAAGCAGACGACGTCGCTTATGTAGGCAAGTCTGCGAATGAAGGCTATGGTGTGTATAAGCTGCAATTCGATGATGATTCAAATCCAGATCCTCCTAAAGACGGACTGTGGGATCTGACCGTCATGCACACCAATGATACGCACGCACATCTCGATGATGCAGCGAGACGAATGACGAAAATCAACGAAGTACGCAGCGAAACAAATCACAACATTCTCCTTGATGCGGGAGATGTGTTTTCCGGCGATCTGTATTTTACAAAATGGAACGGTTTGGCCGATCTGAAAATGATGAACATGATGGGCTATGACGCCATGACCTTCGGGAACCATGAATTTGATAAAGGTCCGACAGTGCTTTCTGATTTTCTAAGCGGAAACAGCGCAACCGTTGATCCGGCGAACCGCTATCACTTTGAAGCACCGGAATTTCCGATTGTCAGTGCAAACGTAGATGTGTCAAATGAACCCAAGCTGAAATCATTTGTCAAAAAGCCGCAAACCTTTACGGCAGGTGAAGAGAAAGAGGCCGGCATCCACCCTTACATTCTGTTAGACGTTGACGGGGAGAAAGTCGCCGTATTCGGCCTGACAACGGAAGATACGGCTACCACATCAAGCCCGGGCAAAAGCATCATATTCAATGATGCCTTTGAAACAGCACAAAACACCGTCAAAGCGATTCAAGAAGAAGAAAAGGTAAATAAGATTATTGCTTTAACCCACATCGGGCATAACCGTGATCTTGAGCTAGCCAAAAAAGTAAAAGGCATTGACTTGATCATCGGCGGACACACTCACACCCTCGTTGACAAAATGGAGGTCGTAAACAACGAAGAACCGACGATCGTGGCGCAGGCAAAAGAATACGGCCAATTCTTGGGGCGCGTTGATGTCGCGTTTGATGAAAATGGCGTTGTGCAAACAGACAAATCAAATCTGAGCGTGCTGCCAATTGATGAGCATACAGAAGAAAACGCAGAAGCAAAACAAGAGCTTGATCAGTTCAAAAGTGAATTAGAAGACGTGAAAAATGAAAAAGTCGGCTATACGGATGTGGCGCTTGACGGCCAGCG
Organism: Bacillus sp. 9.4; assembly: GCF_055486415.1. Lineage (NCBI taxonomy): Bacteria > Bacillati > Bacillota > Bacilli > Caryophanales > Bacillaceae > Bacillus > Bacillus sp. 9.4. The sequence goes on along the minus strand of NZ_JBVFMU010000006.1, from coordinate 184,175 downwards.
TGAGCATGTGCGCACGAAAGAAACGAATCTCGGAAACTTCATCGCGGACGGTATGCTGGCAAAAGCGAAAGAAGCAGCCGGCGCCAGAATAGCGATAACAAATGGCGGCGGCATCAGAGCAGGCATTGACAAAGGTGATATCACACTCGGCGAGGTGCTCAACGTGATGCCGTTTGGCAATACGCTTTACGTGGCCGATTTAACCGGAAAACAAATTAAAGAAGCCCTTGAACAAGGCCTAAGCAATGTGGAAAATGGCGGCGGCGCTTTCCCTCAGGTGGCCGGAATCGAATATACCTTTACATTAAACAACGAACCTGGACACCGTGTGTTAGAAGTGAAAATTGAATCGCCTAACGGAGACAAAGTTGCTATAAATACGGATGATACCTACCGCGTGGCAACAAATAATTTTGTCGGTGCCGGAGGAGACGGATATTCTGTCTTTACAGAAGCCTCCCATGGTGAAGACCTTGGCTACGTTGATTATGAGATTTTCACCGAACAGCTGAAAAAACTAGGAAACAAGGTCTCTCCTAAGCTTGAAGGACGGATCAAAGAAGTATTCCTGCCGACAAAGCAGAAGGACGGCAGCTGGACACTTGATGAAGACAAATTTGCGATTTACGCTAAAAATGCCAACACGCCGTTTGTCTATTACAGAACACATGAAGGATCACAAGAGAAGCCTATCAATCTCAAAGTAAAAAAAGATCAGGTCAAACTTTTGAAAGAAAGAGAGTCAGATCCTTCATTGACGGTGTTCAACTACTGGTACAGCATGAAGATGCCAATGGCGAACCTTAAAACCGCAGACACTGCAATCGGAATCAAGTCGACGGGAGAATTGGATGTGTCACTGGCAGATGTATATGACTTTACAGTAAAGCAAAAAGGAAAGGAAATAAAATCATTCAAGGAGCCCGTACAGCTTTCGCTTCGCATGTTTGATATTGAAGAAGCCCATAACCCTGCCATTTATCACGTCGATAGAAAAAAGAAAGCTTTCACAAAGACAGGTCACGGATCAGTCGATGATGATATGGTGACAGGATATACAAACCACTTCAGCGAATACACGATCTTAAATTCCGGTTCAAACAACAAACCGCCGGCATTCCCGTCCGACCAACCGACAGGCGGTGATGACGGCAATCATGGCGGAGGCTCCGACAAACCAGGCGGAAAACAGCCAACTGACGGAAACGGAGGAAATGATACGCCTCCCGGCACTCAACTGACTAACGGCTCTGGTGGAAACGGTTCGGGCGGATCAGGAACAGACGGTCCGGCTGGCGGCCTGCTTCCGGACACAGCCACATCCATGTACTCGATCCTGTTGGCCGGATTTCTGATTAGTGCACTCGGCACGGCATTGTACTTACATCAGAGGAGAAAACAGAATAGAGCGAATCAGGCATAAAAAAGAGCTGCTCGCTATGCGAGCAGCTTTCTTCTTTTAAACCCACTTCACAACATCTTCAACAGCAGATCTTGTTTTCGGACGAGGGTCTCTCACTCGGTAGCCGAATGCCACCATCACAGAAATATCGAAGCTTCCGTTTTCCAGAAGGCCTTCTTCTTCAAGAATACGGTGAATGTGATCGTACTGGAAGCCTTCGATCGGGCAGGAATCAACACCGATTTGCGCAGCGGCAGTCATCATGTTGCCAAGCGCGATATAGGTTTGTTTTGATGCCCAGTCAAACAATGTTCTGTCACTTTCAAGCAAATGCAAATCGTTTTTCTGGAATTCTTCTGTTTTGCTTAAATAGCCTTCGTACACGTCTTGAGGCATTTGTTTTACTTCTTTTAAATGACGTTTGATGTAGTCCGCATTATATTTGATATCCTTCGCTGTACGCGCAAGAATCAGGACGAAATGGCTTGCGGTCGGCAGCTGCTTTTGCGCGCCCCATGTGTATTCACGAAGCTTCTCGCGGAATTCCGGATTTTGGACGACGACAAATTTCCAAGGCTCAAGGCCGAGTGAGCTCGGAGACAGTCTTCCTGTTTCTAAAATAAATTCAAAATCGCTGTCTGACACTTTTTTATTCGGGTCAAATTCCTTAGTCGCATGCCTGAAATTGTATGCATCCAGAATTTGTTTCTTTAGTTCTGTCATGTAAAACACCTCTCCTTTAGGTTACTCTCATCTCTATTGTAGCCATTATGATAAAAAGTAAAAGTACGCACATTTTTGTTGGATAGTATCAATTTTGATACCAAACAAAAAAGCGCGCTGCCGCAGGCAGGCGCCTCTCTCATTTCCCCCGCCGCGCAAAATCAACAAATCGGAATTTGTCGAGACGGTGTCTGCTTTCCGTATATTGAAACAAACTGGTATCCTCCAAAAAGACGTAGTTTCTCACCACGACCAAATGGTCATAGCCGCGTAAATCGAGCAGCTCTCTGTCCTCGTCCGTACACGGCTCGGCGACAATTTCTTTTTGGGCGTAACTGATCGAAAGACCGAGCTCTCCTTCTATATACTCATATATGGAGTTTTCACAAATTTCTTTCGTCAGGTGAGGGACATGCTTTCTGAAAAAGTAATCCTTGTCCAAAATCACATGTTCCCCGTCAATCTTTCTAGACCTGATGACTTCCCAGATGTCGTCATCCAGATTGGCCCGGAGCTGTTTTTGGATCAGCTCTGACGGAGGCTCCAGCCCGAATTTGTGTACAGTTGTTTTCGTTTCTTTGCCAAGCGTTTGCGCGAGCTCCTTGAAGCTGACAAGGCCCGAAACGGGAAACTGCATTTTTTCACGGTTGAGCACGACGGAGCCTTTTCCCCTGATTTTCTGGATATAACCGTTTTGCGCGAGCATATGAAGCGCCTTTCGGACCGTTTCTCTTGATGTACCGTACTGTGCGGTCAACTCATGTTCAGACGGAAGAATCTCCTCCGCTTTCCATCGGCCGCCTTCAATTTGCTGTGCGATGTCTTTATAAATTGTGATGAATTTATTCACCTTCATTATGGACCACCCAGCTTAGTTTAACACGGTTTCGTTAAACGATAAACAATGGACTCATACGGGCGAAGCGTCATGTTCTGAAGCCCTTCCCTTGCTTCATCGTTCGTCAACAGCACCTCTGCCTTCCATTCGTCAGGCGCTAAAGAGTCCGGCAGTGTAAAGGCCGCCTCTGTCCCGTAAAAATTATTGATCACGAGCAGCTTTTCATTGCTGCCATGTCTGAGATACGCAAAAATGTTCGGGTCATCCTTTGCGATTAACTCATACGTTCCCTCTGTCACAATGTCATACATTTTGCGAATTCGAATCAATTTTTGATAATGGTAAAACACCGAATTTTGATCCCTCAGCGCCGCTTCAGCATTGATTTCCCGATAATTTCCTGCAACCGGTATCCATGGTGTGCCCGTTGTAAAACCGCCATTCTCCGTAGCATCCCAATGAACAGGGGTTCTGGAATTGTCACGGGATTTCGCCTGTAAAATGGCTGTGATCTCTTGATCAGCCATTCCTTTTTCCTTAAAGGCGTGATACATGTTCAGCGATTCGACATCCCGATAGGAGCTGATGTCATTAAACTTCGGATTCGTCATTCCCAGCTCCTCGCCCTGATAAATATAAGGCGTGCCCTGCATCATATGAATGGCCGTAGCAAGCATTTTCGCCGATTTCACCCTATATGCGCCATCATCTCCATATCTTGATACAACGCGCGGCTGATCATGATTGCACCAGAACAGAGCGTTCCATCCCCCTCCTGCGTGCATCCCCGTTTGCCAGTCGGATAGGATCTCCTTCAGCTTCAAAAAGTCAAACGGCGCCAAGGCCCATTTTTCGCCGTTGGGATAGTCAACCTTGAGATGATGGAAGCTGAATGTCATATCAAGTTCTTTATTGTCAGGATTCGTATACCGGATGCAGTGGTCTACGGTTGTTGAAGACATCTCACCGACCGTCATGCTGTCGTAATGCGAAAACACCTTTTCGTTCATTTCATGCAGAAATTCGTGCACCCGCGGCCCATCAGTGTAAAAAGAGCGGCCGTCGCCGCCATCCTCCGCATTCGGAAAGCGCTGATCTTTAGAAATCAGGTTGATGACATCAAGCCTGAAGCCGTCTATTCCCTTTTCAAACCAAAAATGCATCATGTCATAGACATGCTTTCTGACCTCTTCATTTTCCCAATTCAAATCAGCCTGTGTCACGTCAAACAGATGCAAATAGTATTGGCCCGACGCTTCATCAAGTTCCCATGCCGATCCCCCGAATTTCGATTCCCAGTTCGTCGGAAGAGAACCGTTTTCCTGCGGGTCTTTCCATATATAAAAATCACGATACGGGCTGTCTATGGAAGAGATCGCCTCGCGAAACCATTTGTGCTCTGTTGACGTATGATTGACAACAAGATCCATGACGACTTTCAAGTCTCTTTTATGTGCTTCGGACACTAGCCGCTCAAAATCCTCCATCGTTCCGTATTCAGGATAAATCGAGTAATAATCACGAATATCGTACCCATTATCATGCTGAGGAGAATCATAAATCGGCGTCAGCCATAGCACATCCACTTGAAGTGTTTTTAAGTAATCCAGCTTTTCAATAATGCCGTTCAAATCGCCGACACCGTTTCCCGTCGTATCGTTAAAGCTCTTCGGATAAATTTGATAAACCACAGCTTTTTTCCACCATGGCGTTTGTTCTGTTTTCATCTGTTTCCACCACCATATTTAAATTGAAAACGGGAAAAGGGAACGTTCAACACGTCCCGCTCCCCATTTGTTATTTATGTTTGAATCTCGCATACGCGTATGTTCCGGCAAACGGCACGATCAATACAATAGCCATCCCGATTGCAAACGCGCCCCAGTACTGGCTCATGATTGAGAAAATCCCCGGCACGCCGCCGACACCGACGGAGCTTGCCAGCACACCTTGAGAAGAAATATACATTCCGGCCAGGCCAGAGCTGACCATTGCAATGATAAACGGGAATCTGTATCGCAGATTCACCCCAAAGATGGCAGGCTCTGTAATGCCAAGATAAGCAGAAATCCCTGATGTGAGGGAGAGGCCTTTTTGTTTCTCATCCTTCACGATAAACATCATGGCCAGAGCCGCCGAACCTTGTGCGATATTAGAAAGCGCCAGCATCGGCCATAAAAAGGTGCCGCCGAGCTTTGAACCGATGAGCTGCAGGTCGACTGCAAGAAACGTGTGATGCATACCGGTAATCACGAGCGCTGAGTAGAAACCGCCATATAACAGACCGCCCAGTGCGGCAAAAGAACCAAACACCGAGATAAGCCCTGAAGTCAGTACATTACCGATCGCAAATGTAATCGGGCCGATAATGATAAAAGAGGCAAATCCTGTTAAGAGAAGCGTAATTGGTGCGACAACGAGCAGCTGTATGCCCTCAGGTGTGCGTTTTGTTAAAAATACCTCAATCTTCGCCAGCATATAAGAAGCAAGCAAAATTGGGAGCACCTGGCCCTGATAGCCGACTTTCTGCACCTCTAGGCCGAATAGATTCCATACCGGGATCTCTCCGCTTTGTTCTGCAGCGCCATATCCCCACGCATTCAGCAAATCAGGATGCACGAGCATAACCCCGAGCACAATGCCGAGAAGCGGATTGCCGCCGAACCGCTTGACGGCAGACCATCCGATTAACGCAGGCAAAAACGTAAAGGCCGTGCCTGCAATCAGGTTAATCATATTAGCAAGATCCGCCCACTGCGGATAAACCTGCACAATCGATTTTGTGCTGAAGAAAATGCCTTCCGCCGTTAAAATGTTATTGATCCCCATTAAAAGACCCGCCGTGACAATCGCAGGCAATATTGGAATAAAAATATCTGCAAGCGTTTTCACAGCACGCTGCAAAGGATTCATATTTTTTTCTGAGGCCTTCTTCACTTCATCCTTTGTTGACTCGCCAATCCCCGTTTCCTTAACCAGTTCAGCATATACTTTATTGACAGTTCCCTGGCCGATTACGACCTGAAACTGTCCGTTTGTCGAGAATGATCCCTTTACCACATCAATTTGATCAAGCATCTCTTGGTCAACCTTGCTTTCATCTATTAAAGCAAAACGCAAACGTGTAACACAATGAGTTGCCGCTGCAATATTTTCAGCACCGCCGACTGCTTCGACAATCTGACGTGCCGATTTGTTCAGTTCCCCCATGCCAACCCCTCCGTATCCGTTTTTATAACTTGTATATACAACTTATAATCATATTGTATTCCTGTATATACAGGTAGTCAACACTTTTTTATAGCGCTTTCATCCTAGTCTGGAATATATGAAACAGACAAGGTTACCCTAAAAGTCACAAGCACTTATTGTGACATTAAAAAGCAGGGTGAGTCTCTATGAATAAACGCGACAAAGCGCTTCAGCTCATCAAAGAGCTTGAAGACAATCAGGACAGACCGATCTCTCCCAATTTGAAGGAAAACCTCGATAATCTGACCTTATTAACAGAAGGCTGTTCAGACATCGTATTTAGACAATTTGACTTTGGAAACGGGCTGTGCGGATTTATTGTTTATATCGAAGGAATTGTAAAATCTGAACATATTCAGGATCACGCCCTCCGCCCTTTCTTAATGCATTTGACGGATCAAATAGATGAACATGAAGAGGCGCTGCAAAATACTCTATCCATTTCAAGTGTTGCAATAGAAACGAGTATGAGCAAAGTGGCTGCATCCATCATTGAGGGGAACGCGGTTTTATTTGCCGACGGGCACTCAAAAGGGCTGATCTTAAATATAAAAAGCGGACAAAGAAGAAGCATTGAAGAGCCGATAACAGAATCGACCATCAGAGGGTCAAGAGAGGGCTTCACTGAAAGCCTCAGGGTCAATACCGCTCTTGTGCGCTTTCGCGTCAAAACGTTTCAGCTTAAAATGATCTCGTTTAAAATCGGCACGAAAACCAAAACCGATGTTGTCTTGGCCTATATTGACGGGCTTGCCGATCCAAAGGTCATTGACAAAGTAAAAAAAAGAATCAAAAAGATTAAGATTGATGCTGTCTTAGAAAGCGGATATATTGAAGAGTTTATCGAAGACGACACGTACTCACCATTCCCCCAGCTGCAATACACAGAAAGGCCGGACACCGTCGCCGCTCAGCTTCTCGAAGGCCGATTTGCCATTTTCACAGATAATACGCCCTTTGTCTTAACAGGCCCGATTACGTTTTGGCAGCTTATGCAGGCCAGTGAAGATTACTATGAGCGTTATTTGATGTCTAACTTAATCCGCTGGCTTCGCTATATGTTTTTATTCGTTGCTTTATATTTGCCGGCTATTTATGTTGCCGTTATTACATACCATCAGGACTTAATGCCGACAAACTTAATGTTCAGTGTGGCCTCTGCGCGTGAACCGATTCCTTTCCCCGCCATCATAGAAGCATTGATTATGGAAATTTCTTTTGAGGCTCTCCGTGAGGCGGGAGTGCGCCTGCCGAAAACCATCGGCCAGACCGTCAGTATTCTCGGGGCCCTTGTCATTGGGACAGCCGCTGTTGAAGCGGGAATTGTGTCTGCCCCCATGGTGATCATCGTATCGTTAACAGGGATCGCGTCATTTACAATTCCGCGATTTAACTTAGCTATCTCCATCAGGATGCTTCGTTTCCCGCTTATGTTTTTGGCGAGTATTTTCGGGATTTTCGGCATTATGCTCGGCACGATTATCTTAGTACTCCATTTATGCAAGCTGCAATCTTTCGGCATTCCTTATTTATCCGGCATTTCTCCGTTTAAACGAGATGAAGTAAAAGATATTTTTGTCAGGGCGCCTTGGTGGACGATGACCAGAAGGCCGGGCACGTATTCGCGCGGCAACGGACAGAAGGGAGCGAAAAGAGAGGACCCAAAAGATGAAGAAAACAATATATAAGTGTGTTGTGCCGCTTCTCATTTGTATCCTTCTAACGGGGTGCTGGGACCGGACAGAAATCAATGACATTGCATTTGTTGTCAGCTCAGCCATTGATAAGAAAAAAGATCAATATCGAGTAGCCTTGCAGATTCCCTTGGTCGGCCAATTAGGCGGACAAACAGGGGGCGGCGGCGGAACTGCCGGTTCAAAAACATGGTATGTTGATTCAGCTTCCGGCACTACGATCAGAGAAGCGAACAACAAGCTGCAAACCTCCTTGTCACGGACAATCAATACGTCCCACAGACGTACAGTCATTATTGGAGAGGATATGGCGAGAGACGGCGTTGCCCCAGTCTTTGATATTTTAACGCGAAATCCGCAGAACAGATTAACGGCGCTCATTTTAGTCAGCCGGGGAGAAGCGCGGGACATTTTAAACACCGATGTCCAGCTTGAACAGTTTCCGGCGGAAATGATTCGGGAGCTGGCCATTATCGCAACGAGCCGCCCCGTTTTTTTAAGCAGATTCATGTCTGATCTAGTAGAAATAGGCAGTGATCCGTATGCACCGGTCATCTCTGCATCTAAAACAAAACCTGGAGGGAAAGGCAAATCTAATTTGAAAATTGACGGGCTTGCGATCTTTAAAAAGGACAGATTGATGGATATTTTCAAAGATGAACACATGACAGCAGCCCTGATGTTGCTGAATCAAGCCCGCCAGCCAGAATTCATAGTAGACCTGCCGAATCAAATGGGGCAAGCATCCATTCAGCTTCAAAAGTCCAATGCATCCTTTCATGCCGCTGAAAAAAACGGAAAGCTGTCAATGACAATCGAGATCAGAGCTAAAGGAATTATTATGGAAAACCAATCAACCTATGAGACGAGAGAAAATGACCAGTATTACATCATTCAAAAAGCACTAAACAGAACCATAAAGAAGGACGTGACCAGCACCGTTCATCGTTTGCAAAAGCTAAAGGCGGACCCGGCCGGCTTTCAAGACCGGACTATTAGAAGCACGGCAACCACGAAGAATCTGCTGAAAAAGGAATGGGAAGAGGTATATAAGGATATGGAGGTTCACGTCGTCCCAATTGTGACCATTGAGCAGGGCGGTGTCCTATACAAAACGATCAGCCATTAATGGAGGTGCGTCAGCATGATCAGCTATATCGTACAGACATTGATTGTGTGCATTGCCATATACGCATATGAATGGAAGAATTTTCGTTCCGCTAACAATCTAACAAAATGGGCCTTCAGCCTGCTGATTGCAGGAAGTGCTTTTCTATGGATTTATATGAGAGTGAATCCCCTGCTTCCGCGGCTGGGGCACCTGTTTAAATATATTCCGTTTTGAACATGACAGAAAGGATGTGCTTTATGGACAAGACCTCTGCATACCAAGGATTATTTTTCGGAGCTCTGTATACGTTAGCGGTCGGATTAAAGCATGCTCCGATTCTCATGATCGAATCAGCAAAACAAAATGCCTGGCACAGCTACATCCTCGGCGTTGTCATCGTGATTCCGGCACTCTGGCTCATGCATAGGCTGATGAAAAAGCATCAGGATAAAAATATCTATGAGCTGCTGAGCGATTCCTCACCAATCGCAGGCCGGATTATCATTTTACTGTTTTCTTTGTATTTCCTGTTAATCAATGCTCATGATATACGTTTTTTCATCAATTTGATTAACATTTTATTTCTCCCGAGAACACCAATGGCTGTTCTTGGCGGTGTTATTATCTTTGTGGCGATCTGTATTGCCAGAGAGGGAAAAGAAACATTGACCAGAATGGCGCAGATATTCCTATTTCCATTCGGCATCCTGGTCTTGTTCCTTCCATTTACGCTGGCCACACAAATTGAGCTTCAAAACTTGACGCCTGTTTTTGAAGGTCTAATCCCATACCTTCAATCAGGCTATTACGCGTTTGGGACAATGGGGGAATTGATTATCCTTCCGCTTCTCTTCTCAAACCGGAGCGTCCCGCTAAAATACACCATTTTCGCGATACTGCTGGGCGCTTTATTGCTGGCCGTGATGTTATTTTCTTCAATTTCTGTCTTTGGTCCCAACCTGACATCTACTTTCTTTGATCCTGCTTATATGGTCATCAGGCAGATCCGCATTACGGATTTTCTGGATCGCTCAGACCTGATCATCGCGGCCTTTTGGATTCCGGTCATTATGGTGAAGATAGCAGGTTCCCTATATATCGTGGTATACGGCCTTTCGTTTTCACACTCAAAAATCGACCCGAAGGCCATGTATACACCAATCGGCATGTTCTCAGTCGTATGCAGCTTTTGGTTCTTTTTAAATACAAATCAGCTAATCGACTTTAACAGAATCAAACCAATCATTAATGTAGTGATTTCTCTTTTGCTGCCTTTACTCATTTATTTGATCATAAAAAGCAAAGCGTTGTTCGGCGCCAAAGCAAAGCACTAGGAGTTTTTAGCTTCTTTTGTTTGATAAACAGGATTCTGTTTTGTTTTTCTTATATCTTTCAGGTAGTACTGTTCAGATGTAAAGAATTCGGTGTACAGCGCTTTTACCTTTCTGCTCAATAACAACAGCGCAATCACATTTGGAACGAGAATAAAAGCCAATGCTAAGTCCAAAAAGCCCCAAATGGCTTTTGCTCCGCCTGCGGCACCTATGATAATAGCCGCTAAATAAACGAATTTGATCACGTGTCCTGCCAGCCGCCCGAACAGAAATTCAGCTTGCTTTACGCCGTAAAAAATGACAACCATAATGGTTGATACGACAAAGAAGACTAGGGAAACCGAAACGAAGTACCCTCCGCCAGAACCGAAATAATGCTGAAATGCAGCCGTCGTCAGTGCTGCCGGGTCAATTGAGGCGTTCTTCCCTGTCCAGACACCAGATGCAAGAACGACAAAAGCGGTGGTCGTGCAGATGATCAAGGTGTCAATGACAATGCCGATCACAGACCAAAACCCTTGCCGCACAGGATGATCAGTCATTGCTGCCGCATGTGCAATCGGGGCTGTTCCCATTCCGGCTTCATTAGAATAAAGCCCGCGGGCAAATCCCCAGCGAACGGTTTCCGCCAACGCAGCACCTGCGAACCCTCCAACTGCTGAAGAAGAGGTAAACGCATTTGAAAAGACGAGAGAGAAAAACGCCGGCACTGATGATAGATTCATGAGAACAATCAGGAGACCGGCACCTGCGTATGCCCCTGCCATAAGAGGCACGACAAACTCTGTTACTTTTCCGATCCGCTTTACCCCTCCTATCACCACTAACCCAATCAAAAATGCAATTCCGATTCCTGCGTATATTTTATTGAAAGAAAACGTCTCGGCAAGCGAGACTGAAACCGAATTTCCCTGAACCATAATGCTGGGAATCAGCTCCACAATCAGCGCAACAGAGAAGAATACGCCGAGCCATTTCATGCGCAGCCCTTTTGTTATGTAATACATCGGTCCCCCGACGTATTCACCCTGCTCATTTTTTTCTCTGTAATGAACAGCAAGAACACTTTCAGAAAACTTAATCGCCATGGCAAATAAGGCAATCAGCCACATCCAAAAAACCGCTCCCGGTCCTCCAAACATAATAGCGGCGGGCACACCGACAATGTTCGCTGCACCGATCGTTGAACTGAGGGCTGAGGTCAATGCCTGAAGCGGTGTGACTGTGCCCTCTCCCTTCGGCTTTTTTCCTACGCTGCCGATTGTCTGTTTGAAAATGTATAAAGGATAGCGAAATTGAAAACCTTTCAGCAAAATTGTGAAATACAACCCCGTCCCCGTCAGCAGGATGATTAGCGGCGGCCCCCACAGCCAATCAGATATATGCTCTATCCATACTAATAGACGTTCCATCCCATCACCCTTTTTTCGTTTATGGGTCATTTCCCATAGATGGAAAAACATAAACCTTTTGACATAGAACTTGGAACATAAAAAGGATGGCTTTTATCAATCGCCATCCTGCAGACAAGACAAATCAGCTGGAAGAAGGTCTGTTTCGTCCAAGCCGGTCATATACTTTATTCTTATAAAAAGCGGATGCTGGCTTTGAAAACATGCCTTTTTTGTCGACAAGCTTATCAAGCAGCAATTGCTTTTCAGATTTTTTCCTGATTAATTGCTCGCGTTCTTTTTCGTCATAGCACTTTTCGATTAAATGGTCGATGGTCATAAGCTCTTTTTTGAGAGCGCCCTCGTCCTCTGCCATTCCCGCGTTTTTCAAAATACGATAGCCCATGCGCAGCGATTCCGGCAAGTGTGCCGCGTCATCCTTCGGCAGCGGCTTCCCCATTCCCGGGAGGTTTTGAAAGTCCCCGTCTTTGATGGCGCGCTTAATTTTATCTTCAGACACAATATGGGAAAAATCCATCATTTCACCTCTTTTTATCTATACCTTATATTTTATCATACAATTCCCAATGTACCATTTTATTCCTTTATTTCTAGAAAGATACCTTGTTTTACATTTGGTAATATCAAAGCGAAACGTTGATTCGACGGCGTTTTTCGCCACTTTCTCCATCATACGATTTTCACTTTTCTAATCTGCTGATTCGTGTTATATTGGATACGTTCGTTTTTTCTATCGTTTCGCTCGAACTGGATCGGAAAAAAGGAGTGTAACAATGAAAACATTTATAAAAGAAAGAGGACTGGCCTTCTTCTTAATTGCGGTCGTCCTGTTATGGATCAAAACGTATGTCGGTTATGTCCTGAACTTCAACTTGGGAATAGACAACACGATACAAAAAATATTGCTTTTTGTGAATCCTCTTAGCTCAAGCTTGTTCTTTCTTGGCTTTGGACTCTTGTTCAAGAAAAAATTACAGCAGACAGCCATTATAGTGATTCATTTTTTAATGTCTTTTTTACTGTACGCCAACATTGTGTACTACAGATTTTTCAATGATTTTATTACAATTCCGGTCATTATGCAGGCTAAAACAAACGGCGGCCAACTCGGTGACAGCGCATTTTCGCTGATGAGACCGACTGACGCCTTTTACTTTATCGATACGATCATCCTGATCATCTTGGCGATCAAAGTAAACAAGCCTGCCGAAACGTCAAGCAAAAAATCGTTCCGAATTATTTTTGCGTCTTCAATTCTTGTGTTCTTGATCAACCTGGCAGTTGCGGAATCAGACCGTCCTGAATTGCTGACAAGATCATTCGACCGGAACTATCTTGTGAAATACTTGGGAACATACAATTTCACGATTTATGACGCTGTACAGAATATCAAGTCCAACAGCCAGCGCGCGCTTGCCGATTCCAGCGACGTAACGGAAGTAGAAAACTACATGAAAGCCAATTACGATGTGCCGAATAACGTGTATTTCGGCAAAGCGGAAGGAAAAAACGTCATTTACGTTTCACTTGAATCTTTGCAGTCATTTATCATCGACTATAAAATTGACGGCAAAGAAGTGACACCGTTCTTAAATAAACTGGCACATGATAACGAAACGTTCTACTTTGATAACTTTTTCCACCAAACGGGACAAGGCAAAACATCTGATGCTGAATTTATGATGGAAAACTCTCTGTACCCGCTGGCTCAAGGTTCAGTTTTCGTAAACAAAGCACAAAACACGCTGCAATCCGTTCCGGCGATTCTGAAGTCTAAGAATTACACATCTGCTACTTTCCACGGGAACACGCAGACGTTCTGGAACCGTAACGAAATGTACAAAGCGGAAGGCATTGATAAATTCTTTGATTCTGCTTACTATGACATGAACGAAGAAAACACGAAAAACTACGGCATGAAAGACAAACCGTTCTTCAAAGAATCAATGCCGCTGCTGGAAAGCCTGCCGCAGCCGTTCTATACGAAGTTCATTACCCTGTCTAACCACTTCCCATTCGGAATGGATGAGGGAGATACAGACTTCCCGGCTGGAGACTTTGGTGACTCTGTCGTCGATAACTACTTCCAGTCAGCCCATTACCTTGATCAGTCTATTGAACAATTCTTCAATGATCTGAAAAAAGACGGGTTATATGATAAATCGATTATTGTGATGTACGGAGACCACTACGGCATCTCTGAAAACCACAATAAAGCGATGGCGAAAGTGCTTGGCAAGGATGAAATCACTGATTACGACAACGCCCAGCTTCAACGGGTGCCGCTCTTTATCCACGCTGCCGGCGTGAAGGGCGAGAAAGTTCATAAATATGCCGGAGACGTTGATGTGGCTCCTACCATTCTGCATCTGCTCGGAGTGGATACGAAGGACTATCTGATGTCCGGTTCTGATATTTTATCGAAAGAACACCGTGAAGTGATTCCGTTCCGAAACGGAGACTTTATTTCACCGAAGTACACGAAAATATCCGGTAAGTATTACGACACGAAAACCGGAAAAGAACTCGATGAATCCGAAGTCGACAAGTCAGAAGACTCGCTCGTCAAGAAGGAACTTGAAATGTCCGATAAAATCATAAACGGAGACCTGCTGCGGTTCTACGAGCCAAAAGGTTTTAAGAAGGTGAATCCTTCTGATTATGATTACACAAAACATGACGAAGATTCTTCCGAAACGTCAAAGGATAACGAAGATAAATAAGAAAAAGCGGAGAGGTTGCCCTCTCCGCTTTTTTTATTTGACAGCAGCTCTCAATTCTTCCGCCGCAAATTCCACATTCGGGCCAATAATGACTTGAACCGATTGCCCCCCTGATTTGACAACCCCTTTTGCGCCTGCTTTCTTTAGCAGCGCTTCATCCACCAAAGCGGTATCCTTCACAGTCAGTCGCAGCCTTGTGGCGCAATGATCTATGGTTTGAAGGTTTTCTTTTCCGCCGAGCCCTTTCAGCATGATGTTTTCATTTACATCCTGAACAGTATTTTCATCCAGCACTTCATCCACATCATCGTCTTCCCGTCCAGGCGTTTTTAAATTTAAAGCCTTAATCAGTACATAAAACACGATAAAGTATACTGCCGCATAGCATATACCTACCAAAAGCAGAAGCAGCGGTTTTTCCGCAATTCCATAGCTGAGCACATAATCGATAGCTCCGGCTGAAAAAGAGAAGCCTGAGCGGATGCCGAGCCAGTTGACGATAAATAAAGATAACCCGGTTAAGACCGCGTGAACAGCGTATAAAAGCGGAGATAAAAACATAAATGCAAACTCAATCGGCTCCGTAATCCCTGTGATAAACGCCGTTAAAGCAAACCCAATCATCATCCCAGCCGTCGCTTTCCGTTTAGACGGCTTCGCAGTCACAACCATAGCCAGACACGCCGCCGGAAGACCGAACATCATGATTGGGAAGAATCCCGTCATATATGTGCCCGCTGTCGGATCTTTCGCGAAAAAGCGCGCCAGATCCCCTGTCACTCCGTTATATTCTCCGAATTGGAACCAGAAAATATTGTTCAGCACATGGTGAAGGCCAAGCGGAATTAACAGCCTGTTGAAAAGGCCGAATATGCCTGCCCCGATGCCGCCGAGCCCGAGCATCCATTCTCCAAACGAGTTGATACAAGATTGAATCGGCGGCCAGACGACTCCGAATATGCCCGCTAAAATGATCGTAATAATGGCTGTTATAATCGGCACAAGCCGTCTGCCACTGAAAAATCCGAGATATTCAGGCAGCTTGGTATCCTTGAAGCGGTTATAGGTGTAACCGGCAATTAAACCGGCAATAATTCCCCCAAACACCGCCATGTTATTTGTTTTATCAATTGTCTTTGTTGCCGCGTCAAGCATCAGATACGATATCGCCCCTGATAAACCCGCGGCCCCATTGCTGTCTTTTGAAATGCCGATGGCAATTCCGATCGCAAAAATAAGCGGCAGATGATCAAAAACCGCCGTCCCCGCCTGATAGACAAACGGGATATTAAATACATCCTCTCTGCCAAGCGCAAGGATAATTCCAACCGCAGGCAGAACTGCAATCGGGAGCATAAATGACTTCCCGAGTTTTTGTAAAAATGAAAGCATACCCATCCCCCTCATACCCTTTTTTTTCAAATATACCATATAAGATATCTAGTGATCTATACCAATTTTCCCGAGGGTATTTCTTTTTTCCCAGGCCCGTGTGTTTCCTATTTTTAAGACAGTTGTGGTAAGCTTAATCTAGATTATTTAAAAAGAAAGCGGGAATGACAGATGATTGTAACAAACGATCAAGAATTAGAAGGCCTGAAAAAAATCGGAAGAATCGTCGCGCTTGCGCGTGAAGAAATGAAGCGGAAGGCAGAGCCCGGCATGAGCACAAAAGACCTTGACCTTATCGGAAAAGCTGTGCTTGATGAGCACGGCGCCGTTTCAGCTCCTGAGAAGGAATACGATTTTCCAGGCGTGACATGCATCAGCGTAAATGATGAAGTGGCTCACGGCATACCAAGCACATCCAAAATTTTAAAAGCAGGGGACCTTGTCAACATCGACATCTCCGCTGAATTTGGCGGCTTCTATTCCGACACAGGCATCTCATTTGTGCTCGGTGAAGGAGAAGAACGCCTTCATAAGCTTTGCCAATGCGCGGAAAACGCTTTTCAAAAGGGGCTTCAGCAGGCAAAAGCGGGCAAGCGCCAAAACCAGATCGGAAGAGCCGTTTATCATGAAGCACGCTCTCAAGGCTTTACCGTCATCAAAACCCTGACCGGCCACGGAATCGGCCGAAGCCTGCATGAAGCGCCGAATCACATCATGAACTATTATGATCCGTTTGATAACGCGCTGTTCAAAAATGGCACAGTCATCGCGCTTGAACCGTTTATTTCAACGAAAGCAGAAACGATTGTTGAAGCTGGCGACGGCTGGACGTTCAAGACGCCGGATAAAAGCATGGTTGCCCAAGTTGAACACACGATCGTCATCACAAAAGATGAACCGATTATCCTGACGAAACTGTAAAACACATTCCGGGCTTCCGGCAGGTTTAACCTCCTCCAATAGCAGGTAAAACATCATTATTCTGCACGAGGAGGTCTTGCAATGAACAGAGATCAAGAAAAAATCCAAATTGAAAACGAAATGAACGCGATGCATGGCACAATAAAAGAAGACATTTTAAAAGACTTTGATGAATTTAAAGGCTACCTGAAAAAACAAGTCAACCGAGGCAAAAAGCTGGGATTGGATGACGGCAAGCTTGTAAAAAGCGCTGCGATCTTGGGAGACTACCTTGCAAAGCATGAAGAGCCGCAAAACGGTGAAGAAATGCTGCTGCAAGAGCTTTGGAGCGTTGCAGACGAAGATGAGAAAGAACATTTGGCACAGCTTCTGGTCAAATTGGTTGATAAACAATAAAACATGAGCCGGGCGATATGCGCCCGGCTTTCTTGATATTGTCACAGCCCGGCTCTTTCAGATATGCTACACTACTATTATGTCTGTGAAAGGAGCCTTTATCTGCATGTGGTTTATTATTTTCGGCATCATTTTTTTCATTGAAGGCATCATTATGACCGTTTACGGCGTTAAGAAAAAAAACGGGATGCTCACATATATCGGCATTGTTTTCGCCATTATGACATTTGGCGTTATCATGATCAAACTAACCGGCCATTAAATCATATTCGGCTTTTGCTCCGCATATACATACAGAGGAACATTCGTACATCTAGTGCGAAAGGCTCAGTTTTCCCCGTATCTCTTTTCAGCATCTTTTTATAGATGTTACAATGCCAATCGTTTCGAAATCAGATAGGGAAAGGAGTTTTCTGACATGCATTACGGCAGTAAAGGCTGGTATGTGGCAGAACTAAAAAAGCAGGGGATCACGCACCATGAAGGAAGAAAGCTTCAAAGCTATAAAACCTATTTTCTTGCCAACCTGCTTGAATCAAAGAAAAAACAATCTTAAATATGGCAAAGCCGCGCACGTTGATATGCGCGGCTTTTTTCTATTCAACCGGCTGCAGCCTGTCCTTTTTTTTTCATAAAGGACGCTCTCCAGCTTTCCGATAGTGCAGCCTCACTTAAAATTCGTTCAATGGCGGTGAGATTTTTTGCATCATGGTAGTTGATGCGGTTGGCGAACTGGACGGATATGCCCTTCTCTCCTCTGGACAGCAATTCAAGGTTCGCGCCGGGAGACACCCTGCCCTCCTCCAGCACGCGAAAATAGAACCCTGTATAGCCGGTTTGCTGGACCTTCAGCACCATTTCTTTTACACCAAACTTTTTCGCCAGCTTTACACACGGCTGGCGCGGCTGGCTGACCTGAACAACAGCTTCATCAAGCTTGAACACATCCCCGATGCAAACATTCTCCTCAGTCAGGCCCGCGACCGTCAGATTTTCTCCAAATGCGGCATTTGACAGCGGTCTTGAAAGGAACTCTTCCCAAAACGGATAATGCTCCGCCGGGTAGACACAGACAGCCTTATCAGGTCCGCCGTGGTTGACGAGGTCCGCCTGTCCGTCGCCTTCAAAATTCTCCCGATACAGCATGACGGCTGATTCAGCCGGCCGCTTCATGATGCCGGTTTCGATTTTCTTTCCGTCATATTCAAGCGTCTGCGGTTTTCCCAGATTAAGAGAAAGAACTGAATAGCGCTCTGGTTTCATACAAACACATCCCCTTTACAGGTTGTAAAATGATTGATTATCATAAAAAGAAAAGGTGGTTTTTACATGCTTCAATACCGAATCATTGTAGACGGCCGGGTTCAAGGTGTGGGCTTTCGCTATTTTGTTCAAATGGAAGCTGATAAGCGAAAACTGGCCGGCTGGGTCAAAAACCGTGATGACGGGCGTGTCGAGATTTTGGCAGAGGGTCCGGAAAACGCCCTGCAATCGTTTGTTGAGGCTGTAAAGAACGGAAGCCCTTTCTCAAAGGTTACCGACATCTCTGTGACTGAATCCCGGAGCCTTGAAGGCCATCATCGATTTTCTATTGTTTACTCATAAGGCTTATCTTGATAAAAGTAATTCGGCTTAACGATTGAGTTATCATAGGAGCGGTGGAAGATATGAGTGGCAGCGGGTGAAATTGGCGGAATCAGCCACGTCCAGTCCCCCGTCAGCTTTCTGCCCGCTTCTTCCTCCTGTTCTTCAAACCGTTTAAACTGGCTTGCCGCTGTATGATGGTCAACGATGCTGACACCCTGCTTTTTATACGAGTGCAGCACAGCTTTATTCAATTCAACTAGCGCTTGATCCTTCCATAAATCCGTATTGTAATCAGCGGCGATGCCGATCACGGACGCTACTTTTTTGAGCTTGTCGTACCGCTTTTCATCTGCGAGGTTTCTCGCTCCGATCTCCGTGCCCATATACCAGCCGTTAAATGGCGCGGCATTATAATGAATGCCCCCGACCTCAAGCTTCATATCAGAAATAATAGGCACGCCGTACCACTTCAGCTCCAAATCAGAAAATGCGTCGATGTCCGGATGTGTGATTGGAACCTCAATCACAAGTGAACGCGGCAGCTCATACCAGACAGGCTGTTCGTCGCCTTTCATGCGAAAAATGAGCGGCAGCAGGTCAAAATCCGTTCGCTCTCCGCGCCAGCCGAGCTCTTCGCAGGCTGCTGTCAGGGAACAGGAAGCCGGGTCGCCGATTCTTTCTCCGTCTGACTCATATCCAGCGTACCGGATCAGCTGATGATTCCAGATCTCGACTTGCTTTTCACCCTTCTCTTCCGGAGGGAAAATCGTAATGGTCGGTCTGATTTTCCCGTTATTGGTGGCGGTTTCAATATGGTGAAAGAGGGCATCACGCACTTCCTCCTTCGTCCGGACGTCTCGTCTGTCGATAACATTCAGCGAATTCCAGAACAATCTGCC
This sequence comes from Bacillus sp. 9.4, assembly GCF_055486415.1. NCBI lineage: Bacteria > Bacillati > Bacillota > Bacilli > Caryophanales > Bacillaceae > Bacillus > Bacillus sp. 9.4. The sequence goes on along the minus strand of NZ_JBVFMU010000006.1, from coordinate 164,491 downwards.
GATGCAGCGGTTGCTGTTTCTCCAAGCCATTTTCGCTCCGTGCTCCAGCTCTTCCTTCGTATGTACATAGCTTCCGGTCAGGTCAATTTCACTTTTAATGTCCTCGAGACGGTCTTTCACTTCCTCCTCCTTTCCCAATTCCTGATAGCATGCGGCAATAAACGCTTTCGCTTCGTTCCAGAGTATTTCTTTTTCTTCCAACAAACTCTCCCCTTCACATCACTTCATGCTTTTCATTGTATCGTTTTTAAGCGGCAAGACAAATGATTTTTCTGCAACTTCCTGGAAAACAATAAAAAACACCCGCGTGGTGCGGGTGTCAAATAGACGATAACCGATTTGCCAATTCAGTTAAGTCACTTCGAAAGTTTTTGCCGGTCATCGGTATGCCGTGCCCGGTCAATAACGCTTCCGGTTCAAGACCGGCCAGCTTTAGAATGGACTCCGCGGCCGTCTCTGTGTCAGGCGTGAAATAAGCCGGCGGACCGTGAAGCTCCTGTTTTTGTATCAAGACGTCAGCCATTTTCTCCTGTTCCACTGTAATAACAGCATCACCTGCCACAAGCACGCGGCCGTCATCGCGGAATAACGAAATATGACCCGGCGTGTGTCCTGGTGTCGCGATCCATATCCACTCGTCAAGAAAAGGGACTGAACCGTCTTCCGGCAGTGCCTGGACATGTGAGGAAATATCGATGGAGTGCCGCGGAAACAGCGGCGACAGCTTAGCGACCAGCCCGCTCTTGCTGTCAGGACGAGCCGGAGGATAATCCTCTTTACCTGTTACATAAGGCATTTCCCGAGAATGGATATAAACAGGCACATCCCAATGCTCAAGGATCTCTTCGATTGCCCCAATATGGTCAAAGTGCCCGTGTGTGAGGATAATCGCCTTCAGCTGAAACCCTTCACCGAATCTTTGTTTGGCTTCATTGACAATCATGCCGGCTGATTGGGGCATGCCGGCATCAATTAAAACAAATGAGTGAGGTTCAGAAGGCAGCTGAATAAAATAGACATTCGCAATTTGCACAGTCAGGCCGTGCACCCCTTTTGCCGCTTCGAACCCCGTTCCGCTTCTGACTGAAGTCAGTGGCATATAAGGATCACTCATAATGACACCTCCGGAATGTTGTATGCCGTTAGTGTGTGTCATTACGCCTGAATTATCATACGGAAATAGAGATCGCACCGATCAATAGAGCGATAGCCGTCATGACGATCACTGCGAGAACCGCCCATTTCAATGCGAATTTTTGATGGTCATCAATAGAAACTCCGACGAGTCCGACAAGCAAATGAGTGGATGGCACAAGCGGACTCAGCATATGAATCGGCTGGCCGATAATAGAGGCTCTGGCAATTTCCACTTTATCCACACCGTATGCGACAGCTGTTTCTGATAAAATCGGCAGCACCCCGTAGAAATACGCATCATTCGGCATCAAAAATGTGAAAATGCCGCTTGTTAAGGCAACAATCGCCGGGATCAATCCGCCCATTTGTTCCGGTATCATGGACACGAGCGAGATCGCCATTTCATCAACCATTTTCGTGCCTGTCAAAATCCCCGTGAACACCCCCGCAGCAAAAATCATTGAACCGATAGCCAGCACGTTGCTGGAATGCGCCGCGATGCGCTGTCTCTGATGCTCGAGATTGGGATAATTCACAATCAGCGCAATACAAAACGCAATGACAAACAGTACGGTTAAACTGACTTTACCCGATACTAAACATCCTATTAAAGAAAGCGTTAACAATAAATTGAACCACCAAAGCTTCGGCCGCTTCCACTCATCTTCAACCGCAGCAGCCGGTTCATTGGCATTGGCTGGCTGTTTCAGTTCAATCACACCAAGGCGCTTTCGTTCCGCTTTTCCAAGCACATACGCAACCGCCACCATACAAAGCATCCCGCTTGCAATGACAGGAATCATCGGCCCTGTTAGCTCAGCTGGATCAACCCCCAGCGCACTCGCCGCCCTCGGCGTCGCACCGCCCCATGGAATCGTGTTCATGATTCCCATGCCGACTCCCGCGATTCCTGCCAAGATAATTGGCCGGATGCCTAGCAGCAAATAGAGCGGAAGCATGGCGCTTGTCGTAATCATGTACGTTGTCGAGCCATCTCCGTCCAAGGCGACGAGCATTGTAAGAACCGCTGTCCCGACAACAATTTTTAAAGGGTCTCCTTTGACCATGCTTAAAATTTTGCCAACCATTGGATCAAACAGGCCTGTATCAATCATAATTCCAAAATATAAGATCGCAAACATAATCATGACCGCAGTCGGCGCGACTTGCTGAATCCCCGAAATCATCATGTCCCCAACTTCAGTAAATCCAAATCCGGCGATAAGCGCAAACACAATCGGCGTCAAAACTAATGCTGTTAAAACAGAAAGCCGTTTTGTCATGATCAATGCCATAAACACAAGCATCATGAGAAAGCCTAAGATTGCTAACACATCCATTCCCCCTTAAATGAATCCGCTTACATTTTTTTCTCCCTTACTCCCCTTTTTGTCTTGCCTTTTTGCCATCGTATGGGAAAACCAACCGCAAGTAAATAATTTGGTTTTTTTGTATTTTTAATTTTTTAAAACCGTTTTGTTCTTTTTGATCAATTTTCGGCATGAAAAAAATCCCGGGATGCCGGGATCTTAATTTCCTGTCATGATGCTTTGATAAAAAGCAGATTGCTCTTCTAAAAACCGTTTCGTTTCCCTGCTGTTTAAATAAAAGCTTTCCCAGTCCTGTTCGTTTATTTTCCGCTTCCATTCAGGTGAAGAGGTGACCTTCTTTAGCGCTTGATCCCAGTAAGAAATCTCTTCCTCAGACATATTTTTCGGGCCCAAAATCCCTCTCCAATGAGAAAAAACAAACGGGATTCCCTGCTCCTTCCACGTCGGTACATTTGGAAAACCGGGAAGTCTTTTATCAGATGTTACAGCGGCTAACGTGATATCGCCGTTTCGTTCATATGGTTTCGCTTCAGAAAGTGTCATGGAAGCCGCTTCTATCTCATGTCTGATCAGCGCCTGAATGAGCTGTTCGCTGCTGTCATACTGTGAGAATTGAATGTCAAACGGGTCAATGCCGTACATATCTGCCGCTCTGACGAACGAGAGCTGATCATCATTGCCAAACCCCGGGGCAAAGCCGATTCTCACCTTGCCGGGATGCATGTTGATCTCATTCAGCACATCTTTGCCATTTGTTAACGCTGATCCTTTTGGCAATGCAACCGTCTGCCATTCCTTGGAGAGAATGGCGAGCGGCGTAAAATCGGCCATTTTTAATTTGCTTTGCCCGAGAAGATCATTGCTCAATATTAAGCTGGACGTCATGCTGATGGTTTGTTTGCTGCTTTTGTTGACATATTTCCAGCCTTTCTCTCCCCCGCCGCCGGATTTATAGACGATATGAACATCATCCTTCACGATCTGCTTCTGTCTCAAAACTGATTGGATCGCCTGCGCTGTGACATCCCAACCGCCAGAAGGTTCGGCAGGGACGACAATTTCTATCGGCCCGTCCGGCAGGCGCGGCGCAGCCGCCTGCCTGATATCACCCTGCATAAAGATCAATAGAAAAATCAATAATATTATAGATTTTTTCATATCTAATCCGCCGCCAAATAATATTTTCTCTCCGGCCTGCCGATAATCCCGTATTCAAGCTCGGCTCTTGCTTCTTCCTTTGACACAAGGTACTCGGCATAACGGCGGGCAGTTGTTCGTGACGCCCCCATTTTTTCCCCAAGTTCCTCCGCTGTCAATCCTTCTGACGCAGTCTGAAGCGCTTCCTTAATTTTTCGCAGTGTAATCGAATTAATGCCAGTCGGCAAATCCTCTGCCGGCAAAGCTGTCTTCACACCGTTCCCAAAAATATGGTCGATCATGGATTGGCTGACCTCCGGCTGAGACATGAGCAGCTTCCTTTTTTCTTTATACTGAAGCAGCACCTGCCTGAACTTGTCAGCCGTTACGGGTTTGATCAAATAGTGGGCAATCCCTGCCCTTAGCGCTTCCTGCAAATGCCGGGTTTCTGTTGCCGCTGTGATAATCATAATGTCCACTTCAGGAAATCGGCTTCGTATTTCAGGAATCAACGCGGTCCCAAGCTCGTCCGGCATATAAATATCCAGCAGAAGCAAATCAGCCTTGTGTCCCTTCAAAAGCGCCAATGTCTCTTTTGCGTTAGCCGCCTTGCCGATAATCTTGAATCCATCAAGCTGTTTGATCAATCTCTCATGGATTTGCGCAACTCGAAAATCATCCTCCGCAATCGCGATGTGAATCAAATGGATTCCCCCTTTGTTTCTCCTTTGGTATAAATACAGTGAATACCGCCCCGCCAGTTTTTTGATTCGCCAGTTCGATCCAGCCGCCCAGTTCACGCACTGAGTCTTTCACATTGGCCAGACCGTAGCCTCTCTTCATCCCCTTTGAAGAATAGCCTCTCTCAAACACTTCTTCCATCTTATCTGGCGGCACACCGGGCCCTGTGTCTGATACTTCAATGACAATGTCATGGCCCATATCCGTGATAAAAAACAAAACTTCCTTCACGCTTTGCTCTGCTACAGCTTCGAAAGCGTTATCAATTAAATTTCCGATAATTGTAATAAGATGGGACAAGCCAATATGTGCAGGAAGAGGTGCAAGTGAGCTGTTCTCATCAATCACCAGCTTGACCTTCTTTTCCGATGCCTTGCTTATTTTCCCTAGCAAAATGGCCTGCACCTGCTGCGAATGAATGTTATGGAATAAAAGATCATGCTGTTCATTTTGTATCGCGTATTCCTCTTTAATCAGATCAATGGCTTCATCATACTCCCCAAGTTCGAGCAGCCCTAAAATCGCATAAAGCTTATTTGAAAATTCATGAGTCTGCGCCCTGAGATCCTCTGAATATTTGCGAACCTCTGTCAATGTGTCGATCAGCTTCTTCAGCTCTGTTTTCTCCCTGAAGCTGACGACAATTCCATACGCCTGCCCTCCTTGATTCATCACTTTCGTATTGATAATAAACACTTGATCGTTGACGCTTACCTCCTGGTTCGGCAGCATTTCTCCTTGTTCAAGCACAGACATCAGCCCTGCTCCCGGCATAACGTCATCTATAGGAAGATGGATCACAGGCTCGGGCAGCTTCAGCATCTCGGCCGCCGATACGTTCATCATGGTGACGACGCCTTCACGATTGGTGGCAATAATCCCTTCTCGAATCGCGAAAAGCATTGCGTTTCTCTCACGATATAGAGCCGCGATCTCATGTGGCTCAAGCCCGAGCGTATCCTTTCTGATGCTTTTCGCCAGCACGGCGGCGCCAATAAATCCGAGCAGCAGTACAAGCACAGCAATCACACTCAAATTTCTCAAATGCTTTTTGATGCTTTGCTCTGTCTCCGTTTGCAGAAAATCAACAGACACGCTGCCGATCACTTGGCTGTATCCCTTCTGTTCTTTTATAATCGGCGCGCTCCCTCTGATCACTCTTCGTCCATCCGCTTTTGTTTCAGAAACATGCGAACCGCCAAACAAAATTTCTCTGCTGCGCTCCAGTTTCTTTAATCCGCTTTTTCCAGAGGCGCTGCGAATGTCTCCTTTTTCGTCCAAAACATAAATGGCAAACGCGCCAGTCTGTTCTTTCATTTGTTCAATGACCTCTTGCGTCTGAGCCGCATGTCCGCCTTTTCTCTCAATGAGCTCTTTAACCGGCGGCATATAGGAAATGGTTCTCGCTGTTTGAACCGCCAGCTGCTCTGCCTGTCTCCGTTCTCCCTGTGTATGCTGAACGGCTAACGTAATGGTCAGCACACCAATGACAAAGACCAGCAGGGCCGCAATCAGCCCCATTATTTTTGTTTGCAGGGAAAAATGGAACCGCTTTTTCACCACAGCACCAGCCGTCCTTTCTACCTAGATCATACCATTTTTCACAGGAAATTTTCTCATTTTTCAAAATCCATTTTCTTGCGAAGGAGTGAAAATAAAAAAAAGGCAGACCGCGTCTGCCTTTTTCTTTCTACCATATTCCTAGTACTTTCCACCATAATCCGCCGATCACAAGCCATACGATGATATGAACAATCGACAGGATAAATCCGATGGACCACCATTTGCCTTGCGGGATGTAGCCTGCTCCGAAGAAGACCGGAGCCGCTCCAGAACCGTAGTGAGTCGTTGACCCGAACAGGTTACTGATGAACGCGAGGCTCAGCGCTGCTAAAAGCGGCGGTGCGCCCGCTGCCACGACGACAGCCAAAAATGCTGAATACATCGCACTAATGTGGGCTGTCGCACTTGCAAAGAAATAGTGAGAGTAATAATACACAACAATTAAAATGATGAATGCCACAATCCAAGAGAACCCTGATACGGATGATTTCATGGCATTACTGAACCAAGACACCATGCCTAATTCATTCAAGAAGTTGGCGAGCATGACAAGCGCCGCAAACCAAGTGAGCGTATCCCAAGCGCCCTGTTCTTTCTTAATATCATCCCAAGTCAGAACTTGTGATAATAAGAGAACGGACAAACCGATCAATGCGGTTGTGGTTGCGTCGATGTTGAAGCTGCCGCCAAAAATCCACAGCACGAGCACCAAAAGAAACACGATAACCATGGAAAGCTCTGATTTTTTGAACGGTCCCATTTCTTTCAGTTTTTCTGTTGCGATTTTCGCCGCATCCGGTGTTTCTTTGATTTCCGGCGGATACAGCTTGTAAATCACAAGCGGCGTGATGATTAAGCTTACAAGTCCCGGTACAATCGCGGCAATTGCCCAGCTTGTCCATGTTAAGTCCACCCCTGCGACATCATGGGCCAGCTTGGCAATCAGCGGGTTCGCCGCCATCGCTGTCAGGAACATAGCAGATGTGATCAGATTCCCCTGAAAACCGGTTTTTAATAAGAATGCACCGATTTTTCTCTCTGTTCCATTTGCCGGGCTTGATCCGAATGTTTCGGATAATGATCTGATAATAGGAAATATAATGCCTCCTGCACGCGCCGTATTACTTGGAATAGCAGGTGAAAGTATTAAATCACTGAATAGCAGTGAATAAGAAAGTCCAAGGGTTTTTTTCCCGAATTTCTGAACGAATACATACGAAATTCTCGCACCGAGCCCGGTTTTGATAAATCCCCGGGAAATAAAGAATGCGATAACGATAAGCCAAATGGTCTTATTCCCGAATCCGCTTAATGTATCCTCAATGGATAGTGTTCCAGTTAGTGCAGTAACCGCCAATGCAAAAATTGCAATTGCACCCATTGGCAAGGGCTTGGAGATAAAGCCGATAATTGTCGCGACAAAAATCGCAAACAAATGCCAAGCTTTAGGTTCAAGTCCGGACGGAGCGGGAATAAACCAGATGATTAGTCCCACAGCGACAGTAATAAGCAATGGAACAAGCTTTACTGCTGACTGTTTTCCTGCGTCTTTTTCTGAAGCCATAAATAGGTCTCCTCCTATATACTTGTTTTCCGATCCCCTTTTCCATTCTACTCCTTAACTAAGTTAATAAACATTTTAATTAATTAAAAAACACAAAGGTTAGCACCCTTTGTGTTTTTCACTTTCTTAATTTAATTTACCCGCACCCGCTTGATTTATAACATTTGATTTCACATTAGCAGAAGCATCAATCGATCCATGCAGAGACGGCGTCCAGCCGACAGAAGAGCTCAGCCCGTTTGCAGCCGATGCGTTGATCTGTGTGCCGTTCAGCAACGTGCCGGAGTCATATAAAGCCGTTCCCCCGCTGAATACGCTGATCGTTTTAGCAGCTGACAGTCCCGGTACGTCAATGACATTGTTTTGGGCATAGATTTTAGATGACTTTCCGATTCCCCATGCATAGCTGAAAGGATAACTTGAAGAGCTTGTGCTTCCTTCATAATAGTTGTTGTATACGTGCACTTGCCCGAAGCGGACTCTCGGCGCGCGCTGGACAATATTTTTGTAGCGGTTATGATGCAGCGTAATTTTTAATTTGCCGTCATCGGAGGTTTTGCTGTCACTTGATCCGAAAATGGAGCTTTTATCATGATCGTGATAATAGTTGTAGGACATCGTGATATAGTTAGCACCGTTGGAAGCATCCGTTTGGCCGTCATGGTGCTGATATTTTCTTCCATAATATTTCGGTGATGTGCTGTCCGGACGCGAACCGTCATTAAATGTACAGTGATCAATCCAGATGTGTGTGCCGCCGTTTATCGTGATGTTGTCGTATTGTGAGTTCCAGTTTCCTGAGCTTCCGTCAGTCGGATCCCATTGCGGAAAATAATCATAGGCATCCTGGAATTCAATGTTGCGAATAATGACGTTATCACTCTTGATTTGGAAGTTTCCTCCCACGACTTTAGCGTTAGTCCCTGAACCGACGATCGTCGTGTTTGCAGGGATATCCACCATGACCCGTGCTTTTTGGTTTTTCTGAGAGCGTGCTCTCGCTTCTTCTTGTGTTCCCGACGGCTCTTTTTTGCCCCATGTGCTAGGATCATAGGCTTTCAAATATTTGTCCAAATCATACTCCGGATCTTTATAGTCATTTAGACCAAGCGGCTTCAGATTGTCATCTACGTTCATGTCAATCGTTCCCTTGATATAAATGATTTTTGGCGTTGTGTTCGTTTCCTTCCCTAATGCCGAGACAAGCTGGTTTCTGTTGCTGACGGTATACACATTTGAGGACGATGCTTTTGACCCGCCTGTCGTGCCGGTCGAGTACGCGCCCCAGCCATCATTGGATCCCAACGTCTGGTGGCCTAAATCAGCTGCGTTCGCGCCAGCTGGAGTCAATCCTAAAAACAAAGCCGTAGCTAACATCACTTTTTTCATCCACTATGTACCCCCATTTTCTATTTTGTGAGATTTTATTCCAATTTATCACAAAAATATAATAGCAAATTGAGGGACATTCAGAACCGAAAATGTTCCGCTATCCTATTGCGGCATTCTGCAAAATGCCACCGCAAAGACCGCAAAAAAACCAAAAGGCCGACATTGGCCTTTTGGTTTTTTCTTTGCTTTATGCCCAAGCTTTCACTTTTTCGTTATCTGTCACAAAGAGAAGCACTTTTCCTTCATCTAAGCGTTTTTCAAATTGAGCGGCTTCATCTTCAGAAAAACCGATTTCGTGAATTTTATTGCGGAGCTCGTCTCCTTTTTTATTGAAGATATTTCCCACCGCGTGCTTGAAACCTGTTTCTTTGGCTCCGATCGTATTGGCATTCGTGTTGTCTGCCAGGCGTTCCGTTCTGTCATCGTCGTGAGCTAAGACGTATACATCCTCTTTCGCAACACCCATTTTCTGTAATTCCTCTACATCCTTCATGAGCTGTTCGTCATTTGTATACTCTTTTACAACTGGTTTCATGTCGATATTCCTCCTTCATGTTTTCTATATTTCTTTCATACCCGATCGTCTGTACCTGAAACAGATTCCAGAACATTGAATAGAAAAACAGGAAGAATGGTAGTAGCTATTTATTTTCCGTCCATGGTAAAGTGATAGGAACGGGACCATTTTCAGAAAAGTCAAAATTAAAGAGAAGCCGCTGCACGGAGCACACGACCATGAAATGCTGCCTTTATCCGTACGAGCAGGAGGTATGTCTAATGCAATATTTTTCACCAGAACAGCAATACAATGCTTGGATTGTGAGTGATTTAGTCAAACAGATTTTCCATAAGCGTGCCGGATGTTCACCAGGAATTCACGAGCTTGCGGTTTTTGCCGAGGAACATTTTCATATCGATATCGACTTTGTTTTCTCGATTATCATGAATATCGGCGACATTGAATTTGCACTAACAGATGAAATAGAAAAGAAATTGTCCGGTTATCTCAGCACTCTCCTTCCTTATGTCACTGCTGATATGTTCGAAACCTCTAAAGCCAACGCCCATGCGTTTTTGTCTCGAAGACACGGTAACGCTGCATACCACTTATTTGTGTCTGATGATGCTTTCATGAGAAAGCAGTAAAAAACGCAGCTTTCTTTACTAAAAAAATATTGACATGATAAGCCATGCTATTATAGTGTTACATGTGATAATGATTCTCATTACTAAATCTGAAAAAAGGAAGAATGACATGCGCACCTATTCTAACAAGTTGATTGCCATCATGAGTGTTTTATTGCTCGCCTGCCTCATTGTATCCGGCTGTTCATCAAGCCAGAATAACAACGGAAGCGGCGAAAGCAAGTCTAAGGATTCCAGAGTGATCCATGACGAAGAAGGAAAAACGACAGTAAGCGGCACACCTAAGCGGGTGGTTGTGCTTGAGCTTTCATTCTTGGATGCCGTTCACAATCTCGGCATTACGCCGGTGGGCATCGCCGATGACAACAAAAAAGATATGATTAAAAAGCTTGTCGGCAGCTCCATTGATTACACATCTGTAGGCACACGCAGCGAACCCAATCTTGAGGTCATCAGTTCCTTGAAGCCTGATTTAATCATCGCTGACGCTGAGCGCCATAAAAACATTTATAAACAGCTGAAAAAAATCGCCCCGACGATTGAATTAAAAAGCCGTGAAGCGACATATGACGAAACGATCGACAGCTTTACGACCATTGCTAAAGCATTAAATAAAGAAGATGAAGGAAAAGAAAAGCTTGCCGATCACAAAAAAGTCATCAACGATCTAAAAGCCGAACTTCCGAAAGATGAAAACCGCAACATCGTTCTCGGCGTTGCAAGGGCGGATTCCTTCCAGCTTCATACATCATCATCCTATGACGGAGAAATCTTTAAAATGCTAGGCTTTACACACGCTGTGAAGTCAGATAACGCCTATCAAGAGGTCAGCCTCGAGCAATTGAGCAAAATCGATCCTGATATTTTGTTCATCTCAGCCAACGAAGGCAAAACCATTGTAGACGAGTGGAAAACGAACCCGCTCTGGAAAAATCTCAAAGCGGTGAAAAAAGGACAAGTCTATGATGCGGACCGTGACACTTGGACAAGATTCAGAGGCATCAAGTCTAGTGAAACAAGCGCCAAAGATGTGCTTAAAAAAGTGTATAATAAATAGGACAAATGAGAAGCGAGGGGAAATCCTTGCTTCTTCGTTTTTGCAACCAGACGCAGTAAGGAAGTGAGACTGTTGTATCATTCAGCCAAACGGCGCTCATCATCAAGACTGATGATGTTCATCATTGCACTGATTATTTTTATATTTGGGCTTGGGCTGAATCTTTCAGTAGGAGCCTCAGACATCGGCATCATAGATTCATTGAAATATCTTTTTGTATGGGACGGTTCAAAGGAACAGCTCATCATCTCTACTCTTCGCCTTCCCCGCACATTAATCGGCGTTTTTGTCGGCGCCAGCCTAGCTGTAGCAGGGGCGCTGATGCAGGCTATGACCAGAAACCCTCTGGCTTCACCCCAAATTTTCGGTGTGAATGCGGGTGCATCGCTTTTTGTCGTTGCTTCTCTCGTCATTCTGCCGGCATCGCCCTATTCATCTGTTATATTCGCTTTTGCGGGTGCGGCAGCAGGCGGCGCGATTGTGTATATGATTGCCTCATCCGGCGGAATGACACCTGTCAAGCTGGCGCTGTCAGGAATGGCCGTGCACTTGTTCCTCTCCTCTATGACACAGGCCATCATTATTTTAAATGAGTCAGGTGAGGATGTTCTGTACTGGATGACAGGCGCAATCGACGGCAGCAACTGGCAGGACGTCATAACCATCGCTCCGTTTTCTGTCATTGGCATCGGGCTTGCCCTCGTATTTTCCGGTTCTGTTTCTGTTCTCGGTCTCGGAGACGAAACAGCAAAAGGGCTTGGACAAAATATGAACGGCATCCGGATTCTGATCAGTTTGATTATTTTAATCCTTTCCGGCGCTTCCGTAGCCGTCGCCGGGCCGATTGGCTTTGTCGGGCTGCTCGTCCCGCATATTGTCCGCAAGCTGATCGGAGAACATTATCAATACGTGCTTCCGTTTTCGGCACTATTCGGTGCCATTTTGCTGGTGTACGCAGATGTTCTGGCCAGATGGATTGCATTTCCTTATGAATCACCGGTCGGCATTGTCACCGCGATTATCGGAACGCCGTTTTTCTTATATTTGGCAAGGAAAGGGCGGCATCTGAAATGAAGAAAACAACCAGAAAACAAAAACGCCCCTTGCTGGCGATACTCATATTGGCCGTGATTTTGATCGTTCTGTCCGTCATCAGCATTGGAATCGGTGCATTATACATTTCACCTGATGCGGTAGTGACGAATCTGCTGGGACTGGATCATTCCTTTGAATTTATCATCCAGCAATATCGTCTGCCCCGCATTATATTAGCGATTTTGGCCGGTGCTGGGCTTGCCGCTGCCGGAGCGATTTTACAGGGTGTGATCCGAAATCCGCTCGCTTCCCCCGACGTTGTCGGCATTTCAAAAGGCTCCGGACTTGCGGCGATGGCTGTGATTCTCATCTTTCCTGAGTCGCCGGTATATGTGCTTCCGTTCTCCGCATTTGCCGGAGCCGCCATTATTGCTGTACTATTATTAATGATAGCCCGAAAAAAGAGCATTCAGCCCTCTTCACTGGCTTTATCAGGCATTGCTTTAGGCGCGGTCTGCCACGCCGGAATGCAATATATGATGGTCAAGTTTCCAGGCGACGTGAATGCTGCACTCATTTGGCTGACAGGAAGCCTCTGGGGAAGAAACTGGGAAGAAGTCAAGCTGCTTGCGCCATGGCTTTTGATTCTTTTTCCGATCGTCTGCATACTCATACCGAAGCTGGATCTTATGTCACTCGGGGATGAGCTTGCACAGGGTCTCGGAGAAAACGCAAACCGGCTGAGATTCATCCTGATTTTCACCGCGGTGGCGCTGGCGGGAAGCTGTGTAGCCGTCGTCGGCTCAATCGGTTTTATCGGCTTGCTTGCTCCGCATATCGCCAGACGGCTTACCGGAGAAAAAGCTAAATATTTACTGCCTGCATCGGCATTGATTGGTGCTATTATATTATTAATTGCAGATACGTTAGGGCGCGGCATCATGCCTCCGGTTGAAATACCTGCCGGAATACTGACAGCCGTGATCGGCGCGCCTTATTTCTTATATTTATTGAAATTCGAAGCGAGGAAACAGTAGGGAGAGGATACCATGGGAAAACTGGCTGCAGACCAGCTCACTCTTTCATATGACAGTACAGTGATTATTGACGGAGTCGACTTAAAGATAGAAGAAGGAAAAATCACTGCGCTCATCGGCGCTAATGGCTGCGGTAAATCAACAATCCTCAAATCGCTCGCCAGGCTGATGGCCCCGAAAAGCGGTACAGTGCTACTAGAAGGAAAAGACATCCACCGCCAGCCATCAAAAGAAGTCGCAAAAAAACTGGCCATTCTTCCACAATCTCCTCAGGCTCCTGAAGGATTGACGGTAGAGGAATTATGCTATTTTGGCAGACATCCTCACAAAAAGCTGTTATCCAAGCATACCCAAGAGGATCATGACATGGTAGAGTGGGCACTGGAAGCAACGGGCATGATTGAACTGAAGGATCGGACACTTGATGCCCTCTCAGGCGGCCAAAGACAAAGAGCCTGGATTTCCATGGCACTTGCGCAAGGCACTGATTTGCTTTTGCTTGATGAGCCGACCACGTATTTAGACATCTCACACCAGATTGAAGTGCTTGAACTGCTGAAAAAGCTGAACCGCGACCATGGCCGCACCGTTGTCATGGTGCTCCATGATTTAAACCAAGCCGCTCAATATGCTGACTATCTGATCAGTGTGCTGGACGGAAAAATATACAATGCCGGAACACCGGAAGATGTGTTCACCCAGCCATTTTTCCGTGAAGTCTTCGGCTTGGAATGCTGCATCATGAGAAGCCCGATCGACCAGAAGCCAATGTGCCTGCCGACGGGACTGTGCCCGAAATTACGGGCGAAATGAAAAGGAGAGGAGCCCCCTCTCCTTTTTTGTATGCCAGCTTACCTTTTGTATTTCCTCTCCTGTCCATGTTACAGTGGTGTCAACCAAGTGATAGGAGGATGAAAATGACAGCATCTCAGCAGCAAATTCAATTAGCAAGACGTCCACAAGGTATTCCTGTTCATGAAGACTTTCGCTTTGAAACCATTCCGGTTCCTGAACCCAAGCAAGGGGAAGTGCTTGTCAAAACGCTTTATGTATCGGTTGACCCTTATATGCGCGGCCGTATGCAGGATACGAAATCATATGTTGAGCCGTTCGCTTTAGATGAAGCGCTTTCTGGCGGGGTTATCGCTGAAGTTGTGTCAGACGGGAATCATCTGAAAAAAGGCGATATCGTCATCGGAAATCTCAGCTGGCAGGAATTTTCCGCTGTGAGCGAGTCTGCCTTGCGAAAAATTGATACAAGCCTTGCTCCCGCTTCGGCCTATCTCGGCATTTTGGGAATGACCGGCTTAACAGCATACTTCGGATTGCTGGACATCGGACGCCCGAAGGAAGGCGAAACCGTGGTTGTCTCCGGAGCTGCGGGAGCCGTTGGTTCAACAGTCGGGCAAATTGCCAAAATCAAAGGCGCTCGAGTTGTCGGTATCGCGGGCTCTGATGAAAAAATCGACTACTTAAAACAGGAGCTGCAGTTTGACGAAGCCATCAATTACAAAACAGCGGGTGATATCCAAAAAGCGCTTCAAGACGCTTGTCCTGACGGTGTCGATGTGTATTTTGACAATGTCGGCGGACCGATTTCAGACGCGGTCATGAACCTGCTCAATGAATTTGCCCGCATTCCGGTGTGCGGCGCCATTTCTTCCTATAACGCAGAAAGCGAAGCAGATGACATGGGCCCTCGTGTTCAATCAAAACTCATTAAAACAAAGTCGCTGATGCAAGGGTTTATCGTTAGCGACTACTCCGATCGTTTTTCTGAGGGAGCAAAACAGCTGGCCCAATGGCTGAAGGCTGGTAAACTCCATTACGAGGAAACCATCACAGAAGGCTTCGAAAACATTCCTGACGCGTTTCTCGGTTTATTTAAGGGAGAAAATAAAGGGAAACAGCTGATCAAGGTCAGCGATCCGAGCTGAAGATGAAATCGGGAGGGCTTTTTGCCCTCCTTATGTGTTTAGATGAGGTCAGCTGCGAAGAATCAGCGTAAGAAAACCATCTTCATCAGGTTCCGTATCTTCCAAAGTGAATCCTGTTGCTTGAAAGCAAGCTAAACTGATTCGATTGTCTTCTTCAATGCATGCCACCCATTCCCGTACGCTAGTAAAATCAGGTTCGGTCAGCAGTTTTTGCAATATCCGTTTTCCGTACCCTTGAAGCCGGTACAAGGGATTGACGATCAATCCAATATACGTCCGCTCCTCCCCGAACTCAATAACGGCCATCCCTGCCGGCAGCTGTCCATCATACGCCATGATGACAGTATAGTGTTTATCTTTATTTACTCGTGCATACCACTCATCTAATGGCAGCATCCCATCCATTCTCCGTCTGGTATCCTCATTTTCAAACCAGTGTTTAAGGATTTTCAGCTCTGACTCCTTCACTGCTTGAAACCTGTCTATTGAAACCATCTTCCCACCCCGCGCATAATCTTTTCTATTATTTTACAACAAAAAAGAAGGGCTTTCCGCCCTCCTTTTTATTTCGTCTTCAGTTTTCCGCCTGCATACACAGCTTCACTCAGCTCAACACCAAGCTTCTTCGCCATTTTTTTCAGCTTTGATTCCTCCAATTTCGTCACAAGGCTCAGCACGTTTCCTTCTTTTCCGGCCCGGCCTGTTCGTCCTGATCTGTGGACATAGCCATCTTCATCAGGAATATCAGCATGAATCACGTATGGCAGGTTTTCAATGTCTAAACCGCGTGCGGCAATGTCAGTCGCCAATAAAAGAGGAAACTCTCCGTCTTCGAATGCGGAAATGATTTTTGCCCGCTCCATTTTTTTCGCTTCACTGTGCAAAACGCCGAGTTCAACGTGGTGATATGCCAGCTTTTCCGCATATACACTCAGGTTGCCGATGTCTCTCACAAATACGAGTGCCTGCATGCCTTCAAGCCTTGACAGCTTTTGCAGCAGCTTCACTTTGTCGCGCTGGTCGCAAATCAGGTATTGATGTTTCACTTTCCCTGCCTCCGCCTTGCTTCGCTGTACCTTCAACACCTCAGGCTCTTGCGCCAATTCGCGGAGCACATCCTCTGTTTCCTTTTTGAGTGTCGCGGAAAAACATAGAAGCTGGCGGTCTCTTAATGTCGTTTTAATAATTTGTTTGATCGTCTCGCGATGCTCCGGCAGGATAAGCTGATCCGCTTCATCAAGTACAATCGTTTTCACTTCATGCATTTTGAGTTTCTTTGCTTTAATCAGTTCAAATACCCTGCCTGGCGTGCCGACGATGATATGCGGATGTTTCTTCAGCTTTTCGACCTGCTTCTTCACATTCGCCCCGCCGATTAAGGAAGCCGCGCGCAGCTCTGAGCCCGCTTTCCAATCCTGAATCACCTGAAAAATCTGCATCACCAGCTCACGGGAAGGCGCTAAAATCACCGCCTGCGGATGCTTTTGCTCTGGTTTGATCCGCTCCAAAACCGGCAGCGCATACGCCAGCGTCTTCCCTGTGCCTGTCGGCGATTCTGCAATGACATCCTTTCCGTCCATGATCAGCTGGGCTGCCTGCTCTTGAACAGGGGTTGGCGTTTGAAAGCCGGAAGCATTCCAATTCTCTTGTATAAATGATTGTGCATTATGTAAAAATGGCCAAGTTTGCGTCATTTTGTTCTCCTCAATTCCTGAAATCTATTCCATAGTATCTCAAAACCTCGCCCGGAACGCAATTTTTCTTTTTCTTTCCTATACCTTTCAACATTCCGAATCCTCCTTTATAATCAAAAGGGTGAATATTACACGCCGATTGTGCGTGTTTGATAACGATAGAGGTGTAAACATGAGTATTTTATCTGTAAAGGATTTAAGCCACGGCTTCGGGGACCGGGCCATTTTTAATAACGTTTCCTTCCGCCTGTTAAAAGGCGAGCACGTCGGCTTGATCGGCGCAAACGGTGAAGGAAAATCAACCTTCATGAATATTATTACCGGAAAACTTGAACCTGATGAGGGAAAAGTCGAATGGTCAAAAAATGTCCGTGTCGGATACCTTGATCAGCATACCGTGCTGGAAAAAGGAAAATCCATTCGCGACGTCCTGAAAGACGCATTCCATTATTTATTTGCGATGGAAGAGGAAATGAACGAGATTTACAACAAAATGGGCGAGGCTGATCCCGACGAGCTCGAAAAGCTGCTTGAAGAAGTCGGCGTCATTCAAGACGCGCTGACAAACAATGATTTTTATGTCATTGATTCCAAGGTGGAGGAAATCGCCCGCGGCCTCGGCTTGAGCGATATCGGATTAGAGCGCGATGTCACGGATTTGAGCGGCGGACAGCGCACAAAGGTCCTTCTCGCTAAGCTGCTCCTTGAAAAGCCGGAAATTCTGCTTCTCGATGAGCCGACCAACTATCTTGATGAACAGCATATTGAATGGCTGAAGCGCTACCTGCAGGAATACGAGAACGCGTTCATTCTGATTTCCCACGATATTCCGTTCTTAAACAGCGTCATCAACCTGATTTATCACGTTGAAAATCAAGAGCTGACACGCTATGTCGGCGACTACCATCAGTTTATGGAAGTCTACGAGGTGAAAAAACAGCAGCTTGAAGCGGCCTACAAAAAGCAGCAGCAGGAAGTCGCGGAGCTGAAGGATTTCGTTGCCCGCAACAAAGCGCGTGTCAGCACGAGAAACATGGCGATGTCGCGCCAAAAGAAACTCGATAAGATGGATATGATCGAGCTTGCGGCAGAAAAGCCAAAGCCGGAATTCCATTTCAAGCCGGCGAGAACGTCAGGCAAGCTGATTTTCGAAACGAAGGATCTCGTGATCGGTTACGATTCCCCGCTGTCCCGTCCACTCAACCTCCGCATGGAGCGCGGCCAAAAAATCGCCCTTTACGGCGCAAACGGGATCGGAAAAACGACGTTGCTGAAAAGTTTGCTTGGCGAAATCCAGCCGCTTGAGGGCTCTGTTGAACGCGGTGAGCACATCTATACCGGCTATTTCGAGCAAGAGGTCAAGGAAACAAACAACAATACGTGCATCGAAGAAGTATGGAGCGAATTCCCTTCTTATACGCAGTATGAAATCCGTGCCGCTCTGGCAAAATGCGGACTGACGACAAAGCATATCGAAAGCCGCGTCTCCGTATTAAGCGGAGGCGAAAAAGCGAAAGTCAGATTGTGCAAGCTAATCAACTCAGAAACAAACCTGCTGGTGCTCGATGAGCCGACAAACCACTTGGATGTCGATGCCAAGGAAGAGCTCAAGCGCGCCCTGCAAGAATATAAAGGCTCCATTCTGCTCATTTCCCACGAGCCAGACTTTTATATGGATATTGCGACAGAAACGTGGAACTGCGAGTCTTGGACGACGAAAGTGCTTTAATTTATAAAAAAACCCGCCTGCTAAAGGGCGGGTTTTTTACTGCCATTTTTTCTGAACGATTCTCAAAAGCTCTCTGTCTTTTAAAATGAGCTGCAATGGAGATGTGAATTCATCAAGTGTCAGCTCTCTTTTGGCAGACAGCTCAAAATCCTCCTCATCTGCCCAAGCGGTAAACCACTCGACCGAGAAAAGCTGTTTTTCATGACGCTGTGTATGTATTGATAGAGCGTTTCTAAACATTTATGATCATATTCGTCAGGTTTTGCCTTATCCATGGCAAACGTCCCCTCTACAGCATGAACCATCACTTGAAATGGCAATCGTAAATGAACGGACACATTCTCAGCTTCTGCAAGATAAATCCCAGCCGCATCAATGTCTGACCGAAGCGGATGCCCTTTCCGCGAACGCCGTTCTTGCTGACCGAAAAAACCGGTTTCTAAAGGGAGTTTTCAGCCGAAAAATAGTAAAATTGTGTCATAAAGGTTGTCCTTTCCTTCACCAATTCGATTATGATGCATTATAACGAATAAAAAGACACTGCATCTTCGCAGTGTCTTTCGTTATTAATGCCCCGCCTTAATTCCAGCAAGATGTTTACGTCCCATGAGAAGGACAAGCATGCCGACAAAAACGACGATTCCGCCTACTGTATATGGTGTGCTTGCAGTGAAATGTTCTGACAGCATTCCTGCAATCCACGGAGCGAGCGCGCCGCCGATGAAGCGGACTGAGCTGTAGGCTGAAGACGCGATTGAACGTTCAACCGGCGCAGAACCCATCACAGCGGTTGTCATGATCGTATTCACCATACCGAGGACAGCACCAGCGACAACGATACATGTAATAATCAAAGTCTGATGGTCTGTCCAGATCCCCATAATAACGAGAATGGCCGCAAAGGCGATAAAGAGAACGACGAGCGAACGCACTGTGCCCAGCGCTTTGTGCACGAGCGGCGCCGTAAAGACTGACGTAATCGCCAGCAGAAGGCCCCAGCCGAAGAAGACATATCCAAGACCGTGTTCATCTAAATCCAGTACGAACGGAGAATAAGCTAGCAAAATAAAAAATCCAAAGTTGTATAGGAATGCCGATATCGCCATTGTCAGCAGGCCTTTATATTTGAGTGCCTTCATCGCATCAAACACACCGACGCGTTTCGCCGGTTTCGGCAGCTTCGGAAGCATGAAAGAAATCGCGATTAACGCAATAAACATCAGGACAGATACTCCAAAAAACGGTGCGCGCCATGAAATGCTTCCGAGCTCTCCGCCTGCAAGCGGCCCGACAGAAATCCCGAGACCAAGCGCGGCCTCATACAAAATAATCGCTTGGGCGCTGCCGCCGACTGACACGCCGACGATGACCGCAAGCGCTGTTGAAATAAACAAAGCATTCCCTAATCCCCAGCCGCCGCGATAGCCGACTAACTGAGCGATTGAGCTTGAGCTGCCGCCAAGCCCCGCAAACACAATAATAAAAATAAGTCCGAGAATTAACGTCCATTTCGCGCCGATGCGGCTGGAAATGGCTCCTGAGAAAAACATCATAAATCCGGTTACAAGCAAATAACTTGTAAACAAGAGTGATACTTCACTAGGTGAAGCATGTAATTGTGCGGCAATGGCCGGAAGAATTGGATCGACCAGCCCGATTCCCATAAAAGAAATCACACAGGCAAACGCGACAGCCCATACCGCTTTTGGCTGGCTGAGCAAGCCTGTTTTCTGATTCACTTGTGTTGTCTTATCCATTTGACCTGACCTCCATCTTTATTCCATTAAAAGAAACGCTACAAAAATAGCGTTTAACAAACTTTTCATTCGATTGATTGAATGGCGCGTTCCGCTTTATTTTTCATGCCTTGCAGGCGTTCTTTAAAGCTTTGGAATGTGCGGATTTTCTCATCAATCAAACTCAGCTGGTGATTCAGGGTTTCCTGAATTTCCTCCAGTTTTTCTTTCCGTTCCTTAGGATCCAGTGACAACAAATACCCCTCTTTGTTTAACTCTAGCTGGCGGCTGGTTTCCATGAAATGCTGAAGCTCCTGAAGGGAAAAACCGAGCACCTCTTTTGTGCTGATGACTTTCTCAAGCTCCTCCATATCATCCTCTGAATAAAGCCTTACACCGCCGTCTGTCCGTTTCGGCGCCGGAATCAAGCCGATTTCTTCATAAAACCGGATGGTCCGCTTTGTCAGTCCGCTTCTTTTGGCCACTTGATCAATCTTCATCCATTCCAAGGTAAATCCCCCTTCGCCGTTTCTGTTACCATTATACACCTTTTGAACCTTAACGTAAACGTTAAGTTTTAAAAAACAATAAAAAAGACGAGCAGCATAAAGCACCCGTCTTTCACTTTCCTGTTTAAGCTAAACTTCCCGCCACTGACAGAGACTCTTTTTGAAGGCTTTCAGAAAGCACTCGATACGCGATCACTTTCTTCTTGTACTGTTTCACGACGTCGATATGGTCGTCGTAGCGGTACACGAACAGCTTCACGTCTTTTTTTCCTTTTTTTGTATCTATCACCAGCGGCGTGCCGCCGTTTTCCGGATGTAAATAACGCTCTTCATCACCTGGATAGATATAATATTTTTCCAGGAAGATAGCTTCGTTAAATTGATCAATCACTTTCTGCTTCTCTGCACCCTCGAGGCGTTTTCCATCTAGAGAGAGACTCGCATTTTCGTCACTCAGCTTGGCGTGCACTTCAAATTTGCCGAGCAGCCATTCTATGACGCCTGTAGGAAGACAGGTTAATACGATTTTCACCAGACTCATGAGAATTAACATCACGATCGCCCATGTCATACTTCATCATCTCCGTTAGTTTTCCATGTGCCGCTGACACACAATTTTATCCTAACATAAGCAGGCCGATTCGTTTTTGTCCATTATGTGAAAAAAAGCGCGGCCTGCTGCGGCCACACTTTTTAGCTTTCCAGTTCTTCGATCATGAGGGACAATTCTGTCCAGCGGTCCATCGCAGCCTCAAGTTCTTCCGCAGTTTTCGCCTGCTCGGCCATCAGCTCTTGGATTTTGCCAAAATCACTGCCTGCTGCGGCGATGTCAGCTTCGAGCTGTTCATGCTTTTCTTCCAGCTGGGCAATTTTATCTTCGATGCCGTCCCATTCCAGCTGGTCTTTGTAAGAAAGCTTTTTCCGTTTTTTCTTCGGCTCGGCTTCAGCCGATTTTTCCTCAGCTGCCGGTTTTGGGGCCGCTTTTTTCGCTTTTGACTCCTCCATATAGTCGCTGTAGGAGCCTTGAAAGCGGGAAATGACACCATTTCCTTCAAATACAATCAAACGGTCGACGACGCGGTCAAGGAAATAGCGGTCATGGGATACGGTGATGACGACGCCTGGGAACTGGTCAATATAATCCTCAAGAACGCTTAATGTTTCAGTATCCAAATCGTTCGTCGGCTCATCGAGAAACAGGACATTCGGCTCCTGCATGAGAACCTGAAGCAAGTATAAACGGCGTTTTTCCCCGCCGGACAGCTTGCGGATATACGTCTGCTGCATCGAACGCGGGAAGAGGAAACGCTCGAGCATTTGTTCAGCTGTAATCATATCGCCATCTGCCGTTTTTACGACCTCCGCCGTTTCTTTTATATAGTCAATGACCTTTAACTCACCGTTCATTTCACTATGATCCTGAGTATAGTAGCCGATTCTGACCGTCTGTCCGATCGTAATATCGCCTCCGTCCGGCGTATGACGGCCGGCAAGGGCATTTAACAGCGTTGTTTTCCCGATGCCGTTCGGCCCGATGATCCCGATCCGTTCACCTGGTATGACAAGTTCATTAAAACGGTCGACGAGCATGCGGCCGTCATAAGCGATCATGACGTTCTCCGCTTCAATAACCTGTTTTCCGAGACGGTGCGAGCCAATGGCAAAATCGAGTGAACCTGATGACTGAGGGCCTTTCTGCTCTTTAAGCGTCTCTACCCGGTCAATTCTCGCCTTTTGTTTTGTTGAGCGGGCTTTCGCTCCTCGTCTGAGCCAAGCCAGCTCGCGGCGCAGCAGGTTTTGCCGCTTCGTTTCCTTTTGCTCAGCCTGCGCTTCCCGTTCCGCGCGTTTTTCTAAAAACACTTCATAGTTGCCTTTGTACGTGTAGAGGCTGCCTCTTTCAAGCTCATAAATGCGGTTGGTGACACGGTTTAAGAAATATCTATCGTGCGTCACCAGCATGACGGCGCCGGGATATTGGCTTAAATACCCTTCAAGCCACTCAATCGTTTCATTATCCAAATGGTTTGTCGGCTCGTCCAAAATGAGCAGATCAGCGGGCTGAATTAAGTTTTTGGCAATGGCTACCCGTTTTTTCTGGCCGCCTGAGAGCTCATTGACCGGTTTTGTTACGTCTTTGACGCCCAGCTTAGACAATACGGTTTTTGCCAAGGTGTTTGCATCCCATGCATTGTTTGCGTCCATTTTCGCTTGTGCTGCCAGCAGGTGTTTCTGGCGCTGTTCATTTTCGGGATCTTTCCCCAGTTCATACAGCGCTTTTTCATATTCACGCAAGGTTTTCATCACAGCCGATTCACCGGAATAGATATGCTCCAGCACTGTTTGCCCCGCAGGCAGCTCCGGGTCTTGATGAAGAAATTCGACCTGCACGCTTCCGGATTTCGTGATTTCTCCTTCTTCGGTAGATTCCAAGCCGGCAATCACTTTCAGCAGCGTTGATTTTCCTGTTCCGTTCGGCCCGATTAATCCGATTCTCTCATTCTCTTCAATATGAAAGGAGATATGGTCAAATAATGTTTTATCTCCGTATGTTTTATAAAGATTTTCCGCTTTTAATATGCTCATGGTTCCTATCAATCCTCACGTAAGTTCATGTGTACATTTTAAATCAGCCGCTGGAATAAAACTAGTAAAACGTCAGACGAATTTCATGGAAATGCAGGATAGAAAAAGACCGGGGACGTTTGTCCCCGGTCTTTTACTCTTCCTCAAGCGCTTTTTCAGCCATTTTTGCAAGATGCTGCGCGCTTCCTGAAATCTCCTGCATTGTGGCGGAAATTTGTTCAACAGCAGCGGCTTGTCCGTCTGTATGCTGGTTAATCGACTCAATGGATTCCTCCAGCCCTTTCAGCAGACTGTGGATTTTTTTCGTAATCTGGTCAATTTGGCCGACATTTTCTTTTGAATGCGTTGCTAGCTTTCTGATCTCATCTGCGACGACAGAGAAGCCTTTTCCGGACTCCCCTGCTCTTGCCGCTTCGATCGCGGCGTTCAAGCCGAGCAGATTGCTTTGGTCAGAGATGCCTTTAACAGTTACTGAAATATCGGCGATTTCACCGGCGCTTTCGCTTACTTTTTTCGCCTGAGAGGAAATGCCCGACATTTGAGTTGAAAACCCGTTAATTGATTCAGAAATGTCGGAAATAGCCGCGGCTGTTTGTTCAACGACAGCTGATAAGCTTTCCGCGACATCATGCAGCTTTGACGACTCCTCAAGGCTCGTTCCGAGGCCGACGCCTCCAATGACTCTTCCATTCTCGTCGTGCAGCGGGATGGCACGCGCGATCAATGGGAAGCCGAACAATTCTTTCGGAACCATGCTCGTCTTCTTCTGATTGCTTCGGATGGCATCTGTGATGATATCCCCTTCCTGCAGCGGATCGCCGGCTTTTACGTTCAGCGAAAAGGTTTTAGCCGGTATATTCACGAGCAGTTTTTCCGTATCATAAATGCCGATTGTAATATCATCCTGAACCAGGCTGTTTAAATAAGGGGCTACTTTGATAAATGCGTCCAGAATATCTGCGGTTTCTTTTTCCGTATTTATGGTCAATTCCATTCACTCCTTTTCATTAATAAGGGAATCTGCGTTTTTCGTGCTGGACCGAGATCCATTTCAGCGTTGTAAATTCTTCGAGGCTCCACTCACCGTTTAAACGGCCGAGGCCTGATTGCTTTTCACCGCCGAAGGCTACATTCGGTTCATCATTGATAGTCGTGTCATTGACGTGAATCATGCCTGTTTCAATGCGTTTCGCAAAAGCCACGCCGCGCTCAAGATTTGACGTATGTACGGCACCGCTCAAGCCAAACGGGGTTTCGTTTGCGATATCCACCGCTTCGTCTTCTGAATCAAACTTCATAAAGGAGACGACTGGTCCGAACAGCTCTTCCTTGGCAATGCTCATGAACGGTTTGACGTCTTTTAAGATCGTCGGTTCCACGATCGTCCCGTTAAATCCGCCAAGCTTCACTGGTACAGCGCCTTCTTCAATTGCTTGCTCTACAGTCTTCATCAGCCCGTCCGTCTGTCTGCTGTTGATTAATGGCCCGATAATCGTATCAGGATCCATTGGGTCGCCGACTTTCAGCGATTCCACTTTTGCCTGGTACAGCTCAAGGAACTTGTCATAAATAGAAGAATGAACAAGCACGCGGTTGGCTGACATGCAAATCTGTCCTTGATGTGTAAATCGGCTGAACACCGCCGCATTGACCGCATATTCTATATCTGCATCCTCAAGTACGATGAAGGCGCTGTTCCCGCCAAGCTCAAGAAGCGGCTTTTTAAAATGCTTCATCGCAAGCTGTCCGATGTAGCTGCCGACTTTCGTAGAACCGGTAAATGAGATGATCCGCGGCACTGGATGCTCAACGAAGCTGTCGCCGATTTCAGCAATGTCTGTGACAACAACATTCAGCAGCCCCGCTGGAATTCCCGCGTTCTCAAAAATTTTCGCAATCAGCGTTCCTCCGCAAATCGGCGTTTCCTCATGCGGCTTTAGCACAACGCCATTGCCGGCTCCGAGTGCAGGCGCCACTGATTTCATAGATAAAAAGAATGGGAAGTTAAACGGACTGATGACACCGACAACGCCTGCCGGCACGCGATATAATCTGTTTTCCTTACCATCTATTGTGGACGGAAGAATTTTCCCCTCCATGCGGATTGGGAACGTTGCCGCTTCTTTCATGATGTTTTTGACAAGCCCGATTTCAAAAGCCGCTTTGAGCCTTGTACCGCCTAGCTCCTCCATAATCAAATAAATAATGGCTTCTTCATTTTCTTCAATATACGTGACGGCTTTTTCTAAAATGGTTCTTTTCTCAAACGGGTTGACCGCATCCCATTTTTTCTTTGCCAGCGCCGCTGCCCGATACGCTTCATCTACATCGTCAGCAGTCGCTTTACGGAATGTTGTGAATGTTTTTTGAGTATAAGGATTTTTGTTTTCCAATATATTTGGGCTGCTGCCCTCCTGCCATTTCCCGCCGATAAACTGTTTATTCAACTCTTCATATTGAAACATGGTCAGCATCTCCTTTATAACCGCAAATCAAAATATGGGCGAATCTATTTTTTCTATCGGTTCATCTTGCATAAAATTGAATATACGATTAGTAAAAATTACTATCCTATGATACGACAACGCTGTTTCGCTTCTATCATTTAAAGCAGAAAAATATTTTATTGACTGCGTCAAATTTCGACAATATAATACAACAAGAACTGTATATAATGATTAGAATATTTTGAATATTTCCAGGAGGAACTTTTGATGAGTTCATTATTTAGAAAAAAACCGCTTGAAACATTGAGTGCGCAGAGCAAGTCAAAAAGCCTTGCCCGTACGTTAAGCGCATTTGATTTAACCTTGCTCGGTATCGGTTGTGTCATCGGTACAGGGATTTTTGTCATTACAGGAACAGTGGCAGCGACCGGTGCAGGTCCCGCCCTCATCATATCGTTTATTTTAGCGGGGCTCGCCTGTGCGCTGGCTGCTTTCTGTTATGCTGAGTTTTCGTCTTCAATTCCGATTTCGGGAAGCGTATACTCATACTCATACGTGACACTTGGAGAGCTGCTCGCCTTTTTGATCGGATGGGATCTCATGCTTGAATATGTCATTGCACTGTCGGCGGTTGCCACCGGCTGGTCTTCATACTTTCAATCACTGCTTGCCGGCTTCAATCTTCATATTCCGGCTGCACTGACAGGAGCGCCGGGAAGCACGGCGGGCGCCGTATTTAATCTTCCGGCTGCGGTGATCATTCTCCTCATCACCGCGATTGTCAGCAGAGGCGTCAAGGAAAGCACACGCTTTAACAACGTCATCGTACTGATGAAAATCGCGATCATTTTATTGTTCATTATTGTCGGCATCGGCTATGTAAAACCGGACAACTGGTCTCCTTTTATGCCATTCGGGATGAAAGGCGTCATTCTTAGCGCTGCCACTGTATTCTTCGCGTACCTTGGGTTTGACGCGGTTTCTAACGCTTCAGAGGAAGTGAAAAATCCGCAAAAAAACATGCCCGTCGGCATTATTTCAGCTCTAGCTGTCTGCACGGTTCTGTACATCGCGGTATCGCTTGTGCTGACAGGCATGATGCCTTATGCCAAATTGAATGTCGGAGATCCTGTATCCTTTGCGCTGAAATTCGTCGGACAGGACGCTGTTGCCGGAATTATTTCTGTCGGTGCGATTATCGGGATTACGACGGTGATGCTCGCTTTGCTGTACGCTCAGGTTCGTTTGACATTTGCCATGAGCAGAGACGGCCTTCTGCCTGGATTGTTCGCAAAGGTTCATCCGTCATTTAAAACCCCGTTCCGCAACACATGGCTGACAGGAATCGTTGCAGCGGGAATCGCCGGCTTTATTAACCTCGGAACGCTGGCCCATCTGGTGAACATGGGAACACTTGCCGCGTTTACGGTCATATCTATTGCTGTCATTGTGCTAAGAAAGAAACATCCTGAAATCAAGGCGTCCTTCAGAGTGCCGTTCGTTCCGGTTGTGCCGATTATCAGCGCAGGCATCTGCATTTGGTTCATGTACAGCCTTCCCGGCGTCACATGGCTTTCATTTGTCATCTGGATCGCTGTCGGAACGCTGGTTTACTTCCTATATTCGAGAAAACACAGCTTATTAAACAAATAATCTCTTTTTAGCCGGCGGTGCCTCACCCGCCGGCTTTTTCCTTTTTTTATGTGCTATACTTTGAATACATATGAGGAAAGGGAGACACACAGATGAAACGATACCGCACTTTATTATTTGATGTAGATGATACCATCCTTGATTTTCAAGCGGCAGAAGCTTTAGCCCTGCGTTTGCTGTTTGAAGATCAGAACATTCCTTTAACAAATGACATGAAGGCGCAGTATAAAACCATCAATCAAGGTCTCTGGAGAGCCTTTGAAGAAGGTAAGATGACACGGGATGAAGTCGTAAACACGCGTTTTCCCGCTTTGCTCAAGGAGTACGGTTACGAGGCGGACGGCGCCTTGCTTGAGCAAAAATACCGCCGCTTTCTTGAAGAAGGACATCAGCTTATTGACGGTGCATTTGATCTCATCTCAAATCTGCAGCAACAGTATGATTTGTACATCGTGACAAACGGTGTGTCTAACACACAATATAAGCGTCTCCGTGATTCAGGATTATTTCCATTCTTCAAAGACATTTTCGTTTCTGAAGACACAGGCTTCCAAAAGCCGATGAAGGAATATTTCGATTACGTGTTTGAACGGATTCCTCAATTTTCAGCAGAGCACACATTAATCATCGGGGATTCACTAACTGCTGATATCAAAGGCGGACAGCTTGCCGGGCTTGATACTTGCTGGATGAACCCTGACATGAAGCCGAATGTGCCAGAGGTCATACCAACCTATGAGATTCGTAAGCTTGAAGAGCTATATCACATTTTGAATATCGAAAATACCGTCAGCTGCTAATCAGGCTGACGGCGTTTCTTTCATAAGAGTCTTTTTTCCTCTTGATAAATTCTTCACCTTATGAATAATATGGTGGTATGCTTTGGTTATATATGTAAGGAGGAGACTCAATTGGCTATCGCCGCCCCGTTAAAAGAAAAAACAGTTCAAAAACCAGGCACCACGGTGTATCCGATTTTGATTATTATCGGAATCTGCCATATGCTCAACGATTCGCTTCAAGCTGTGATTCCGGCCATGTTCCCTATTTTGGAACGCTCCATGAGCCTGACGTTTACACAGCTCGGCATCATCGCTTTCACATTAAACATGGTGTCATCCGTCATGCAGCCTGTTGTCGGCTGGTATACCGATAAACGGCCGCGGCCGTATGCGCTGCCAGTCGGTTTGACCGCCAGCATGCTTGGCATTTTAGGCCTTGCATTTGCCCCGTCATTCGCAACGATCTTATGCTGTGTGTTTTTCATTGGATTAGGCTCGGCCATTTTCCATCCGGAGGGCTCCCGTGTGGCGTATATGGCCGCCGGCACAAAACGCGGGCTCGCCCAGTCGATTTATCAGGTGGGCGGAAACTCAGGCCAGGCGATGGCGCCGCTGATCACCGCGCTGATCCTTGTGCCGCTCGGGCAATTCGGCGCTGTTTGGTTCACGCTTGTCGCCGCGCTTGCTGTTATGTTTCTCATGTATATTGCGAAATGGTACGCCTCACGTCTCGGCAGCCTTGCCCAGAAATCAGGCAAACAAAAGAAAACGGCTGAAAACACGGCCATCACCAAATCTGTTGTATCTGCTCTTATTATTATTATATTTCTCATTTTTGCTCGTTCTTGGTATACGAGTGCGATCGGTAACTTTTACACGTTTTACGCGATGGATACCTATCACGTAAGCATTCAGCAGGCACAAAGCTATATTTTTGTCTTCTTGCTGTTCGGCGCAATCGGCACGTTTCTCGGCGGCCCGCTTGCAGACCGTTTTGGAAAACGCTTCGTTATCCTCGGTTCGCTGTTATGCTCGGCGCCGCTGGCGATTGTGCTGCCATTTGCCGGCCCGGTTCTCGCCTATGGCGTGCTCGCATTGATTGGCTTGGTTCTGATGTCGAGCTTTTCTGTAACGGTCGTCTACGCACAGGAGCTAGTTCCTGGAAAAATCGGCACAATGTCCGGTTTAACCGTCGGGCTTGCCTTCGGGATGGGCGCAATCGGCGCTGTGGCGCTGGGCGCTCTGATTGACGCCGCGGGACTGACCCCGACGATGATCGCCATTGCCTTTCTCCCTGTTCTCGGCATCCTTGCCTTCCTATTGCCGAGTGACCAGAAGCTGAGAGAATGGCATAGCTGAAAAAACCCCTGCCAGACGGCAGGGTTTTTTTAATCCAACTGGATAAAATGAGTGTCAGGCACTGCGTGCTTCGGGATAAAGCCATCCGCAAAGTCCGGAAACGCCGACTGTATTTCATCAATCCATCTTTTCAGATTTAATATATACGGCATATAAATCATCTCAATTGTTGCTTCGTCTTCAATCCGGTAGTACCAGCAAAGATTAAACTCTTTTTCTGTCACCAGTGTAAACCCTGAGAAATGATAGAAAATCAGCGGCGTTTCATCTATATACACGCGGCCGTCCTTTTGCCCGACCTTATAGTTTTCGATATTCCAAAGCGCTGTATTGGCTCCTATTGATTTGACAACATGAACACCTTTAAACTGCGCCGGCCATTTCTCCACATACCTTTGATCACCGTATGTCTTTCGTTCCGTATCCATTTCGACCGTGCAAAATTCAATACAGTCCTGTCTCCACTGCCACACCGCTTCATATGCTTCCTTTGTATTACCGGCACCGACAAAGCCTGTATTAAAGCGTCCGGTTCGGTCGTAGTAGGACATGAAGCGCGGCGAATTACGATGATCAGTCAAATACAGAGACGCCGTTGGGTTTTCTGCAAAAATACGCGCCGGATCAGAAAAGAAAAATAGATCCGTATCCATATGGGCAAAGTATTCAGCGTCATCCCACTTGCTCATCACATGAAACAAAAAGGCGGGCTTTAACGTCCAGCAATATTCATGAAACGTTCTGTTGCTTTTCGCTTTCAGCAGCTCCGGGTCTTCCATTTCATGCAGCTGCACAAAGGTGACATGCTCCCATGGAACGTGCTGAAGCAATTCATACGCTTTCTGGTCGACACACAGCACATATAAATGAAAATCATCGCAATGCTCATGGAGAGAATGAATCATAGGCATGAGCTTAAAGATATGTGTCCTTGACACTATCGTTGAAAAATGAAATGTACTCACTTATACCACATCCAATGATCTAAGATCCACGTGCAGCAAATCGTTGACAAGCGCATACAGTGCGTTGGCAAAATCGTTCACGCCTAGCTTTTTCTTCGCTTTCGGCAGAAGCTTGCGGACAGTTTGTAAATCAAAGCTTTTCGCCGTCACCCTTGGGGATTTCTTTCTCCAATCCGGATCAATGTTGCGCTCTTTAACAACATGCAGAAGCTCAAGAAACAGATTCAGCAGCATATCATATTTCTGTGATTCCAGCAGCTTTTGAATATCAGCCATGATTCTGTTCGTCATGTCAGGCGGGAACGGCCCATTAAATGCGAGATGAACGTCTAAGGAGCGGATGTTATTGTATTTATCGCACATATAGGCAATGTTTGCCCGAATATCGTCTACAGACTTACAATTGCTTGGATGTTCCTGATGAACACTGACAATATCGCGGCGAAGCCTGAAGGTCAATCCGGCCTGATGAAGCCTGATCCCGAGGTCATAATCCTCAAACCCGTACCGCACAATGCCTTCGTCAAATAAACCGAGGTCAACCACATGCTTGCGTTTCACAGAGGAATTATTCGTGATAAAAAAGCGCCATGGCATATGATAGCCTTTCAAGTCATCGCCGTACTCATCTAAAATCTTCTTGAGCACGTCTATAAAGTCGGTATCGAGGTCAAAGCTTTTATCAAGAAAGCTTCCGTTTTTGATGTCCGCTTCCTCCAGCAGCTTTTGTTTGTCTTTCTTCGGCATTTCACCTGTGAGCTTTGCGAGCTGTTCCTTATGTTCTTCTTCAAATCGTTCATAGTAAAAACTGTAGATCCGTTTCCAAAACAACCCGCACACGACGAGATTCTCTTCGTTCTCATGGGCTTTAATATGTTTTGCCACAAGGTCCTTTGCCGCAAGCATATCGCTGTCATGGAAAATCAGGATGTCTCCTCTGGCATTGCGAAGCGCCTGATTTCGTCCGTACGCAATGCCCCTGTTTTCTTTAATCCGTGTAAAGATCAGCGGAAAATCAGCTTGAAATGACTCAAGCATCGAGAGCGTCCCGTCCTCAGAGCCATTGTCCGCTACAATGACTTCGAATTCTTCATCGCACTCCTGCTGGTTTAATGACAGAAGGCTGTTGTAAAGACGCTCCTTCGAATTATATGCAGGAATAATAACGCTTGCTTTCACTTCATTTTCACTTCCTGTATTTACTCATTTATTTGTTGTCATCTTTTGAAGCAAAACCGTTAAATTCAGGGTCTAACGTTTTCATGTGCTGAATGATATGCGGCAGTGTCTCTTGATACAGTTCATGCACAAACGGCAGATCTGTGCGGGTTGTTTCATGAATCTGTTTGATTTCATTGATGCTGACGATTCGGTATCCGCTGAAATGATAAAAGATCAGCGGACTGCCATCCTCCAGCACGATCCGGCCATCTTTCCAGGAAAACGTATGCTGCCCATAATTCCAATGCCCGATGTTCACGCCGGGTGTTGTAATGTCACACACATTCGGAAACAGCTCAGACATATAATCCAAATAGCCTTGGTCACCGAATTTTCCTTCACCCGGTGCATTTTTGCATTCCTCAAGACAGCGTTCCTTCCACCACTCCAAGCAATCCGTGCCTGCATCATCATGCTTGAAGCTGATAAACCCGGAATTATATCTGCCTAAAAGACGCTGCAGCATGTCAATCTGCTCTTTCTCAAAAGAAGGGATTACAATATCCCCCCGTGAAAGCAGCACCGAGCAGTCCGGCTGGTTTTCAAAAATCGGCGATGGATCTGCATAGAAAAAGAGATCCCCGTCAATATACGTCACACGCTCCAGCTCAGGATTGCTGTTCAGCACAGCTTGCAGAAAGATCGGCTTCATCGTCCAGCAATACTCACTTTGATCTCTAGTTTCCTTCAGCTTCAGCAGCAATTCATTTTCAAGAGCGGCCACCGGCACAAGGTTCAGCTGCTTCATCTTCAGCTTCTGTAACACGCGGTGCGTATCTTCATCCATGCAAAGTATAAAAATGGGACTGTCTTGATCAACTTGCTCTAACGACTTAAACAAAGCGACTGCCTGATATAATCTTCCTTTTGATAAAACGGTGCAATACGCGCTGGTCACAGTCTTGTTCACCTCGTTTCACATTACTTTTTGAAGAATTCCGTATACCACTCAATCGTTTTTTCAAGTCCCTCATCAATAGTGTAGGCCGGTGTCCAATTCAGCAGCTTTCTTGCTTTTTCCGCGGATAAATATTGATGTTTGATTTCATTGCTTCCCTGATTCAGCACCTTAGGTTTCAGATTACTGTTCATTTTCTTTAATATTTTCTCTACCAGTTCAAGTACGGTCAGCTGGATCTCATTGCTGAAGTTAAAGGCCTCTCCGGCAAGATTGTTTTCTTCCATTTTTTCTGCAAGAAGCAGATAAGCCTGAACGGCGTCTTCAATATAGAAGTAGTCCCGTACAAAGGTACCGTCGCTTCGGATTTCCGGCGCTTCCCCGTTCAGCACAAGCTGAATCGTCTGAGGAATGATGCGGTTGAAGTTCAAATCTCCGCCGCCGTATAAGTTTCCGCAGCGCGTAATGCAGACCGGAAGCCCGTACGTGTGAAAATAGGTGTGGCTGATCAGATCTGCGCAGCTTTTTGAGACGTCGTACGGGTGCTTGCCTTGCAGCGGCATGTTTTCATCGTATGGAAGGTTTTCTTGATCGCCGTAAGCTTTATCACTTGAAGCGACAATGACCCGCTTAATTAACGGATGCTTGCGGCAGGCTTCGAGAATATTCCATGTGCCGAGGATATTCGCTTCAAAGGTAGAAATCGGGTTGCGGTTTGCCACGCCGACAATCGCTTGTGCAGCAAGATGAAAGACAGTGTCGATCTCATACTCGCCAAGCGCGCGTTCAATCACAGCCAAGTCCTCAAGAGAGCCCCGCACGATGTTCATTTTCTTGATATGTTCTCCCTGATAAAGATTGGATTGAGGCACATGATCCCTGACAAGCCCCGTAACGTTTGCGCCCTGTTCAATCAGCTCTTTCACCAAATAGCTTCCTAAAAGACCTGTGCATCCCGTGACAAATACGTTTTTATTTTTCCAGAAACTCAAATCGATTCACCATACCTTCCATACTTGTTGTCCTTGATTCCACATTTTGTTGACTTCTAAGAGATTTTTATACGTATCAATAGCCGTCCAAAATCCGTAATGGCGGTACACAGCAAGCTCTCCGTCTTTGGCAAGGTTCTTCAGCGGTTCATCTTCGAACATCGCGTTCCCGTCCTTCGGCAAATAATCGAAAACCTTTGGACTGAGAACGAAGAATCCGCCGTTGATGATTCCGTCACTTGATGTCTTCTCAGAAAATGTTTTCGCCATGCCGTCCTCAACCGTCAAGGTGCCAAACTGCGAGACTTTGTCAATGCCGGTGACAGTCGCGGCAGCACCTTTTGTCTGATGATAGCTGATGAGATGGAAAAGATTGATATTGGCCAGCCCGTCCCCATAGGTAAGCAGAAATGTTTCATCACCGATATAGTCTTTCGCCTGCAAGATTCTTCCGGCTGTCAGCGTATCTTCCCCAGTCTCCAAAAACGTAATTTTCCACGTTTCAGGCTGCCCCAGCATCTGTACCTCTCCCGTAGAGCTGTCGAGTGTCAGGCTGTTGTGCTTCCATTCATAGTCGAGAAAGTATTCCTTGATTTTTTCTCCTTTATAGCCCAAAAGCAGAATAAACTCGTTTACTCCGTAGTACTGATAAATTTTCATAATATGCCATAGAATCGGTTTGCCGCCTATCATGGCGAGCGGTTTAGGAATGTCATTCGTGACTTCACTCATTCTCGTTCCTTTTCCGCCGCAGAGAATGACCGCTTTCATCTCTACCCCTCATCTCTATGAATATTGAGTTCGAAACCTGGTACATCTTCACAATCTATCAAGGCATTTCCCCGATAATTTGTCCGATTTCAATCCGGTTTCAAAATCTACTGTAATGATATGAGAGAAAGACGGCCTTGGTGACCAAATAGAATCTATTTTTTCAAGTTGGTTATGTAACCAAAAAAAAGAGCCTTCAGCGAAGGCAATGCGCCCGCTCAAGGCTCTTTCTCATCTTTATTTGATTTCTTTTTCCTTGCCGTAATGATAGTCAGACGGATCAACGGCTGTGAAATCACTTAGTTTATGGAACCTCAGCAAGTCTTTGTACAGGACACTGTCTGAAAGACTCAGCTGCTGGGTCACTCTTGTTTTCAGATTCTTCGTTTCTTCATTCGCTTTCAGTTTTTCACCTGTCTTCGTATCGTAAATGATATTGTCGACTGATGTGTACTTCGGCGTTACGAAGTCTCCGTTTCTGAATGCCACCGTATCGTCGTGGTCTTTAGAGAATAAATCAGTACCAAAGTTGATATATTTCTGAGAATCAATTCCTTCTAAGTGCAGAAGTGTCGGCATAACGTCAATTTCGCCGCCATACGTATGGTTCACTCCGCCTTTTTTGCCAGGAACGCGGATCATCAGCGGCACACGCTGGTTCTGTGCGTTTTGATAATCTGTAATCTCTTTTCCAAGAATCTCTTTCATCGCTCGGTTATGGTTTTCAGAAATACCGTTATGGTCACCGTAAATCATGATGACTGAGTTGTCATACAGGCCGGCTTCCTTCAGCTCCTTGAAGAATTGCTCAAGCGCTTCGTCAAGGTAACGCGCTGTCTGGAAGTAGCTGTCAACTGTGTTATCGCCTGTTGTCGCTTTTTTAAGAGACGCGTCTTTTTCATCAAGGTTAAACGGATAATGGTTTGTCAATGTAATCAAATGCGCATAAAATGGCTGTTTAAGAGATTCAAGCTTTGGAATCGATTCTGTAAAGAACGGCTTATCCTTAAGCCCCATATTAATCACATTTTCATCTGACATATCATACGTGCTTGCGTCGAAGAACTTGTCATATCCGATATGTTTGTAAATCTGGTCACGGTTCCAGAACGATTTGTAATCACCATGCAGGACGGCGCTTGTATAGCCTTCCTTCTGGTCTAAAATCGCAGGAAGCGACTGGTAGGTGTTTTCGCCTTTCGTCACAAACGCGGAGCCTTCAGGAAGACCGAAGATCGAGTTATCCATTGTCAGCTCGGCATCAGATGTTTTTCCCTGGCCTGTCTGATGGAAGAAGTTATCAAAATACGTCACATCTTCCCCGCCGTGCGCAAGCTTATTTAAGAAAGGCGTCACCTCTTCACCGTTTAGCTTGTAGTCAATCAGGAATGACTGGAAGCTTTCGAGGTGAATTTTAATGATATTTTTGCCTTTGGCAGAGCCGAAGTACTCGGCGTTCGGTTTCGCATAATGAGACGTCGTGTAATTCTCGACGCTTGTTAAATCATCGCTGCTTGCATAGGCCCGTTGCGTTTCTGTTTGAGCCGTCTGTACACCGTCATAAATGGTGTAGTTGTATAAACCTAAATATTTCACAATATAATTGCGGTCAAACGTTCTTGTCAGCAGCTGCGGACGGTCTTTTTCCGCATAGTGCAGGTTGATGAAAAACAGTGCGATCCCAGAAAGGATCACTAAAGATGCAAAGCGTTTTTTCATTTTGTATTCTTTTAATTCAGGTCTCCAGATCAATACCGCAATCAAAATGATAATATCTAAGAAATAGAAAATATCATGACCGGCCATGATACTGAAAATCCCGTCTCCCATGTTTCCAACGTTTCCAGACTGTTTAATGTTCGGGAACGTCAAGAAATCGTCAAAGAAACGATAGAATAAAATATTTGCATATAACACAAATGTCATCAAGAAATCGATAATCAGCATAATAATGGCTGATTTACGCCCTTTCGCCAGCAAAGCCAGTCCTAAAAAGAAGACGGCGCTTGAGAATGGGTTAAATATCAGGAGGATCTCCTGAGTTGTGCCTTTTACCCCAAGATTAAACTCAGTCTTGTAGGATAAATACGTTTTTGCCCAAAACAGTATAACAGCCAGCACAAAAAAGCTAAGTTTGTAAGAAAAAAGTTTCTTCATGGCAACCTCTACTTTCTTAAACACTTTAAGTTCTTCATTCATATTTACCTGCTCTTTATATCCTGCCTTCCAATTCCTTCTTTCCAAACAAAATCAAGGCATCACACAACAAGAAATACACCGCGGCAAGCCGGAATATTTATGTTACGCACCATATCATTTTTATTACAACCATTTGGAAACCAATCACTGGACGAAAGAAACCTTCATTTCGTTTCACATTTTTTTCTCCGAAATAAAAAAAGGATTTCTTTTGTCATGTGTGCCTTTGAAAAAAGAAATAGATACCGAGTATAAGAATAACATAAACTAGCAAAAACGAAAAATAGGTTTTGCAGACAGCCCGCCCTTCCGGCGGACTGAAGTTATTGTATGCATCAACGTTTAGCGCGATCACTATTTTTTCGAAAGGACAAAAAAGACTGGATGTCTCCAGTCTTCCAGATTGTTGACAAAATCCTAAAATGGTTTTCATTTTAGGATTTTGTCATCTTTTCAGCGTGATTGAAAACCCTTGAAGTCTAGGAAGGACGAGCATAGGAGCGGATATTCACAGGATGTGATGACGACGGCGTTTAGGCAGGACGCCTGAGAATTTAGCCGTTGATCCACTTCGCATTGAGCACCGAAGCGCAGTCCTGACAACGAATGCGAGGGTTTGCCGACACGCTGAAAGACTGGATGTTCCCAGTCTTCTTTATCTATATCCCTGCCCAGACATCTTTGGTGTACATACCGGTATCCTGCAGATGTCTCAGCCAGTTTTGCGCTTCTTGCTCCCCGGTGCCATGAACAGACTGATACGCCTTTTGCAGTGCCGCCTCCACATCCGGGGCCATTTTGCTGCCATCACCGCATACATAAAGCCTGCCTCCGCGGTCAAGGATCGATATTAACGTTTCTGCATGGTCAGCCATTACATGCTGGACATACGTTTTCGGTATGCCTTCTTTACGGGAAAAGGCTGTGTGGACAGTGACGATTCCGTCTTTTTCAAACTGCTCAAGTTCATCGCGGTATATAAAATCACGATCGTTCCTGCATCCAAAATAGAGATGAGCTTCACCGAGCGTTTTCCCTTCCCGCTTTAAAACTTCGCGGGCTTGAAGGAAACCGCGGAATGGTGCGACTCCGGTGCCTGGTCCGACCATAATGATTGGAGTTTCAGGATCTTCTGGAAGCTGAAACCGGGATTCCGGTGTGCGGACAAACATCACGACATCATCACCGGCTTGGCGCTCAGCTAAATCATTTGAAGCCACGCCCCTGTATTCGCCACGGCCGCTCCACGCAGGGCCGCGCACGACACCGACTGTGATTGATGCTTGCCGCGGATTCACTCTTGGAGAGCTTGAAATCGAATAGTATCTCGGTTTTAACGGCCGTAAAAGCTCTAAAAATCGTTCAAACGGCATGTCACACGCTTCATACTTTTCAAGCAGATCCAGCATGGAAATTCGTTTTTTCAATATTTGCTCCTGATAAACACCCTCTGCTGACAGTTCTTCTAATTCGCGCCTATGCGGCGGACACACTGTAAATGACGCCAGTTCACGTATTTGCGCTCTTGTGGCTGCTTCCTGCACCTCGACGCTGTAGCTGAGAAGATCATGCAGGCTGACAGGACGGCCCAATGGCAGATGCCCCGCACTGCGGCCGCTTGCCGACAATGTCACTTGGTCGGTTCCCTTCAGACCGAATCTGTGGAGAATCCGGCTGACATTGGTTTGGCTGTTTTTTGGCAATACGCCAAGATGGTCGCCCTCTTGATATTCAACATCCGGCGGCAATGCGATTTCGATATGGCGGGTGCTTCGATCGCTGTCCGCAGACTGAAGTTCACGATTTTCAGCAATGGATGCGTGAGAGGCTTCGTACGATCTAGCCAGCGGAGACTCGCCCAGCCCTCTGACAAACTGAAGGCTCAGCGTGCTTCGTTCCTTATCGGCGTTTTCATTAAGCTCCAGTCCGAATGCCTTAATGGCGTCTGCCCACATGCTTTTTTTCCACTCGTCAAGCTGCCCTTCAAAATCACCGCTCACATCCCCTTCCCCGCGCGCAGAAAACCGAGTCGCGCCTTTCTCCGCAAGCTGCTCATCAATGAATCTCGGCACGTATTGATACGTGCTCGCCCAGTTGTGGTCGCCGCAGCCAAATACCGCGTAATGGACGCCCTCAAGCTCACCCGGTTTGATTTCTTGAAGCCACTGCACGAACTGTCCGGCATTGCTTGGCGGTTTTCCATTATAAGACGAGGTCACAATGACAACTGCTCCCTCTTTCGGCAGCTTTCCAATCCGGTCGTTCAGAGGTGCTGTCTCTGTCCTTACGCCGTGAAGACTGGCAGTATCAGCAAGCTCCCGGGCGACGCCTTCTGCGGTGCCGGTATCTGAGCCGTACAGCACGAGAAGCGGGCGGTTGTTAAGACCGATGACCGATGCACCCTTTGCTTCCGTTTTCTCCTTTTGCTCATCAGGCGCGGCTTTTTCAGCTGCCTGGACGTCTGCATGAATGGCTTCCTGATGACGGCTTTGAACCCTGATGTGAAAATCGCCCGGCTTAAGTGTTAAGGTTTGTTTGATATCAAGCTCATAATTCTCATGATCAATCAATGTGAAATATTTTAGAATCATGCCTAACACAAGTGTGGCTTCATGAAGGGCAAACTGCATGCCGATACAGGCCCGTTGTCCATTTCCGAATGGTTTGTACGCATGATGAGGCACTTGGTCCTGATGCTCAAACCGTTCCGGCCGGAATTCTTCTGCGTCCTTTCCCCAAGCGTCTCGATCACGATGAAGCTGCGGAATCAGCACAGAAATTCTGTCATTCGTCGTGATCGGAAATTTTCCGCCAATGACTGTGTCTTCTTTTGGATAAAGGCTGAAAGCCGGAGCTGTCGGCCATAAGCGCAGTGATTCATTTAAAATCATCCGTATGTATGTAAGCTCCAGCACTTGTTTATAGGTCGGCGCTGCATCCGTCAGCACCCGATCGACCTCTTCATACGCCTTTTTCAGTTTGTCAGGATGCTTCAATAAAAAGTAAGTCGCAAAGGAAAGCAGGCCGCTCGTTGTTTCATGGCCGGCAATCAAAAACGTAATGATTTGAAAGCGGATATTTTCGTCGTCGAGCTTTTCACCCGTTTCCGGATCTTCCACATTCAGCATGCGGGCGAGCAAATCTTTTTCATCCTGGTCTCCATTCGCCCTGCGCTCTGCAATAATGCTGTCGACTAACGAAAACATCGTTTGAATATCATGGCGGAATTGCCGCTTTGTTCTGACCATAAGCTTATCTTGAACATCAAGCCGCTGCATTTGATGCATCGCTTCATCAAGCGCCCGCACCATGCTGTTGATAAACGGGTGGGGCGTTTCTCTGTAGTAACTGTTAAAGCGGTAGTTAAACCCGCATAGCCCAATGGTGTCGAGCGTCAGCCGGGTCATATCTCCCGGGACATCGACTGCTTCATTCGGATTGAGCCTTGCCCATTTTTGGATGAGCTGAACAGCGATATCGACCATTTTCTCATGATAGTCCTTCATGGCCCGCTGGCTGAACGTCGGCATCAAAATGTTGTGCGCTTTTCTCCAGTTAGGCTCATGCGTCCAGCTCGTAAACAATCCGTCACCGGAAAACGCGCGAACCTTTTCCAAGGCGCCTTCAATGCTTTTATCAAACCGTTCTTCATCACAAACCTCTTTCACCAATTCGTGGCCGGACACTACAATGGTCGTGCCCGCGGGTGTATGGATTTGAAAAATCGGGCCCTGTTCTTCCGCCAGTTTGATCAGCGAAAGCGTCGGCTTGTCTTTATCGATTAAAGGCAAATTGCCGAGCGGCCCAAACGTCTTCGGCTGAGGAATCGGGCTTGTTTCCTTCATCGAACCATTCCTTTCCGTATGAGATGCCTTCTATTTGACTACATTTCCCTTTCATGGTCATGATTATTCCGTTCTCCCAATTGACGCATGATCGCTGTTTTTTCTATACTTGAGAAGCTGTACAATACGCGAATAAGGTGAGTTTATATATGGATTTTGAAATTCGGTTTTTATCCTTTTATGTCATACAGGTGGAAGGCAAAGATGAGCAGGCGAACAAGCAGTTCAAGCACTTCCAGACCCTTGATACGGGCGAATTTGAAGAAAGCGAGCTGAAGGACTTTCTCGACGGGGAACTGAAAAAAATCGTCAAACGGAAAGCAGACCGCCATCCGCAGTCCGAGCAGGTGCCGACGAAAATCGGCCATTTTATCGTCGAGCCCGGCCACGAGCTCGATTCCAACCCAAACTACAACATGTTCAACCGCGCGCGTCTGGCGGAAACAAAAGAAG
This sequence comes from Bacillus sp. 9.4, assembly GCF_055486415.1. NCBI lineage: Bacteria > Bacillati > Bacillota > Bacilli > Caryophanales > Bacillaceae > Bacillus > Bacillus sp. 9.4. The sequence continues at coordinate 123,578 of NZ_JBVFMU010000006.1, read as the reverse complement.
ACTTCAATGAGCTGAGCGAGCAGTTCGTCCGCACGTACCTTGACACAAGCGCGGTTCGCGGCGGCGTGTTTCTCGTCGCTTCGGCCGTGCCGAGAAAATACTTTGACGAGTCATTTGTCTTTATTATGAAATGTGACTTTGAGCCGAAGGTCGCCCGCATCTCTGACACGTCTTCTCTCATTAAAAAAGTCGAAATGGCGATCACGACAAAAAACATGAAAAGCATCCAATACCCGTACATGCCAGAGGAAGGAATGGTCGAAGAAGGTGAGCTAAAAATCCATCAGGCCTCGCACGCCCGCTATTTTGAGGACTTTCTGAAATTCGTCGAGTACGGCGAATCGATGCCGGAAATCATGAAAAATCAGGTCATGAACATGGTACAGGAGCACGTCTACGAGACATTTGAAGACAACAGCGAAGAGCTCAAGCAGTTCGAGCACGACATTGAGATTTGGGAAGCAAGCGAAAAGCGGGAAATCCAAGAGCGCCTCGACACCCATCAAGTCATCGAAGCCTCCGCCCAAATCATCGAGCACACGCCAGAGGCCCAGCTGAAAATGAAAGTCGGAGAAACAGAGATTAAGGGATTGCTAGCAGATTTTGGCGATTCTATTCATCTCGCAAAAGTAAACGGGCGCTATGTCGCGCTGATTGAAGCCGAGACAATTTCGTTTGAGAAAGGCAGTTCACCGGTGGAGTTTTATAAGCCTGAGGGACTGCATGAGGTGATTGAGCGGATAAGGAATAAAACAGAGCAAGAATAAAAAAGTCCAGAAATCACTTTCTGGACTTTTCCTATTTAATACCCTTCCCTCAACACCGCATAGCACTCCCCAATCAGTTCTTCCGTTCCCGGCTCTCCTTTCAGCCCGCGGCGGACGATTTCTGAGGATAAGTTCTAGACTTTGAGCGCTCGTGGGGCTCTTCTTTTGTAGTACGCCAGTAATGCTGTTTCGTGGTCGGCGTGTTTTTGGAGTTCTTCGGCGAGGGCGATGGCATCCTCGATCGCCTGATGCTGCTCTTTGATGCCAAGGAACATAGGTTAAGTCCGACAGAGCTTGCCAAACAGTCAAACGTCACGAAAGCGACGATTACAGGCCTGCTGGACGGGCTGGCGAGGGACGGTTTTGTCAGCCGCAGGCATCACACAGAGGATAAACGAAAAATCAGCATTGAACTGACAACAGAAGGCAAAGCACGCCTGAAGCAATTTCTGCCCGGCCATTTCAGCAAAATATCCGCTGTCATGGAAAACTACAGCGACGAGGAAAAAGACATGTTCGTGAAGATGCTTGGTGATCTTTTTGAAAGGCTGAGCGTGTTTAAAGACTAAAAAACCTGTCCGATCCGGACAGGCTATAGCGTCTTTTCTTCTGCAGCCGGATACGCATCCGGCTGTTTTTTCTTTATGGCCGTAACAAATATGCCGCCGATGACACATGCAATGTGCACAAGCTCAAACGGCTCCTTCAATAGCACGCCTGACAACATGACAGACGCACGACTCCACCTGCCTTTTTGTGTATGGCAAAAAGCGCCTATCCAAAGACAGGCGCTTTTTCATTAATCATCACTGCTCAAAATGCCAAAGAAGCGAAGCAGGTTGATGAATAAGTTGATAAAGTCAAGGTACAGCGATAACGCCATAACCGGAATCAAGTCTTCCGTAATGTGGCGGTGTTTGATTTGGTTCAAATCATACAAAATGTAAAGGGAAAAGACGATGGTTCCGATCACGGAATACGCCATCATCGCCGCTGAGTTTAACGGGCTGAAAATGTTGAAAATCCCTACCACTGCGAGGGCGAGCACCGCAACCAGCAGAAATGACCACAGGAAGGATAAATCCTTCTTCATTTTTGCGCCGATTGTGCCTAAGACGGCAAAAATGACAAATGTAGAACCAAAGGCTTCAAGCACGACATAGGCGCCGGCGATGGAAGCGTAATGGCTGACGATCGGAAATAAGGTAATGCCGGAAACGAACGCGAATGTATATACAAACGCATACCCGACCGCTTTTCTTCTGCGCATCCAGAAGGCCAGACTAATCATCGCCACTTCAAGAATAGAAAGCGGCAGCATCAAAGCGACAGGAACAAATTGGCCGATAAAAAGGCCGACAGTCGCGATCAGCAAAGTGAAGACAAAGACTGTCAAAATGCGTTGCATGATCGATTGCTTACTCTCGTGAACCGTAGCTTGCATGTCAAAAATCCTCCTAAAAAATGATCTTAAAGGTCTATTATATAAAAATTGGATGAAATATGTATATGTTTTAAGGAGAATTTAATGAAAACAAACGCCCTTTACATTATCATTTTGATTCTTTCCTTTTCAGCGAAAAACGGTGCTTTTCTATTTTCTCAATTTGGGTAATCTGAGAATCATGAACCGTAATCTGAACGGTGCCGAAATCGAGTGTTTCCAGCGAGCTGATGATTTTTTCAATCACTTCCGGATCAATCGTTGATTTTGAAACCAAAAGACCTTCCCCCCTGTTGAATAGGTTTTAATTCACAGTATTCTTATAAGAATTATAATATTATGTTTTTTTCGATAAATCAATGGTGATTTCTGTTCAAATCAAAAAGGCATATGATCACCCGGTGACGGACAATCATATGCCTGGAAACTTCCTATTTGTTTTCTTCCAATTCCTCAACAATACAGCGGACACCCATGTTTTCTAATGCCTGCTTCAGCGTGCCGTACGTTTCATATTCACTAAAATCAAGCCCCAATTGAATCGATGTTTGGGCCACATCCGGGCGAATCCCTGAAAATACGGCTTTGACGCCTAATAAGAAAAGCGTTTTAGACAGGTTGTACAATTGCTGAGCCACCATGGTATCCACAATCGGAACACCCGAAAGATCAACGACGAGGCTTGTGATTTTTCTCTCGACACAGCGGACCGGCACTGTTTCTAAAATGACCTGTGCCCGTTTTGTATCAATGGAGCCGATAAGCGGCAATATCCCGATTCCATCGGCAATGGAAATGACCGGGCAGCCAAGCTCTGAGATCAGTTCCTGCTGAGATGTGAGCCTCATCAGCATGAATTTTTGGTACTGCTCAGAGAATTCAATAATGAGCTTATCGAACGACTGATTCACAATGCGGTTCCATCGGTCTGCATCCTCATTTGTGACGATCTCCTGATTCTCTTTTATAAATGTTGCGACTGCGTCCCAGAATGAGATTCTAGAATTGGATATGGCTTCTACGACCTCATGCACTTGAACATCCTGCTCTACCCTGTTTTTCGCAACGTTTTCCGCCCATTTTGTCATGTTGTCTTGAAAATCGGTTTGATCCTCCAGAAATGCGCTTGCGATTGTTATATTGGTAAATGTATGCTGCTCGGTTAAAAGTGTTTTCGTTTCTTCACTTAAATGGCTGGCGGAATATAGCTCGCCTTTTAGCTGGCAACGCAAACTGAACCATTTCTCAGTAATATCCGCAGTGTTGTCTATGATATATTGATATAATAATTGATCGATATTCACGGTCTGTCTCCTTTTTCGTAATAGAAGCACTTTCATTATAAAATGATAAATCGGAATTGTGAATAAGACTAGAGAAAAATCAAATGATTCTGCTCTCTGAGAGCATTTCAGCTTCATATCCTTAGGCGAATGCACCAATAAGAGTCCGCCCGCATAAACTGCAGTGTACAGTTTACAATGAGAAAGGACGTTATCACATGTATTATGTTGATCCTTATATGTTTGCGGGGCATTTTTATGAGCCTTGGCCTGCTTTTGAATATGAATACCGATATCCATGGCCTGGCATTGGCAGCGGTGCTGTTCCGGGCTCTGGCGGCGGCTCCGGCCCTGGCATTGGCGGCGGTGCTGTTCCAGGCTTTGGCGGCGGCTCCGGCCCTGGTATTGGCGGTGGCGCTGTTCCAGGCTTTGGCGGCGGCTCCGGCCCTGGTATTGGCAGCGGTGCCAGCCCAGGCTTCGGCGGTGCGCCGCAGGGACCTCCTCCTTCCCAAATACCAGCGAAACCCCCAAAACCGCAGGGTTCTCAAGGAGCCGTTTTGTTAGTTGAACCAATCACCATTCGTCCTTGCCTTTTCCGATTTACCTATGTTTGGTTAACCAATGGCCGCTCATTTTGGTTCTACCCAATTATCCTTGGCAGAAGATCCGTCGGCGGCTTTTATTGGGATTCCTCACGGCGCCGCTGGGTTTATTTCGCCTTAGACACAAATCACATCGATGTTGTCAGCTGCTCATTTTAAAAATCAGCCGGTTTCCCGGCTGATTTTTTTATGTTACTTCGGCCGTAAACAGGTTATAGTATTATTATCTTTTCAACTTGGAGGTTTCCCTATGATCAAACAAATTGGCACTGTTGCTGTATATGTCGAGGACCAGCAGAAAGCGAAGCAATTTTGGACAGAGAAGGTAGGCTTTGATATTGCAGCGGACCACCCAATGGGACCTGAAGCAAGCTGGCTGGAGGTTGCGCCAAAAGGAGCCGAGACTCGTTTAGTCATTTACCCGAAAGCCATGATGAAAGGCTCAGAGCAAATGAAGGCTTCTATTGTGTTTGAATGCGAAGACATCTTTGGTACATACGAGAAAATGAAGACAAACGGTGTAGAATTTCTCGGTGAGCCCAATCAAATGGAGTGGGGCACCTTCGTTCAATTTAAGGACGAAGACGGAAATGTGTTTTTATTAAAAGAATAAACTGTTGCGCACGGCGGTTCGATTCCGCCCTGCGCTTTCTTTGACATTGAGAATGAATTTCATTTACAATTATTCATATGTGAGAATGATTGGAGTGAGACAAATGTTTGTACAGTTAAGAAAAATGACGGTTAAAGAAGGCTATGCAGATAAAGTCATAGAACGTTTCAGCGCTGAAGGAATCATTGAAAAACAAGAAGGTTTAATTGATGTGACAGTGCTTGAGAAAAACGTACGCCGCGGTGATGAGGAAGTTGTTGTCATGATTCGCTGGGAATCAGAGGATCGCTGGAAGCAATGGGAAAAAAGCGATGCGCATATCGCCGGCCACAAAGCAAACAAAGGCAAACCAAAGCCTGACTATCTAATCAGCACTGAAGTGAGCATGTACCATGTACGTGCTGTCAAACAAGGGACATACAATCAATAAAAAGCTTGCGCCTTGCTGCAAGCTTTTTTCTAAGAGTCATGTTGATCTGCTTTGTTCGTATGTTACGGTATACAGCGGCTTATTTTTATGCCATTCTGCAAATAACACGTCCTCCGTCTTATCAATGTTCTTCTTTTTCAATTCTTGCTTCAGCCACTGTTCATCCACACCTGCTTCCTTCAAATTATCCCGGACAACCTCTCCATCTATGATTAAAGTGATCGGCAGGGAAACAGACTTCGAAGGAATCTGCAAATCCTTATTGGTCGGTTTGTCAAAGTCGGATTTTGGAAGCACACTGACCATCCCGTTTGTTTCCAAAATCGCATATTCTACTTCTTGGATCGAAAAACTCCCAGCTTGCCTCAATAGGCTTTGCAGCTGGTTAATGTCCATCTTATTTTTCTTCAATACTTTATATTGAAGCTCCCCTTTGCGGATGACGATATTCGGCTCGCCCTCCAAGAACTTTCGCGATGATTTCATTTTTTGCGTGATAAATTCAATAATATAAATCAGCACGCCCCACAATAGCGAAGCAAAAATAATTTCTTTGATTTTGATTTCATGATCGTAAACGGCATTTCCGACCAATTCTCCTAAAATTAAAGCAGAGATAAAGTCAAACGGCGTAATTTGAGAAAATTGGGTTTTCCCGAGAAGCTTTAAGATGATAAATAAAATGCCTAGACCGCAGACCAGTTCTACCGCAACGCTTAAATAATTTCCCATATTGATAGCACCTACTTCTTGATTATACTATCAGTATGGTCAATGCTTTCCTTTCTAAACCGGAAAAGCTCCGCTCAACGTTGCATGGTGAATTGGAGCATGTCATTGAAAAGCTGCTCTGCATCACTGCGGTCAATCTGGACAAGCGGGTCATTGAGGAAGGCTTGAAACGCGAGGCCAGCATCCTTTGTTAAACCTGCGTCCGCCACTGCCTCCTGATTGGATATATGCCTAGCCGCCAGCATTTCCACACCTTTCGGAAGCGCTCCGGACAAAATCGGCTGGACACGGTTCCTTGTGATGAATGCGTTTGTTTCGACAATGGCTTGTATAGGCAGGTTTGAGACCTGGCCTTGATTCGGCATATTTACATTTGTGACGAGTTCACCCAATCCGAGAAGAGCCGCTATGATGTTCACGCCTTCTTCTCCCGAAGCTTTCTCAGCAACGCCCCGTTGTTGCACGATCAACCGTTCTGTTTCTTGTCGTTTCTCAGCTCTGTCTTGTTTTCTGAATGATATAGGTGTGAGATGAAATTTCCATACTTCAGGCTGTTTGAGGTATGGGCCGGGAAGAAACTCTGCCAGATGCCTGTCTCCCGCAGCAGGGATGGCGCCATACGTTTCAAATAAATCAAACGCAACACGGTGTGCCGAACAAAAGACGCTGTCCCTCCAGCTTTCCCCCTCCAGCTCATATCCTGATTCCCCATAGTGCGCGCTGAATTCACGGAATATAGGCAGCAGGTCAATATGGCGGTAAGAGGCTTTTGTGATCCATGTAAAATGGTTAATGCCGAGCACATTAACGCGGATATCCTCACGCCGCGGCACCTCAATCCCCAGCCTTTCCGTGACCATTTCCGCCAATAACTTTTGCGTCCCGAATACCTCGTGGCAGCAGCCAATCGCTTTGATGCCGGGAAACACTTTATACAGCACTCTTGTACAGACAGACATCGGGTTTGTATAATTAATGACCCATGATTCAGGTGCGTAGTCTCTTATTGCCCGGGCAATTTCCGCAAATATCGGCACAGCACGCAAGCCCCTGATGATCCCTCCAGGCCCGACAGTATCACCTACAGACTGATAAATACCGCAGCGCTCAGGCAAGTGGACATCGACTTCCATATCATCCAGTGATCCCGGCAAAATGGAAATAATGACGATATCCGCGGCTGATAACGCCTTTTTCAAAGTAGAAACAGCCTCATATCTCCATCTGCCGTTCCCGCTGTGATTGCCGATCACTTCATTTTTCTGAGCGGCTTCAAAATCAAGATCATAGAGCGCCACCGTGCCTGACATCCGTTCATCAATCGACAAATCACTCATCAGGCTTCTGGCCCAGCCTTGGGACCCCCCGCCGATATAGGCAATCTTAATCTGATCTAATGTACTGATATGAAACACTCCCTTTCTCAGCCTTTCACCGAACCGATCAGCATTCCCTTTGCAAAGTGTTTTTGTAAAAATGGATAGACCGCCAAAATCGGCAGCGTCGCTATGACAATGACAGCGAGTTTAATTCCCTGCTCCGGCGGAACGGCATTTTGCATCGTATCGCCATTGGTCGCCGTTAAATCCGATAAAATCGTGACTTGGCGAAGCACCATTTGCAGCGGCCATTTTGCACTGTCATTGATATATAAGAGAGCGTGGAAGAAATCATTCCAAATCCCGACCGCATAAAACAGCGCAAAGGTCGCTATGACTGGCTTTGACAGTGGCAGGGCGATCCGCCAGAAGACGCCGATTTCGGAACAGCCGTCAATTTTTGCTGATTCCTCCAGCTCGCGCGGCAGCTGCTGAAAGAAGTTTTTGATAATAATAAGGTTGAACGGATTAATCGCCATCGGCAGAATCAATGCCCAATACGTATCCAAAAGGCCAAGTGATTTTACGACAAGGTACGTCGGAATCATGCCGCCTGAAAACAGCATGGAGAAAATCACCAGATTCAACAGCAGATTCCGTCCCTTCACATGCCGCTTCGCCAGCGGATACGCCATTGTGAAGGTGAAAAACAGCTGTACAGCCGTCCCGACCACGGTGATGAAGATGGACACACCCATGCTTCGAAGGAACGTCGGTGTCGAAAACACATACTTGTAAGCATCAAGTGTAAAGGTTTTCGGGAAAATAAAGAAGCTCCGCTGGGCGAGTTCCGCTTCTGTCGCAAAGGAACCGGCGATAATATACAAAAACGGCAAAATGGTAATCGCGCCGACACCGCCGAGAAACAGAATGTTGCAGACGTCAAACACCCGTCCGGCTTTGGTGTTGTGCATCGTGTGAATTTCAGCCATACCTCTCCCTCCTCTAAAACAATCCTTCCTGATCAAACTTTTTCGCAATGTAATTGGCGCCAAAAATCAAGATAATCCCGACAACTGACTTAAACAAACCGACCGCCGTGCTGTAGCTATACGCCCCTTGGGTAATCCCCATCATGTACACATACGTGTCGAAGATGTCAGCCACACTGCGGTTGAGCGAGTTCGTCATCAAATACACCTGTTCAAAGCCAAGATTCAAAAAGCTGCCGATTCTTAAAATCAACAAAACGATAATAGTGCTTCTAATCGCCGGCAGCGTAATATGCCACATTCTCCTGAACCGCCCCGCTCCGTCCATGATGGCCGCTTCATACTGCTCTTGATCAACCGTAGCAAGCGCTGCCAAAAATAGAATCGTTCCCCAGCCCGTCTCCTTCCAAATGCTTTGCATCACAATCATTGGCCGGAACCAGTCTGCATCCGACAAGAAAGAAATCTGCTCACCTGTCAGGCTCATAATCAATTTGTTGATCACACCTGTATCGACAGTAAAGAAAACGAAGGTGATGCTGACCACAATTGTCCATGATACAAAATGGGGTACGTAAATAAAGGTTTGGATACATCTTTTATACACGGCCTTTCTTACCTCATTCAAAAGCAGAGCCAAAATGAGAGGCGCGGGAAAGGCAAACAAAAGATCCAGGCTCGCCAGCATGAGGGTGTTGCGCAGCAGCCGGAAAAAATCCGGATTCATAAAAAAGTCTTTGAAATAATCAAAGCCGACCCATTCGCTTTTCCAGAAGCCGAGATATGGCGAATAGTCTTTAAAAGCGATCAGCACACCCCACATCGGCAAGTATTTGAAAATCAAGAAATAAAGCAGACCGGGAATAAGAAGAAGATAAAGCCATTTGTCCCGTTTGAGCGCAGCCATCCAGCTGATACCTTTTCCAGCGGTGAGAACAGGTGCATCTCCCTTCTTCGGCACTGTTTCCATATCTGTTCTCCTTTCGTGATACCGGGGCGCCCGCCGAAAGGCAGGCGCATCGGTTTATTTTGACGATTGGTACAATTTGTTCAAGTCCTTCATCAGTTCATTGCCGCCGCTTTTTTTCCAAAGCTCCACCGCATCATCGAACCCTTTTTCATCAATTTCTCCAATGATAAATTGTGTTCTCGCGTCGAGGATGATGTTGTCAAGCTGGGCTCCTTTTTGGGTATAGACATCAGATACAAGCGACTCAGCAGGGTTAAAGACGGCTATTTTTTCTCCTTCGGTTATGATGTCCTTGCGATGCTGGAAGAGCTTGGTTTTCTGGTCTTCGATGTAATACTCGCTTTTCGGAATCGACATGCTGAACTGTGCCAAGCCTTCATGCTCATACAGGAGAGATTTATTGTTTTTTTCAAGTGAGGTGAATACGCCGTCCTTGAGCTCGTAATTGCGGCCCTTCACTCCGTTGTTCGTGAGAATCTGCGCTTCCTTATCATTCATCTTATCGAGGAAGGACAGCACCTCTTTCAGCTCTTTTTCGGTTTTGACGCTTGATTTTGGTATCGTGATCATGCCTGAATAACCAGATGTCGGGAAGGTGCGCTTGCCATTCGGTCCCTCAAGCGAGCCGACGATATCAATGATATCCTTGTTCGACTCATCCGCCTCCTCCATCGCGCTTTGGATTTGAGACGCTCTTGAGCCTGTATCAACGATGACACCCGCTTTTCCTTTTACAACCGGATCATTCCACTTCGCAGAATCCATGACAGCAAAGTCCTTATTGATCAATCCCTCATCATAGAGCTTTTTAAAAAACGTGAGCGCATCCATGTATTCCTTCGTTGTAAAATCCGGAATCAGCTTTTCGTTTTCAACACCGTAGCGGTTCGGAGCGCCGAACCAGATTTGCAGAACATCCCATGGGCTTCCGTTGCCGAGTCCCATCCATTTCGGCACGACCATGCCGTACGTATCATCCTTGCCGTTTCCGTCAGGATCTTTTTCCTTAAAGGCTTTCAGCACTTCATAGAAATCATCAAGCGTTTCCGGCATATCCAGACCGACATTTTTCAGCCAGTCGGTTCTGATGATCATACACGCCCTGATCAGATCCCTCGTTCTGTAGATTCCGTACACCTCGCCGTTCACCGAGCTGTTCTTCAAAATCTTTTCATCTGCCTGGCTTAAATTCTTGTAGTCTTTTAAATAAGGAGACAGCTCCCAAAACGCCCCTGCTTTGACAGATTTGATAAAGCCGGCTGACTTATCTTTAATGACAATCGCGTGAGGCATCTCTCCTGAAGCCATGACGATGTTGAATTTGTCGTTGTAGGATGAATCAGGCACCCATGTGACCTTAATCTCTTTGCCTGTGTATTTTTCGAGCGCTTTTAATGAAGGACTCTTATCACTCGGGCTTTCCGGCGATAAGAGCGGCGCCATAATTTTGATCGTATCTTTCGAATCGCTTGCTGAATTGGATGTTTCCGAATGGCTGCATCCGGCGATCATCATGGCAGCAAGCGGCAAGGCCATCCATTTTTTTCGCATTCTTATTTTCATGATGCGTAAGTCCCCCTTTTTTCAATTTGCATTTCCTCTTTTCCCCTCTCAATATAAAGCGCTTACATAAATTCTTGCAATCTTCATTTTTTGCACCATTTCTCCTATGAAATTCCGGCTGTTATCCTTTTTTGCCCGATGTTTCTTTTTTTGCCGGAAGGGAATCTCCGATCAGTTCCAGTGCCGCTATGACATTTAAACACCATTGAGAGACAGTGTTCGTTGTCACCCATGGAAGCTCCTCTAGCTGCGTCCATGTCTCGATGCGCTCCGGTTTGATCGGAAGCGGCGTATGGCTGAGCTTATCTTCTAGCAAAAGATTCCACGCTTTGGCGGCGAGATGAGGATCTTGTTTTTTTCTCGCGGCGTAGGCTGTCATACCGGCGGCGAACATCGGCCAGTGAAAATGCCCGTCATGAAGAGCGCCTCCGCTTTTTTTCCGTTTTTCCTCATCACTTAGTGTGTAAAATTCGCCGAATTCACTCAGCATATCTTCCCATTCCCGGTCATCAAGAAGCTCAGCCAGCTCCATCCACACTTGCGGCGCGCCGAAGGCAATGATCATATGATATCCGCCCGCAATGCCGTCTCCCATGTGATGAAGCATCGAGGTCGCCGGGTCATATTCAAATGTCGGGCCGGATAATAAGCGGAGCGGCAGCCGCTTCAGACAGTTGATTCCCGTTTGGATTTTGTGGAGATATTCCGGATTTTCGGTCCGCTCCCATTCCGCCAGCCAATTCGAGCAAAACGCCGCCCAGTCCGGTCCCGTTCTGGCGTGAGTCGGGTGCTTGCCTTTCTCGTAAAAAGCGCGCATCGGATCGGTTTTGACGAGGGCATAATCGGCATCCTTCACTTCTGTCAAAAGATCTCCCGTCCGTTCATCACCCGTCAGATAATAATAGAATTTATAAAGCCCGGCCATGCTGATTCTCGCTTCCTTGCAGCCACATCCCCAGTGTACAACGTTATGCCGTGAACCAAGTCCTGCGTATTCACCGAGGTGAAAGCTGTCCGTTTCGCTCGTATGGCGGGTCATGGCTTCTGCCATGCGAAAGATATCCTCTCTGCCTGAGCGGAAAAACGCCTGCCACAGCCATAAGGTCGGAACGAGCTCATTGTTTTGCCATGCGTATCCGCCGAGATCGTACCGCCACATATGCCGGATCGGGTCATACGTATGCATGACATCGCCATAATGCCAAAAACCGTACCATCTGCGTTGCTCTACTTCCTTTTTATAAAACAGAAAGGCCGCATCGAGATGTTCTTCCAGCTCTTTTTTGAGCGGATGGGATGTGTCAATGATGCTCCAAACCCCGAGTGCTTTTGATTCGTAATAGATGTCCGGCTCGCATACAATGAGCGGCGGCGCCTGCCATTTGTCAGCGAGCGCATTGAGGACTTCGTCAGACGGCATGTGCGAAAAGCACGCCAAGCTGATTTCATTTGTGTTCGCAATGCCTGTCGGATCAGAGCGCATTTCATCAAAGCCTTCATACGCGCTGGCCACGTGGGTGTTTCCTGTATAATGCCGCAAATCCATCGCTTCGCCGTCCAGAGGCCAAAGCCAGATAGTCATTTTGGGGCGGCTGCCGGCAAGACCTGTGATTTCCAGTGCTGACGGATATTTCTCAAAGAAATACCGCAGGCCGAGAGCCACACCGCCATTTTCTCCGCCCGCATAGCAAAGCCCCTTCGCCCGGCAGCCATGCAGCATGCCGATCCACGCATAATCTTTTCCGGTCCGTTTTGACAGGCTGTAATGATCGCTTGAATCCTGAACAAGCTTCACATCGTCCCAAACCGTATTCTGTGTTCCGTGCGCAAACCATTCCTTATGCTCTTCATCTGAAGATAGCATTTCTCCATTGATTTGTTTTTCATAAAGCGGATACCGTTCATTGAATTTACGTGTGCCAAACAGCTGGGCGGGTTCTTTGTACATCCCTTTCTCTCCCGCAAACCGGAAATGGCGGTTGTACGGCTCCCCCTCCAAAAAAAGGTCAAATTCGATGCCGAGTCCCTTAATAAATGCTTGTTTACCGCTCCTGTCAATCAGCTGCGTGTGCACAAGGCCGATCTCAGACAGCCCGGCATAAAACGCCAATCGGATAACAAACGGCAGCCATTCTTCATTCGTTTTATGGAGCACATGCACTCCCTCGATTTTGACTACTGCTTTGACAGGACCACTCTGCTCAATCGCCGCCCGTTTGATAAAGCTGACAGATGCTTCTTGAAATAGAACCGTTTCCACCGCCGACTCTTTTCTCGTTTCTCTTATGGCAACGAGCCTCCCGCCTGCGGCGATCGGCTTTCCATTGATCTGCAATGATTGAATGAAATCAGATCCTGTTTTATGAATGGTACAAACGAGTGCTCCTGTATCCACTTGGATATCGTGCTCTGTCTCATGAATACTGAGCGATTCAGTTGGCTGCGGGACTTCTCTTTTTTGCACGATAAAGTTTTGGTTTTCCTGACCGCCAAACACCGCCGCGTGCTTCGTCCACTTGATGCTCCCGTCCGGCCAATAGGCCGACGGTTCGCTTTGCACATATCGCGTTTCCGCGTTTTCATTCATAAGCGCCAGACGGTCTCCTTTTTTTAATTCTCCTTTTTTCCATGGCATGCCCCACGTCACGCCGCTTGTCAACTTTGGCTGTTCTGATAACCATTTGATCTTTTTCATCGGTCTCTCCCTCCATAGAAAAAAGCTGATTCGATGCAAAGAATCAGCTGTGATTGTCAAATTGAATCACACGGTATTCATGCGGTCCGACTGCCAGTCTCCCCGCTTTGGTCAAACGGTTCGTCAACAAATCCGTTCCCGATTCCGGCAATGTCACGCTCCCGCCTTTTCCATCCATATTCACAACGATCCACACAAGGCCGTTTTCGCCTATACGCGGGGCAACGATCGTGCCGGGGGTCACATCCGACCGGCTGGAAATAACAGCTTCCTCCGCGTAATGCCTAACGAGCGCTTCCAGCATCGCATCCCCTTCTTTCCCGGATGGAAGCGAGCCCAGCATGACAATTTTCCCCTCGCCGTAATTCCGTTCCGTCAGAAATGCATGGCCCGCCCCCGGTCCTGATTCAACCGTGCCAAGGGTGTTTCCGCTCTCTGTGTCAAACACCGCGCTCCATAGTCCGAGCGGCGCCGTGATGCCAAACGCTTTTCCTGTATTCACGTTCTCATTCATCGGAAAGGTAAAAAGTGTTTTGATCCCTGACGTTTTCTCAAGTTCGCCAAGTCCGCAATCGGTATGAATGGTATGCTCGCATGTGCGCCCTCCTGTCAGCGGCCCGGTGATCCAGATGCCGCCCGCTTCAGCGAATGCCGAAGCTTTTTTGATAAATTCAGAAGACAAATACGGCACAAATGGCGTAAACAGCAAGCGATAGCCGTCCAGTAGAGCGCCTTCCGGAATAAGGTCACGGTGAATCCCCGTGTTGAGAATACGTTCATAAAAATGCGTCACAAGCGAACGATGCCGGAGTCCCCGGTGAGGCTCAGTTTTAATAAATGCTTTTGCTCTGTCAGAGTAAGTCATCGCCGCCTCGGCTTGAACGGGTTCAGTCGATAGAATAATAGGCTCGATTTCCTTTCTTGCCCGCTCAACCGCCAGCACATTTTGGTAGCCAATGGCGGGTTCGCCCCAGGCACTGAGAACCGAACCGTGGGAAATCTCGCTGCCTGAACGCTGCTGTCGCCATAGCCAGTAGCAAAATCCCTGGCTTCCTAAGGCGTAGGACGATACGGCTTCGGCCTGCAAATACCCGTCTGCGTGCGGGTAAGCGGAGCTTTCAAGCGAGGCGGCATACGACGGACTCGTTTCCAAAATCCAAAACGGGCGCCCCTGTTTCAGATTTCTCCATAAATCACAGTTCAATAAAAAGGCAGAGGCGTTTTCCTGCGAAGCGTACGTGTCATAGGAGGCAAAATCGAGATTCTGAAACATTCGCTCATTGTCCACGCTGAACATGACTGATCCGTTATGCGTGATCGGCGCATCTGAATAGCAGCGGATGATTTTGGCCTGTTCATCCGCAAACGAAGCGATCATCTCCATCGAAAACAGCTGATACATGGTGCTTAGGGAAGCGTGATGCAGAAACGGGGCCGGTCCCGGCTGCGGGACTTGCTCAAACGTCTGATAGGTTTCGCTCCACACATCGGTTCCCCAAGCTTCATTCAAGCGCTCAATCACCCCGTAGCGATTTTTGAGCCAGTCATGCCATAAGCGCAAACATGTCTCACACATGCATTCTGCAACATGGCATTTAAACTCATTGTCTAGCTGCCATCCGATCAGCCCCGGGAGCCGGCCAAGCTCCTTGGCGATGGCTGTGGTGATGATGGCGGCTTTTTTTCGGAAATACGGGTTGTTCGTACAGGCATGCTGACGGGAGCCATGCCCCATGATCTCTCTTTTTTCATTGACATGCATGCGTTCGGGCCGGCCGTGTGAGAACCAAATTGGCGGGGTAGGCGTCGGCGTGCACATAATCGTTTCGATCCCGCTTTCATGCAGCCGGGCGATGATTTCTTTGAAAAAACCGACGTCAATTTTTCCTTCTTCAGGTTCCATGACAGACCAGGCAAATTCGCCGATCCGCACAACATTTACGCCAACTTCACGCATGATGTCAATGTCCTGCTGAATCGTCTCTTCATCCCATAATTCCGGATAATAGCAAGCACCATGATACAGTTTTCTCATCCCATTTTCACCTTTCTTTGATGATCGATTCTGTCAATGGCAGGCCGAGCTCCTTTATGCCTTTTGCTACAAGTTTCGCCATTTCATTTGCGCCTTTTTTTGTAAAATGCGTGTAATCATTAATCCCTTCTGAAATCATAAAATAGGTGTACACTTTTTCCTCGCCCTTCTCAGTAAAGAAAGCAAGGCTTTTCTTCATCAGATCAATGAGCTGGACATTCTCCTCTTCAGCCGTCTGCTTCATGGCAATGCAGTAATCAGGAAAATCGTTCAAAAACACGCCATTTTCGTAATGAAAGCGGGCTACGGGGGTAATGAGAAGCGGATGGGCGCCTTTTTCCCGCGCACCTGCGATATACTGCTTTAAATATTGTTTATAAGTAGTATAGGGCTCGGTGTAGCGCTCCGGCTTATTTTTCGACGCGTCATTATGGCCCATCTGCACGAACAGCCAATCATCCGGCTCAATCACATCAAGGATCGCCTGAAGCCTGCCCTCTTCCACAAATGTTTTCGAGCTTCTTCCCCCGATCGCTCTGTTGATCACCTGAATATGCTCCGGCAGATGCGAGCCGAGAAACTGCCCCCAGCCCCCTTGATTTGTGCTGTCTCCATACGTTTGAACAGTCGAATCGCCGGCAAGATAAATATGATTTGCCATTTTTTCATTCCCCCTCGTTTTTTATACAGCTTCCATCACGGATAGCTCTTCCCTTGAAAAAGACCGGTGCGTACAGCGCATGAGCATTGGTTCGTCCTGCCCGTTCGTTAATCATCTTGTCGTAGCGTTCAGCCTTTGCGTCTTATCCCTTAGTCCTCCTACAGCGGCGCCTCCGCTTTACTTCCCGCTATGTACAGGGCGGGCTTCGGCGGTTTTTTCATTCCCGATCCGAGGTAAAAGCTCGTGTGCGGCGGCTGGTTGTAGGCGGTATTCTGCCAGGCGATGCCGAGCCTGTAAACTGGATCATGCATCAGCGTGTAAAAGCGGTGGCGGGTGAGATGTGTCGTTGTATAGATACGGAGCGCGCTGCTGTCTTCCGTTCTCCATATCACTTCTTCCCGCCAGTCTCCGAACAGGTTGGCCTGAAGAACCGGGTTTCCTTTCGTGCCGTTGTTGGACAGCACGCCGGCCGGCTGAAATATCGTCTTCAGACAGCCGTTTTCAGCATCCCATTTTTCAATCTTTGGCCTGCCAATCGTTCCGTCCCAGTCATGATCAAGCAGTTCTCTGACCAAATCACCGTCCCACCAGATGGCGAAATTGGCTGAAGCGGGCGCTTTGTCGCTGATTTTTTCGCCTTTGCTCGTGAAAAGCCCATACGACATGCCATCATTGCCCGGCGGATCAATTCCCCAGACGAGCGATCCTTTGTAGCTTGGATCAATATGAGCTGCCATGCCCCGGCCAACGTCAGTTCCAGCATGGACGCCCCATAATATCTCACCGGTTCCGGCATCTCGCAGCGACAGTCCGTACGGCTTCGTGGCGTCCTCATGCACCTGGAACACTTCAAGCCCTTTTCGTGACGGGTCCAGATCCCCTACATGCATCGCGTCTCCGTGCCCGAGCCCCGTTGAGTACAGGCCGGTTCCGTCATGATCGACAGCCATTGCGCCGTATATGATTTCATCTTTTCCGTCTCCGTCGACGTCCGCCACGCTCAAGCTGTGGTTCCCCTGTCCTGCGTACGCATCATGTCCCGGATGGTTGGAGTCAAATACCCAGCGTTTTTTGAGCCTTCCGTTTCTGAAATCGTATGCCACGAGCACGGCTCTCGTATAGTAGCCGCGTGCCATTACAAGGCTCGGCCGCTCCCCATCCAAATAAGCGATTCCAGCGAGAAAACGGTCCATCCGGTTTCCATATCCGTCTCCCCAATCCTCCAGCTTGCCGCGGGGCGGTTCATATTCCACGGTCGTGAGTGCCTCACCGGTTTCTCCTTTAAACACGGTCAAATATTCCGGACCGGACAAAATTCTGCCCTGTTCGTTTCTAAAATCGGCATGCTCATCACCGATGATATGTCCTTTCCCGTCTGTTGTGCCGTCAGCTGTTTTCATGGCGATTTCTGCTTTTCCGTCACCGTCAAGGTCATACACCATAAATTGCGTGTAATGAGCACCCGCTCTGATGTTTCTGCCGAGGTTGATGCGCCACAAAAAGGTGCCGTCCAGTTTATAGGCATCTATGAGCACCTCCCCGGTATAACCGTCATGAGCGTTGTCTTTTGAATTGGACGGGTCCCACTTCAGGATCATTTCATATTCTCCATCCCCGTCTACATCCCCGACACTGGCATCATTGGCGCTGTAAGTGTACGGCTTTCCGTCCGGCGTCACACCGCCTTCCGGTCTGGCAAGCGGAACCTCCAGTACATTTTCCCGCCAGACGGAAGCTTCTTTGGACAGTTTTTCTTCCCTTCCCTTATTGACGGCCGCCACCTGATAAACAGCGTCAGCCGTTCCGTTTTGATCGAGAAAATTAGTGCTTTCAGCGATTGGATCGCGGGTGATCCGCTTTCCATCCCGATAAAGGTGAAAAGCCGTCGTCTCATGATCTGTTCCGAGAAAACGCCAGCTGACAAACACGCCCTGATCTGTCTTTACCGCAATCAAACCTCTGGTCAAGTATTCCATTTGCCTCTTTTTTGGTTTCATTTGATGGGAACGGGCTGCGCGCAGCCCGTTCCTTCCCCCTTTCAGTTAAGGCGTATACATATTTGGTTTTGGCTGTTCCGCCATGCCGTCTCCTAAAAAGAAGCTTGTGTGCGGCGGCTGGTTATAGGCGACATTTTGCCAGGCGATGCCAAGCCGGTACACCGGATCGTGCATCAACGTATACAGCCTGTGCTCAGTCGGAATGGTCGTCGTGTAAATGCGCAGAGCACTGCTGTCCTCCGTTCTCCACACCACTTCCTCGCGCCAGTCACCGAGCAGATCAGCCTGAAGCGTTGGTGTTGCTTTTGTGCCGTTGTTAGCCGCTGCGCCTGATGCAGTCAGCACATTTTTCGATACGCCGTTTTGATAATCCCACTTATCAATTCGGTTGCTGTCCAGCTGTTCCCGGAGCAGATCGCCGTCCCACCAGATGCCGAAGTTGGTCGAGGACGGAGCCCCGCTTCCGATTTTGACCCCTTTCGCCGAGTAAAGAGAACCGTTTGCCCACACCTCCTGTCCCGGATAACGCGGGTCAATATCAGCAGCCATTCCCCGGCCTACATCCTTGCCGGCATAAACGCCCCAAAGGATTTTTCCGGTTGCAGCATCCCGGAAAGATAAGCCGTATTTTGCATTTTTGTCCTCATGAACTTGAAACACCTCAAGCCCCGGCCGGCCCGGATCAAGATCTCCTGTATGGAGGGCATCCCCATGGCCTAAGCCGGTCGAGTACATGCCTTTCCCGTCATGATCAACAGCCATTGAGCCGAAAATAATCTCATCTTTTCCATCCCCGTCAACGTCCGCGATGCTCAGGTTGTGATTCCCCTGTCCGGCAAACGCTTCATTTCCTGACTTTGAGGAGTCCAGCGTCCAAAGCTTTGACAGCTTTCCATCCCTGAAGTTATAGGCAACTAGCATGGTTTTAGCGTAATACCCTCTGGTCATGATCAGGCTCGGCCGCTGTCCATCAAGGTAGGCAATGCCGGCGAGAAAACGGTCAACACGGTTGCCGTAGCTGTCTCCCCAATCCGACACATTGCCGCGCGCCGGTTCAAAATTTGCGGTGACAAGCTCTTTCCCGGTTGAACCTTGAAACACAGTGAGATATTCAGGGCCTGAAAGCACACGCCCCTGTTCATTTCTGTAATCAGCATTGGCATTTCCAATTACTTTGCCCGTGCCGTCTTTTGTCCCGTCTGCCGTTTTCATTGCCACTTCCGCTTTTCCGTCACCATCAAGGTCATACACCATAAACTGGGTGTAGTGTGCGCCCGCTCTGATGTTTTTGCCGAGATTGATCCGCCATAACTTTGTGCCATCCAGTTTATACGCGTCAATCAGCACGTCACCCGTATAGCCATCCTGTGAATTGTCTTTTGAGTTAGACGGGTCCCATTTCAGGATCAGCTCGTATTGCCCGTCACCATCCACATCGCCAACACTTGCGTCATTAGCGCTGTACGTGTAAGCTTCACCCTTTGGCGTCGTGCCGCCAGCCGGTTTATCCAGCGGGACGGAATGATACGGCTGCGCCCATACGGAGGCTTTTTCAGAAGCCGGCTGTTCGGTACCGTTTACAACAGCCCGAACCGTATACGTTGAGCCCGCCGATCCGTTTTTATCCACATAGTTCGTTGTTTTGACAGGCGCAGCATTCAGTTTTTGCCCGTCTCTGTACACATTGAACAAAACAGATGCGTTTTCGGTTCCAAGAAACCGCCAGCTGACAAAAATGCCCCCGTCCGTCTTGACCGCTACAAGCCCCCGGTTCAGCGCTTCCATCTGCCGCGCTGCCCCTTCAGCTTTCACAGGACATACAGAGGTTCCCATCACCAACAAGACCAGCAACGTAACAGCGGTAAACATGCGTTTCCTTCTTGTAATCATCAGACAGCTCCTTCTCATTTATCTGTAAGCGCTTACTTAAATTGGATTTTATGCGCTTTGTGAGCTGTCTTCAATTTCACTTTTTTGCATCTGCCTATTTCGGACACTGCACTTTTTTGCGTATTTGTCATTTTTTTGTTACCCGGCTTGATGATGCTGGGCCTCCGTCTTTTGAAATCCCCTAAGAGCAAAAAACATCAACACAAGCCCAAATAAACATGGGCCGTAAAATGGGATTAGGCCAGGAAGCGTATACAGCAAATAAAGGACAAATCCGCACCCGATCAGCATACAGCCGGTCGTCAGCGGCCTCATGGCGCCAAAAAGCAGTGCCTGCGGAATATATTTGCGAAGCGGGAGCTGGTAATGCACATAAAGGGGAAACACATACATCAGCGCGATGATATACAAAAGCCCTGCAAGCAGCGTGCAGCTTGTTACGGCAAAGGATAGCCAATCCGTACTGGCAGAAAAATAATGATAGTTCGCGGACAATATGAGCAAAAGAGCCGAAAACGCCAATCCGATCGCATTAACCTTGAGAAACTCTTTTTTATAGGTATCGAAAAATAACGGAAATACTGGGACATCCTTTTGCCCCATCAGCCATTTCCTTATAACGGCACACATCGCGGCTGTGCTCGGCGCCCATCCGAAAAGAACGCCGCCCAAAAGTGTAAACAACAGCCACAGCCCGTTGAGCCATGCTATTTTCACCACCGCTTCGCAGCCTGCATAAAGCGCATCCGTTACAGTCGTCTTCATCTTCTCACCGCTTGATGCACGGCAAAATCCCTGTAAGCTGCTTTCATGGGGGCCATCTGCCGGAACCCGATTTTTCCTTTTGTTAACACAGGCCCATATGTGCTGCCGTCGTCCATCCACTCAAGAATGGGCAGACCATTGATTGAAAAGTGCACATAGCCTTTGTCTTTGATCAGCTTCATACGATACGGAGAATCAGCGTCGTCTGGAGAAGGCAGCGGATCGGCCCCCATTGCGGCGAGGTGGAAACCGCGGCTTTTTCTTAAATTGCAGGTGCGGAACGCTCTTTCCTCCGCGTATTTTCTGCGGAAATACGACAGGTGGAGAGCGTTGATGTCCCCCGAATGATACTCAGGGTATTTTCCCGTTCTTTTCTGGAGACTTGGATCAAACAAATCCTCGCCTCCCATTCCCGCAGCAGAAAAAAACAGCATACACAATCCCGGCTGCTCGATCGGAGAGAAGTCCCATGTCACAATGATGCCGTCTGGAAAGGTTTCCGGACACCAAAAGACAAAGTGCGCTTCATCCTGGACATGTGACAGGTGCAAGCTGTGATCGTCAAATGAGATCTGTCCGCCTCCCTCCATCCGCCAGTCCTTCACATCGCTTTTAGACCGGAGCGGATTGCGGTACAGGCACGCGCCTTCTTTATACATGTTCTTTCCCCTCCCGGCTCACAAGATAGTTCTTAAGCGGAAGTCCGAGCTCTTCAATGCCTTCTGCCACAAGCTTCGCAACCTCCATTGCACCTTCTTCCGAAAAATGCGTATTGTCCTCAATGCCGTCCGGGTAATTCGGATGTTCATTTGGCTGAAACCAAACGAACAATCGCTTCGACTCCTCCGGCCCGTATGCTTCATACAGCACCTTTGTTTTCGCAAGCAGATCAATCACAGGTACATCGAGCTCCTTCGCCAGTGCTTTCATCGCATCGGGATACTCACCGAGCGTATGCTCGATCCGTCCGTTTTCATCAAAGCGGCGGCGCTGCACCGATGTGACGAACACAGGATGCGCGCCCTTTTCGCGTGCCGTATCTGCAAACAAGGTAAGAAACTGCTGAAATGCGGAGTACGGCTTCGTCCCCCGCGGTTTTTGGTCATTGTGGCCGAATTGAATCAACAGATAATCGCCTTGTGTGATGTGCTCGGCAATTGCTTGAAGCCTTCCTTCCTCCACAAAAGAATTGGTGCTCGCTCCTCCTTTGGCATGATTGCGGACCAGCACATCTTCAGAAAACAATTGCCCGAATACCTGCCCCCACCCCGCCATCGGCGCTTCATGAGGCGGGCAGTCACTCACAGTGGAATCCCCCGCTAAAAATACTTGAATCGGTTTCTTCATCACATGTTCTCTCCTTTCACGGCGTTTCCTGATACATTTGCCTGAAGACACCCGGCGGCATGCCGACCTGTTTTTTAAAAATCCGATTGAAGTAATTGTGGCGGTAGCCGACTTCTTCTGACACGTCATGAATTTTTTTATTCGTATTGACCAGCAGTTCTTTCGCCTTTTCGATTCTGATCTGGGTCACATAATCGATAAAATTAATGCCGGTCACTTGCTTAAATGCCTTGCTTAACGTATAGGAATTCATGCCAAGCGCATCGGCACAGCTTTCCAATGAAATGTCCGCCATATACTGTTCGTGAATCATCGCAATCACACGTTCTGCCAGCTGCTTTTGCTGTCTGTTTTTTCTGCCCTCAAGCTTGGAAAGGTAAGGCGTCACCACTACATCCATCAGCCAGGCCGCCGCTTCGTTAGGTTCGCGCAATTCTGAAATATCAAGAAATGGATTCCGGTTCTGAAACAGTTCGCTGGGATTGAGCCCGGAATGCAAAATATCCTCCTGAATGCGGGAAAACAGCTGAATCAGGGCGGAATGCACATGCCTGTCTATGGCCGCCTTTTCCGCCAGTTCCCTCATACATCCATCTATCAGTTCCTTGGCTTCCTGTTTTCTTTCCAGACGGATGGCCTGAACAATTTGTTTTTCCAGCTCAAAAGGGTAATAAGGAGCGAACTGCTCATCCCGAGGGAAGTCGGCCTGCAAATCAATGACCTGATCCCGGTTAGCAAATTTCCTGCGGGATTTGCCGCATTTCACATTCTGAAATAAAGAAGGGATTTCCGTGACACGCTCCGTTTTGCTGCTCAATGTCGAGGTCAGGCATAGTCCGGTTACATCCCCAAATTGGCGTGCCAGCTCCGTTATATACGCCTTCAGATCAGAGCTGTTTGTTTTCATCACAAGAACGGTGACAGAAAGCCGGCCTATATCAAGTATGGAGAGCTGAAAAACGTGTTTATCCGCCAATTCCTCAGCCAGATTGGTCAGGGTAAACACGGCAAGCTGTTCATCACCTTCACGGAAGATGCTTTTTTCACAACGGAGCCCTGTCACCTGTAGATCAAGCACATGAAACACGTTTCCGCCGATGTTCCAGCCAGCCTCCTCCATCCGCAATCTGAGGCTTTCCTCGTTGTCATAGTAAAAATCGCCCTGCAAGAGATGCTGCAAAAAACTTTTTTTCATATGGGGCGTCTGCCGCAGGAGCTGCTGTTGGAGCTTCCGGCTTTCAAGGGATAGATCCTGCCATCTCTTTTCAATCCATTTGAATTCATCCTGCCCGGACGCCTGCCATGTTTTCTTCTCTCCTCCGGTAAACAAGCCAAGCAAATGCTGGATGGGACGATAGATTTTTTTTGATGCATACCATGTCATGCACACCGCCAAACCGATGCAAATGACCAGCATCACGATGATCACTTTTGATAAAAACACCATCGGCGCTGTAATAGCTGAAAGAGGCGCCGCTGACACAAAGGTCCATTGCTGATGCATCCGGTTCATTTCTCCAAAGGAGACAGAATACACCTTGCCTTCCCATTCCATCTGAAAATGGCCGTTCTCAGCAGGCTGTTTTTTTATCTCATGAAGTAAAGTCTTTTCAAAATCTTTTTCCCCCTCATGAAACAGCACCTCTCGATTTTGATCTAAAAGCAGCGCACTGCCATCAGGATAGGGGGACAAGCTTTGCAGGATTGATTCCATTTCTTTCGGATCAACCGCCAGCATGATCGCGCCGAACGGTTTCTCAGCCGCGCCCGGAATGAGCTGGATCAGCATCGCTTGATTTCCCGACCGTTTCCAATAAATGCTGTGGTCTGTGGCAAGCAGCGAGCGATACTTGCGAAGGCCCTCTTGTTCTGTCAAAGCGCTGTATTCAGGGCTCAGCACAAGTGGCCGGGGGCTGTTCAGAAAGATGGAAGCCTGCTCGATCAGCGGCTGCTGGTCCCGCAAAAGAAACAGCTTTTTCGTTAATTGATAGGAGAACGTATAATCTTTCTCCAAATCCCTCTCGGCCAATCCGTTCATCAGTGAAGAATCGTAGGCCATCTGGGTGAGAGCCAGTTCAAGCACTCCCAGCTTCTCATCCATTCGGCTGACCTCACGCGCCACCTGTGTTTCATGCGACCTTTGCAGCTCTTTCTCCACCTTGTCGATCGAAAGAAAGTAGATTGCGCCGCCAGTCAGCAATCCGGGAATACAGGCAATCAGCAAAATGAAGACAAAGTTTCTTTTGAAATACGTTCCCTTCCAGCGAGAAACCCGTTCCTTCTGTTGAGGCCGTTTTTTCATCCCTTTCCCCCCGCCGCTGTCTTTACTGATACACGCGTTTTTTCGTTTTCAAAACATCAGCAAGAAACGTCAGCGCAAGTCCCTGCCCCCATCCTTGTATTCGTTTGTAAGGCACCTGTTTGTATCCCTCGGCATTTTTCATGACGGCTGTCCCGGCCGATACCTTGCTGACCCGTCCGTCCTCTTCCACCGCATCCAAAATGGCGGCAAGCGATTTCTGCACATATTTTGTATACAGCTTTCCGCTCGACATCAGAGCAGAAGCAATACCCGCTGATGCCGAAACCTCCAGATAAGAATCCGGATCATCCAAAATCGTATGCCACAGCCCTGATTCATCCTGAAGCCGGACAAGCGCGCTCAGCTGGTCTCTGAGCGATCCGTCGATGATCATAAAGGAAGGATGTGTCACCTCAATAAGGGGGAGCGCCTTTGCCATCGTGAGTGCCGCCCAGCCGTTCGCTCTGCCCCAATAAATCCCCGACAGATGATTTTGCGCTTTGTTGTCCCAGGCGTGGTAGTACAAATTCGTGACAGGGTCCTGAAGCACATCCTCATGTCCGTGAAACTGGCGCAGGCCGTCTTCAAAATAATCCTCACGCTCCATGATCCGCCCGATTCTCAGCATAAACAGCCCAGCCATCATCAGCGTATCCGCCCATGCCTGTTCAGGGAATACGTATTCTGCTGCATTCACCGTATGCTGAAGGATACCCTCGCCAAAGCGCGGCGCCTTATGCAGCACATATTCCGCCATTTCGGCCGCTGTTTCCAAATACACGTCATCACCCGTCACCTTGTGGAGGAACAAAAGCGTATGCCCGATGGAAACTCCGTTGATCGAAAGCGGCGGCAGCCCATCCTCCAGCTGTTCATCCACCCACGTTTTTAACAGATTGATATATTCCTCGTTTTCCGTCGCTTCATAGGCCTCCGCCACACCGTAAAACGCGACGCCGCCCGGCCAATCCCACGCAAAATCCATCTGAAATGTCCGTTTCACGATCCGGTCAATGACGGACGTCACCTTTTCATCATCAAAGATAAGCTGTGCCATCTGCAACACTCCTTTTTATTTTAATCCGGTCGTACTGATGCCCTGAACGATATATTTCTGAAACAAAAAGAAAACAAGAATCACAGGCAATAACGAGACGGCCGACATGGCAAACATCGCGCCCCAGTTCGAAGCCGACTCTGTATCGAGAAAAAGCTTCAGCGCAAGTGAAACAGGGTAAAGCTCCGGCTTATTCAAATACAAAAGCGGCTGAATCAGCTCCTCCCACTTCCAATAGAAGGAGAAAATCGCAGACGTCGCAAGCGCGGGGGCAATCAGCGGGAGAATGATTCGCCAAAAGCAGGCAAAGCGCCCGCATCCGTCGATTCGCGCGGCTTCATCCAGCTCCTCGGGAATCGTCCGGATAAACTGGATCATCAGAAAGATAAAAAACGCATGCCCGAAAAATTGCGGAACGACAATTGGTTTAAAGGAATTCAGCCAGTCTAATTTCGCAAACATAATATACTGCGGAATCATCAACACTTCATGAGGCAGCATTAACGTCCCCATCATGCACGCAAACCAAAATTTTTTTCCCTTAAACGGAATACGCGCAAATCCGTACGCAATGACAGCCGATGACAGGACGGCACCGATTGTTGACAGTCCGACAATGATCGCCGAGTTTTTAATAAACGTCAGAAACGGCTGTCCCGCGATACCCTTCCACCCTTCAGCATAGTTACTGAGAATAAAAGGGTCGGGAATGAGAGAATGTGAGGTTGTAAAAATACTGGCGCTTTCTTTAAACGAGCTGACAAACAGCCAAATGACCGGGTACAGCAGTAACACCGCCAGCGTTGCCGTAAAAACATGGAACAGTATGCGTTTGGGACTGACGCGCCCGGCTTTTTTTCTTTCTAAAACCGGGGCTTTTCTGACAGGCTCGTTGACCGGCTCCATCCGTCATTCCTCCTTTGACTCGTAATGAACCCAATATGACGATGTTTTAAACAATATGAGCGTAATCAGCCCGACAATGACAAGCATGACCCACGCCATCGCCGATGCGTAGCCCATTTGAAAATAGTTAAACGCCCGCTGGAACAAATAGAGCGAATAGAGAAGTGTCCCGTCAAGCGGCCCGCCCTCGCCCTTCGAAATGATATAGGCAGGTGTAAATGTCATAAAAGCAGAAATCGTCTGCATCACTAGGTTAAAGAAAATAATCGGTGTAAGAATCGGAAGCGTGATCTTGAAGAAACGCTGCACCCGATTTGCCCCATCCACACTTGCCGCTTCCAAATAAGAAGACGGAATGTTTTTCAGCCCGGCCAGAAAAATCAGCATTGACGACCCGAACTGCCAGACGGACAGCAGAATCAATGTCCACAGTGCACTTGTCGGATTCTGGTACCAAAGAATTTTTTGATCAATTCCGACAAAAAACAGCAGCGCATTGATGACCCCGTCATTGCCAAAAATATTGCGCCACATAATCGCCACGGCGACGCTCCCGCCGATGATCGAAGGCAGATAAAAGAGCGTTCTGTAAATGGCCGTTCCTTTTGCTGCATTGTTTAAAATGACAGCGATAAAAAGCGCGAAGCCGAGGCGGAGCGGAACCCCGGCAAGCACATACGTAAACGTCACCTTCAGAGACTGCCAATACTTTTCGTCACCCGTAAACATTTCCTTAAAGTTGTCGAGCCCGATCCATTTCGGCGCCGTAAACAAGTCATAGCTCGTGAAGGACAGAAACAGGGACGCCCCCATCGGAATCACCGTAAAGCATAGGAACCCGATGATAAACGGAGAAATAAAAGCATATCCCGCCAGATTGTCTTTTCTTATACTCCGGCTTTTTTTCATTGCGTCAGCCCCATTTCCCGTCAATTATTCCTCTCTAATATCTCATTGGCCTTTTTCCGGAACGTTTTGGCGGCTTTTTCCGGCGATACCTTCTGATACAGAATCTGATCTGACGTATCCTTCAGCAGCTTGATGACCTCCGCGCTTCCCACAGGCTCCGGCGGATCGGCTTTGCTGATGTTTTTTGATGCGGTTTCCACATACTTCACAATGTTGGCTTCTTCCTCATTCAGCTTCGGTTTAATCGCATCCGCCACCTTGTCGGATACTGGCACTCCCCGCTCGCCTTTGATCAGCATGTTTGCCTCTTTATTGTTCACGAAGAAATCAATAAATTTGGCAGCCTCTTTTTTATGCTCAGAGCTTTTCGGAATGGAAAACAGCATACTCGGCTTCAATGTCAGCGCCTTTTCCTTCATTTGCTCCGGCGGCAGATAGAGAGACAGCGGCGAGTCTGTCAGCCGGGCAAAGCCCAAATATTGATTGGAGTAGTTCCATGTAATCGCTGATTTGCCTTTGACGATAAAATCGTCTTCCATCCCTTTAATCTGTGCGCTTTCATCAGGTGTTGGGGACGTTTTCGCTTTCACCAGCCTCAGCTGCCGCTCAAAGTAATCGACAAACAGCTGATCATCTTGATACGCGAGGCCAGTGCCGTCTTCTTTATAAAAGCGCTCACCCTTTGTGCGCAAATAATAAGGGAAGAAAATATCAGGCGGATGCATTCCGTTGGAACCGTAGACACCGGCTTTTTCCTGAAGATCATACGCCAGCTTCTCGTAATCCTCCCACGTCCAGTTTTCCTGATTGATAGACACACCGGCTTTTTTCAGCAAATCTTCATTGGCAATCACAGACAGCACGTTGACACCTAGCGTAAATCCATAAAGCTTATTGTCGATTTTTCCGCCCGACAGCATATTCTCGTCGATTGAACTGACGTCAATCGTTCCATCCTTTGTATACGGCGTTAAATCCTCCAGCTGGTTCTTCTTTCCGTATTGGGCTAAGTAAGCGGTATCCATTTGAATGACATCCGGAAGCTGTCCGGCGGCAGACATGGGCGCGAGCTTTTTCCAGTAGTCATCCCAGTTCGCAAATTCCGCTTCAATATGGACGTGCGGATTCTTTTTCTCGTAAAGTTCAATTACCTTTGTTGTATAATCATGCCTTGGCTGCCCGCCCCACCACGCGATTCTGAGTGTAACGTCTTCTTTTTTTCCCGAGGCCTCTTCACCTGCTGAACATCCGCTGAACAAAAAGACGCAGACAAGGGATAACAGCACGTAACAAATCTTCTTCAAACTAATCCCCCCTTTTAATGTAAGTGCTTACATTTTATTTTAAAGCGTTCGGATAGGGCGAAACACTCAAAAAACAGTGGCGAAAGTCAAAAAAACAGAGATGGCTATCCTGCGGAAGCGCCTCCCTGTTTTCTTCTGAATTCTGACGGTGTCAGACCGGTATATTTTTTAAAAACAAGACTGAAATACTTCGGATTATCGCCAAACCCGATTTCTTCAGCAATTTCTGATACACTCGCATCCCGCCTCATTTTCATCTGTTTCATCGCATGTTCAAGACGCACTCGTGTAACATATTGGGAAAATTTCTCGCCTGTTTCCTGCTTAAATAACTTCCCGAGATAATCAGGATTCATAAACAACATATCCTTCGCCGCCCATTTTAAGGACAGATTCGGATTTCCGAGCTCGTCGGCAATAAGCCTGATCATTTTCGAAATCACTGCGCTCCCATGCAGGTCACCAGACGCTTCAGCTGTGTCACGAAACAGCTGCCCCGCGTGCCGGAGTTCTCCCGCCTGACTGATGGCCAGCTTGCGGGTTGCAAAAACCTCCGCCACCTTTTCAGCGGCGTTCTCCTCTACGGCGAGTACGGTCCATTCTCCGCTGCTGCAAACCGCTGTCAGTGCCGACCCGAGTGCCTCTCTGGCTGCGGCATCAATAGATTGTTCCCCTTTTAAGATCAAGAGGCGGATCTTTTTTCCGGCAAGTGAAGGCGGCGGAGAAAGCTGGGCCACACCGGCGATCAAGCCTTCCAAGTATTGATCGGCTGCAAAGGAACGGATATGGTCGAGCTCGTGTTTTAGATGGGCTGTTTTCTTTTTGTGCACATCTTGCCGCTTCAGCTCAGCAATGATTTCCTCCAGCGAGCTGATAATCTGCTGCTCATTGCAGGGTTTCAGCAAATAATGCTTCACCCCATATTTCATGGCTTCCTTTGCGTACTCAAACTCTCCAAACCCGGACAGGACGATAAATTGCACCGACGGGCTGACGGCTGACACCTTTTTGATCAGCTCAAGCCCGTCCATGCCGGGCATTTTGACGTCTGTGATGACGATATGCGGCTGCTTATGTACAATCTTTTCATATGCTTCATGTCCGTTCTGCGCTTTTCCGATCAATGAGGCGCCAAGCGACTCCCACTCAATGATTCCCGCCATTCCATCAAGGATAATCCTCTCATCATCAGCCAGCAGTATTTTATACATCACACCACCTCATTTCGGCACGGTATTGTGATCACAATCCTCGTCCCCTTTTCATGCTCACTATGAATCCGCAATCCGTATGGCTCTCCGAATGTCAGGCTGATGCGCTCGCGAATATTCCAAAGTCCGATTCCTCTTCCCCCCGTTGATTCAAGAATCCGTCCATCCATGCCAGGGCCGTTATCTTCGACCGTAATACAGACACAGCCCTTCGCCTTTTTCGCCTGAATCCGGATGGCGCATGGCCTTGTAAAGGGTTCAAGCGCGTATTGAATCGCATTTTCCGCAAGCGGCTGGAGCGTCAGTTTCGGAATGAGGCAATGCTTCACCTCATCGTCAATATCCAACGTGAAATTCAGGCGCTCTTCAAATCGAAATCGCTGAATGGTCATATAGTGACGTACAATGTCCGCCTCCTCCTGAATGGTCACGATATCCTTTTTCATATGTATGCTGTTTCGCAGAAGAAAACCGAGCGATTCCACCATTTTTGAGATTTGCTTTTGCTGATTCGCCTTAGCCAGCCAATTGATGGACTCGAGCGTGTTATATAAAAAATGCGGATTGATCTGGGCTTGCAGTGCTTTCAATTCGGTTTCTTTAATAATGAGCTGTTTTTCCACATTTTCTTCCATCAGCTCATTAATCCGTTTCATCATGACAGTAAAATGGCGGTTCAGCATGCCGGCCTCATCCTGTGTATGTTCCGGCAGAGAAAGCGACACACCTGCTTCAATGCCGCCGTGCTGCACCGATTTCATCGCGGTCACAAGCTGTTCAATCGGCTCCGTGATGCTGTTGGCGATTTTCCTTCCGAAAAGCAAAACCACACAGAAAAAGAGAAGAAAGCATGTGCCGATCACTGTTTTCATAAAGGAAATTTTTGCGAACATCTGATCAAAGGGGATAACGTTATAGTAGCTCCAATTTTGGTAGGATGATTGAAGGTAAGAAATAAAGTAACGTTTGCCATTCTTTTTTATCAAGTCATAACCGGGGTGCTTCAGCGTCTCTTTTGCTGCCTCAGGAACATGCGCTGATGCATGTGCCGTATACACCAAATTACCGCCTTGGTCAGCAATCATAATGTCTCCGACTGAATCGCCCCAATCCTTCGGCACATCACGAATCATCTGTTTTACATTGACCTGGATCAGCACCATGCCCAAGCCGTTCAAACTCAGCTGGTGATAGGACCTGATCTGCCGTGCTGAAATCAGGACAGGATCTGACCCGCCGAGCGTCATCCAAAGATTTCTTCCATTTTTCGCTTTCGCTCGCTTAAATACCTCTTCCTGCTCCTGCTGCAAAAGATCTGAAGAACTGCTTCCGGCTGAATACTCTGAGCCGCGGGCATCAATCACATGAATGGAATCGATGTACTTTTCATCGCTGGCATATCCCGCAAGCTGATCCCACAGCTCCTGCTTCATTTGATATTGATCATACGTATCATCCCGATTTTGCATACTCATGATGCGCTGAATCTGTTCGTCTGTAATGATTTCATATGACACATCCTCTATCTTCTTCAGCTCGTCTTCGATCCTTTCAGAAGACATCCGAAGCACCTCCGAGGACTTGCGGTAAATCTGCTCATCATACACATGAAAGGCATACTGGACCCCGCTGTATACAAACAGAAAGGATACGGCCATAATCAACGATAGAAACACAAACAGCTTATCCTTAATCTTCATCCGCCTGTACCAGCCAGCAACTCTTTTCTTCATGCCGCCTTTTCTTTCTCCTGCCGCTGATCCATTGACCGAAACGCTTTAAAGGACAGCTTCGTTAAGATCAGGCTGAGTAAACTCCCGCTGAAAAACAATAGAAACGTGACATGAAACAGAACGAGACAAAGCACACCGACAGCGCCCGCCGCCATCAAAAGCGTTACCGCCGGACGGCTGAAAGCAATGAAAAAGCTGATGCTCAGCACCTCTCTGATTTTTACGTCAAAATGAGAAAATACCGGGAACACATACAGCACAACAAACGCGAAAATCAAACTAATGCTCAGGAATACATTGACGAGCACAGGCTGGTCCATCTGAGCCGCTATCCGCATATCCGCAAACAGAAACAGGGCAGCCGTCACAACGATAAGCCCGAGGATCTGTGATGCCCGCCATTCCTTTTTAAACGTCCGAAAAAAGACAGAAAACACCGGGGCATCTGTATTCCCCTTCGCCCATTCTCTCGCCACTGTAAACATCGCGGCAGTAGCGGGCATCAGCCCAAACACAACCAGGCCTGCAAGAGAAAACAAAATCCAAAGCACATTCAAATAGGCCAGTCTCATCACCCACGTACAAAAACGATTCAGCCCATTTGTCACACTGTGTATCATCAACATCACCTTCCCACTTTGGAAAACGCTTTCATTTTAAAGTAATATGTATTTCTCCTTTCGAAAGAAAATTCCTGCCGGTCTGTGAAAATTTCGACATGATGAGAGACAGCAGCAGCCTTATCTTTTCCAGTAACGCCGGATGGCCTTATCGATCAAATATCCGGCAATGGCTCCGAAAATGACATTGAATCCAAGCATTCCGAGCGCAGCCCCTTCCCAGCCGCGTACACGAGGCTGTACCAGATCGCAAACACACCAAGGACGATCAGCCCGGCCAACATCCATTCCGGCCGACTTTTGTCAGGAAATCTCATCCGCATCAAAACGGATACGCCAGCAAACAGACAAGCCGTCACAATCCCTGTCACAGATAATATTGGCCACACATCGCCTGCCTCCCTTTTAGAAAAAGACAAAAAAGCCCCCTGCAAAGGACGCTTATTCTGCCGTAATCTCTTTCTCAAACAAATGATATCCGGACGCATCAGCACCCATGAATTCATATCCCATACGCCGATAAAAGGAATGCAGGGCGTCGCTATCAGCGACACAGTCAAGCCGGATCCGCGTTTTTTCCGGAAAGTGTATGCCCGTCTCCGCCCACTGAAGGACGCGGGCTCCTAGCCCCTGTCCCGCAAACCGGCGGCTTACTGCGAGGCGGTGCAAATAAATGGACTCCTCATGCCCATCGTCTCCCCAAAGCGTCCGGTCCCACTCGCTCGGTTCAGGCAGCAGCATCACGACAGCCGCAAGCTCTTCATCTTTTTTAAACACAAACACATGTCCCTTTTCAATTGACCCCGTGATATCATGTATATCTTGCCCTTTCAGAAGTCCGCTCCATTGGTTAGAACCCCGATCCCGGAGCCATTCAGCTGTTCGGACGAGCAACCCGGTAATCGATTCTGCATCCTCATAGACGGCCGGACACGCGTAAAATCCATCTGCAATCGTTTCGTTCTCAATCTTAAAAGCTGACATAAAGGCCTCCCAATCAAAAAGTAAGCTTGCACACACACCTTGATTATAATGCAGACCAAACTGCAAAAACAGACCATTTTCTCTGTATGTAAAAGGGTGTATGAAAGAGAGGCCAATCTGCCTATTAGAAAATCTTCTTTTTATCCCGTTCTTCTTTTAAAATTTCAACCGCTTCTCTGAAGCGCATAGAGTGTACGATTTCACGCTCACGCAAAAAACGCAGGGAATCGTTTAAATCAGGATCATCCGAAATATCAATCAGCCATTGATACGTCGCCCGCGCCTTTTCTTCTGCGGCAATATCTTCGTATAAATCGGCAATCGGATCGCCCTTCGCTTGGATATAGCTCGCGGTAAACGGCACGCCCGCCGCATTATGATAAAAAAGCGCGCTGTCGTGATTGACGTAATGATCGCCAAGCCCAGCTTCACGCAGCTGCTCCGGTGTGGCGTCTTTCGTTAACTTATAGACCATGGTCGCAATCATTTCCAAATGGGCAAACTCCTCCGTGCCGATATCTGTTAAAAGGCCGATGACCTTATCAGGAATCGTATAACGCTGGTTCAAATACCGGAGAGCCGCGGCCAGCTCGCCGTCCGCTCCGCCATACTGCTCAATCAAATACTTCGCCAGCGTCGGGTTGCACGTACTGACCTTGACAGGGTATTGCAGCTTCTTTTCATACACCCACATTCAGGCATTCCTCCTTATACTTGCCACGGCCATGGCCCTTTTCCCCAATCCCAATCCTTGCCCGCGGGGCTGTTGCCGAACTGCAGAAGCGGTCCGTAAGAGGATTCGAACTGTCTTTTTAAGTGCCTTGAATAGCCGGAATATTGATTGAATTGCTTCAGCGCATCTTCATCATGAGGATGTGTATTCAAATAAAGACTCAGCTCAACAAGCACAAAATCAGCAGCCTGTATTTGCTCTAGCTGACGATAATATTCGGCGTCAACCTTTTTTGCCATGTGTGTCTCCCCCTCGATAAGGGTTTTCATAAAAATCATAGAGATCCTTCCAAAGGGTGCCTTTTCTCAAAGCCTCCATCGGCGAAAACTGCTCCATATGCTCAGGCTGAAAGGTCATATAAAGGTTAGGGGGCGTTCTGTAATATTTCTTCCCTATGGGCGGACAGGGATCAAAACGGCTGTGAAAGGGCGTATATGATTTGACAGGCGTAAACGGCTGCATATCCTTCATTCCGGCTCCTCCTTTCTCAAAAACAATGACCTTAATAGGTATGAGGCAGGAGGCATGATTATGACTGAAACACGACTTAGCTTTTTCAATAAGAAGACCTTCGGAAGCGCCGAAGGTCTTTCTAGACTATTTAGTCCGAAATAAGATCAGTGTTTCCAATACACAGCATGAGCAGCCGCAAACTCTGACAGCGAACGAGGTTCTTTTCCCGTCACACGCTTCACTGTATCCGTTACCCGATGTTCCGCACCATGGCTGATTGCCTCATCAAGCCCCGCCATAAATTCCGCATAGTTAGCCGGCAAACCAGCTGCCTCCATCCGATTCTGCAGCTCGGAACGAGAAATGCTGACATGCTCCACCCGGCGTCCCGCCGCTGCACCGATAATCTCTGCCGCTTCGGCATAGCTCAGCGCCTCGGGTCCTGTCAGGATATGATGTGTTTGATGAGGAACACCATCAATTAAAGCGCGCACGGCTGTTTCTGCGATGTCATCAGCATCAATGAATCCTAGCTTTCCCTCGCCCGAAGCCGTGATAATGCGCCCCTCAGTTTGAATCGACATTCGATGCTGGACATTG
Organism: Bacillus sp. 9.4; assembly: GCF_055486415.1. Taxonomy (NCBI): domain Bacteria; kingdom Bacillati; phylum Bacillota; class Bacilli; order Caryophanales; family Bacillaceae; genus Bacillus; species Bacillus sp. 9.4. The sequence goes on along the minus strand of NZ_JBVFMU010000006.1, from coordinate 88,661 downwards.
ATGAAATTTTGCATAAAGTATGAAGGCCGCAGCACCGTCCATTCTGGAAACTCACGCACTGCCTGATGAAGCGCGCCAAACACGGGGCCATTCTCAGGGACAACAGACGCACTTAGCATCACTACACGCTTTGCACCGAGACGCTTTGCCTCCTTTAAAAAGGGGAGCACATAGGGAGCCGGATCAAATACACCGACCGGAGCAACAAGATAGATCTGTTTTACCTGTTCCAGAGCAGGCGTAAAACTGGAGGCGTCCTTCCAATTAAAATACACATACTCAGCATCAGCAAGCGCGCCCTTTTTCCGGCTCGCAATACGCACCCTGTGTCCCAGCTCTATTAAACGACTGGCGATTCGGCTGCCGGTTGTGCCGGTCCCGCCTGTGATTAAAATCGGATTCTGTTTCATCGTTTTCCACTCTCCTCTGTTTGCAAAAATGATCCTCCAAAGGCCTCTTTTACAACAAGCGGATTCCAATAATCCTTATAACGCACAATGCGGCCATCTCTCGTTTCGATGACACTGATATAACTTTGGCGATAAGGCAGCCCAGTTTCAACCACATGGCCGTCACATTGAAACTCCGCAATCATCGTATTCGTATCTGCTGAACGGTACACTGTCGGAGCGGTAAATGAAGAAAGATGAATCTGCTTAGGATAATCTTTAATATAATCGTAAATGGCCGCTTTTCCTTCTATTCTTTTTGGTGATCCCTCCGGCGCATAAGGAAACTCAAATACAGCATTCTCATCCCAAAGCTCCGTCCAGCTCTTCATGTCCTTCTCAAGCATATAAGCCATAAACTTTCTCAATGTTTCACATGCTTTTTCAAACTCATTCATCAACATTCATCATCACCTCATTTTTATTTCTAGACTATTCAGTCCAAAAAGTACATACATGGGCAAAGAATCCTTTACCACATGTTAATCAAGCACTGATAAACTCACGTCAACATGGTCCTGAAGCCGATCTATATCAGCCGTCACTTTCGCAACAAATGTCAGAGACAGCCTGCTTTGATTCAGGTACCGGGCAAGCGCAGATATATCAGTATCTTCGCCATTCAATTCTCCTTGATCCTTCGCTCTTAAAAGCGCCTGATAAAAAGCGTCCTCAAGCTGCTTGGATTGTCTGTCAAAATACCGGGCAAGCTCAGGGTCATGCGGAATCTGTTCAATCGCGCTGTTAATGATATAGCACGCCTTCGCCCGTTCAGGATCCCTCAAAGCATTGACACCTTCTTGAAAAATATTACGAATGGCTTCCTTTACAGATCCTGGCGCTTCAAGCCTTTCCATAACGGCAGTGTTTTTCCCTTCAAGATACGTTTTCACAGCGGACAAAAACAAATCACGCTTCGTGCCATACGTATCATACAAACTTTGGCGCGCAATGCCTAAATGAGAGAGCAGATCCTGAAGAGACGTTCCTTCGTAGCCATACTCTCCAAAAACCTCTATCGCCCTGTGAAGAACAAGCGCCGTATCAAATTCTTTATTCCTCCCCAAAAAACGGTCACCTCCTGAAACAAATGTTACCAGTTTCCAGACTGAATAGTCAAGAAAAAAGCTAAAAAAAACACTCTTGATCTGCAAGAGTGTCCTCTTTTTATCATCATCTTCTTTATTTATAACCGTCTTTTCCCCAGTGGCCCATATGGTGGTGATGGTGGCCATAATGACCATCATGATGGTGGTGATGATTATCCTTTCCAACATGGTGATGATGGTGATGAAGATTATCTTTTCCATCATGATGATGGTGATAATAGTGGTGATGGCCATCATTTTCATGGTGCATGTTCGGATAACTTACAGTTCCCGGAGAGCCTCCATAGCCGCCGCTTGGGTAACCGCCGGATCCTCCGTACGTTCCATATCCCGGATAGCCGCCGACTCCTCCATGTATGCCGTGATCTGGGTAGCCTTGCATGCCATAGCCCGGGTGGCCTCCATACATGCCATAGCCCGGATAGCCTGTGCTTTGCATGCCATAGCCCGGGTGGCCAATACCAAAGCCCTGATAATGACCAAAACCAGGTCCGCCATACATATGTCTTGTATCAGTCATATTCACTCTCTCCTTCACATAGGTTACAGTCCAGAGTATGAGAATATATTACAGATCGTATAGGCGGCCGCCTACATACAGCTAAAACAATTTCCGGGACAAAAAAAGCAGGCCATAACAGCCTGCTCACTCCTTACTCACCTAAATCAACGTTATGATATACCTGCTGAACATCTTCCAAATCTTCTAATGCATCAATCAATTTTTCAAACTGTTCCTTTGCATCATCCGGAAGCGTTACTTCACTTTGCGCAAGCATTGTCAGCTCCGCTACTGTAAATTCCTCGACACCCGCGTTTTTAAACGCCTCTTGCACCGCATGGAATTGATCAGGCTCGGCATACACGATCGCGCTGTCATCCTCTTCTAAAATGTCACGTACATCAACATCCGCTTCCATCAGGATTTCAAGCGCTTCGTCAACCGTTTTGCCTTCCACACCGATTACAGCCGTCGCGTCAAACATGTAAGCAACAGATCCGCTCACACCCATGTTTCCGCCGTTTTTCCCGAACGCCGCACGCACTTCCGGCGCCGTACGGTTTACATTATTCGTCAGCGCATCAACGATAATCATTGATCCGTTCGGCCCGAAGCCCTCATAACGAAGCTCATCGTAATTCTCTTCCGCTCCGCCCTTCGCCTTCTCGATCGCACGTTCAATGATGTTTTTCGGCACGCTGTAAGTCTTCGCACGCTCAAGCACAACCTTCAGTGCCTGGTTGGATTCCGGATCAGGCTCGCCCTGTTTCGCCGCCACATAAATCTCACGGCCAAACTTCGCATAAATCCGACTCGTATTTGCGTCCTTAGACGCCTTCTTCTCTTTAATATTGTTCCACTTACGGCCCATGATGTTCCACTCTCTTTCATATATATCAATCTAAATACTGTTATTCACTTTATCCATTATACCTCAAATGGTTTGGTTGTTTCGAGTGTCTTGCGTTAGAAATAGAAGGAATGCCGCGATGTGGAAAATGGAACGTCTTCCGTAAAGCAAGAAAAAGCCCTAGCTAAGGGCTTTCTTCTGATCACTGAGTTTGTAAGGGGAATGATCGATATACGTCGTATTTCGATCTGTTGATTCCTTAAATCCGCCGGAGTTTGTCAGGGTTGGAAACGACATGCTTCCGAAAACTAGAGTAACAGCCAGACACATCATCACTTTTTTCTTAATAGGCATATAAACACTCTCCTTTTAGAATATCTTCTTGGGCTTTCAGCACTTTCCGATAAAACGCAGCGGCTTGTTCAAAGTGACAGCTGCTTTCAAAAACAGCGGCAGCACTCCGGGCACATGCTTCAATGTACGCGTGCAGGTTCTTTTTTTCGAAATAGCTTAAAAGATCATGAATTTTTCGTTCATCAACAGTCTCCTTGTACACGGCCTGCAAGAACAGAAACAATTCTTTATAAAATTTGTGAGAACGTGCTGTGATATGGTCTAATCCTTCCTCTATGAACTGAAACGCCTTCTGTGTTTGGCCCGCTTTACATAATGTCCAGCTTAACCCAAACAAGACTTTCGGAAGCAGATCAGGGACTTTCTCTCTGCTTACTTTCGCCGCTTTTTGGAAATGTTCTACAGCCATCTGATCGTCTCCTGATCTGTCATAGCTGTTTGCAATGTTCAATAGAGAAATGGCGATAAACCTGTCATTTTGAATGTCCATTGCCAATTCCAGCGCCGCCTCTAAATGCGGGAGCGCTTTATCATAATGTTTGAAATCATCATAGTTGCCGGCGATCACAAACAAGCTTTGTATCGTTCTAATGCTGTATAGAGGATGGTTTTGATAAATGTCCAAGGCTTGAAGAATATGATGCATCGACACATGGGTTTGCTTCATGTGATAATACGCTTCTGCCACTTTAAAATGGAATTCGGCTTTCTCAATATCATCTGACACAAACGGCAGTTCTTTCTCCGCCTCGCGATAATATCCGATCGCTTCCACATATTCTTTTTGGTCAAATTCATACATGCCACGGAAAAACAAAGAGTAGTATTTCAAAAGGCCTGTGAGTTTTTTCTGAGGGGTCTCAATCGTTTCAAGAAGCTCTGTCACTGTAGGGCGATTCCCGTATGTTTGTCCCGGCTCCAAATAATCAAGCATCAGCTGGTGCCGAAAACACATCAGAGAATAATAGATCAGCAAATCCTGGTCTTCTTCCATTTGCTGAATGTCCTGCTCCACCTCCGCTTTCAGAATCTCAGCATCCGGAACACTGAACTGGCGAATCATTTTATACCATTCATTAATCTTAACACCTACACGCGAAGACGGTATGGCTTGACTCAACGGCTTCCCTCCTTCTCTATGAGATATGTCATATTCTATCAATCCCAAATTTTGAAAACAATATAGAAGGAAGAAATTGTTTTTTCATCCTGTCAATTTGTTTTTTTCATAAAAAAGAACCCTTTATGCAAGGGTCCCATGTCAATCTTATTTCAAATACGTATTCACCAGCTCGTAACAGCGCTGATTCTTCGTTTTACTTGTTCTAAAAAAGCAAATACGTCCTTAGCAGGCATCAGGTTTTCCAGCAATTGAATGACATTCTTTTTCCCCACAATTAACTCCTGATCTTTTAACATTACAGGCGTTTCCTTAAACACATGCCAAGGATAAAATAACCTGAGAAAAGGATCTGAAAAATAAATCCCTTTGTCTGTTAATGTGATGCCATCTGTTTGCTTCACGGGAAAAGTACTCCAGAAGGAGATCATCTCCTGATCCTTAGGAATATGCAGCCGTTTTCTCAATCGTACCTCTCTCTTTTCAGAAATCTCGTTACCGACCAGTAGCCCATTGGTCAAACCGAACATCTTGTCATGGCTGTTCTGAAACAAAATACTGATTTCCCTCAATTCACTGGCAGAAACAGATACATGATCTATCCGGGGTTCCGTAAGCAAATCCAAGCCATTTTCACTAAGAAATTGCTGAATTATCCTCAACAGCTCTGCCAACAGATCCGCGGGATATGAACTGAAGCCGACATCAAAAACCTCTACTCCATCAAACCAAATCTCATAATCATCCGTCGATTTAATCGATTGGATATCAGTGAATGCTTCCCAAGTCACACATCCCTCTTGTTCTCCAAATCTCTTCCAGTACAATCCCTTACTCGTAAACATAACAAAGCTTTTCGCTTTACTTCCCATGGAACAATTCAGTAAGGCCGTCACCGTTTCTTTCTTCGATAACGGGAATAACTCACACGCATATGTCAAAAGCTCCTCAGGGACAAATCCGGTAAAGAACTTATCTTTTTGATACATTGAACACAAATCACTCAAATATGAACCACCCATTGCTTCATCGTCCTCCTTTTGGTTCATATACGCGTACTTTGAATGAAAGTTTCATAGAATTTCGACACTGTTATCAGCAAAGATCAACTCTTGAACAAAAAAGAAAAAGACGCTAAGAGCTTTCACTTTAATCAACCACAACAAAATCCTGAACCTTCACCTGTTCCTCAGGCAAATCAAACTGATAAAGCATCTTCTTAGAATGGATATCAAACACACCCACATACCCGCCGATGCCCTTTTTATGCTCTTCCTGGGCAACTATATACAATAGATTCCCCTTAAACTTCGCTTCCATATAAGGGAAATTCAAACTATATGTATGAAAAGAAAATTCCTTCCCATACTCCAGCAAGTTCGCCTCACCCTCTTTGTCCTCGTACGTAACGTAAAAACTGCCGCTTTCTTTGTCATAATACACAGTATCTGCATATTCAAGATCTTCAGGATACGCAATATATGTCGTCTTCCATGTCCCTTTTTCAATCACAGTCAATTCATGCTCCGAGCTCGCAACAATAAATTCCTTCGAGTCTGCGAATTGATCAGCGTATGAGGCTAAGCTCAGGGTCTCAATCATTTCCTCTGTTTTTCTGTCAATCACGTAAATAGACATGCTTTGAATGATATAAATATAGTTCTCATCACTGGCCCCCATCGTGACAAGCGAAGGCAAGGTAAGGGTATATTCCTTTTTCGTTTTTCTGTCGTTTATGTGGATCTCATTTCCCGTCGTATCAACATTATAGGCCTTAACAGTAACAGAGACATCCTTCCCCTCATACCAAAACGCAAATGGATCTGACAGCGGATGCTCTTTGATCGCATCCTTCTCCAGCGTGTAGTAAAAAGGCTCGTGTTCCGCCAATAATACAAGGTCTGTTGATGCATAAGATTTCGTTTGAATATAAGGCACATCCGCCACCTTAAACGTACGCCTGTTAAACCGTTCGCCTGTTGAGGTTGAAAGCAGCACGCTTTCTTTTATGAAAGGATTGGAGTAAATAAAAAAGATGCGGTCTTCTTCGGGGTGGATGGCGGAAGATTGGACAGGAATACTGTCTTTATTGCGTAACTGAACATACAGAACAAACAGGATGATGCATACCATTAACCCTAATAAACCAAATGTAATCCATTTTTTCTTCATCATCATGCTCCTTAAAAACAATATAGAATACAAACTTCCAAAAAATGTGTAGCGACAATACATTTCGACCATGTTTCCGCCAATCCCTCCACGAATAAAGACACATGCCAAATGACTCATTTTTCCACTAAAACACGTTCTCACCCCCACCCTTATCCCACCCCGTGGTAAAATTTGTGATATTGAGCGAACAAAAGAAGGGAAATGGTCATGAAAGTATTTGAAGCGAAAACACTGCTTTCGGAAGCGATAGACCGTGCAAAAGAGTACAAAGAACTAAGAACGCAAATGGTAAATTTGAGAAAAGCGTTAAAAAGCGTCGCTGATCTCAGTGACAGCGAATTTTCAGGAAAAGGCGCCAGCAACATCAAAGCCTTCTATCACGACCACGTCGGCGTCACCGACCAATGGATCGACTACATCGACATGAAAATCGCATTTTTCAACAGCATCGCCGGAGCCGCCGAAGACAAAGGCCTCTCAGACGCATACATCGAAGAATCCTTTCTGGAGCACGAACTGGCAAATGCCAATAAAAAATCAAAGTCCATCATGTCTGAACAGAAAAAAGCGATGAAAGACATACTGAACGATATCAACGACATCCTCCCGCTCGACCTGTTTTCAACAGAAACCTTCAAAGACGAGCTGGCCGATGCCAACGACAAACGCAAAAAAACACTGGAAAAATTGGACGCCTTGGACGAAGACCTGCAGACTGAATACGCCCTGTCAGAACCAAACGAACAATTCATCAAATCCGACTTCCAAAAGCTCCAAGAAGCAACGGGCAAAGGCAAAAACGCAACACCCATCCACTACAACGCCAAGGCGTACCGTGAGAGTGACATACATAAGAAAAAAGGCGACATTGAAAAGCGGACTGAGGCTTACTTGAAGATTAAGAAAGAGGAAGCGAAGGAACGCGAGATCAAAGACTTAAAGAAAAAGCTTGCGGAAGGTGTATCTGACCCTGATGAATATTTAGAAATTGCGAAGAAGATTGGATATGAGAATCTTGAATATTATCAACAACAGTATGTGATACAATTAGAAACGGCTAAACAGGAAGCTAAAATTTTAAAAGGAATTGGTGAGGGATTATACGATTTTGGCAAAGACACTGCTCTTGGTGTGAAGGATATGATTTTAAATGCACCAGAGACAATTAACAGTGTATACAAATTTTTAAACTCCTCTCCCACCCAACAACTTGCAACAGTTACATTTACGGGAGTTAATATATGGGCAGCGTTATCCGATTCATGGAAGCGTGATATGGTAAACGGAGACGCAGAGTCAAGATCACGTTGGATCACCTATTCCCTGGCCACTGTTGTAACAGCACTTATTGGAACTAAAGGTATAGATAAAGTTGGAAAGCTAGGAACACTCACAGCAAAAAAAAACATTACAAAAGGAAATGAAGCACTTGTTACTACATCTAGAATGATTAGTGACTCATTTCATAACGGATCAGTTCAATTTGCATTTTCGGGGGATCTAAATCGAATTCAAGATATTCATAATACATTAGATACAAAACCTCTGAAAGATATCACCGAGAAAAATAGTGTACTATATCAGTCCAATAGCGGAAAAAATACAAGTGTTAGCACCAATCTAAAAGTCGTTACAAATGCACGCAGAGGTGCTTTTAAAGAAGCTAAAAGAGATGCGGGAATTCCTGTTGTTCAGCAACCATTTGATGTAAAAACAGAACCAATGCGAACTGCAGCCCATGAAGGTGGACATGTGATAAAAGATAAACAAGGTAATGTTATATACACGCGAGAATATTACTTTAAAAACAATAAAGGTGAAACAATTATTATCCAAGATCACAGTGCTGGCCATGAAAAAGGTGGACAAGGACCCCATTTTAACGTAAGACCAAGCGATAACCCCCGAACTGGAAGTATTGATGGTACAAAAGATCATTACGAATTTAATAAATAGATATGAGGTGTTAATATGTGGCATGAAGCTTTAGACAAAAACATAGCGATTTGTAATTTATACAACAAGGTACCTGAATTAAAAAATGTTAGAATTGCAGAGATTAATATTCTTCAAGAAGGCGACAAGGTTAGCATTAAATTTGATATGCCATCACACGCTGATAATCCGCCAAAAAAATGGAGCCTTTTAAATTATAACACCACCGTTATTGAAATTGACTTATTTGAAATAAAGGAAATTAGCATTAAGTCACTAAGCAGAAATTTCAGCGGAAACATAGAGATTGAAAAGATAGACGATGAAATCGAAGTTAACATAACAGGCACAGTTGAGGCTAGAATAAAAGCTGTTGCAGGACTTGTGCAATCTGTGGGAGGATATCATAATAATATTTGATTGAATTTCTATTTATTGTGGTTTATAAAGCAACCTACTAGTAAGCCCTTTTAATCGAGGGCTTATAGTTTTAATAGAAGGCGTTCACTTTGAGGGTTAGATATGATTTAATACAGCTCTATTAACAATTACAGCAATAAAAACAATTAATAAAAAGATCCAACCCCTATAGTGAAAAACATATTCAAAAGATATGAAGTGGCAAAATTCTTTATGCAACATTCATCCGAGGAGCAATTCGAAGAAGGAGAAGGGGTTTTCTTACATTAAAAATAAATTAGGCACTCTGACAAGAGCATATCTAGCATCAGCAAACGACTACATGAATCCTATCCAAACATAAAAGCTTCTAAAAAGATGGTGAAAAGTTTAAGAACGGACATCTGATAACTCCTCCGCCTTTTTCTAAATGAACAGTTCTCACTATCGTATTACCGAGAGTCAATAATACCCTTAAAACTATTGATTGCAGTAATAGACCTGCTATAATCAATAATTAAAGGATTAATACTTCTAGAAAACAATGTAAATAATTTCACTAACTTTTTATTTGACAACCATAGATCTCTTTAAGATCTGAAAAGGTTATTTCTATACCTATACGTTTCAATTGATCCTTTCGCTGGTCAAACAATTTCTTTAAAAGTGTTTCTTTATCTTCATCTCTACCTAAATGTATAAGACGATGACAAAGTGGACATAAACTTACCATGTTCTCTAGTTGATCTAAGTCATATTGGAATTCATCTTGCTTAGCTATAGGCACAAGATGATGACACTCAACAAAAGGCTTATTGGTAGATTTAGAGATAAATGTTTTATGGGAGTCGTCAATTTCGCAAGTGTAATTTGAAAGCATCATTGCCATTGAGGCTAGGCTTGCATTCCTTGTCCATTGCTTTTGTCCACCTTTATTATAAATTGGTTCTGGACGTACTTTTTTTTGATTTACTTCATATGTCTTTTTTACACTCTCAGATATAATAAAATGCTGAACTGCTAGCTGATATTCTTCTTCATTATTCGTATCTTCCGTATACAATCCGTCTTCCTGTAATAAAATGAAATCATTAAACTGTTCTATCGATCTCTTTCCAATCAACCCTTCTATTTCTTTGTATGCAATTAACAAATCTTGTAAATCGGTTATCAATGTTTCCTTACTAGGTATATTGTTCACATCATAGTATCGTCCACATATATGTCCAAGTTCATACCCTCTAGCAAGATCACCCTTGCCTTTTAAATCAATATTTAATAGATTCATGTTTTTAGGTATAGTATTTAATTTCCCTCTAATTATAGAAGCTGTTTTTTTTATTTTTTCCTTCCCCAGCTTTGTTCCATATTTATCTTTAAAATATGTCCAACCTTGATTCAAACTAATGTAAAAACCGCTGCCATCTGCATTAAACAAGTATACAATATAGTACCCTCTTGTGGCTGAAATCGTTAAGTTCTTAATAAAGACAGAGATCCATGGAACCTCAGCCCATCTACCTTGTCCTACCGAACCTACTATATGATAAATTTTTCGATCCAATTCGGCGTCTTTAAAAAGAGACTCCTTTATCTTATGACGAACAAGTGTCCCTAAAGGATGGTCTTTAAACATTTCCCTTTTAGCTTTATGATATTCTGTTATTACTTTAATCATTTTTTCTAGTATGGTTAAATTTGAATCATCTAAAACTTTAGCCACTATTTCAAACACCTCTATATATAAATGAGATACCTAAAGACGACGTAATCATATAAAAAGCCTCTCCTGATGTTGGGAGGCTTTAGTTTTTTTAAAAATTTCTTATATATCTTTTCTCTCAAGCACAGCCACACACTCCACATGATTCGTATGCGGAAACATATCCACAGGCTGCACTTCGAGCGTCTGATACCCTCCATCCTCCAGCATCCGCAAATCTCTTGCAAGCGTGCCAGGATTACAGGACACATACACCACCCGCTTCGGTTTCATCTCCACAATTGTCCGCAGGAGGGCTTCGTCGCAGCCTTTTCTTGGCGGGTCGACGACTAGCGTATCTGCCGTGATGCCTTCTTCATACCACTTTGGAATTACGGTTTCCGCTTCTCCGACCGCGAACTCTGCGTTTGTGATGCCGTTGAGCTCGGCATTTCGTTTGGCGTCTTCAATCGCTTCCGGCACAATCTCTACTCCGTACACTTTTTTCGCTTGCTTCGCCAAGAAGAGAGAAATCGTTCCGATTCCGCAGTAGGCGTCGATGACGGTTTCTTCACCTTGAAGCTCCGCATATTCAAGCGCTTTGTCGTAGAGCACTTTTGTTTGCTCCGGGTTGACCTGATAAAACGATCTGGCGGAGATGGCGAATTTGACGTCTCCGATGAGGTCGTAGATGTATTCTTCGCCCCAGATGACGTTTGTTTCATTTCCGAAGATGACGTTTGTTTTGTTTGGGTTGATGTTTTGCACAATTGATTTGACGTGCGGGAACGCTGCTGTGATGTCTTCGATGATCTTCGCTTTGTGCGGGAAGTCGTTCGTTCTTGTGATGAAGACGATCATCATTTCGCCCGTCACGACGCCGTATCTGACCATGATGTGGCGGAGCCAGCCTTTGTGGCGTTCTTCGTTGTAGGCTTTGACACCGTATGTGGCACAAATGTCTTTGACGGCTTGGACGGCTTCGTCGTTTTTGGATTGCTGGATCAGGCAGGCGCTCATGTCGATGATGTCATGGCTTCTTTGCTGATAGAATCCGGCGACGAGTCCGCCTTCCCGTTCTCCTACCGGCACCTGTGCTTTGTTTCTATAGTTCCACGGGTCTTCCATGCCGAGTGTCGGGTGCACGGTGACGTTTGACAGGTCCAGCTTGCCGATGCGTTCTAAGACGTCTTTGACTTGTTTCTGTTTAAACAAGAGCTGGCCTTCGTAGGTCATGTGCTGAAGCTGGCAGCCTCCGCATTGTTTGTAGATCGGGCATGGTGCGTCGGTTCTATGCGGACTTTCTTCCTTCAGTTCGATCAGGCGGCCGAAGGCGAAGCCTTTTTTGACGCGTGTGACTTTGATTTGGGCTTTTTCCTCCGGCAGGGCGTTCGGCACGAAGATCGGGAAGCCCTGTACCTTTGCGACGCCCGCTCCTTCATGCGTCAAATCCTCAAATGTCACGTCATAGTATTTGTTTTTTTCTACTGGGGGTTTCATCTTCATGTATGTTCACCTCTTGTTTTAAGCGAAAGAAAAACTTGGCCTATTCAAGCCAAGTTTCAGCGTGTAGGCAAACCTTCGCATTCGTTGTCAGTCCTGTGCTTCGGTGCTCACGAATTCAACATTCGCTTCGCTCCAATGCTCGTCCTTCCTAGACTTCAAAGGTTTTCAATCACGCTGAAAAGATGACAAAATCCTAAAACGAAAACTGTTTTAGGATTTTGTCAACATTCTGAGCTTGGCTTACAAAGCCAAGTTTAGTCATCCAGCTGTTCCGCTTTCTCCTTCGGCATGACGACGTGAATGTGTCGATACAGATTCACGAATTCGCCCGGCAGCATGCCGCCGTACTCGCCGTCCAGGTTCAGCTGCATCTTTTCTGATACATTGACTTTCACGCGGTTCGCTTTTGTATAAATAATGTGCTGGTCGTTGATGTGTTCGCCGCGAAGCGCCATCGTGGCGACCCTAATAAATTCAGCAAGGTTTGCTTTCTTTAGTATCATCAAATCAAACATGCCGTCATTCAGGCTGGAATCCGGCGCGAGTTTTTCGAACCCGCCGACGGAATTTGTCAGCGTGACCAAAAACAGCATGATTTCACCTTGAAACAGCTTGCCGTCATATTCAATCTCGACTTCTGTCGGACGAAGTGAAGGCAGCATTTCCATTCCTTTTAAATAATAAGCAAGCTGGCCGAGCATTGTTTTGAGTTTGCTTGGCACGTCGTACGTCAACTCGGTCAGACGGCCTCCTCCGGCGATATTGATAAAATACTGGCCGTTGACCTGTCCGATATCAATCGGGCGGGCGACGCCGTTAATGACCGTATCTGCCGCTTTTAAAATATCCTCTCGCGGAATGCCGAGCGCTCTGGCGAAGTCGTTCGTGGTGCCGACAGGAATCACACCGAGTGTCGGACGGTTGTCTAAAGGCGCAAGCCCGTTGACGACCTCGTTGATCGTTCCGTCTCCGCCTGCCGCAATGATCAGGTCAAACTCACGCAATGCCGCTTCCTTGGCAGCGTGTGTAGCGTCTCCTGCGCATGTCGTCGCATGGGTGGAGGTCTCATAGCCGGCTTGTTCAAATTTTTGCAGGACCTGGGCAAGATGCTTTTTAAAGATCTCCCGTCCTGAAGTCGGATTGTATATTATGCGTGCACGTTTCATTATCTCATCATCCTACTTAAGAGTATCCGATCCATTTTTACACTAACAACCTTTAATTATACTATGAGTTAAAAAAATCGCAACAAAATGTACATAATCTTACAGATGAAAACGCACAAAAGCCCCAGCAGAGCTGAGGCTTTTTGTTTTTTACTCTTCTTCTGTTCCCGGTTTTTTCTTGCGGAACTTCGCCAATACTTCATATACGATTGGCACGATCAGGAGTGTCAGAAGTGTTGAACTGATTAAACCGCCGATAACCGTGACGCCGAGTCCTTTTGAAATGACTTGGCTTCCGCCTTCGAAGCCGAGTGCTAATGGAATCAAGGCGCCGATTGTCGCAATGGCTGTCATCAGGATCGGACGGAGTCGTGTAGAGCCGGCTTCCAGGAGCGCTTCTCTCGTAGACAGGCCTTCCGCTTCCTTATGAATCACGCGGTCAATTAAGACAATGGCATTCGTGACAACGATACCGATCAGCATGAGCATACCGATCATTGCGTTCAGACTGATCGTTTCACCAGATACGTAAAGTCCGACCAGGGCACCGATGACTGTGAACGGCAATGAGAACAGAATCGCAAATGGCGCTAGCGCTCCGCCGAAGGTAATCACGAGCACAAGGTAAACGATTGCTATTGCTGCCAGCATCGCTAAACCGAGCTTCGTGAAGGAATCAGCGATATCCGCTGATACGCCGCCTGTGTCAATCGATACGTTATCAGGATGGTCAAGCTTATCGATTTTCTTCTGGATAGCAGCTGATACGGCTGTGACGTTGTCAGATGTAACCTCACCTGTGACATCCGCATAGACTTTTCCGTCACGTTTTGACACGGTATCTGATGTTGATCCTTCTTTCACTTTTGCCACATCGCCGATTTTGACTTCCTGGCCAGTCGCTGAAGTGATCTTTTTATTCTCTAAATCTTTCACACTCTTATACTCGTCTTTTTCTGTCTTAATGTTCACATCAAGCTCTTTGCCGTCTTTTTTCACTGTGGTGAGCGGTTCTTGCGATGTTTGTGACATTAAGGCCTGAGAAATTTGAGACGCGGTTAAACCGAGTTTGCTTAGTTTTTCTTGGTCAGCGACAAATGTGTACTCATCATATGTGCTGGAAAGGCCTGAGTTTACGTTTTTCAGATCCTTTTCATCTTTCATGATTTTTTCAATGTCTTTGACCGTGTCTTTAATATCGTTTTCAGAATCGCCATACACATAGTATGTTAATTCGTTGTTATTGCCTGAAGAGCTGAAGTCCTGTGACTTCCATTCTCCGCGGTCAGATTGCTTTTGGATTTCCTTCAGAACGTTATCTTTTTCTTTATCAAAGTCAGGTGTGTCGCTTTCATATTTGATATAGAATAACGCACCGTTAGAATCTCCTCCGGCAAGCGGGCTGCCAGAGCCTAATGAATACTGAACCGTATCGACATGCTTGCGGTCAAGCAGGATTTTTTCCGCTTTTTCAGCTTCATTTTCGGCTTCTTTTTTCGTTTCACCCGGTTCTGGGCTGTATGTGAGCTGCATCGTTTTTTCTTCCTCGGACGGCAGGTAGCTGGCACCGATTAACGGTACGAGGAACAAGCTTCCAAGGAGCATCAGAACAGCGATGATAGACGTGATCCATTTGTGGCTCAGCGCCCAGTTCAATACTTTTTTATAGATGTTTGCAAGTCTGCCAGGTTTGTGTTCTTTCGCTTTAATCGGCGCGCCCGTTAATGATTTTTTGAACAGGCTGTGTGCGAGCATCGGCACAAGCGTGATTGAAATCACCAGGGATGCGGCAAGCGCAAAAACAATTGTTAAGGCAAACGGAATAAACAACTCACCGATTTGTCCGCCTACAAGTGCGAGCGGCAGGAATACCGCAATTGTCACAATCGTTGATGACATGATCGGTTTAAACATTTCCTTCGTCGCTTCACGAACCAAAGCTTTTCCGCGGAGCGGCTCGTCTTTGAGTCTCATTCGGCGATAAATGTTCTCGATCACAACGATTGAGTCATCGACTACACGCCCGATGGCAACGGTCATTGCGCCGAGCGTCATAATATTCAATGTGATATCAAGCTGCTGCAGCACAAGGAGTGCGATCAGCAATGATAATGGAATTGAAATTACCGAAATTAATGTTGATTTGATATCTCTTAAGAATAAGAGAATAATCACAATCGCAAAAATAGCACCGAAAATGGCTTTGCTTAACATCGTGTCAACTGACTGTGTGATCGGCTCCGCCATGTCGAGAGTTGCGCTGTAATTGAAGCCTTTATGGTCTTCTTTGAACTTCTTCAGCTCAGCTTTGACATCGTCGGCAACCTCTACCGTATTCGCATCGTTTGCTTTGACGATGTTGATGCCGATGCTGTCTTTGCCATTTGTGCGTGAAACGGATTCAGCTTTTTTCACATCTTTAATTGTAGCAATGTCAGAAAGCTTGACCGTCGGCACTGCTGTGCTTGCGCTTTGCTGCGCCTGTGCTGCCGCTTGCGCGCTTTGAGCTGCTTGAGCACTCTGCGCACCCGCTTGAGATGCTGCGCTGCTTCCTGCACTTGAAGCAGATGCCGTCGGGATTCTCATATTCTTCAAATCTTTAATTGTTTCAATATCGCCGCTGACGACGACAGATTTTTCTTCATTTCCGAATGTGTACAATCCAAGCGGAGTTGTCACATCTGAACCTTGAATCACTTGCTTGACTGTATCTTCATCAAGGCCGTATTCCTTCAGTTTGTCTTCTTTGAAAGAGAATTCAACCTCTTCCACCTGCTGGCCTGATACTTGGACTGACGCAACGCCTTCTATGCCTTCAAGCTTAGAAACGAGGCTGTGCTCCACTTGTTTCGTTAGCTCTTGCAGGTTATCTTTATCACTGGACACACTCAGCGTCAGAATCGGGAATGAATTCAAGCTGTAGCGTGAAATCTCCGGATCCTTCGCGTCATCAGGCAGGTTGACGTTTTCTAACGCTTCAGCTGCTTCTGTTTTCGCTTTGTCCATATCTTTCTCATAATCATATTCAATCATGACCGACGATGCGTTTTCATAGGACGTCGAAGTCACAACACTGACACCGTCCAAGTTCTGCACGGCTTGTTCAACCGGTTTGGTCACTTCATCAGCCACTTGGCTTGGTGTCGCACCCGGATATGTCGTGCTGATCGTCAAGTAAGGCATGTTCACGTCAGGAATAGACTCTTGCTTCATATTCATACCCGCATACAAGCCGGCTGCCGTTACAATAATCGTCATCAGCCATACGGCGAATTTGTTTTTCAGAACGAAATTAATAACGTGATTCATCATATCCTCCATTACATTTTTTATTGACTGACTGGTCATTCTATATAATACTAAACGTTATAACGCAACAACGTCAACTCATATACCAGAAAATTTTACTAAATTTTTCAAGGATTAAGGGGAAGCACGTCATGAATGAAAAAAAAGAGAGAATTATAAAAACCAGCATTCGTTTATTTGCGAAAAAAGGATTCGCAGCTACGACGATCCAAGAAATCGCCAGTGAATGCGGCATTTCGAAGGGCGCTTTTTATTTGCACTTCAAATCGAAAGAAGCGCTGCTGTTATCTGCCTGTGAATATTATATCGGTATGTCTATGAACAAAATGAAAAATATAGAAGAAGATCTTGCTGGAAAGCCGCCTAAAGAAGTTTTGAAAAAACAAATTGGCGCTCAATTTGAGGATTTTCGTGATCATAAAGATTTTATCGTACTTTTGCTTACCGAAAATATCATTCCGGAAAATCAAGAAATCAAGCAATATTTTTACAAAGTAACCATGGAGACGGATAAGCTGTACCGGAACGCCTTGCTGTCGTCTTATGGAAAAGGAATCGAGCAGTACATCGCAGATCTGTCCATCATGGCAAGAGGCATCGTGCATTCCTATATGAATGTGATGGTATTTAATTGTGAGCTTAATATCGGTGCAGAAGAAATCTCAGCCTTTATCATCGAGAGACTGGATGATCTTGTACAGGGACTGAGCCGTTCTGCACTCAATCCGATTGTGTCAAAAGACATTTTCAACCCGATGCCTGCGGAGAAAGACCAGTTGCTTGAGGACATTCAGAAAGTGAAAGAAAACAGCACGCTGCCCGAGGATATCACCGTGTCACTTGATGTTATCGAGGAAGAATTGACTCAGGATAAACCGCGCAAACCGATTATTAAAGGCATGCTGTCCAATTTGACCGGAACCAACGACAAAGAAGTTGAAAGGCTTCGTGCTCTCATCTCTGTCTTTATCTCAATTTGACCATAAAAAAAGCAGCCTCTAAGGGCTGCTTTTTTATTAGCGTTTTTTAATTTCTTCAAGCAGAATTTTGTTGACCATCGGCGGGTTGGCTTGTCCTTTGGACGCTTTCATAATCTGTCCGACTAGGAAGCCGATCGCGCGGTCTTTTCCGTTTTTAAAGTCTTCGATTGATTGAGGATTGTTGTCAAGCGCCTCAGTGACAAGCTTCAGAAGCACGCCTTCGTCAGAAATCTGAACAAGGCCTTTCTCTTTCACAATCTTCTCTGCGTCGCCGCCTTTTTCAATCAACTCTTTAAACACTTTCTTCGCGATCTTAGAAGAAATGGTTCCTTTTTCAATCAATTTGATCATGCCGGCAAGGCCTTCAGGTGTCAGGGCAACATCGGCAAGCTCTTTTTGTTCTGCGTTTAGGTAAGCTGACACTTCACCCATCAGCCAGTTAGACGCTTGTTTAGCTTCAGCGCCTTTTTGAACGGTTTCTTCGAAGAAATCAGCCATTTCTTTTGTCAGCGTCAGAACCATCGCGTCATATGCAGGCAAGCCAAGCTCTTCGATATAACGCTTGCGGCGCTCATCCGGAAGCTCAGGAATGCTTGCTTTTACGCGTTCCTTCCATTCATCATCAATGTAGAGCTCGACTAGATCCGGCTCTGGGAAGTAACGGTAGTCGTCAGATCCCTCTTTGACACGCATAAGAATGGTTTTCTTCGTTGCTTCATCATAACGGCGAGTTTCCTGCTGGATGACGCCGCCGGAAAGAAGAACCTGCTCCTGGCGTTTTTCTTCATGCTCAAGGCCTTTTTGAACAAACGCAAAGGAGTTCAAGTTTTTCAATTCTGTTTTTGTGCCGAATTCCTCTTGGCCGATCGGACGAAGAGAGATATTGGCGTCACAGCGAAGTGAGCCTTCTTCCATTTTACAGTCGGAAACGCCTGTATATTGGATGATGGATTTCAGCTTTTCAAGATACGCGTACGCTTCTTCCGGCGTGCGGATATCCGGCTCTGATACGATCTCAACAAGCGGCGTTCCTTGGCGGTTGAAGTCAACAAGAGAATAGCCGTCGCCTGTGTGTGTCAGTTTTCCGGCATCTTCTTCAAGGTGAAGGCGCGTGATGCCGATGCGTTTTGTTTTTCCGCCGACTTCAATTTCGATCCAGCCGTTTTCGCCGATTGGCTTATCAAATTGAGAAATCTGATACGCTTTCGGGTTGTCAGGATAGAAATAGTTTTTGCGGTCAAACTTCGTATCCGTTGCGATCTCACAGTTGAGCGCCATAGCGGCTTTCATTGCGAATTCAACGGCTTCTTTGTTCAGAACAGGCAGGACGCCCGGATATCCGAGGTCAATAACGCTTGTCTGCGTATTCGCCTCCGCGCCGAATGGCGTTGGAGAGCTTGAGAAAATTTTTGATTTTGTTTTTAACTCAACGTGGACTTCAAGTCCGATTACCGTTTCAAAGTTCAATTCTTTTCACCCCTTACAGTTCAGGTTTTGCTTTATGATGGTCTGTCGCTTGTTCAAATGCATGAGCAACGCGGTATACAGTGCTTTCATCAAAGTGTTTTCCGATGATTTGCAGGCCGAGCGGAAGTCCGTCTGCTAATCCGCATGGCACGCTGATTCCCGGTACGCCGGCAAGGTTGACCGGAATCGTTAAGATATCGTTTGCGTACATTGTGAGCGGATCCTTCGTGTTTTCACCGATTTTAAACGCAGGTGTCGGTGTAGTCGGTCCAACAATAACATCATATTTTTCAAATACGTCCTCGAAATCCTTCTTAATCAACGTACGCACTTTTTGCGCTTTTTTGTAGTACGCATCGTAGTAGCCTGAGCTTAAAGCAAACGTTCCGAGCATGATGCGGCGTTTGACTTCATTTCCAAAACCTTCAGCGCGTGTTTGCTTGTAAAGGTCGATCAGGTTATCCGCGTTGTCTGTGCGGTAGCCGTAGCGGATGCCGTCAAAGCGTGCAAGGTTCGCTGACGCTTCAGAAGATGACAGCAGGTAATATGTCGCAAGCGCGTATTTACTGTGCGGAAGAGACACTTCTTCCCATGTAGCGCCGAGACCTTCAAGGACTTTCAGCGCTGCTAGGACAGATTCTCTCGCTTCTTTGCCGACACCTTCACCAAGGTATTCTTTCGGAACGGCGATTTTCAGTCCTTTGATGTCTCCAGTTAATGAAGAAAGAAAATCAGGCACGTCCACATTTGCACTCGTGGAGTCCATTTTGTCTACGCCGGAAATCGCTTGAAGTAAAAACGCGTTATCCTCAACCGTACGTGTAATCGGCCCGATTTGGTCTAATGAAGACGCAAATGCGACCAAGCCGTAACGAGATACACGTCCGTATGTAGGTTTTAATCCGACAACGCCGCAGAAAGATGCCGGCTGACGGATGGAGCCGCCTGTGTCAGATCCAAGAGAAAACGGAACTTCTCCCGCAGCAACCGCAGCCGCAGATCCGCCGCTTGAACCGCCGGGAACTGTATCCAGATTCCAAGGGTTTTTCGTCAGCTTGTAAGCAGAGTTTTCGGTAGATGACCCCATGGCGAATTCGTCCATGTTCAGTTTTCCGATTGTGACCGCTTCAGCGTCTTGAAGGCGCTGAACGACAGTAGCGTCATAGATCGGATCAAAGTTTTCGAGAATTTTGCTGGAGCATGTTGTGCGCAGCCCTTTTGTTACGATATTATCTTTTACGCCGATCGGCATACCGAAAAGAAGACCGTGCTCAGAACGGCCGTCAACCGCCTCATCAAGCTCCTTCGCGTATGCGCGCGCTCTTTCTTCATCTAATGCCAAAAAGGCTTGTACCTTATCATCAACCGCTTGGATGCGTTTATAAGATTCGTCAACCAGGTCAGAAATCTTAATCTCTTTTTTATGTATGAGCTGTTTTAATTCTGTGATTTTATGATCAAATAATGACATTCTTGTGTCCCTCCTTTAGTCCAGAATTGATGGCACACGAATATAGCCGTCTTTATGGTCAGGCGCATTTTTCATGACATCCTCAACCGGAAGACCTTTACCCGCTTCATCTTCTCTCATGACATTTTTCATTTTCAGCACGTGAGTTGTAGGCTCCACATTGTCTGTGTTAACCTCATTAAGCTCCTCGGCAAATGAAATGATACTGTCGAGCTGTTCAGTGAACATTTTTGCTTCTTCTTCAGTAATCGCAAGTCTTGCAAGGTGCGCAACGTGCTTTACTTCTTCTATTGAAATTCGTGACATATGATCCACCTCCACATATTTCTCCGTTAAGTCATATAATACTGATCATATCAAAAACAAGCCCTTTAAAGCAACAAAACGCCTTAAGACAGGCCTGTGTTTTCGAAACAATACCCTATATATTTTATACTAAAATGAGGCGAAGGAGAAACGAAATATTTTTCTGAATATTTTTACTTTAATTATTTTTTGAAAGCGTTTTATTCTTTATTCCCTTCTAGGTTTGCAACGGTATTTCTCGCTCATGATCAAGGTTTCATCGCTTGAATGGCTGGGAATACTTTGTTAGGTTAAGTTACCAAGTGCACCCGCAAAAGAATTTCTTTTGTTTTGCACTTACGCCAGGCTGCTTAACTGGCACCATCAATTTGAGAGGTGATGCAACATTATTAGAAATGAAGAGAGGGTAAAACGTGAGTATTGAAATTATTATATCTTTAGGAATTTACTTTATTGCCATGCTGTTAATCGGCTGGTATGCATTCAAGAAAACCACTGACATCAATGATTACATGCTTGGAGGAAGAGGCCTCGGACCATTCGTTACTGCTTTGTCTGCCGGCGCGGCCGATATGAGCGGATGGATGCTGATGGGTGTTCCCGGCGCGATGTTTGCGACAGGGCTGTCCACCTTATGGCTTGCTTTAGGTCTTACAATCGGGGCGTACTCAAATTACTTGCTGCTGGCTCCAAGGCTGCGTGCTTATACGGAAGCGGCGGATGATGCGATTACGATTCCTGATTTCTTTGATAAACGATTCCAGCATTCTTCATCACTGCTGAAAATCGTATCTGCATTGATCATCATGATCTTTTTCACATTGTATACCTCTTCCGGTATGGTATCTGGCGGACGGCTGTTTGAATCTGCTTTTGGGGCGGATTACAAATTAGGCTTGTTTCTGACCACTGCAGTTGTCGTGTTATACACACTGTTTGGCGGTTTCCTTGCTGTCAGTCTGACTGACTTCGTGCAGGGTGCGATCATGTTTGCAGCACTAGTGCTTGTGCCGATCGTTGCTTTTACCCATGTGGGCGGCGTTGCTCCGACTTTCCATGAAATCGACGCTGTTAATCCACATTTATTGGATATTTTTAAAGGCGCGAGCGTCATTAGCATTATTTCCTATTTAGCCTGGGGATTGGGCTACTACGGCCAGCCTCATATCATCGTCCGATTTATGGCCATTAAAGACATTAAAGATTTAAAACCTGCACGCCGAATCGGCATGAGCTGGATGATCATTACAGTTCTAGGTTCCGTGCTGACGGGTTTAATCGGTGTTGCATACGCCCATAAATTCGGAGTTGCTGTAAAAGATCCGGAGATGATTTTCATTATCTTCTCTAAAATCTTGTTCCACCCATTAATTACAGGGTTCTTATTGTCAGCTATTTTGGCTGCCATCATGAGTTCGATTTCCTCACAGCTCTTAGTCACAGCAAGTGCTGTAACAGAGGATTTATACCGGTCATTTTTCAGACGAAAAGCTTCCGATAAAGAATTGGTCATGATCGGGCGTTTGTCCGTCTTAGTCATTGCCGTTATCGCGGTACTCTTATCATTGAACCCGAACAGCACCATTCTTGATTTGGTCGGATACGCTTGGGCCGGCTTCGGTTCAGCTTTCGGACCTGCGATTCTGCTCAGTCTGTATTGGAAGCGAATGAACGAATGGGGCGCGCTTGCTGCCATGATTGTCGGGGCTGCGACCGTGTTGATCTGGATTACAACCGGCCTGGCAAAATCAACCGGTGTGTACGAAATTATTCCTGGGTTTATTCTCAGTATGATTGCCGGCATCATTGTCAGCATGATCACAAAACGTCCTGCAAAAGCCTCTTACCGATTATTCGGTGTCATGGAAAAGCTGTTAAAACGCAAAAAGTAAGCAATAAGCCATCAAGCGCAGCTTGGTGGCTTTTGTGCTCTTGTTTTGCTATAAATACTGTGAGAAAATCATATTTATTTAAAAAACACCATAGAGAAGGGGGAAGTTGCTGTTGAGCTGGTACATTGATCCTGATATTTTATTGAAATTGGGCATTGCCACATTGATTGGCATGGTCATCGGGCTTGAACGCGAATTAAAAAATAAGCCGCTCGGATTAAAAACCTGTATTGTCATCGCAGTCAGCTCATGCATGCTGACGATCGTCAGTATTAATGCGGCATATCATTTCCCTAAATACTACCGCATCATGATGGATCCGCTTCGTCTGCCGGCACAAATCATCTCCGGCGTCGGGTTTATCGGAGCCGGTGTCATCCTGCGAAAAAGCAATGATGTCATTTCCGGCCTGACGACATCGGCCATGATCTGGGGGGCAGCGGGGCTCGGGCTGGCTACGGGAGCCGGTTTTTATAAAGAAGCGTTTGCCAGTCTTCTGTTCATCCTGATCAGCGTGGAATTTCTCCCATGGGTGGTCAGAAAAATCGGCCCCGACCGCCTGCAGGAAAAAGACATCCGCATCAGAATGTCACTTTCTGATAAAGACAAAATGACAGAGATTTTAAAAGAAATGAAAAGAAGAGATATCAAAGCACACTCCGTTCGGATCGACGACCTAGGCGAAAAGGATTTTCCAATTATGGAAGTGAAGGTCCGCGTCCATAAAAACAGATACACGACCGACGTCTACTATGACATTAAAGCCATTGAAGGCGTAGTCGGCGTGAAGTGTGATACATTATAAAAGCCAATGGGACTGGAATCCCATTGGCTTTTTCTATCTACACCAGTGCTGAAAAATCAAATGCTGTAATCGGCGTGCCATTCTCTATATCTCTTCTGAAACCGGCCAGCATTTCTTTTTCCTCTTCTCCTATTGTGTTAAGGTCAAACATCTGATGCAGCAATCCGTAAATCAGCATATGGCGAAGGCGGAGGAAATCAGGTATTATCATCAGCCATGTAGGGTCAAGCTCATTTTCCTCCCAGTACCCTTTCATAAAATGCGTCATAAATTCTTCTGTAAACGCAGCTTTATCATCATATGGCACAACAGGATACCACAGGACATTGTAGAGAAGAATGCTAATATCGTTAACAAACCAGTTGTAGCCGATATCATCAAAATCAAATGCCGTGATTTTGCCATGATCCCAGTTAAAATTGCCATGGTGCAGATCCGCATGCACCAAGCCGTAGCTGTCCTGGCTTTTCGGGAGCCTCCGCAGTTCATTCATCAAAGAATCGGCTTGCTGAAACACCTTTATCTGATCTTCAGGCACATATTTTCTCAGCTTTAATTGCTCCTCTTCATCCCATTCCTGTCTTTTGAAAGCGGGATTGCTCAATTTGTAGCTTTTTGTCAGGCTGTGCATGCTGCCTGTGTATCTGCCAAGCTCATAAAATAGCGTTTCATTCCAGTCCGATTCATCCACTTTTTGCCCCGGCGCTTTCTCATACACTCTCAATAAAAATGACCCGCCGTTTCCGTCCGGCACTGCTTCTACATCTTTTCCGTTCAGCGACGGGAGCGGTTTGGCTACTGAAATTCCCCCTATTGCAAGGTGACGGAGCCATTCCATCTCTCCCATTATATAATCAGAAGATCTCCGAATCGTATGGGTAATCTTTAAAATATAAGGTTGATTGTCTTTCATACATTCATATACATAGTTTTCCGCATCAGCCAGAAAACGCACCTGATCTTTTGAGAAACCGTATTTCGCTGCAGCTTCTGCCAAAACCTGCTCTTCCTCAAATATTTTTTTGATATCTTTATGCATGTCTAACATCCTTTCATTGCTATAGATTTGATAATGATTGTTTTCACACGATTTCCAGCATCAACATACCTCCCCTTGATTTGTGTTTCGGCAGAAGCGGAAATATTTTCCCTTTTCCTGTTAATTGTAACATAAAACCCCTTGTGCCAATATGGCACAAGGGGTTTCTATCAGTCATAAATGTGAACAGTCGGCTCTTTATCTCCGGCATTGCGGATAATGACCGCTTCCTGTCCGTCTGAGGACGTGATATTGACTTCGACATCAACTGAGCTCTTAGAGTAGTAGTCCATCACTTCACCCGTTAAGAACTGGGTAAACGCGACAACTTCACTTTTTCCGTAGAATTGCATTGGTATGTCAATCTTCATTTTCTTCATTTCATCATTATCATACAGCGCTGTACCGACAACGCCTGTATAGTTCGGGAAATATTCTTCAATTGAATTTTTGAACCGCTTAAAGACCTC
This sequence comes from Bacillus sp. 9.4, assembly GCF_055486415.1. Classification (NCBI taxonomy): domain Bacteria; kingdom Bacillati; phylum Bacillota; class Bacilli; order Caryophanales; family Bacillaceae; genus Bacillus; species Bacillus sp. 9.4. Next base: position 63,655 of record NZ_JBVFMU010000006.1, on the reverse strand, counting down.
GGTGTCATCCGGGTACTTTTCTGCTGTGGTTGTATCCGCCGGATAGAATACATATTTTTCATTGATGTCATCCCAATTTGAGATATCAGTAGAGCCTGCTTTGACCTCTGTTTTGGCGATGAAGTTCCCCGGCACAATCGATGTTTTTGACGCCTGCTTGTAGAGCGCGACGGTAATCGGCACATTCTTCAAGTTATCTTTTTTACGGAGGCGGTTAATAACCTCCTGTGCGATTTTTTCTCCCTGCTGACGAAGTGTGCTGTCCTTAATCTCCACTTCTTTTTGCGGGTCGCCAGTTTTTTCACGATAGTAATACACGGAGTTTAACGCCAGTCCGATCATGACGCCGCCAAGCTGGATAGAATTCTTGTCTTTTCTGACTAAATAATCGTGCTCAAGCATGGATGCTAAATAAATCGGGCTGCTTTCGTTCTTTTCTTCTGTTGAACCAGAGCTCGGGAGCGCTGGATTCAAGCCTTCATTTTTGAAGTTTTTATCTTCTTTTTCGGCTTTTTTCAAATCAGAGCCCGTTTTTTTCCGTGCCAGCCAGCTTAATACTGTATCCTCATCTAAATATTGTCCTTCTTGGAACAGATAATCGTCAGTCGAGAAAGAATCTTGGGCAAGACGCATCAGCCCTGTTTCAAACTCGTCAATGTCCAGCCTAGTGTTCAGCTGTTCCGTTGTTAAGCCGCGCGCTTTGCCTGCCTTAAACGGCAGCACCATTTTGTAATAGGAGTCAGAGATATTATATTTCGGGACAATCGCTTTTTCTGACGATTTCGCCGTCTTTTGCGTAATCTCTTCCTCCTTCTCCCCCCCGAAACCTGACGAGCAGGCAGACAGCATTAATACTGCCGCCGTTGCCGCCAATGCCAACGTCTTTTTCAATAGAAAACACTCCTCTTATTTCTTTAGCTCTCCCATTAACTGTTCTTCATTCCACACTTCAATGTTCAGCTCTTGTGCTTTTGTCAGCTTGCTTCCCGCCGCTTCTCCGGCGATGACTAAGTCTGTGTTTTTGCTGACGCTTCCAGTCAGCTTTCCGCCCAGCGCTTCGATTTGCGCTTTGGCTTCGTTTCTTGACAGCTCTTCCAGCTTTCCTGTCAGAACAATTGTTTTACCGGCAAAGTAAGAGTCGCTGTCCTCTGCTTTTACTTTTTTCGGGCCTTTGTAGAGCGTGTTTACGCCCAGCTCCTGAAGTTCATTCAAGAGTTCAAGCATTTCTTCTTTATGAAAATAGGTGATCACAGCATCAGCCATTTTTTCACCGATTTCATCTACCGCGAGAAGTTCCTCTTTAGAGGCTTTTTTCAGGTTCTCCAAGCTTTCAAAATGCATGGCAAGCGTCTTTGCGGCCTTTGATCCGATAAAACGGATGCCAAGCCCAAACAGCAGGCGCTCTAACGAATTTTCTTTTGATTTTTGGATGGAGCTGATCAGGTTTTCAGTGGACTTTTCGCCCATGCGCTCGAGCTGGATGACTCGTTCCTTCGTCAGCTTATATAAATCTGCCACATTGCGGACAAGGTTTTCCTCAAACAGCTGTGTGATCACTCGTTCGCCGAGCCCATCAATGTTCATGGCATTGCGGGAAACGAAATGGATCAGCCCTTCCCGGATTTGCGCCGGACATTCAGGGTTAATGCAGCGAAGCGCCACTTCTCCTTCGATCCGGACGAGCTCACTGCCGCATTCAGGACATTCCGTCGGCATGCTGAATTCCTTTTCTTCTCCTGTGCGCTGTTCAACGAGGACATTCACAACTTCCGGGATGATATCGCCCGCTTTTTTGACGACAACCTTATCCAAAATCCGAATGTCCTTCTCTTTAATTAAATCTTCGTTATGAAGGGATGCTCTTGAGACCGTTGTGCCGGCAACTTTTACCGGCTCAAGAATCGCGGTCGGTGTGATCACACCCGTTCTGCCGACATTTAATTCGATATCGAGAAGCTTCGTCACGACCTCTTCAGCAGGAAACTTATACGCGATGGCCCAGCGCGGGCTTTTCGCCGTAAAACCGAGCTCCTCCTGTTGATCGAGAGAATCGACTTTAATGACAATGCCGTCTATTTCATACGGCAGGTCAGCGCGCTTCGCCTGAAACTCATCGACCAGCACTATGACTTCTTCTATGCTGCCGCATTTTTTTCGTTCCTGATTCGTTTTAAATCCGAGTTCGTCGAGAAAATCAAGCCCCTGGCTTTGCGTTTCAACACCCATCTCGTCAAGCTCCGCTATACTGTAGACGAAGATATCGAGGTTTCGTTTCGCTGCAATTTTCGGATCAAGCTGCCTGAGAGATCCCGCCGCGGCATTTCGCGGATTGGCGAACGGTTCTTCCTCATTTTTAATTCGTTCCTCATTAAGAGCTTCAAACGAACGCTTCGGCATATACGCCTCGCCGCGCACTTCGATTGACAGCTCACGGTTCATTTTAAGGGGGATATTGCGGATCGTCTTCAGATTCTCCGTAATATCCTCTCCCGTCGTTCCGTCACCTCTTGTGGCCCCTCTGACAAAATAGCCGTCTTCATAACGGAGAGAAACAGCAAGACCGTCTATTTTCAGCTCCACATTATACGCCACATCGTCGCCGACGGCTTGGCGCACACGGCGGTCGAAATCACGAAGATCATCAGCATTAAAGGCGTTGCCCAGACTGAGCATCGGTGTGCCGTGGGTGACTTTCTGAAACGCTTCAAGCACGGCTCCGCCGACGCGCTGCGTAGGAGAGTCAGGCGTTCTGAGGTCTGGGTGCTCATCCTCGATCGCAATCAGCTCCTGCATCAATCTGTCGTATTCGGCATCTGGGACGCTCGGTTCATCTAAGGTGTAATATTCATAGCTATACTTGTTGATGGTGCGGCGCAGTTCTTCTGCCCGCTGCTTCGCTGTTTCTTTGTCCATCTGCTTCTTCCTTTCCTCTTCAATTACTGCTTTTCAATAGGAGCAAATGCTGCTAACAGGCGTTTCACGCCGACAGGGCTCGGGAAGGCAATATCAAGCTCTGTCCCTTCTCCTTCGCCTTTCACGCTGACGACAGTTCCTGTTCCCCATTTTTTATGGCCCGCCTTATCTCCGACTGCCCAGTTCAAGGTGTCGCCGCCTGTTTTGCTGGCGTAGGATACCGGGCGTGAAACAGGGCCGCGTCTCGGCTGCATTTTTCTCGCAGACGACGCTCTCGTTTCTTTTTTCTCATTTAGGTTTTCCAATAAATCATCCGGTATTTCAGCAATGAAGCGAGATTCCGGGTTCATATTTGTCCGGCCAAACAAGGTGCGCATTTTGGCATTGGTCAGATAAAGCTCCTGTTCCGCCCTTGTAATCCCAACGTACGCAAGGCGGCGTTCTTCTTCCATTTCCGCTTCCTCCATGAGAGAACGGCTATGCGGGAAGACGCCTTCTTCAAGCCCCATCAAGAAAACAACCGGGAACTCCAGTCCTTTCGCGGCGTGCAGTGTCATCAGGGTGATCGCATCCTTGCCGCCTGATTCTTCCTCCTTCTGATCGAGCTGATCAATATCTGCGATCAGCGCCAAGTCTGTCAGGAACGCAACGAGTGTCTTGTCTTCACTTTTCTGTTCAAAGTTTTTCGTAACAGACAGGAACTCGTCGATGTTTTCTAAACGGCTTTGGGCTTCGATCGATTTCTCAGCCTTCAGCATTTCTCTGTACTCGGTCTTATCAAGAATTTCTTCTGTCAGCTCTGTAATGGATAAGTAATCCTGCATATTGGTCAGGTTTTCAATCATCTGTCTAAAGCTGTCAAGCGCGTTTGCCGCTTTGGCACTGACGCCGATAAAATCAACCTGCTGAATCGCTTGGAAAAATGACAAGCCGTTTATGGCCGCATACGAAGCGATTTTTTCAAGTGATGTCGCGCCGACTCCGCGCTTCGGCACATTGACAATGCGCGTGAAACTAATATCGTCATCCGGATTAGATACGAGGCGCAGGTACGCAAGAATGTCTTTAATTTCTTTTCTGTCATAGAACTTTGTGCCGCCGACAATGTTATAGTTCAAGCCCGCTTTGAGAAGCGTTTCCTCAATCACACGGGACTGCGCGTTTGTCCGGTATAAAATGGCGATATCAGACAGCTTCCGCTTGCCTGAGCTGTGAAGCTGATGAATTTTACCGGCCACAAACTGCCCTTCACCGAATTCATTATCACCGCGATAATAGGAAATTTTGATGCCTTCATCGTTTTCCGTCCACAAATTTTTCGGTTTGCGGTTAGAGTTGTTTTTAATGACCTCGTTTGCCGCGCGCAAAATCCGTTTCGTTGAACGATAGTTTTGTTCTAGCAAAATCACGCTTGCATTCGGATAATCTTTTTCAAATGAAAGGATGTTGGTGATATCCGCGCCGCGCCATCTGTAGATTGACTGATCAGAATCCCCCACAACGCAAAGGTTCTGGAAACGCTCGGCAAGCTGCTTAACGAGCATGTATTGCGCCCTGTTCGTATCCTGATACTCATCAACGTGAATGTACTGGAATTTGCGCTGATAAAATTCAAGCACTTCCGGCACTCGGTCAAACAATTTAATCGTCGTCATAATCAAATCGTCAAAATCGAGCGACTGGTTTTTCAATAGCTTCTTCTGATAATCAGCATATACATCGCTGACCACCTGATCGTAGTAGCCGCCAGCAACTTTAGAGAATTCCTCCGGTTCGGTCAATTCGTTTTTTGCACTGCTGATCGTGCCGAGGATGCTTCTCGGGTCAAACTTCTTCGGATCAAGATTGCGCTCCTTCAAAATCCCCTTGATCACTGAAAGCTGGTCCGCCGTATCAAGAATGGAGAAATTTCGGTTGATCCCGATCCGGTCGATATCTCTGCGCAAGATCCGCACGCACATGCTGTGGAATGTGGAAATCCAGATATCGTCCGCGCCGGGTCCAAGGATGCTTTCCACACGTTCTTTCATTTCGCGTGCCGCTTTATTTGTAAATGTAATCGCCAGAATGTTCCACGGCGCCACATGCTTTTCTGCCATTAAATAAGCAATTCTATGGGTCAGGACACGCGTCTTTCCGCTTCCCGCTCCCGCCATCAGCAAAAGAGGCCCGTCCGTTGTTTTGACAGCTTCCTGCTGAACGGGGTTTAAACCGCTTAGTAATTGATTGCTAATATAATTCAAAATTTGTTCACCCGCCTATACAAAACATATGTTCTATCATAAACCAAATCCGTACAATTTACTACTCGCCTTTCACAGCCGCTACTGTTTTCAAAGCCCTGTCAAAATCTTCATACACCGCATTGCCTACAACGATCACGTCCGCATGCTCTGCATACTGTCTGGCCGTTTCCGCATCCTTGATGCCGCCGCCGTAAAACAAGGTTGACGTTTCCAATACAGCCTTCGTTTTCTTGACAGCTTCTATGTCTCCAATCATGCCGCTGTATTCTAAATAAAAAATCGGCAGTTGCAGCAGCTCCGACACACGCGCATAGGCGACAATATCATCCATATTCAGATCGGCGTCCGCTTCAGTCAGTGCCGCGGCTTTGCAATCTGGATTTGCGATGCAGTAGCCCTCCGCCACGATTTCTTCCATAGACATCAGTTCTCCGTATTCCTTCATGGCTTTCTGGTGCATTCCGACAATCCAATCCGCGTTTTTGCTGTTTAATACACTCGGAATAAAATATAAGTCAAAGCCGGGAACGATCGCTTCAATCGCTGACACCTCTAGGACACACGGCACCAAAAACCGTCTTACCTTAGACATCATCCGCAGGACATTATCCTCTGTTACACCATCACTGCCTCCGATAATGACCGCATCCGTTCCTGATTCGCAAAGAATCTCCAGCTGTTCGTCAGGCAAATCTTTATTTGGATCGAGTTTAAAGACATGCTTCCACTCCGTTACATCGTACACGTCATACGTTCCTCCATTCGTTTGTTACCATTTAAACATTATAACAAATTCACATAGCGCGGAAAAACGGAAAAAGCCGTTAATCTCGTTATTCACTGAAAAAGGTGTTTTGATTCTTTTTTCATAAAAAAAGAGAGCATATGGCAGTACCTGCTTGCTGAGTCCTGTATCGGCAAAAGAACACATTTTTCACCAGATTCCTTCTGCTATTGTTTGGAAAGTGTTCAACTGTGGAAATGGTTACATAAAAAGGGAGGCTGAGAGATGAAAACCATCATAATAGCACTCATCGCATTTATCATAGGGATCATCGCTATCCCGATCGTCTTGTTTGCCTGGATCTACATAAAGGATGAAAAACAGCAGGAGCACTCAATTCTTCGCAACTATCCCGTCATCGGAAGGTTTCGGTATATCCTTGAAAAAATCGGGCCGGAGCTGAGGCAGTATTTATACAGCAATGACAATGAGGAGCAGCCTTTTTCACGAAAGGAATATGAGCAAACCGTCATCTCCGGCAAATACAAAAGCAGAATGATGGGCTTTGGATCTGTAAGAGATTTTGATAAACCTGGCTATTATATCCGTAACGCTATGTTTCCAAAACAAAGGGAAGAAATGCATGTAAATCAAACGCCAAAAATTGAAACCCAAATCTATAAAATGGATGCTGACAATCTGTTCAAACGCAAGGAGCATGCCGAACATATCAAGGCAGACCCGTACTTTCTCCATCCTGATGATGTACAGGTGATTGGCGAGCATACATGCGAGAAGCCATTTTATGTGAAGGGCTTAGTCGGCCAGTCTGCCATGAGCTACGGTTCTCTTGGAGAACGGGCTGTTACGGCGCTCTCAAAAGGGCTCCATCAGGCAGGCGGAACCTGGATGAATACAGGTGAAGGAGGATTGTCTGAGTATCACTTAAAGGGCGGCGCCGATATCATTTGCCAAATCGGACCGGGCCTATTCGGCGTGCGCAAAAGAAACGGGGAATTTTCATGGGAGGAATTTAAAAGAAAAAGCAGGATTGACCAGATTAAAGCGTTTGAGCTAAAGCTGGCACAAGGAGCGAAAACCCGCGGCGGCCATGTGGACGGCGCCAAAGTATCAGAGGAAGTGGCAGACATTCGGAATGTCGAACCTGGAAAGTCGATTGACAGCCCGAACCGTTTTTATGAATTCTCAAACCCTCCTGAAATGCTCGATTTTATTGAAAAACTTAGAGATGTCGGGCGAAAGCCAGTCGGCATCAAACTTGTCGCAGGGCATCCTGAAGAATTGCATGAGCTTTTCTCTTATATGCAGAAAAGCGGAAAGCATCCGGATTTTATCACGATCGACGGAAGTGAAGGCGGTACCGGAGCTTCCTTTTACGAGCTCGCGGATACAGTCGGCCTTCCGATTATGACAGCGCTGCCTATTGTGGACACGCTTCTTAAACAGTACGGCTTGCGCAGCCAGCTGAAAATCTTTGCTTCCGGAAAGCTCCTGACTCCTGATAAAATCGCGGTCGCCTTAGCCCTCGGCGCTGACTTTGTCAACATCGCACGCGGCATGATGTTTTCCGTTGGCTGCATCCGCGCTCTCGTCTGCCACACCAACACCTGTCCGGCAGGTGTGGCGACGACAGATCCGAAATTGCAAAAAGCGTTGAGCGTTGAGGAAAAACAGCATCGTGTCTGCAACTACGTTATTTCCCTGCGCGAGGGGCTGTTTAACCTTGCAGCCGCAGCAGGGATCAATTCGCCGATTCATTTTTCCAAGGAGCATGTTGTCTATCGGAAAGAGGATGGCAGTCTCATCGATATCGACAACCTGATCCATCAATTTGTTTCATAAAGAAACCGCCCTTGCCGAACGGCAGGGCGGTTCTATGTTATTTTGAAGAAGACTCAGTTTCCGTCTCCTTCACACGGTCAAGCGCCATTTCATAAGCGTCATTTCCGTAATTTAAGCAGCGTTTCACACGGGAAATCGTAGCCGTGGAAGCGCCTGTTTCTGTTTCAATCTTATGATACGTGTTTCCTTCGCGAAGCATGCGCGCCACTTCAAGGCGCTGAGCCAGCGATTGAATTTCGTTAATTGTGCATAGATCATCGAAGAATCGGTAACATTCCTCCAGGTCTTTCAGCGATAAGATCGAGTTAAATAACTGGTCCAGCTCTTTGCCGCGTAATTTATCGATTTGCATCGTTACACACCTTCTCCTTTACTAATGGAAGCCGCATCAAGATCAGGTACGATATTGATCCAAGTCTTTCCTGGCACAAACGGAAGCCACTTGCCGTCTTTTACCGGCACAATTCTGCCATTCACTTGTTTCCAGTCTGTTTCAATGACGTTTCCGTGCTGAAACAACAGACCTTTTCCCCCTGATTCCAAGTCGATGTCCCGCCTTCCATCTTGATCAATAATATGATGGCTGGCTTCAACAATGAAAATATTTTGCATTGCAACCGGCTTTCCGGTTTCCCGGTCTGTCGTTATGACACCATCAGAGCTTCTTGTATAAGATTCAGCTTTTTTATCATAGTTGTATTCGACAAGATTTGTAACGTTTTTTGTTCCATAATCTACCCGAACATTGTAAGATTCATTTGCAGGTTTTGCATCTGATGTTTGAAACAGCAGCGGATTTGTTTCCTGCTTCAGCTTATAACCCTTTTGTTCCGCCGCCTTTTTTATGTAATCATAAGACGTATAGGAATTGTGGGGCGGTTTGCTGAAATCAGCTCTCCAAAATAAGCTTCCGTCAAAATCCAATCCGTTCATATAATCGGCAGCTCCGGATTCCAGCTGCTCTTTGGCGCCGGGACTCCAGCCGTGATGGACAAATATGCTGTCAAAGCCATTGCTGAGAGTGACGAAATATTCCCGCGCGCTCCGCACAGGTCCGACAGTTTCAGGCATCTGGCTTTGGAAAATGGCCAGAAATCTTGTGATTTGCCCTTCGGCTAGCGCTTCTATGACAATGTCGGCTTTAGACAGACCCGACTGCGGCCTCGCCTTCGGGTGATTGTTCACCACAACAGCAACAGGCCGGCGTTCAGTCACCTTCTGTTCAGTCTTTAGCCCCGTTAAAGGAGCTTTCAGCTTCTTTGCAGTATCCGGGACAGCATCCTTCTGCTGGCAGGATACCAGCAGAAAAAACACGAAACACAGCGCGCAAACTGTCATCCATTTTTTCATATGTCGGCTCCCTGCTCTTTTATATTTTAACGCATTATCGATGGAAAGAGTACAGTTTTTTTCATGACGTCGAAGATTCCTCTTGGCGTAATGCGTATATACGGAAGGTGCGTACTTTGCAAAAAGAGCAGCGTATAGATAGGATCGCAAAACTCATAGCCTCTTTCAGTCAAAAGATCTCTCAGCTTTTGTTCCTTCTCAAGCACGTCTTCATACGCTTCCGAAGAGGCGCAGCCGCACAGCGCAAGCGGGATTTCATGCAGAATGTTTCCGTTCTCCGCTAAAACAATTCCTCCTCCGATTTCTTTCATGCGAGCGAAAGCGAGCAGCATATCCGCTTTATTTTTTCCAATCGCGACAATGTCGCCCGTCGTCGTAAAGGAGCTTACAAATCCCTGCACGCTTGAGGCAAACCCTTTTATCATCGTATTGACGCGCCATTTCCCGTGTCTGTCGAGCATCGTCAAATAACTTTCATCATGGTCAAACGAGAGCTGTTCCATCGAATTGTCGATCTCAATCATATATGGCTCCATAATAACCGCATTCCGCATTTTCACGCCCATCGGCATAGAAAACTGCAAGTCATCCATCGTCATATCATATGAAAGCTCAAGCGGGACAAGACCGCCTTTGTTCCAGTCCGTCTTTGTAAACGCCTTCAAATCACAGCCGTCTTCACGCAGAATAGTCCCTTTTGACAGAACAGTCACGGGATTCGGATTTAACGGATCTTCCAGTATGTTGAGCGATGCCAGTCTACCCGGTCCGACAACTCCTAAATAATCATCCATTTGGTAATACTTTGCGATATTAAATGATGCCATATTGTAGGCGTCGATTGCAGGTACGCCTTCTTCTAACGCGATGCGAATCAGCTCGTTTGTCATGCCGCCTTTATAGAAATTCGGGGTAGCGCCATCTGTCGTGTAAAAGAAGTGGTCATAATAGCGGAAGCCCTTCTCATGCAGCTCTTGCAAGATTTTTCTTACATCAGGGCGAATGGAAGAGTTCCGAAGGGAAACATAATAGCCCAGTTCCAGCCTTCTCATCACTTCATCACCTGTCATCGCTTCATGATCACAATCCGCACCGAACAGCTTCATTTTTGTAAGCGTTTTACCAGAAGCGCCGGGAAAATGCCCTTCAATGCGTTTTCTCTGTTTCTTTGTAGCTTGCATGCAGTGGAGCATTAAATCATCACCATCTACCAGGCGAGGCCATCCGGTCATTTCTCCGCCTTGAATCACATCCGGATGTTCAATCCACTGTTTTCTGACGTCAAATGGAAGGACGTGGTCCTCGTTCAGAACCTCGGTCTGGAGGTCATAGCGTGACCACCAAAAATACTGGACAGGCTGCTTTTTGAGTTCATTCAAAATCGTAAGCGCTTTCTTTTTTCCGCTTTGCAAAAGCAAAAATAAGTTATCATTCACGAATGTCGTTGTTCCATATTGAGACACATATTCCGCCAGTGTTTGGGGATTATATATTTGAAAAGGATGTGCGTGCGGTTCAATATAACCTGGCACAATGTATTTTCCTTCACAATCAATCGTATGAATTTCTTCGGCTCTATTCGGAAGTTCATGACCCACATAAACAATGCGGTCCTGATAAATCCAAATGTTTTTTTTCAGCCATTGTTTTACATATGGATTTAAGACGAGAGCATTCCGTAAAAGGAGCGTTGGAAGCAGCTTTGAGTCTACAACATCAACCTGTGCCCTGATGTCTTTGTTTTTCCAGTTAAAGGTGCGTTCGGACATTCACATACTCTCCTTTACATGTATTAGACTCATGGTATCACATCCTTCCTCATCACGCACGATAAAAACGTTACAAATTTTTGAAGGTTCGGTTAAAAAACTTTTTTAAGTAAAAGGAGCGGATTTCCTTGAAGCCAAACATCAATCTCATCAATGCCGTGTTCAGAATCGCCTGCGGATTGACGATTATGTCAGCCGCCAGTGCAAAGTTTACGAAAAAACCTTGGTGCAGAATGCATCTCTTTTACATCTTTATGGGGGCCATGAAAGCGGGTTCGGGAATTTTGCGCTTCTGTCCTGTGACCTACATGTTTCAACACAGTGATTCTGGAAATAACGAGCATCAAAACGGATAAATGGAAAAGCTTGATCACAAAACGTGATCAAGCTTTTTTTTATGCCCACCCTTTGTTTTCATATAGAGATATCCTGCAGCTGCCAGCACTGCCGGATAAAGAAGCGCCCAGCCGCTGAATGAGTAAATCACTGCGCACGCCACAAATGCCCCGAGCGCCATCCACCAGCCTGAATCTCTCCATCTCAGGAGTTTCAGTGCTGCCGCCAATGTACATATGTAAGATGCGATGAAAGCCGCGCTCGGCCCTTTCAACAGAGTCGTCAAATCGATTTGAAACAGGCCATGCGCCGCAAGCACTAAGCCAAACACTGCGGCCATCGCTGTCAAAACACGGATAGGCGTACGTTTTGTCGCACTGAGTTTTCCAAAAAATACGGGTATGTGCCCCTCTCTCGCCAATGCGTACACCATTCTTGAAAAACCAGCAATATTGGCATGGATGGTAGCGAATGTAATAAACAGCGCTAAACATACCGTGACGTATACACCGCTTTCCCCTGCTCCTTTTGAGATGAGCATGGCAAGCGATGCAATTTCTCCATTCTCTCCATATGAATGAGTACCCACGGTCACAAATGACAGCATGATATACAGCCCCGCCACACAAGACGCTGCCAAAAACAAGCTGAGCGGGACATCTTTTTCAGGACGATGAAATTCCTCAGCCAATGGGGTAATCATTTCCCAGCCTACAAAAGAGAAAAAAATCATAACAGAAACAGATCCAGCGGCAGACCAGCCATGCGGAAGAAACGGTTTGAATTCTGCTATCGTGACGTGTGGCAATGACACAGCAATAGAAGTGACAAGCAGAAATACGATGACACATATAACGAGTGTACTAATGTTTGCTGATAGTTGAATCCCCCTCATATGAAGCAAAATAGATATAGCCAGCATGCAACCAGCAATCAATGTAATCTGCCAATCGGCCGCCTCTGTGATGTAACTGACGTAATGCGCGCCAGTCAAAGCGATGATGGGAACGCCGATCGGAACGGACCCTAACATGATCCAGCCCAAAATAGCCCCGGCTTTTTTCTGAAAGGCCAGCTGCACATAAGCCGTGATTCCTCCCGCGCTAGGCGCTATTTTCACAAGCCGGGCCAGCGTGCCGACAAGAAAAAAGGATAAGAAGGACATGAACACCCAAACAAATAAAGAAGCGGGGCCGGCCGTGTCCGCGGTGACAGACGGCAGGATTAATATCCCGCATCCTAAAACCGCCCCAATCGTTAACGCCGTCCCTTGTATCCAAGTAATAGAGCGCTGTAATTCTGGCAACATGATGCCCCCTCTCTGATTGATGGCTTTATTATAGAAAAAATAAGACGGCATCCATATGCTACAATGAAGTTAAATCAACAGCATTACCTTACGATCAAAGGAATTTTCATTCATTCGCCTAAATATGTAAAGGAGCCAGACAAATGGACGATACAGACCTTCAGATTCTCTCGCATTTGCAGCGAAACGGCAGATTAACGATGGTTGAGTTGGGAAAGCTTGTCGGACTCAGCTCGCCAAGCGCGGCGGAGCGTGTCAGGAAGCTGGAAGACAAAGGAGTGATTACCGGCTACAGCGCGAATATCTGTTACGAAAAACTAAACAAGCATGTCACCGCTTTTATTCTCATGGAGCCGAAAAGCTGCAAGCACTACGCCGCCTTTGCAACATCGCATCCTGATGTAGCAGAAAACCACCGCATCACGGGGATGTACAGCTATGTGACAAAGGTCGTGACTGAATCGGTACATACGCTTGAGGATTTTATTGACGCCACGATGGCCCATGGAAAACCAACCACGCTCGTTGTGCTTTCTTCTTCTAGCTGCCATCCCGCTTTTTGATAACAAAAAACCCGCAGCTAATCTGCGGGTTTTCCTCACTTATTTTTGGGCAGCCTTTAAAGCGCGTGCCCCAATGTCTTTTCTGAAAAAGAGTCCCGGTTTGAATATTTCATCAACCGCTTTGTACACTCGGTCTCTAGCCGCTTCAAACGATTCATCAAAAGCTGTCACATTGGCGACGCGCCCCCCGTTTGTAACGAACTCTCCGCCTTCTGCTTTCGTTCCGGCATGGAAGACCACGACCTGCTCAGTTTCTGCTGCAAGGCTGCCGATCGGCGTGCCTTTTGCGTAGCTTTCCGGATACCCTTCTGATGCAAGCACAACACTCACTGCCGCGGTATCCTTCCATCTTAAGTCAACTTCCTTATCATCTAAAAGATCAAGAAGCACCTGTACCAGATCAGATTCCATGCGCGGAAGCACGACCTGTGTTTCCGGATCGCCGAAACGGGCATTAAATTCAATGACCTTCGAGCCGTTTTCAGTAAGCATCAATCCAGCGTACAAAACGCCAGTGAAGGAACGGCCTTCTTGTACCATTGCTTTTGCGGCCGGCTTAACGATCGTTTCTACAGCATGGCGAACCGTTTCTTCCGAAATTTGCGGAACTGGAGAGTAAGCGCCCATTCCGCCCGTATTCGGGCCTTTGTCTCCGTCAAACGCACGCTTGTGATCCTGGGCAATCACCATCGGATACACCTTTTCCCCTTTGACAAAGGCCATCAGAGAAAATTCTTCACCAGAAAGATATTCTTCAATGACAACGGACGCGCTCGCATCACCGAACTTTTCATCTTCAAGAAAGTCATGCAGACACGCAATTGCTTCTTCCTCTGTCATAGCCACAGTAACGCCTTTTCCAGCTGCAAGTCCATCTGCTTTTATCACAATCGGAGCACCTTTTTCCTGCACATATGCCTTCGCCTCATCAAAGGATGTAAACGTGTCGTATTCTGCGGTCGGAATGTCGTATTTCTTCATTAAATCCTTAGCGAACTGTTTGCTTCCTTCGATGATCGCCGCGGCTTTTGACGGGCCGAACACGCGCAGACCCGCTTTTTCGAATTCATCCACCAGACCTTCAATTAAAGGAACCTCAGGGCCGACAATGGTTAGGCCGACCTGGTTTTCTTTTGCAAACGAGACAAGCCCTGCGTGGTCGCTTTCCTCAATGTTTACAAGCTGTGCGGAAGCTTCCATGCCGTCATTTCCAGGAGCGGCAAATACATTCTCGACGAGGCTGCTTTGCGCTGCCTTCCACGCCAGTGTATGTTCTCTTCCGCCTTTACCGATAATTAATACATTCACGTCGTTTTCATCCCCTTAATGTTTGAAGTGTCTGATGCCGGTGAATACCATGGCAATGCCGTATTCATCCGCTTTTTTGATGGAATCCTCATCTCGGATCGATCCGCCTGGCTGAATGATGGCTGTAACGCCCGCTTTTGCCGCTTCTTCGACAGTATCTGGCATTGGGAAATATGCATCCGAACCGAGCGCGCTGCCCTTCGCTTTTTCCCCTGCTTGCTCGATTGCGATTTTTGCCGATCCGACGCGGTTCATTTGGCCTGCTCCCACGCCGACTGTCATGTTGTCCTTCGCGAGAACAATCGCATTTGATTTCACATGCTTCACGACTTTCCAAGCAAGCTTCAAGTCTTCCCACTCTTGCTCGTTCGGCTCTCTTTTTGTCGGAATGCTAATCTCAGCATCATCGAAGCCGTGCATATCTAAATCTTGAATCAGCAGCCCGCCTTGAACAGATGTCAGCTGTTTTTCCTTTTGAACAGCGGCGGATACGTCAAGCGTCAGCAGACGGAGATTTTTCTTCGCAGTCAGGACGTCGAGCGCTTCTTGGCTGAATGAAGGCGCAATGATAATTTCTAAGAAAATGTTGTGAAGCGCTTCGGCAGTTGCCTTGTCCACTTCACGGTTCAGCGCGATAATGCCGCCGAAGATAGATGTTTTATCCGCTTCAAACGCTCTGTCAAACGCTTCGGCGATCGTTTTTCCTGTTCCTACACCGCACGGGTTCATATGCTTCACAGCAACAGCAGCCGGCTCAGTGAATTCACGAACGATTTGAACTGCCGCATCCGCGTCTTTAATGTTGTTGTAAGAAAGCTCTTTTCCGTGAAGCTGTTCTGCTTGCGCAATGGAGCCTTTGACAGGAAGAGCTGTTTGATAGAAAGTTGCTTCCTGATGCGGGTTTTCTCCATAGCGAAGCGATTGTTTTTTCTCAAATGTCACAGTGAATTGCTCTGGTTCTTTTTCACCGACAACATTTGTCAGATAGTCAGCGATCAGTGCATCATATGCCGCAGTATGACGGAATACTTTTGCCGCGAGCTCGCGTTTTTTCTGAAGAGATACGCTGCCTTCTTCTTTGATTTGATTCAGCACTGGGCTGTAATCGGCCGGATCGACGATAACCGTGACATCCTGATGGTTCTTTGATGCCGCACGCAGCATGCCAGGTCCGCCGATGTCGATATTTTCGATCGCTTCTTCATACGTGACGTCTTCTTTAGAAATCGTTTCTTTAAATGGATAGAGGTTGACGACAACGAGGTCAATCGGCTGAATCCCGTGTTTATTGATCTGCGCCATATGCTCTTCATTGCCGCGAACCGCCAGAAGACCGCCGTGAATATTCGGGTGAAGGGTTTTTAACCGGCCGTCCATAATTTCAGGAAAGCCTGTCACTTCAGAAATTCCGATCACATCTACACCGTTTTCTTGAAGCAGCTTTTTCGTTCCGCCTGTGGAGATGACTTCAACGCCAAGCTCTGTCAGTTCTTTTACGAAAGGAACGAGATTTGTTTTATCTGAAACACTGATTAACGCACGTTTAATGGTCATGCCTTTTCACCTCTGTTATTTAATCCTAATAGCTGTTTAATCACACTCGGATACCATTTATGCTCAAGCTTGTGAATACGCTGTTCGATTGTTTCCAATGTATCATGTTCATCAATTTCGATTGCCTTTTGAGCGATGATCGGACCTGTATCCATTCCTTCATCGACATAATGCACAGTGATTCCGGCCACCTTCACACCCGCCCGGTATGCCTGTCCGACTGCGTCGATTCCAGGAAACGCCGGAAGAAGCGACGGGTGAATGTTAATGATTTTTCCTCCATATGCTTGAAGGAGCGTATCACCGATCAGCCTCATATAGCCGGCAAGAACAATCAATTCAACCTCGTGAAGACGAAGCTGTTCAATAATTGCTTTTTCAAATGCAGCCTTGTTTTCATAAGACTTCGGCTCAAATGCAAAGGATGGAATGTGGAATGCTTCCGCCCGTTCGATGACTTTCGCCTGCGGTTTGTCGCAAACGAGAAGCGCTGCTGACGCATCCCAGTTCTCCTCCTTCAAACGCGTGACGATGGCTTCGAAGTTTGAACCGTTTCCTGATGCAAATACCGCAAACTTTTTCATGAAAGTGCCGCACCGCCGAATGTGACGCCTTCACCTTTTTTCACACGCCCGATTAAAAAGGCTTTTTCGCCATGGCTTTCAAGCGTTCCGATCACATCTGTCAGATGCTCTTCTTTGACAGCCAAAACAAAACCGATACCCATATTAAAGACGTTGAACATGTCTTCTTCCTTTAGCTTGCCGTACTCTTGCAAGAAAGAAAAAATTGGCGGGATCGGCCATGAGCCATGATCAATTTCCGCACTTAAGCCTTCCGGAAGCATACGCGGAATATTTTCTATAAATCCTCCGCCTGTCACGTGCGCCATGCCGTCGATTTTTCCGCTTTTGACCGCGGCAAGCACAGGCTTCACGTAAATCCTTGTCGGTTCAAGCAATTCCTCGCCAAGCGGGCGTTCAAACGGCTCATATGTTGTATCAAGGTCCAGCTCCGCATCATCCAGAAGCACTTTTCTGACAAGGGAAAATCCGTTGCTGTGAAGGCCGCTGGAGCTGAGGCCGATCAAAAGATGGCCCTCTTCGATGTTTTCTCCAGTCACGATTTCGTCCTTTTCTGCCACTCCGACCGAGAAACCGGCAATATCGTATTCATCAACTGTATAGAGTCCCGGCATTTCAGCCGTTTCACCGCCGACTAAGGCTGAACCTGACTGCTCACAGCCTTCCGCCACACCTTGTACAATCTGTTCAATTTTCACTGGGTCCGCTTTGCCGACCGCTAAATAATCGAGGAAAAACAGCGGCTCTGCACCTTGTGCCAGCACGTCATTGACACACATTGCAACAGCGTCCACGCCAATCGTGTCATGCTTATCCATGGAAAAAGCGAGCTTTAATTTTGTGCCGACACCGTCCGTTCCCGAAATGAGAACTGGTTTTTGATAAGAAAGCTCAGACAGGTCAAACATGCCGCCAAAACCGCCAAGGCTGCCCATAACGCCAAGCCGTTTCGTGCGCTCCACGTGTTTTTTCATTCGTTTTACAGCTTCATATCCGGCTTCGATGTCAACTCCTGCGTTTTTATATGCTTCAGACATCCTATTCACTCCTTTAAGGCGCTTTTCAAAATATCTCCCCGAAAGAGGGCAGAAAGAGAAAGGCAGCCTAACTGCGCTGCCTTTATGTCATTTTTCAAGTTTTATTTGGTTAATACTGCTTCTTTTACGTGAGGAAGCACTGTATCCTGGTAAATTTCAGTCGGATATTTTCCTGTAAAGCAAGCGAGACACTGTCCGCAATTCGAGTCATCGTATTTTCTGCCGATGCCTTTCAGCAGCCCTTCCACACTCAA
Source organism: Bacillus sp. 9.4 (assembly GCF_055486415.1). NCBI lineage: Bacteria > Bacillati > Bacillota > Bacilli > Caryophanales > Bacillaceae > Bacillus > Bacillus sp. 9.4. The sequence continues at coordinate 45,845 of NZ_JBVFMU010000006.1, read as the reverse complement.
AAATGAGAGGGTATCGGCTCCGATTTCCTGACGGATTTCTTCAACAGAATGCGAAGACGCGATTAATTCTTCATGTGTGGAAGTATCAATGCCGTAAAAGCACGGATGAGCGATCGGCGGTGAACTGATTTTCACATGCACCTCTGTCGCACCCGCTTCTCTAAGCATCGTGACAATCCGGCGGCTAGTTGTTCCGCGTACGATAGAGTCATCCACCATCACGACGCGTTTGCCTTCTACAACCCCGCGCACCGCAGACAGCTTCATTCTAACGCCTTGCTCACGCAGAGCCTGGGACGGCTGAATAAACGTTCTGCCAACATAACGGTTTTTGATTAAGCCAAGCTCATACGGAATGCCTGTTGCCTCTGCATAGCCGATCGCCGCTGAAATACTGGAATCCGGAACCCCGGTTACGACGTCGGCTTCAACTGCGGATTCCTGAGCCAGCATTTTCCCAAGGTTTTTACGGGCACTGTGCACATTAATACCGTCAATATTGCTGTCTGGTCTGGAGAAATAAATGTACTCCATGCTGCAAATGGAACGATTGATATTCATGGAAAAACGCTCTGATTTCATGCCTTCATCATTAATGATCAGCATTTCCCCCGGCTCTACCTCGCGAAGGTACGTTGCGCCGACGACGTCAAATGCGCATGTTTCTGATGCGACCACATAAGCATCGCCCATCATGCCGATGGATAGCGGTCTCAGCCCGTTCGGATCAAGTGCGACAATCATTTCTGTTTCGGTCATGATCAGGAACGCATAGGCGCCTTTCAGCATAGAAAGCGAGTTTTTAATTTGATCCTTCAGCGTGAAGTGTCCGCTTCTTTTGATCAGGTGAGCCAAAACCTCTGTATCCGAAGAGGTTTGAAAGATGCTCCCTTGATTTTCGAGCTGCTGCTTCAGCTGAGTGGCATTGACAAGATTTCCGTTATGAGCAAGCGCCAGGCTGCCGTTGTTTTGGGAACGGAAGAGGAGCGGCTGAACATTTTCGTATCCGCCGCCTCCAGCCGTTGCGTACCGAACGTGCCCGATAGCGCCTTTTCCCTTTACTTTGCTGAGTTCGCCATTTTGAAATACTTCAGTGATCAGACCTTGGCCTTTGTGAGCCGTCAGCTTTTCACCGTCAGTCGCTACGATGCCCGCACCCTCCTGTCCTCGGTGCTGAAGGCTGTGGAGACCGTAATACGTGATCTGCGGGGCTTCTTCATGTCCCCAAATCCCAAAAACGCCGCATTCTTCATTTAAGCCTTTGATTTCAGCAAGCATGGGATAGCTCCTTTCCATACGCGTTCAAGCTCTTTCGTTTGCGCATGAATCATTTGTTGTCCATCTTGGTTTTGAATCGCCAGAATTCCGTCAGCTGTTACCTCACCAATATGAACCGCATCTTTTACAGCTGCTTCAAACGCTTCTTGATGTTCTTTTTTCACTGAAACGACGAAGCGGGATTGAGATTCAGAGAATAATAATGCCGCTTCCCCTTCTACAGTCACATTAGCGCCAAGGTTTTCCGTCGTCATGACACTTTCCGCAATCGCTACGCCTAAGCCGCCTTCAGACACATCATGCGCAGATTGAACGAAGCCTTTTTTAATCGCGTCAAGCAGTGCTTTTTGACGAGACAGCTCTACATCAAGATCGATTTGCGGCGCTTTGCCGTAAATACGGCCTTCTGTCATTTTTTGCAGCTCGCTTCCGGCAAACTCTGGTTTTGTTTCGCCTATCACATATACGAGATCTCCCGCTTGTTTGAAATGCTGTGTTGTAATGTGTGCTGTATCTTCAATTAAGCCAACCATGCCGATAACTGGTGTCGGATAGATCGCCGTACCGTTTGATTCGTTATAAAGCGATACGTTACCGCCGATAACCGGTGTGCTGAGAACATTGCACGCTTCGCTTATGCCGTCTGCCGCTTTTTCGATCTGCCAGAAGATTTCCGGCTTCTCCGGGTTTCCGAAGTTAAGGTTATCTGTGACCGCAAGCGGTTCTGCGCCTGAGCAAATGATGTTGCGCGCTGCTTCAGCGACAGCAATTTTCCCTCCGACTTCAGGATCAAGATAGAGATAACGCGCGTTACAGTCTGTCGTCATCGCCAGCGCCTTTTTCGTTCCGCGGATTCTGAGAACACCAGCATCAGACCCAGGAGCGACAACTGTATTCGTACGCACCATGTAGTCATACTGATCATAAACCCACTCTTTACTCGCAATCGTCGGCTGCTGAAGAAGGGCCTTCAGCGTTTCATTCGCATCTTCAATTTGCGGAGCCGGAACGTCCGTTTCCAAAAACTCGCGATAGTAAGCAGGCTCTTGAGAAGGCTTATGGTAAACCGGTGCTTCTTCTGCCAAGGCATCAACAGGCAGCTCGCACACAACCTCTCCTTTGTGTGTCAGGCGAAGCATTTTATCATCTGTCACATGTCCGACAGAAACCGCTTCAAGATCGTACTTGTCAAAAATATCGATAATTTCCTGCTCACGTCCGCGCTCAATAACCAAAAGCATCCGTTCTTGTGATTCAGAAAGCATCATTTCATACGCGGTCATGCCTGTTTCGCGCTGAGGAATCAGGTCAAGATTCATTTCAATGCCAGAACCGGCTTTACTTGCCATTTCTGCACTTGAGCTTGTTAAACCGGCAGCTCCCATATCCTGAATGCCGACTAAGGCGTCGCATTGGATAACTTCCAGACATGCTTCAAGCAAAAGCTTCTCCATAAACGGATCGCCAACTTGGACAGCAGAACGCTTTTCTTCAGACGAGTCTGACATTTCTTCAGAAGCAAACGTAGCGCCGTGGATTCCGTCACGCCCTGTTTTCGCTCCTACGTACATTACTGTGTTGCCGACACCCTTTGCCTGGCCTTTTTTGATGTCTTCATGGTTGATTAAACCGACGCACATTGCGTTGACGAGCGGATTTCCTTCATAGCTGCTGTCAAACTGCACTTCTCCGCCGACTGTCGGGATGCCGATACAGTTGCCGTATCCAGCGATACCCGCTACTACTTCTTCAAACAAGTACTTCACGCGGGGTGAAGTCAGTTCACCAAATCGAAGAGAGTTCAATACAGCGATTGGACGGGCACCCATTGAGAATACATCACGAATAATTCCGCCTACGCCAGTCGCAGCGCCTTGGTAAGGCTCGAGAGCTGATGGGTGGTTATGTGATTCAATTTTGAACACAACCGCTTGGTTATCACCGATATCAACGATTCCGGCGCCTTCCCCAGGCCCCTGCAGCACACGCTCACCGCTTGTCGGGAATTTACGCAGAATCGGCTTTGAGTTTTTATAGCTGCAATGCTCAGACCACATGACAGAAAAAATTCCGATTTCTGTGTAGTTCGGCAATCTTCCAATAATGGATTCTATCAATGCAAACTCATCATCACTGACACCCATTTGCTGATATAGTTTCTCTTCTTTTATTTGTTCTTTACTTGGTTCAAGCAGTAGTGACATGAGTTTCCCTCCAATTTTTCACGATAGACTGGAACAATTTAAGACCGTCGGCGCTTCCAAGCAGTTCATCGACCGCGCGCTCAGGATGAGGCATCATGCCTAATACGTTGCCTTTCTCATTGACGACACCGGCAATGTCGCTTACACTTCCATTGATATTAGATCCGTATGTGAAAGCAATTTGATTGTTTTCCTTTAATGAAGCAAGCGTCTCGTCATCACAATAGAAATTTCCTTCACCGTGGGCAACCGGGATTGTAATCGATTCTCCCTTTTCGTAGGAAGCTGTGAATAAGGTTTCGTCGTTCTGAACAATCAATTCAACCGGACGGCAAATGAACTTCAAATCTTTGTTGCGTCTCATTGCACCTGGCAGAAGCCCAAGCTCCTGTAAAATCTGGAATCCGTTACAGACGCCAAGAACGGGTTTTCCTTCAGCCGCTGCTTGTTTGACAGCTGGCATAATATTCGCAAATCGGGCGATAGCGCCGCATCTTAAGTAGTCGCCGTAAGAAAACCCTCCCGGAATTAACACACCGTCGAATCCGTCAAGGCTTGTTTCCTCATGCCAGACGTATTCCACTTCATGGCCAAGCTCATCCTTTACAGCATGATACATATCGATATCACAGTTGGAGCCGGGTAACACAATCACCGCAAATTTCACTGTGCGACTACCTCCTCAACCTCATATCTGTAATCTTCAATCACTGTGTTCGCAAGAAGTTTTTCGCACATTTCTTTCACTAGCACGTCAAGATCACGGTCAGATTTTTCAATGGTAAGCTCCATGTATTTCCCGATGCGCACATCTTGAACTTCGTTGTAAGTCATACTGTGCAAGGCATGCTGGACAGCGCTCCCTTGTGGATCTAGTACACTTTCTTTTAAGCTGACATAAACTTTTACTTTATACATGATGAATGCCTCCCAGTCTTTTGAAAATCTCTTCGTATGCGTCGGTTAAGCTTCCCAGATTGCGTCTGAATAAATCTTTATCCAGCTTTTCGTTCGTTTCTTTATCCCACAAGCGGCAAGTGTCAGGAGAAATTTCATCCGCCAAAAGCACTTGCCCTTCTGCATCTAAACCGAATTCAAGCTTGAAATCTATTAATCTGACATGACAATCGCCGAAAATGCTTTGAAGCTCTTCATTTACTGTTTTTGTAATGGACTTAATGGTTTCTACCTGCTCAGGAGTCGCCGCTTTCAAAAGCCAAATATGATCTTCTGTGATGAGCGGATCACCCAGCGCGTCATCCTTGTAGTAAAACTCGATAATCGGCTGCTCAAGCTCCGTGCCTTCTGGAATGCCGAGACGTTTGGACATGCTTCCTGCCACAACATTTCTGACCACGACTTCAAGCGGCACAATCGTTACCTTTTTAATGAGCTGTTCCGTTTCCGAAATGCGCTCGATAAAATGATTGTTAATGCCCTTTGCATGAAGGTGTTTGAAAATTAAGCTTGAAATCTCGTTATTTAAGCGCCCTTTCCCGCTGATTTCTGCTTTTTTCTCGCCGTTAAAGGCAGTGGCGGAGTCTTTATACACGACATACAGCGTGTTTTCGTCATCGGTTTTGTAGATCTTTTTTGCTTTTCCTTCGTATAAAAGTTCATTCTTCACAATATTCACGGAAGGCCTCCTAACCCGAATGTTGGGAATTTTCAAACTGCGGCGGCTTAGAAGAAGCCGCTAAAGCTTCTTCTATGCTAAACCTAAACGTTCAAAGATCAGATCAACATTTTTCAGATGGTAATTGTAATCAAAGCAGTCAGCAATTTTTTCTGGAGAAAGACGTGACGTGATTTTCTCTTCCGCTTCAACAAGCTCGCGGAACGGCACTTGTTTTTCCCACGCTTCCATTGCTTTCGGCTGAACAGTATCATAGGCTTCTTCACGTGTAAGGCCTGTGTCAATCAAAGCAAGCAGCACACGCTGAGAATAGATAAGGCCGAGAGTGCGGTCCATGTTGCGCTTCATATTTTCCGGGAAGACCGTTAAGTTCTTCACGATGTTGGAGAAGCGGTTCAGCATGTAGTTCAGCGCAATTGTCGCATCCGGAAGAATAATCCGTTCTGCTGAAGAATGAGAAATATCGCGCTCATGCCATAATGGAACATTTTCGTAAGCTGTCATCATGTAGCCGCGGATCACGCGCGCCATGCCTGTCATGTTTTCAGAGCCAATCGGATTTCGTTTATGCGGCATTGCAGATGAACCCTTTTGCCCTTTCGCGAAAAATTCCTCTACTTCACGTGTTTCACTCTTTTGCAGTCCGCGGATTTCCACAGCAAATTTCTCGATGCTTGTCGCGATCAAAGCAAGTGTTGCCATATAGTCAGCATGGCGGTCACGCTGAAGGGTTTGAGTTGAAATCGGTGCTGCTTTCAATCCGAGCTTCTCACAGACATATTGCTCAACAAATGGATCAATGTTCGCATATGTGCCGACAGCGCCGGAAATCTTTCCAACCTCAATGCCTGCTTTCGCTTGTTTAAAGCGCTCAAGATTACGTTTCATTTCTTCATGCCAAAGCGCAAGTTTTAAGCCGAAAGTTGTAGGCTCAGCGTGTACGCCGTGCGTGCGCCCCATCATGACTGTGTATTTATGTTCTTTCGCTTTTTCTTTTATAATGTCAACAAATCTCTCAAGATCCTTGAGCAGAATATCGTTTGCCTGTTTTAATAAGTAGGAAAGAGCCGTATCAACAACGTCAGTTGACGTTAATCCGTAGTGCACCCATTTTCTTTCTTCGCCCAGTGATTCGGAAACGGCGCGCGTAAAAGCGACAACGTCATGGCGCGTGTCCTGTTCGATTTCTAAAATGCGGTTGATGTCAAATGATGCGTTCTCACGCATAACTTTTACATCTTCTTTCGGAATGACGCCAAGCTCCGCCCACGCTTCACAGGCAAGAATCTCTACCTCCAGCCATGCTTGAAATCTGTTTTCATCCGTCCAAATCGCGGACATTTCAGGTCTTGAATAACGTTCGATCATTCTGCTTGTCCTCCGTCTCTATTCATCCATTTATTTGTGATCTCCTGAATCCATTCGTCTTCAGGCTGCTTCATAAATGTAATATGCCCCATTTTGCGGCCTTTTTTGATTTCATGTTTTCCGTATATATATAGCTTTGCCTCTTTTAAAAGCTCCGGGTCTTCCTCAACAAGCTTCACTTCATCGCCGAGAAGATTCACCATCATGCCCGGCTTCAGCAAATCTGTCTTCCCAAGCGGAAGCCCGCATACCGCTCTGATATGCTGCTCAAACTGGCTCGTCTCGCAAAGGTCCAGCGTATAATGCCCAGAATTGTGCGGTCTTGGCGCCAGTTCATTGACCAAAAGCTCTCCGTCCTCTGTCAGGAACATCTCAACAGCAAGCGGTCCGACAAGGTTAAGCTCATCTGCAAGCTTAACTGCGAGATCAGCAGCCTTCTTCTGAATCCCTTTCTCTACCCGTGCGGGCACGATGCTTTGGAAAAGAATATTGTTGTAGTGAATGTTTTCAGCTGTCGGAAATGTTGAAATTTCACCGTTTACCGATCTGACGACGATCACCGACAGTTCCATTTTAAAAGAAACCCAGCTTTCAAGAATGCAAGTTCCGTGTTCTAACAGAGCGGCTGCCTGCTCCATTTGCGTCTCTTCTTTTATCACAAATTGGCCTTTGCCGTCGTACCCGCCGCGGCATGTTTTCAGAACTGCCGGAAGCCTGAGCTCCTGTACCGCCTGTTTCAGTTCATCCTTTGTTTTGACGATGCTGTACGGTGCGACTTCACAGCCCGCGGATTGAATTGCTTTTTTCTCTGTTTCACGGTTTTGGGTAATGAGCAGCAGCTCACTTCCTTGCGGGAGATACGCATGATCTTTTAGCCAATGCAGCGCATCATAGTCGATGTTTTCAAACTCATATGTGATGATATCGCTGATTTCAGCCAATTTTCGAATCGCTTCACGGTCATTATAATGAGCGGTAATTTCGATATCCGCAACCTGCCCGCACGGCGAATCTTTCACCGGATCAACGACCGCGACTTTATACCCCATTTGTTTGGCGGACACAGCCATCATTTTCCCAAGCTGGCCGCCGCCGATAATGCCGATTACAGCTCCCGGATAGATGATTTGTTTAGACAAGCCGATCACTGCTTTCTAACACTGTCTGTTTTGTATTTTCTCTTCTCTCATCCAGCTTACGGGCAAGGTCTTCGTCAAATGCTGACAAAATTTGCGCCGCTAACAGGCCTGCGTTCACAGCACCCGCTTTGCCGATGGATGTTGTCGCAACAGGCACGCCTCCAGGCATTTGGACGATGGAAAGAAGTGAATCCATTCCGTTCAGCGCCTTGGACTGAACCGGAACTCCAATGACTGGCAGTGTTGTTTTCGCAGCCGTCATCCCTGGCAGATGCGCCGCTCCTCCGGCACCGGCAATAATCACCTTGATGCCTCTTTCTCTAGCAGTTTCAGCATATTCAAACATGAAATCAGGCGTCCGGTGAGCGGAAACGACCTTTTTTTCGTACGGAACATTGAGTTCGTCAAGTATGTCGCATGCGTGTTTCATTGTCTCCCAATCGGAAGTGCTTCCCATGATGATTCCTACTAGCGGCTGCATTCTGTTCCCCACCTTCTAATGCTTTTGTTTTCAGAAAATAAAAAATACCCGCTCTGCATTGCACTTATGAGGAAGCAATACAAACCGGGCATGGTACATGTATCGTCAGTCGTTCGCTTCTGCGATATATCCATGTCAGTTTTATCGATCACTTTCCTGCATAGTCCGGCAATTTACGGTTGCCGGGTAGAAACTTATGGGCCATATTCCCAAGATTATATGAGGTCGTGTTTTGATTTCATGTTTATCTTAACAACGGACATGGATAATGTCAACGATATTATCGAACGATACAAAAATTCATTCTACTAATGTTCGTGTTTTAGATCAATTTCCCTTCAAATACGATTTTTTTCCCGCACGGAACGATCTGAATTGACCCATTTTCCTTTTTTTCCATAAAAATAGGCTCTTCCATTCGCCTTACAGGCAGATATCCTTCTTCTTTCATTTGCTGAAGCACCGCATCAATCGTTTGCTGCTCTGTCACTTCAAACTTTTTCTTCTTCGGCTTTGCCATTATTCTTTAATTCTCCTCTTCTTCACCGCTTTGACCCAGAAGCCGCCGTGGATTGTTTTTGGTTCGTACGCAATAATAAAGGCTTTTGAATCAAGTGTTTTAATCGTATCATATAGCTGGAGTTCATATTTTCTCGGCGTTAGGATCTGAAGGGCTGTGCGGTCGCCTTCAAGCCCGCCTGCCACCCAATTTGTCACGCCGTAGCCTTTTTCACGGAGCTGCTTCGGAAGATCAAGATCGAGCTCCTTCGTAATCACATTGACCATAATATAGCCAAGCGCCAATTTTTCTTCTATTTTCATGCCGACAATTACGCCAAGACCGTAACCGAGCGCGTACGCGATCACATTTTGAATCTGGTCTAAGTTATCGAGCACCAGACTCAGCCCTGTCACATAAACCAGTATTTCAATCGTACTGATGCCGGCCGCTAAATAACGCTGTCCTTTCAGCGTTAAAATCATTCTTATCGTAAAAAATGACACATAGACAATATTAATAATGAGAATTATGAGAACCATGGCTATCCCATTTGATAAGATGGTTTGCATCATTTTATTCATCCCCCTACTCTTCAGCTTGCACAAAGCATTCATATTCTACTAGAGAAATGAGCCGTTTACAATCAGCTTCGCCCGTAAGCTTAAGCAAAATATTTCGACATGCTTTTATGCGTTGAACAGTAGTAGTTTACCCTCTTTCTCGCCTTTTCAAAATCAAAACAAAAAAGCCCGCTTTTCAGCAGACTCACCTCTTTATATCTATTGTCAGATCTCTTTTTTCATTTTCTGAAGGGACTTGTATTCTTTCTCAAGCTCACTCAGCGTGTAGTCAGCAAGCTGTTCCCCTCTTCCTTGATAAAATTCCGAGAGCAGTAATTTGGTTTTTAAAAATTGCTTCTTTTGATTAATTGCTCGGCGAAGCACATCAGCCATGTCCATCATCCTCCTTAAACATAAAGGTTTTTGCGCTGGACGTTTTCAGCATTTTCCCCATCATACACGGGTTAATCCTACAAATCAACTATGTTTTTTAGATATATTTGTAAAAAGTGTGACATAAAAAAACCGGCTAGGATTAGCCGGTTTTTTCATTAAAGCGGAATCAGCGACGCCGTAAAATATTCAGAAATAAACGGCCAAGTCACTGCCGTAAACAGCAGCGCTATCGCAACCACTGCAAATACACAATAGATATAATCAATTGGTGCATCTTGTGCCGCCTGGTACACACGCTGTACATACAGCGCGATGATAAAAAAGATGGAAAACAAGATCAGCACCGTAAACAGTACTGTCAGCATTGGGATATTTACGATCGCAAAGATCAGCCAAAGGATTGAAACAGCAATTACGGGTACAAGCAATGAACCCAATACGGCAGCCGCTTCTCTGAACGTCACCTTCTGCTTCATCATATAGCGGGAGACAGCCCATATAGCAAAGACCATTACCGCGAAAAAGATCAGCAAATACACAAGAACAACTAAAAACCCGTCATAGAAAGCATGATGGCGTTCTCCGAAACCGAGCGGCCGATTCCAGCTTGCCTTTAACTGAAACCAATTCCCAATTGAAAAAATGATACTGAATATAAGCATTGAAATCAGACCGTACTTATAATGAGAAAAACCATCCGTTACGACAGTTTTCGCCGGTGATTTTAAAATCGAGAACGCAAAACCGCAATATCTGTTGATGGCTGCCCAAACAGACGCAAGCTTGTCTTTAACAGTTGATTCACCGCGTTCCTGGCGCGGTTTCTGCTTTTGTTTTTGCTTCTGCTTGCTTTGCCGGCTCGCCTTTCTGGACATTCTCGATAGCGGTTCTTCATCTGCATCTATTCTTTCACTCTGGTTAATTTCTTCTTCAAACGTTTCTTTTCTTTCTTCCGTCATGTCAGCAACTCCTATCAAAAAAATACGGCGGAATACCATTCAGCAAGAAAATAAAACACTTATATAAGGTACCGAAGCCTTCCTGAACAGTCAAGTCATTTCCATTTAAGTAAAGCATGGCGGCACATCTACATGACGGTATATCGTATGAAATGGTTTTATCTTTTTCAATTCTTATTTTAAGAAGATAAAGTACAGGATAAATACGACAAACAGCCCGTACATGATTGGGTGAACCTCTTTTGCTTTTCCTTTGCACACCATTGTAATCGGATAGAAAATAAATCCGATGGCAATACCAGTCGCGATGCTGTACGTTAACGGCATCATGATCATGGTAAGGAAAGCAGGAACAGCCACTTCGAACTTATCCCAAGCGATTTTGCCAAGCGGCGCCACCATCAATGCACCAACGATAATAAGCGCCGGCGCTGTTACATTTGACGTAACGACTGATAGGAGCGGAGAGAAAAACGTAGCCAGTAAAAAGAGAATCCCTGTTACAATTGCGGCAAATCCTGAACGGGCACCCGCAGCGACACCTGAGCTTGATTCCACGTAAGAAGTTGTTGTAGACGTACCAAGCACGGCACCGATCACAATAGAAGATGAATCAGCTAAAAGCGCACGGCCCGCACGCGGCAATTTGTTTTCCTTCATTAAACCAGCTTGTGTTGCCACAGCAACAAGTGTACCAGCTGTATCAAAAAATCCGACAAACAAGAATGTTAAAATAACGATCAGCATTTGTACAGAGAAAATATCCGGGAGGTGAATCCACGCTTGTCCGAAAGTCGGCGCAAGGCTTGGCACACTGCCTATAATTTGAGTCGGAACCGGAACCAAACCGAAAATCATGCCGGCTACCGCTGTTAATAGCATCCCGATAAACACGCCTGCGTTCACGCGAAGCACCATTAAAATAACCGTGACAATCACACCGAAAATCGTTAACAGCACAGGACCGCTGTGAATGTTTCCGATCGTGACGAGCGTAGAAGGATTTGCAGTAATGATTCCTGAGCCTTGTAAGCCAACGAATGTAATAAACAGGCCGATCCCCGCACCGACTGCCAATTTCAGCTCAGGCGGAATGGCGTTGATGATTTTTTCACGAAAACCTGTTAAAGAAAGAGCAACGAAAATAAGACCTGAAATAAAAACACCGGACAAAGCTGCCTGCCATGAAATACCCATACCAAGGACAACAGAAAACGCAAAAAACGCGTTCAGCCCCATACCCGGCGCAATGGCAATCGGATATCTCGCTATTAATCCCATTAAGATACAGCCTGCTGCAGACGCCAGCGCTGTCGCCGTAAAGACTGCACCCTGGTCAATTCTCAGCGCCTCCGGAAAATCTTTCACGCTGTCCAAAGCAAGCGTAATCGGATTGACGAACAAAATATATGCCATAGATAAAAAAGTCGTTAATCCGCCAATGATTTCATTGCGATAGCTGGTGCCCAGCTCATCAAACTGAAAAAACGATTTCAAGCTATTTGACTCCCTTCACTCTTTGCTATTTATTCTGTCCTGAAAACGCCAAATAAAAAACGCCCCAATACATTTTGGGACGCTTGACTACAGACGGATTTCAGTTCGAATAAATAAACGTGTTTTATTTATATCAAACGAAAGAAATGTTTACGTAGTCAAGCCATTTACGGTAGCTTGGTAGAGACTTGCGAGCCATATTCCCGCGATTATACGAATTCATCTTATTTGATTTCTGTGTCTATTGTACCAACTTCATTTTGAAAAAACAATACAAAAAGCGAACAATAGTCACACAAAATCGGATTTTGTTCGTAATAAACAAATAAAACCATCTTCCCGGCAAAATTGCCAAAAAGATGGTTTCCATTAATTGATTCTTATTCCCACTCAATCGTCGCAGGCGGCTTACTTGTAATATCGTACACCACGCGGTTAATGTGCTTCACTTCGTTTACGATACGTGTCGAAATGACTTCAAGCACATCCCACGGGATACGCGCCCAGTCAGATGTCATGCCGTCGATTGATGTAACGGCACGGATTCCGATTGTGTAATCATATGTTCTTGCGTCACCCATAACACCAACGCTGCGGATGTCAGGAAGAACAGTGAAGTATTGCCAGATATCACGCTCTAAGCCGTGATTTGCAATTTCTTCACGCAAGATTGCATCTGATTCACGAACGATTTCAAGTTTTTCTTCTGTTACTTCGCCAAGAACACGGATTCCGAGTCCCGGTCCTGGGAACGGCTGACGCCATACGATTTCATCCGGAATGCCGAGCTCTGTGCCAAGCGCGCGCACTTCGTCTTTGAAAAGCGTGTTTAACGGCTCGATCAGCTCAAACTGCATGTCTTCAGGAAGTCCGCCGACATTGTGGTGAGATTTGATCGTTTGTGCCGTTGCTGTACCGCTCTCGATGATATCTGTGTAAAGCGTACCTTGTGCAAGGTAGTCGATGCCTTTGAGCTTGTCCGCTTCATCATCAAACACGTAAATGAATTCATTACCGATGATTTTGCGTTTTTGCTCAGGATCAGAAACGCCTTTTAGTTTATCTAAGAATCGATCTTGTGCGTCTACTTTAATCACGTTCATGTTAAAGCCTTCGCTGAATGTTTTCATAACACCCTCAGCTTCGCCTTTACGGAGAAGACCATGGTCTACAAAGATACAAGTCAGCTGGTCGCCGATCGCTTTATGAATCAAAACAGCAACAACAGAGGAATCAACGCCGCCGCTTAGCGCGCAAAGAACCTGTTTGTCTCCGACCGTTTCACGGATTTTTTGCATTTCGATTTCGATAAAGTTCTCCATTGACCATTCGCCTTCGCATTCGCAAACACCGAATACAAAGTTTTTCAGAAGATCATTGCCGTATTCGGAGTGGCGCACTTCCGGGTGGAACTGAACGCCGTACCATTTTTTGTCTGCTTTGCTCATTGCTGAGTTCGGGCAGTGATGGCTTGTCGCGTCAACAGTGAAGCCTTCAGGAACTTCTACAACCAAATCGCCGTGGCTCATCCAAACCACTTGTTCATTCGGAAGATCTCTGAACAAATCAGGTGTGCCTTCGATGTGGATGTTTGCTTTTCCGTATTCACGCTGGCTTGCCGCTTCAACTTTACCGCCAAGGTAATGAGTCATCAGCTGCATGCCGTAGCAAATTCCCAAAACAGGAATATCAAGCTCGAAGATTTTCTCGTCACAGCGGAAAGAATTTTCATCATACACACTGTTTGGACCGCCGGATAAAATAATTCCTTTTGGATTCATTTTTTTAATTTCTTCAGCCGTCAATGTATGTGGATGCAGCTCGCTGTATACACCGAATTCACGGATACGGCGTGTAATCAGCTGGTTATACTGACTGCCGAAATCAAGGACAAGAATCATTTCATTCACTAACTTTGTCATGGTTGTCACCTAATCTCCTCTAAGTTTTTTGACACAGAAAAAAACGAGGACAGATATGAAGCTCGCTCCGCCCTCTTTGGCAAGGCCGTTTGCCGGAGTCAGGCCAACTCGCTCCCAGACTCCGATAATATTCACTAATTCTAACAACACGTCGATAAGTGGTCAAGACCATCTTCTTTTAATTAAATTTTCCCATAACTCTCTCGAATCATTCCATAGCGCCGAAGAATCTTCATTTCTGTAAAGCGCCCTTTCATAGCTTAATGTCAGCTTTGACATGTCTTCTATGTCGTATTTTTCATCGATTCGTTTTGCATAATCACGCAGCGTTTCACTGTCTCGTTTCGGCAGTCCTTTTCTCTTCAGTTGTTTCAGCAGCGCGCCATATGCCTCAAAAAACGCGTGCTGATCGCTGCGCCGCTTCAGTTTCCTCACGGCGAAAACAGGAATCCATAACGAGCGGAAAACATACAGCAATACAGCTGCCACCAGGAGGACTGCAAGAATCGCAAGCGCTGCATACAAGCCCGCACCGGCATTGGTATGTGAAGCGGACGGCTTTTTAGAAACAGCTGGCTCCCGCTTTTCCTTTTGTTTTTCCTCTTTTTGCGGCTGTTTTTTCTCTTCTTTCTGTTTTGCTTTCTTCGGCGAGCTGCTGTTATCGCTGCCGGAGTCCTTTGTGTCAGAAGAAGTAAATTCAGCCGGATTTGTAAACCCTTTAGTCGGCTCAAATGTAACCCAGCCCTGTTCCGGGAAATACACCTCTACCCAGGAATGGGCATTGTTATTTGTCACTTCGTAGATGTTGCCATTTTTGTTTCCTGCTTCTTTGTATTCGCCGGACGTATAACCCTTTACCCAGCGGGCCGGAATCCCGGCCGAGCGCAAGAGCACCACCATGGCGGAAGAAAAGTTATCACAATAACCCATTTTCGTTTCAAAGAGAAATTGATCGACATAATCTTCATCATTCTTAGGAATGGTCACGTTTTCTGTTTCATATGTGAACGCATTTGACCCTAAATAGTCCTCAACCGCTTTCACCTTATCAAACATATTGTCGTGATCCTGAGTCAGTTTGATCGCAAGGGTTCTCACCCGCTCTGGCAGTGAATCTGGAAGCTGCATGTAGCGATCGCTGAATGTGTACTCCTCACTGTTTTTTCTCACTTTTACCTTTCTCAGTTCATCCAGCTTATAGACCGGGGAATTGTACGTTACAGTATAATTCCCCATATTTCTGATTTCACCGGCTTGTTCACTGATCGGAGAAATTTGCTCCGTGTTGCCGTTCATTTCAAGTGAGACAGCCTGCTTTGGCTGAATGGTTTCCGCACCAATCGGATACATCAGATGGTTATACCCGTAGTGCTTATCAACTTTTACACGGACGGTGCGGCGCTCTGTCGCAACCTTATGGTCAAACCACAGATTTTCAACTTTTCCATTGCTAAGCTGATACGACATGCCTGTGTCTGTTTCAATCCAGCCTTTCCCGGTATACGTATCCTTCGTTTCCACACGGAAATACGTACGCTCTTTTCCCTGCCATGTAAAAACAGGTGTAGCATCCTGCTGGAACGGGCCGCCGAGTGATTCATCATGATTCCCGTATCCGATTTTGCTTTCCCCTGCAGACACGCGGTCTTGATGAGTGATTTTTTTAAGAAAAGGCACCGGATCAGGCCAAGCCGGCTCTGATTTTGGAGCGGCGAGTCCGAATCCCGTTGCAGCCAAAACCAATACAGATAAAGGAAGAAACCATTTCAGGACAGATGTTTTTGGCAGTGTGATTCTTTCCATCAGCTTAATGCGCTCCAAGTATAAAAGGCCCAGCATAAAGAAGCCGATCAGCACGATACGGATGACGGCAAAAGTAGCATCATATGGCGTAAAGGTATCAAGAATCGTAATATACGCTACTGTCATCATAAAGAAAAACAAAATTCTTCTCTGGTAAATCACCCAATAATGCAGGAGATAGACCAGCAGCCACAGCAGCACAAAAAACAGCAGGGTCCGAAATGAAGGAATCATGTCATTCCATTGCCCAGATTGAATCAGCGTGATATTCAGATAGACATCCTGCAAAAAAGAGCTGACCCAGCTCAAGTCGAATATAGATCCTTGATAAAACAGGATGTGTATCGAGATCAATGTAAATATGACACAAAAAGGAACGGTGACAAACCACCTCATCCTGAAAAAAGTCAGCAGAAACGTCAAACCGATAAAGACACTAAAAAAGCCTGTATGTTTCGTTTCAGTAAAACTGTCAAGCGGCCTGAGCCACTCCCACAGCAATAAAAAAGCCAGAAAATAAAATAACAGCAAGCTCAAACGGCTTCCCTTGTGATCATCGTGCGGCATGTGAGCTAGTCACCTCTCTTTCTAAACAACACGCGAAACTCGCCCGCCCCTCATGACCCGAACTCTGATTTGGCGTTTCATCATGCGTTCAATCATGACATTTTCAGCTTGAGAGAGCTCAGCATCTTTCTCTTTTGCCAGTATCACCGTAACCCGGCCGCCTCCTATTTCTGCGAGGTGCAGCATATCTTCCGTTAACTGTCCCGTGACAACAACTTGATCAGCTTGGCGAACAGATGGCTTTCCCAGCTCTTCCCGTGCATATCGGCTTATCGGGTCTGCCGCATCACAATGAGCGATGGCTAAATGCCGAAGCATGTGCTTAAAATGCTGATCCCCTTCCTGAATAGGGAAAATGTTTTTTTCCTTCCCGATGGAAGCCAGACCAGCACCCGCGCCGTTTTTTAAAACAGAATGAAGAATCGAAGCTGTCACTGAAACGACCTCTTCGAATGCGTCTGAGGAAAAACGGTCCATCAGCAGAAACAGATTTTTGCTGCGAGAAGGCTCAAATTCCTTCGTCATCAGCTGGCTCCGCCGTGCAGAGGTCTTCCAATCTAACGCAGCAAACCGGTCTCCCGGCTGATAATTCCGCACACTTGCTGCGACTGAGGAATGGTGCTGATGAATAGGAGAAGAACCGCTTACACCGTCTTCCTGATGCCTCTCATTCACCTGATAGGAAAAACGCTGAAAGGATGGATAAACAAACAGGGTATCATCCAGCTCAAAAAATGCTGTTTTTTCAATCAAGCCAAGAACATCCCCGGTTCGCACCCTGACAGAATGAAAGTGATGCTCTCCGCGCGGTACCCGAGCTAATTCATACGACATCGTCATGCTCCGCTTAAACCAAGGAAAAACGAGCCGTTTGGCCGCGGTTTCGTCTCGGTTGAAGGACTCAATACCTTCTGGCAGGCAATCTTCAATCACCATATACATCAGGGGAAATGGCAGCTTCCTTCTCAGCGTAACCGTTACGCCCAGCCTGTCCCCCGCATGCAATTGTGTTTTATCCATTTGCCGTGTAGCCTGAAAAGAACGGAGCGGATACAA
Source organism: Bacillus sp. 9.4 (assembly GCF_055486415.1). Lineage (NCBI taxonomy): Bacteria > Bacillati > Bacillota > Bacilli > Caryophanales > Bacillaceae > Bacillus > Bacillus sp. 9.4. The sequence continues at coordinate 28,477 of NZ_JBVFMU010000006.1, read as the reverse complement.
GGCCAGCAGCCCGGCATACAAGACAAAAGGGAGAAACGCGTAAAACAAAAACCAGCTGACAAAGCCGCCCTGAAACATCGCATAAGAAAAAACAGCAGCCGTCAATAAAGTTAATATAATCAGCTTCCAACCATAAACGAGCCATTGCCATTTCTTATTCATTAGCGGACCGACGACCTTTGAACCGGCACCTTCACAGCTGACATGATCTCCCTTACAATCGCTTCTGCCTGAATCCCTTCAAATTTCGCCTCAGGATGAAGCATCATCCGGTGCGGCAGCGTGAAAGGAGCTAAATATTGAATATCATCCGGGATGACATAGTCGCGATAATGCAGCAGCGCGTATGCCTGTGCCGCTTTCATGAGGGCGATTGAGCCGCGCGGACTGACGCCTAATTGAACAGAAGGATGCTGTCTCGTTTTCTGCACGATTTCAACGATATATTCCTTAATGCTGTCATCAGCACGGACATTCTGCACTTCCCTCTGTAAACGGATGAAGTCTTCTTTTGCAATAACCGGCTCAAGCGTCTCAATCGGATGGCTTTTTTCCTGAAGAGATAAGACGTCAAGCTCTTCATTAAAGGACGGATAACCCATCCGAAGTTTGAATAAAAAACGGTCAAGCTGGGCTTCCGGCAAAGGATAGGTTCCTTCATATTCGACCGGGTTTTGCGTTGCCATCACAAAAAAAGGAGCGGCAAGCTGCATCGTATGGCCATCTACCGTGACGCTTCCCTCTTCCATCGCTTCGAGCAAAGCCGACTGTGTCTTCGGAGAGGTACGGTTGATTTCATCGGCCAGCACGATATTTCCCATAATCGGGCCGGGACGATATTCAAACTCCATCGTTTTCGCATTATAGATAGATACCCCTGTTACATCAGATGGCAGCAAATCCGGAGTGAATTGGATTCTTTTGAAATCGGCGCCGATTGACTTTGCCAGCGCGCGGACCATCATCGTTTTTCCGACTCCGGGTACATCCTCAAGCAGCACATGCCCTTTGGCAAGAAGGGCTGCTAAGCTGAGTATGGCGATGTCTCGTTTTCCAACCATTACTCTATTAATATGTTCAACTGCTTTCCCCAGCAAAGGATGCAGGTCTTCTTGATATGCCATTCTTTTCCTCCTAGTCATCTACAAAATTCATCATAATGTAACCTAACTTTACCACAAAAAGCAATCTGTATAAAAAAACGATTCTAGCAAATTGTTTCCAATAAAGCTGGCCAAAACACACAAAAAAAGCTTCCTGTGGCAGGAAGCTCAATTATTTGTGTTCTAAAGGCTCCATATGAACATGCGAATAATCAATCGCATGCTCCTCCTTCATTCTCCGCTCAATTTCATTGGCTATATCGTGGCTTTCCGTAATATTTAAATCTGCCGATACCTCAACCACCACATCAACATGAACCGTACTGCCCAAGTATCTTGCTTTTATGTCTTTTAAACGGCTCACACCGGAGATTTTTTCGATTGTCTGTTTATAAGCGGAAATGTCTTTTATGTCGAATCCATCTGTCAAAGAGTGAGATGACTCTTTAAAGATATCCCATGCGGTCTTGCAAATAAGCAGACCGATCACAAACGCAGTGACCGTATCAATCCAAGCAAGATGGAATTGAGCAGCCACAATGCCGATAAATGTGCCGATACTGACGAATGCGTCTGATTTATTATCAGCAGCCGCAGCAAGGAGCGCCTGGCTCTTCACCTTTTTGGCCAGCCTTTTATTGTACCGATAAACGATCAGCATCAGGACTGCCCCGCCCGCTGCCGTCCAAGCAGCAATCATATCCGGCGTCTCTTGTTTAGCAGAAAAAATAGATTCTCCGGCGCTGAACAGCACTTGCAGTCCGACAACCATCATAATAAACGATGCGATAAGCGATGCAATCGTTTCTGCTCGAAAGTGGCCGTATGGATGATCTTCGTCAGGAGGCTTTTGAGAGATGCGCAGGCCAATCAGCACAGCAACAGAAGCAATAATGTCAGTTGTGTTATTTAACCCGTCTGCCGTAAGTGCTTCCGAGTGAAAAAGATAACCGATGATCAGTTTAATTGCGGAAAGAACAAGATACGCGGCAATGCTGACCAGCGCCCCGGATTCTCCCTTTTTCAGTTCATCATATCTCTCCATACAAAACCTCCTCCCCGCTCACATTTTCCTATTATTATCTTACAAAGCTGAACCGCAGTGGGTCTACAGAAACATGATTCACCTGCCACAGAAAAATAGTGATGATGGAACACTTTTTCTCTCATCCAATTTATTTGCTCCGCCAAAAAGCCCATCAAACCCAATGACACCAGTGCTTCTCGTATTCTATCGAATTGTAAATAGTACGCAAAATCACACAGCGAATAAAAAACGAAACATTTTTTCCACGCATCCGATGAAAGCGCAAACAAAACACTACAAATTTGAAATAAAACGTTATATTTTCTTACACGAATTTTCGACAAACTGTATATTTATGATAGAGTTTCAATTATCATAATATTCAGTAATGATTGCATTTTAAAAGGAGGTAACTTATGAACCAGTCTCAATCAGGATTAAAAAAGGAATTAAAGACCCGCCATATGACAATGATTTCGATTGCCGGTGTAATCGGAGCCGGCCTATTTGTAGGCAGCGGTTCAGTGATTCACTCGACCGGTCCGGGTGCCGTTGTTTCTTACGCGTTAGCCGGATTATTGGTGATTTTTATTATGAGAATGCTCGGTGAGATGTCTGCCGTAAACCCGACGAGCGGATCGTTTTCTCAATACGCTCACGACGCCATCGGACCGTGGGCAGGATTTACAATCGGCTGGCTGTACTGGTTTTTCTGGGTGATCGTCATCGCGATCGAAGCCATTGCCGGTGCTGGCATTATTCAATACTGGTTCCATGATATTCCGCTGTGGCTGACAAGTTTGATCTTGACCATTGTGCTCACCCTGACAAACGTCTACTCCGTTAAGTCTTTCGGTGAGTTTGAATATTGGTTCTCCCTCATTAAAGTTGTGACTATCATTGCTTTTCTAATCGTTGGTTTCGCCTTTATTTTTGGCTTTGCACCGGGCAGTGAGCCAGTCGGTTTATCGAATCTTACAGGCAAAGGCGGATTTTTCCCGGAAGGCATCAGCTCCGTATTGCTCGGCATTGTCGTTGTCATCTTCTCTTTTATGGGAACTGAAATCGTTGCCATTGCAGCAGGGGAAACATCGAACCCGATCGAATCTGTGACAAAAGCAACCAGATCCGTTGTATGGCGCATCATCGTCTTTTACGTGGGCTCAATCGCCATTGTCGTGGCGCTTTTGCCATGGAATTCAGCAAATATTTTAGAAAGCCCTTTCGTCGCTGTACTTGAGCATATAGGAGTGCCGGCAGCCGCACAGATTATGAACTTTATCGTCCTCACAGCTGTACTCTCTTGCCTGAATTCAGGTTTGTACACCACATCCAGAATGCTGTATTCTCTTGCAGAAAGAAACGAAGCGCCGCGCCGTTTTATGAAATTGAGCAAAAAAGGCGTTCCCGTACAAGCCATTGTGGCCGGGACATTTTTCTCTTATATCGCGGTCGTAATGAACTATTTTTCACCGGATACCGTCTTTTTATTCTTAGTCAACTCATCAGGCGCAATCGCTTTACTCGTCTATCTTGTCATCGCTGTTTCCCAGCTGAAAATGCGAAAAAAACTCGAAAAAACAAACCCAGAAGCATTGAAGATCAAAATGTGGCTCTTCCCTTTCCTAACCTACTTGACCATCATCGCCATTTGCGGAATTTTAGTGTCCATGGCGTTTATTGATTCCATGAGAGACGAGCTGCTGCTGACAGGCGTCATCACGGGAATCGTTCTGATTTCTTACCTTGTGTTCAGAAAACGCAAGGTGAGCGAGAAAGCGGCTGCCAACCCAGTTACACAGCAGCAGCCCGATATCCTGCCTTAATGCTGATCAAATCCTAAACGGCCTGTCGTTTAGGATTTTGTTATTTTCTTCTTCGGGCGGGCTGCAGCACGAAGATTTTTTGTAACCATCACGTCCTTATTGTCATTAACTATAATACCAATTTGGAAAATTTAGATAAGGACAGATGAAAATGACACTTGAAAAATTTGTGGATGCTCTCCCAATCCCAGATACACTAAAGCCAGTACAGCAATCAAAAGAAAAAACATACTACGAAGTCACCATGGAGGAATGCACTCATCAGCTCCATCGCGATCTCCCTCCAACCCGCCTGTGGGGCTACAACGGCTTATTTCCGGGGCCGACCATTGAGGTTAAAAGAAATGAAAACGTATATGTAAAATGGATGAATAACCTTCCTTCCACGCATTTCCTTCCAATTGATCACACCATTCATCACAGTGACAGCCAGCATGAAGAGCCCGAGGTAAAGACTGTTGTTCATTTACACGGCGGCGTCACGCCAGATGATAGTGACGGGTATCCGGAGGCTTGGTTTTCCAAAGACTTTGAACAAACAGGACCTTATTTCAAAAGAGAGGTTTATCATTATCCCAACCAGCAGCGCGGGGCTATATTGTGGTATCACGATCACGCCATGGCGCTCACCAGGCTAAATGTCTATGCTGGACTTGTCGGTGCTTATATCATTCATGACCCAAAGGAAAAACGCTTAAAACTGCCTTCAGACGAATACGATGTGCCGCTTCTTATCACAGACCGCACGATCAATGAGGATGGTTCTTTGTTTTATCCGAGCGCACCGGAAAACCCTTCTCCGTCACTGCCTAATCCTTCAATCGTTCCGGCTTTTTGCGGAGAAACCATACTCGTCAACGGGAAGGTATGGCCATACTTGGAGGTCGAGCCGAGGAAATACCGATTCCGAGTCATCAACGCCTCCAATACAAGAACCTATAACCTGTCACTCGATAATGGCGGAGAGTTTATTCAGATTGGTTCAGATGGAGGTCTCCTGCCGCGATCTGTTAAACTGAATTCTTTCAGCCTTGCGCCTGCTGAACGTTACGATATCATCATTGACTTCACAGCATATGAAGGAGAATCGATCATTTTGGCAAACAGCGCGGGCTGCGGCGGTGACGTCAATCCTGAAACAGATGCGAATATCATGCAATTCAGAGTCACAAAACCATTGGCACAAAAAGACGAAAGCAGAAAGCCGAAGTACCTCGCCTCATACCCTTCAGTACAGCATGAAAGAATACAAAACATCAGAACGCTAAAACTGGCAGGCACCCAGGACGAATACGGCAGACCCGTCCTTCTGCTTAATAACAAACGCTGGCACGATCCCGTCACAGAAGCACCAAAAGTCGGCACAACTGAAATATGGTCCATTATCAACCCGACACGCGGAACACATCCGATCCACCTGCATCTAGTCTCCTTCCGTGTATTAGACCGGCGGCCGTTTGATATCGCCCGTTATCAAGAGAGCGGGGAATTGTCCTATACCGGTCCGGCTGTCCCGCCGCCGCCAAGTGAAAAGGGCTGGAAAGACACCATTCAAGCGCATGCAGGTGAAGTCCTGAGAATCGCGGCGACATTCGGTCCGTACAGCGGACGATACGTATGGCATTGCCATATTCTAGAGCATGAAGACTATGACATGATGAGACCGATGGATATAACTGATCCCCATAAATAACCCGACAAACTTGCCTCTAGCAGGCAAGTTTTTTCTTTATGAAACCTTTGGCCCTATTTATCGTAATACGTAAAAACAGCAAAAAGGAGCTGCTTTTTATGCTGACACACGACCTACATGAAAAAATAAAGCAATACATTTCCATTTATGCTGAATTAAAATCAAAATTAAAATGGAAAGTTTCACACGATCAGATATTAATGCTCATTTCTTCTGCATATATTGTGAATAAAAGAGAGTTTGATTTTCAGCGCTTTTATGATTTGAGCAGCTATATCAAATCAAACATCGGCAGCTTCTCAACACTCAATTCACACCACCGCTTTACTGTTGCATCTATTCTGGACATTCATTTTCAGCATAAGGCAAAACAAACATTTCATACTTTCATCGATGTATACAATGAAATGGTGAAGCTAGGATATAAGCGGGATATGTTCACATACCTTTCCGCTCTGATCTTGCTCACCGGCAAATCTGAAACGACAAACCAAAAAGAACAGATGAACTTGGGGCTAGCTGTTTATCAGCAGATGAAGAAAAATCATTATTTCCTCACTTCAACTCAGAATGTTCCGCTTGCCATACTGCTTGGAGAAAACGAAAAAGGTTTGCAGGCGCTACAGAAGGCGGAAACATGCTATCAGCTGCTGGCAGCCAACGGCTTTAAAAAAGGACAGTACTTACATCAGGTCAGCCATATTCTGGCCTTGCAAAGTGAAAAAGAGCCCGAAATGCTTGTTTCCGCTTGCAAACAGATATATCAATCGATCACTGAATCTGTCAAAAAACCAAAGGATTATCATTATCCAGACCTTGCTCTCCTCACATTTCTGGAAGAGCCAGATATCAAAACGGTTTTGTGCATCACTGACGAATTAAACCAGGAAAAAGCTTTTAAATGGCAAAAGGAAATGAATTTTAAAATTGCTGTCAGCCTCTATCTCAGTGAGCATATGGAGAAAAATCTGCTGATGGAATCAGGACTATACACCGCTATCGAAACAGTCATTCAAGCGCAGCAGGCAGCCGCGACAGCTGCCATCATCAGCTCAACAGCAGCCAGCCATACTCATGATGGAAACTAAAGGAGGAGAAACATGCCATACATCACATTAGAAGATCAGACACGCCTTTACTATGAAACTCACGGGAGCGGGACGCCGATCCTGTTTATACATGGGGTGCTGATGAGCGGACAATTTTTCCACAAACAATTTTCGGCGCTTTCTGCCAATTATCAATGTATTCGTCTTGATCTTAGAGGACACGGCGAATCTGACAAAGTGCTTCACGGCCACACCATTTCCCAATATGCCCGTGACATAAGGGAATTTCTAAATGCAATGGAGCTTGATCATGTCGTTCTTGCCGGCTGGTCAATGGGTGCTTTTGTCGTATGGGATTATCTCAATCAGTTTGGGAATGATAACATTCAAGCCGCTGTGATCATCGATCAATCCGCTTCGGACTATCAATGGGAGGGCTGGGAACATGGTCCATTTGATTTTGACGGCTTAAAAACAGCGATGCACGCCATTCAAACTGACCCGCTGCCTTTCTACGAAAGCTTCATCCAGAATATGTTCGCAGAACCGCCTGCCGAGACCGAAACAGAATGGATGCTGGCAGAAATCCTCAAACAGCCGGCTGCCATTTCTAGCACGATTTTATTTAACCAAACGGCCGCTGATTACCGGGGCACCCTCCAAAACATCAATGTGCCGACATTGCTGTGCTTCGGGGAAGACAAGAAATTTTTCTCTACAGCAGCTGGGGAACACTTGCGCAGCAATATTCCAAACGCGACACTCGTTACCTTTCCTAAAAGCAGCCATTGCCCGTTTTTAGAAGAGCCAGATGCTTTTAACAGCACACTCCTCTCCTTTTTAGATGGGGTTATTGGAAAGTCATAAAGAAAAAGGAATTAGGAGATTAGGGAAAAGTATGAGACAATAAGAAGTGTGCAGTAAAATACATGAGGGAAGAAGTGACTTTATGTCTTACTATAACAAACGAAATCAAGAACCGCTGCCAAAAGAAGATGTGAGTACTTGGGAATGCACAAAAGAAGACTGTAATGGCTGGACCCGAAAAAACTTCGCCAGCAGTGATACGCCATTGTGCCCTTTATGCGGAAGTAAAATGGTCGACGGCATCCGTTCATTAGTGAATCTCCAAAACAACAGCCAAACGAAAACAAGCTAGTTCTTCCCTATAACAAATGCAGTCTCCTGCAAGCAAACAAACCCCGAACGGAGACAAAATTCTATATTTCAGAATAAAAGCCTCTCATTGCAAGAGGCCAAATACGAAGAAAGAAGCCCAAAACTGTAAACGTTTAGGGCTTTTTTGTCTGTTTCAATGGTATAATATGGATATAAGAGGAGTGATAACGTGATCTCAAACCAGCAGCAAAAAGACTTGAAAAAAAGAGCTGCGTTCAAAAAGCTGAATGTTGCAATGAACTCATATGTTGAACTTCTGTTTTTGTCGGCACCTCTGATTCATATCTTTAAATGGCTCGGATCATTAGCTCTGCACCTCATCCATTAAAAAAGCCACTCAGCTCATGCCGAGTGGTTTTTATTAGTTAATCACAGAAAAGCTGTTGATGATGCCGTTTGGATTTTCCCATACTTTTTTGAAGGTCTTATTTTCAAGGCTATAGGAATAAATCGTCCGCACCTTAGCTTCACGCCCTGTTTCATCCTTCAGTTTTTTAGCCCCCTTGGCTTCGGCAAGAAAATAAATGTTCTTTCCATCCTTAGAGAACTGAGGCTGTGCGTCAATTAACAGCTTAAATGATTTTTGATTTGAGATGATGCTTTCATACTTTTTCGTATCCGCATTGAGCATCTGAATAGAAGCGGTTTGCTCCGTTCCTTTTTGCGTATATGATGTGAATAAAATACGTTTATCATCATCAGAAACAGCAATATCGCTGATAAATTGGTTCAGGCTTTTCAGCTCATTAAATTTATGTTGACGGCCTTCCGCAAAATGAATCGTTGTCGGTTCAGGGTCGATACCCTTTTCGTTTGCTTCATCTGTTTTCTTGTAGTCTTCTTCTACAGAATAATGAAGCAATGCAAATGAATCGTTTTTTTGGTTATAAAAGAAGCTGCTGACGGTGTCATCCTGATCATTAGCGGCTGGATAAAGATTTTTATACTTTTTCGTCTTCAGATCAAAAGCGGCGATCCGAAAATTGCTTTCGTCCGCTTTTCCTAAGCGGAAATAGATGGTTGAACGGTCCTTTGATAAAAATAAACTGTCCGCACTCTCCGCGCCTTTATAAAGCATCGTTTTTTTATGAGACTTCAGATCCAATTTAAAAAGCCTCATTTCATTCTGTTCATTATTGCCCGTATAATAGAGCACCTGCTGTTTTTGATCCAAGGCAAATGCCGGATAGCTGGTCAGCTTCTCCTCATGGATCACCTTGTCATTTTCATAATACTTTGTCAGCAGATCCGTATCTGTAATTGAAACCAGCAGCTCATCACCGCTTTCGGTATTGACTGAAACATCAGCAGCCTTCTCATGGCCTTTATCCTTTGTAAAATAAAACGCAACCCCCGCGGCAGCTGCCGCTATTATCACTGCTAACAATAATATGATTCTTTTTTTCATCTTTTATCTCCACCAATAGAAAAAGCAAGAATGTGACTTCTTGCTTTCCAGATTATATATGTACACTAATAGCTGTAATGCCCCGCTACTTTACCTTTGCTTAATGGATATCCAAGCGCTTTAAACGCTTTAGGGCTAACATCCAGCACTGCATTAGGCATTCTGCCAACATCATTTTTATAAACCGTAATCACCTTTTTAGGCTTCGCTTTTGCATAAGCTCTGATTTTTGTCCCGTTTCTAGGAACATCAAATCCGATTTTGGTCGCACAATCCCAATGTCCAAGTTTCTTACCTGAAGAGCCTTTTTTCCCGACTCCATTATACCAAGTAATATTTCCGTTCACATGTTTCGCACTGGCATCTGATGAAAAACTAAAAGCTCCCAAAGTACTTCCTACTAAGATAAAAGCGGCTAAAATGACTTTCTTCAACATTTCGTCCCCCTGTTTGTTAACATCTAGGAAGATTATACACGATCAACCAGCTATTTTTTATTTCAATATCCTTACAGTAATGTTACAAAGTCAAAAAAGTTACCTCTGCTAAAATAAACCATGGAAGATTATCCTATTATAATAGCAGTATTAGCGTTATAATTATTGATAGAGTAGTTGTCGCATTCAATATGAACGAACCATTACCGTATTGTTCAAACCAAATTCATAGCTATGTAAACGATTGATACTCTCATATAAAGAAAAAAGAGTGTGCGAGACCCTTTTTTCTTCAAAGTTTCTTTTTTCAAAAAAACGTAGATTATATTATATAAAAATTTCATTTCTTTTTTGGTTTTAAAAATGGCGATTTTGTGAACAGTTCATATTGACCGGTGCGGAATTACTCACATCAAAAGTTATAGGAGTGGTAATCCATGAAGGCAGCAAGATGGCATAACCAAAAGGATATCCGTATTGAACATATCGAAGAGCCAAAAACGGAGCCGGGAAAAGTAAAGATCAAAGTCAAATGGTGCGGCATCTGCGGAAGTGATTTACACGAATATCTGGGCGGCCCGATCTTTATTCCGGTTGACAAACCGCACCCATTAACAAATGAAACGGCACCTGTCACAATGGGGCATGAATTCTCCGGTGAAGTTGTCGAAGTCGGAGAAGGCGTTGAAAATTATAAAGTTGGAGACCGCGTCGTAGTCGAGCCGATTTTTGCTACACACGGCCACCAAGGCGCCTACAACCTTGATGAACAAATGGGATTCCTCGGCTTAGCCGGCGGAGGCGGCGGTTTCTCTGAATACGTCTCTGTAGATGAAGAGCTTTTGTTCAAACTTCCTGATGAATTATCATATGAACAAGGCGCGCTCGTTGAACCTTCTGCAGTTGCTCTATACGCTGTCCGCTCAAGCAAACTCAAAGCAGGCGACAAAGCGGCTGTATTCGGCTGCGGCCCGATCGGACTTCTTGTCATTGAAGCGCTGAAGGCTGCCGGTGCAACTGATATTTACGCTGTTGAGCTTTCTCCTGAACGCCAGCAAAAAGCTGAGGAGCTTGGCGCGATCATCGTTGATCCGTCTAAAACAGACGATGTAGTCGCTGAGATTGCAGAACGTACAGGAGGCGGTGTTGACGTAGCATTTGAAGTCACTGGTGTCCCAGTGGTGTTACGACAAGCCATCCAGTCCACTACAATTGCCGGTGAAACCGTCATCGTCAGTATTTGGGAAAAAGGTGCTGAAATCCATCCGAACGATATCGTGATCAAAGAACGTTCAGTAAAAGGAATTATCGGATACCGCGACATCTTCCCGGCTGTACTGTCATTAATGAAAGAAGGCTATTTCTCAGCTGACAAACTCGTAACGAAAAAAATCGTACTAGATGATTTGATCGAGGAAGGCTTCGGGGCTCTTATAAAAGAGAAAAACCAAGTTAAAATCCTTGTCAGACCTAACTAATTTGAAACCAAAAAGAATCCGCACTCGGGTGCGGATTCTTTTTTTAATTATCCAATCACTTCAGCCCCAGAATCCTTCTTCGCCCCGCCGTGATCATAAGCGCGGAAGTTTTCCTCCAGCTGCTCAAGCGAAAGTCCTTTCGTTTCCGGTAAAAACTTCTTCACAAATAGAACAGAGCAAATTCCTAATCCAACGAAGATAAAGAACGTTGTGGACAGCCCGATGGCTGCCAGCAATATCGGAAACGTGAAACTGACTGCAAAATTCACCATCCACAGACAGAATACCGTAACACCCATTCCCAGTCCGCGAAGGCGAAGCGGGAAAATTTCAGATAACATCAGCCAAGTCACTGGTGAAATGGCCCCCTGCTGAAAAGCAAGGAATGTGACCGTTAATGACAGGACTACATATGGAAGTGCCGGAGATCCTTCAAGTACAAGTGAGAATATCCCGATTAGCAATAACGCTGTTGTCGTACCGATCAAGCCTGTCATCAGCATCGGCCGGCGCCCCACTCTTCCCAGCAGCCAGATTCCGACGAATGTTGCCAATACCGAAATCACGCCATTCGCAATATTTCCGATTAAAGCGGCTTCCGTTTGGAAACCGGAATTTCTTAGAATTTCAGTCCCATAATACATAATCGAATTCACACCTGTAATTTGCTGTACAATCGCAAGCCCTAATCCAATAAACACAATACGACGCACCCATGGGACTGAAAGATCTTTAAACGTCACTTTTTCAAGCTGATCTTCTTTTTTGAAAGCGAATTCGATTTCTTGCAGCTCAGCTGCTGCCCGCTTTTCGTCTCTGATTTTTTTCAATACACGCAAAGCATCTTCTTTTCTTCCTTTAGAAACAAGCCAGCGGGGACTCTCGGGCATTCTGATCATGCCGAAAAACAGGAACAAGGCTGGAAGTGACGCAATGACCAGCATAAACCTCCACACATGGGAGTTGTCTCCCATTGTTGTGCCAAGGATCGCATTAAAAACAAAGGCCAAAAGCTGTCCTGATACAATCATCAATTCGTTCTGCGTCACCATCCGTCCCCTGCTTTCCACAGGAGACATCTCTGCTAAATAGGCAGGCACCGTTACGGATGCACCCCCGACCGCAATACCAAGCACAAAACGGGAAATAATCATGACCGTAACATTTGGAGCAAACGTACACCCGATCGTTGAAATAAAAAATATAACAGCGAGGAACAAAATATTTTTGCGGCGGCCGTTAAAATCAGACATCCTGCCGCCAAACACAGCACCCAGTGCCGCTCCAAAAAGAAGTGAACTGGTGACAAGACCCTCTGTGAAGGCATTGAGATTAAGCTGATCCGGCTCTCCCATATACGGCAAAGCTCCATTGAGCACACCGGTATCATAGCCAAAAAGAAGCCCGCCGAAAGTGGAGACTAAAATAATTGTACGTAAAAATGACATTTGATTGCCTTGTTTATTCATACTGTTTCCCCCAGTCTTTTTCAAAATGCGTATGTCAAAAACTTATTCCAGGGCTGCTGCCTTCCTCACATTTCGTAAGCAGGCTTCAGAAAATAGTTGTTCATGTTTTTATCCAATAACCTCATAACCTTCCCTTCTTCTTAGCATGTCAATCCCGATGGAAGCGATTTCATTTCTCATTAAAAGAACAATGGTCATTTCTTTGTGCATAACCTCGTTCATTTGGTATTTATTAGTCACTTAATAGTTCAATTGTAGTGATGTTATAGTGATATTTTTGTTATATCTGATATTATCATAATTATAAAAACGCTTTCAGTCAATATAAATTTCTGAAAATTTTTTACTCTATAAAAGGAAAATCACCAATTCAAGGGGAAAATGAACGTTTTTCTTCATGAAAATGTGTGAATCAAGTCAAAAATCCTGTGATTTTCTGTTCATATCGAAAAATGAGTAAGTGTTGGGTAACTCCCACCTATTTTTCTCTGTAAAATCAAACATTCGTTCAATTGTTTCAGACTCAGGATAAAAGGAAATAGAGAAGAAAATAAAAGAAGGCTGACTTAAGGGAGGCAACCAAAATGAATGAGGGTTATATCATTGCAGGCCTTTTATTATTGACAGCGGGGATGATTGATTTTTTATGGACCACGTTATGGTTAGAGAGCGGTGCCGGCCCGATCACAAGATGCCTGTCTGCCTGGCTGTGGAAGGGCTGCCGCAAAATCAGCGGTGACCACGCAAAGGTTCTAAGTATGGCTGGTCCTCTGCTGTTATGCCTGACGTTAGTGATATGGATCAGTCTATTTTGGAGCGGGTGGGTTTTGATTTACTCGAGTGACCCTCACTCACTTATGGAAACTCAATCAAAAGAACCGGCTTCCTGGTCAGACCGAATTTATTTTTCCGGCTATGTCATGTTTACATTAGGAAATGGCGACCTCGCTCCGAACGGAGGCCTATGGAAGCTTGTCACGATTATTGAAACAGCTCAAGGACTGCTTACCATCACGTTTTCTGTCACGTATTTGATTTCCGTCTTGAGTGCGGTTAATCAAAAACGCTCCTTTGCCCAAAGTGTATTAAGTCTAGGGCATGACGGAACAGAAATCGTCCATAATGCATGGAATGGCAAAGATTTTCACGACATTGATTTTCTTCTTGTCGCTGCCTCATCAGAACTGGGAAAGCTGACCGCTCAGCATAACGCCTTCCCCATCCTTCATTTTTACCACAGCACGCAGCATCAGGAATCATCCATTATAGCTGTTGCTGTATTGGATGAGGCCCTAACCATTTTCAAATACGGAATTCCTGAACAATATCAGCCGAATCAGCTTCATATCAAAGAAGCGCGCTCAAGTATCAAAAACTATCTGGATACCGTTCATACTGCCTATATCCATCCTGCAGAACAAGCGCCGCCGGAACCAGACATCTCAAAGCTTCAACAATCAGGCATACCGGCTTTATCAAAGCAAACATTTCAAATTGCCGTCAATTCAATAAAGGAACGTCGTCAATTGCTGCTGGGAATTATCCAAGCGGGGGCTCGAAAATGGCCTGTTCAGGAGCAAGCAATAGGTAACGCTTATTCTCCTAAATAAAAAAGTCCCGAGTGCTGATCACTCCGGACTTTTCACTGTATAAGTCTTACACAAGCTTCTGTCCGCAATTCGGACAAAAATTGGCTTCGCCCGTTTTTGTTCCGCAGTTTGGACAGAAATTCGGTTTGCTTCCGCTGCCAGTTGACTGTGGGCCTGATGACTGTGCCTGCTGATTTTGATTCATTTGGTTCATCATCTGATTGGCCATATTCATTCCCATCATCATTCCAGCCATATCCGAAGCCGCTCCGCCTCCGCTCATCTTTCCGGATGCCATTCCATCCGTCATTGATATTTGCTGGTATCTGTTCACATCCCCAACCATACCGTAGGAAGCGTTCTTTGTAATCATATCTTGAACCTCTTGAGGGTAATTAAAGCTCATGATTTGAAAACCAGTGACCGTCATCCCGTCGCTTATTAATTGCATATCTAAGTCCTCTTGAATTCCCTTGGCAATATCAAAAGCGTTTGCTTGAAGATTAAACATATCTTTCCCTTCTCTTGTGATCCACTTCATGAGAAGCTGATCCAGAATAGAAATGATACGGGTTTTAATATCCTCTACAAAATATTGATCTTTCACGCCAGCGATTTTATCAATCAGGCTGATATAGTCCTGCACCTTGAAATTAAATGTGCCGTTTGCGCGAATGGGTACCCCGCCTGGCATTCCCGCTGCCGGAATATTTATCGCCTGTTTTGTTCCCCATCTTACGGTAAATTCCTTCGTATTGACAAACAGCACCTCAGCTCGCATGCCGCTGTTAAAGCCAAACTTAAAGCCCTTTAACGTTGAAAGGAATGGAATAATTTCTGATTCAATATCATAATCGCCATCATCTTGAAAGACTCCTTCAACCCGCCCATTGTTCAAAAAGACAGCATCCTGTCCGGGACGAATGATTAAACGGCTCCCTTTTTTGATTTCACGATTGTTCCATTTATAAAAAATCATATCATCTCTAAATTCTTCCCACTCTACTACATTCGCTAATTGATTTCTGAAAAACGACATTACGCCTCTCCCTTTCTCTATTTCTTACATTTAAAAACTGCCCCGGCTCCCACTGTATGACGTACCGCCTTTCGTAACACCGCCATCGCTGCCGCTGTCTTTATCTGATGGTTTTCTTTCTCTTGTTACAGTCGTTCTAATATAAGTGTCGTATTGATCAATCACATCAGACGTACGCTGATCCATATATGTATTTCCATTAACCGTTACTTTGCCGCCTGCATGATAAAGCATGATTGAAACCGCAATTCCCCCGACTGCGATGGCAGCAATCAGCTGAAACCACCATGTAAAGAATATGTTGTCGGGGTTTACTCCCGGTTTTATGCCCATATCTTTATAGGAAAGCTGAATATATGTCTCAAAAGCTTTAAAATAATTTTCATTGGATAAATCAGATGAAATCGTATTTCTGATGCTATTGAGCCTGCTGTTGTCCAAATACTGTTCGGCTTTTTTGAAGCCTGCGATAAACACTTCTCTGTTTGTCATATCAATGGTCAAAATGGCTGTACTGCCTTTTCCGTAACGATCATAAAAATCGCCGGCATAATCGGCAATATCTTCACCATTTGTGCTTTTAGTCGTAATAATGATGAAATCAGTGTCTCTCTTTGCACCCAGCTCTGCCGAGAGAGATTCAAGTTTTCCGATCTCCGCTTTTGACAATAGATGAGCGCGATCGTACACATGCTGCTGCGATTCAGAGGCTCTTGCCGCTTCGATACCCAGTAAAGGCATCATGATGAAGACAGCCAGCACACCAAAGATCGCTTTCCCTAAAAATCCCCGCATCAAAATCCGCCTCCCATCATCAATGAGACGAGCTTCAACGCAAGAAATGTCCCGCCTGCTATTCCGCTAAACCATGCTGCCACTTTTCCTCGACTGATCGGCGGCTTTCCAACAACCTTTCCTGTTTGCCCGTTCATCGCAAAGATATGCTCCGCTCTTTCATAATCGTAACTGACCATCCAAACGGGAAGCAAAACGTAAAAGCTGTTCACGTTTTTCGTGTGAATATGTTTGTCCCTCACATTGACTGACGTATATCCGGAAAAAGTAGAATGGATGTATGAATCTATATAACTGCTGATTTTCTCTTTTGCCCTCGGAAAAAGCTCCTCATCGGTATAATTGTACTTTTCCGCAATATAACCGGCCAAATATGCCGTTTGAAAGTCCTTCAGCTCTTCGTATGAATAAGGCTCCAATTTGTCCATTAATTCGTCTTTCATTTTTTCAGAGGCATCGACAGGGATTTTCAAATAATCGAGATTGATATCACGAAACGCTTCAAAGTGCTCTGTTTCCGTGCAAATATAATCTCCTTCTTCATATTGATGGACTCTGGTACAGTTTGCTCTCACCTGTACTTCACTATTTAAATCAAACATCCAAAACGGAATATACATGCCGGTGATGCTTTTAATGCGATCGGCAGACATGAAACCTCTTGGTGTCAGAAGGCCTTTTTTGCACCACTTTCGAAATGCCTGCTCCGCTTCTTGCTTGCTGATTGTAAATGGAATGACCTTCGCCGGCGCCAAATGTCCTGATAAACGATCGGCAAGTATTGCAGCACCTCCGCAGAAGCTGCACGTCGTTGCTGTCGTTTCAGCTTCCGTGATCAAAACGGCACCGCAGTTTTCACATTGATATTCTTTTGCTTCATCATCAGAAAACCGTGCCGCAATGTTTTCTTTCGGAAGGCTTTCAATATTGTCCTGTCTTCCGCAGCTGCCGCAGGATAACGAGCCGGTTTCACTGTCAAATGCCATATCACTGCCGCAGTTCGGACACTTATAAGATATTATCATTACCGTTCCCTCTCACATCTTATGATAAAATGACGCCGCAGCCGAAAGCTGCGGCCTCCTATGTATTACTTATCGAGCATCATTTTCGCTTTTAACGCCGCAAGTCATCATCAACCTGGCTTGAACCGCCAGTGTCATACTTTGCAGTCAGATCAGCCATATCATCCTGCGGAGCGCTGTTCAGTTCAGCCATTGCATTGGCCTGATCAAGTGCCTTATTTACTTTGTCCTCCATTCGGCCGAATGCAGACATTGATTGGCTTGTACTTGAAACAGAAGCGCCCAGTTTGTTCATTCTTTCTTGCGTTTTCGCTACTGCCCACTTCGCCTTGATCATATTTTTACGTGCTTCCAGCTCTCCAATGTCAGATACCAATTTGTCATGCATCTTTCTCATCTGTGCGGCATTGGTTGCAGCAATTTGATTCGCCGCCTGCAGCTCAGAAAGCTTTGACTCCAAAGATGTTTTTCTTTCAAGAAATTTTCTCGCATCGCTCTCATTCCCAGCTTGCAGCGCCTTCATTGCATAGCTTTCCATCTTTTCCATATCCGCCTGGCATTCGTGATATTCTCTTTTTGCTCTCTGCTCCTCAGCCATAACAGCTGCTGTTTCTGCCTTAACCTTAGCCAAATCGCTATTCATATTTCTTAAATATTGATCTACCATTTTCTCCGGATTTTCAGCCTTGTCCAATAAAGCATTGATATTCGCAGACATAATATCTTTAAATCTTCCAATTATACTCATTATAACGTTCCTCCTAAAGCTAATTCGGTAACCCTTGTTACATATACTATTTATTATCGTTAAAAGTTTCACTTTTTTAATAAAAAATGACATTTCAAACAAAAAATATACAACTTTTTACCTGAACAAAAATGTAAGCAATAAAAAAAGATGCCCCCAAAAGTCCAAAGACTTTCAAGAAACATCTTCAATGATTTACAAAGAAACTTCGATCTCATCCAAGCTCGGCAGTGCATCAATCGCTCCAATTTTAGTGCACACAAGAGCTCCGACCTTATTGGCAAACGCCACAATCTCACGCAGTTTCACAAAATCAGCATCTACAGATTGAATCTGATCCGTGTTTGCCAATTGATATAAAGCCGCACCGACAAAAGCATCTCCCGCCCCTGTTGAGTCAATTGATGTCACCGGAATGCTTGGAATGATTTCACGGTCTTTTCCATTGGAAAGAAGCGTTCCGCTTTTCCCAAGTGTCACAGCGACAATGTTGGCTCCGATCTCATGAAGGATCGCGACTCCCTTTTCATGATCCTTCACACCGCTGATAATCTCAAGTTCCTCGTCACTGACTTTCACAAAATCACTTACAGCGATCGCTTTTTTCGCAACACTTACAAACTCTGAGACTCTTCCCCTCCATAAATCTTCACGGTAGTTAGGGTCAAACGAAATAAACTGTCCATTGTCTTTCGCAATCGACATCAGCCGTAAATAGGCTGAGCAAAATGGATCTGATAACAGTGCCGTCGCAGAGCCGAAATGAAGGATTTTCGCTCCGTTTAGTTTTTCCTGGTCAATATCCTCCAGCGTAAACAAAGCGTCCGCACCTCTATTAAAAACAAAGTCACGCTCTCCATTTTGTTTTAATGAAACAAAAGCAAGCGTTGTAGGCGCTTTCTCATCCATCACCAGCATAGAGGTATCGACGTGTACAGCGTCCAATGTTTGCTTCAGAAAATACCCAAACGGATCCTTTCCTACTTTTCCGCTGAAAGCGGCGTCTCCGCCCAGCTTGGCAATCGCTGCTGACACATTCGCCGGTGCCCCGCCGGCACTTTTCAGGAAATGGCGCCCTTCCATTAAATCAACGTCAACATCGGTACAAAAGAAATCAATCAACAATTCCCCAATACAAACTACAGAATGACTACGCATATTATCACACTCATTTATAAAGTCTAGATTACAGTCTCAGTATATTACATTTTGCCATAAATACAACATTGAATATTAAAAATTTTACATATATTTATCTCGCAGACCTTTGCTCCAGCTCAGAGATGATGTGTTTATATCTTTTTTCCGTTAAAGGATAGAAGGCGATAAGAATAATAGAAAGCAAAATGAAAAATCCCGGAATCAAAGCATTCATATTTTTGATCGCATTCAACGACGCAACTGTCTGGTCTGTATTCGCCACATACCCGGCGATTCCTAAATAAATGGCCGAAAATGACCCGGCTAACGCAACACCCAGCTTATTAATAAAGCTCATGCTCGAAATCACCACACCATCCGCGCGAATTCCGGTTTTCCATTCCGCATAATCGACACAATCCGCAACCATTCCCCAAGCAAGCGTATTTAAAGGCGTTGTGAAAAATCCCGAAGCGAAAAGCCAAATGAAAATGAGTGGAATTGAAGAATACGGCGTAAAATGCAGGCCGGCATAAGAAATAAGCGATAGAGCTGCCGTGATGATCATGACTTGTTTTCTGCCCCACTTCTCAGAAAAGAAAGGAATAAACAAATTGCTGATCAGCGCTGCCCCGAAAAATAAAACGGTGCCCATAAACACGAACTCTTTATGGTTTACGTTATACGTAAAATAATACACCATCGTGCTGAGCTTAATATTAAACCCGATCGCAAAAGCCAAAAATGATGAAATTAACATGAGCAAGGGTTTGTTTTGGAATAAAACGGATAACGTCTTTTGGATCCCTTGTTTTTTTCTCTTTTTAGGCTGAATCCGCTCCCGGACAGTAAAGAAACTGAATAGATTCAAAACAATGCTGACCGCCGCGTAGATGAGCGCCGTCATCTGAAATCCAAACGCCTGATCCTCTCCTCCGATAGCAGTTGCAAGCGGTGTCGCACAGGAAATGGATAAAAGAATGCCGATATACACCAAAATCATCCGGGTTGTGGTCAGAACCGTTCGCTCCTCCACAGAATTCGTCATCCGCCCCGTTAAGCTGTTCACCGGGATCGTTTGCATACTAAAGGACATCCCAAGCAGAATATAGGTGACATACGCATATACCATATTTCCGGTCTCACCGAAATGAGGCGTCGTGAAACATAAGAATGTGAATAGCGCAAAAGGAAATGCCACCCACAGCAAATATGGCCTTGCTTTTCCCCACCTTGTATTCGTTTTATCTAAAATCAATCCCATGATCGGGTCAAAAATAGCATCCAGCACACGCACAACAAGAAACAAAGTTGCGATCACCGCAGGCTGAATGCCGCCGACGTCTGTATAATAAAATAATAAGTATGCGTTTACAAACTGAAAGATAATATTATAAGACATATCGCCGAATCCATAACCGATTCGTTCAAACCAGGACAGTCCGGTACTGGATTTTGACTGACGCTTCGCATTCATTGCCGTTACTTTTTCTGTTTCAATCATATTTCCCACCCCAAGAATCCGTTTTCATTACCAGTAAACAAGAGGGAGAATACGAAGATCCTCCCTGTTCACTCAGCGATTTGGATACACCATCACTTTTAAACATTCATTCTTAAATTGAAGCGCCCGTTCCATCGCATCTTGCGTCTGCTCCAGCGAATATTGGTCCGTTACTAGATGCTTCGTGTCCACAATGCCGGAAGCGAGAAATTCGATTCCCTTCGGATACGTATTGGCATAACGGAAGATCCCGTAAATATCAATCTCGTTATCCGCAATAAACGGCACATTGAGCGGAATCTCGTTCTGTGAAGGCAAACCGACAATCGCCAATTTTCCGCCCCGGCGCACAGAAGCCAGTGCGGATTGCAATGCCGCTGGATTCCCTGCTGTTTCCCAAGCAACATCAACGCCTCTATCATTCGTGATCGTTTTAATCTCTTCAAGTGCATCCTGTTCACGTATATTAATAATATGAGTCGCTCCCATTTTTTTCGCAGCTTCTAACCGCAGCGGCTCTAAGTCGGTGACAATGATTGTGCCTGCCCCAAATGCTTTAGCTGCGGCAACAGCCATTAACCCAACAGGGCCCATCCCCATAATCGCAATCGTTGATCCGGGCTGTAGCTTCGTTCTGGCCGCCGCATGGATGCCGACAGAAAACGGCTCGATCAAAGCAGCATCTTCATAAGAAAGTGAATCTGGGATTAAAAAAACAAAGTCCTGACGCATTTTAATATATTGGACAAACGCACCGTCTACCGGCGGTGTAGCCAAAAACTGTACATCCGGGCAAAGATTATAGCGTCCTTCTTTGCACGCTTCACATCGTCCGCACGTAACACCCGGCTCTACAGCGACGCGGTCTCCCACCTTGAATTGATCGACAGATGATCCGACAGCGGCGATTTTACCCGCGCATTCATGGCCAAGGATAAATGGTTTTTCCACTACATAGTTGCCGATTCGTCCATTTGTATAGTAATGCAGATCTGATCCGCAAATTCCGACAGCCTTCACCTTAATCAACACTTCATCATGATTGATGTCAGGCACAGGCAATGTTTCGATTTTGATTTCTCTTGTATTGTGCATAACAGCCGCTTTCATGTTCTGAGGTACTGTGTGAGTCATTTGGCAAATTCCTTTCTTTAGAAAATAAAATGTAAGTGCATACATTTTTGTTTTCTCTGTTACTGCCCCCATTTTATCTGCTTTTCAATACGTTCAACAGCCTTTCCTGCTGTATAAAAGGACAGCGGCACTGTACTTTTATTTTTTCATATACAAAAAACGCTGGATTGATAAAATAGTACTAATAGGAGGTGCAGGCTTATGGCTGAACTTGAAAACCGAAAACAATTTGCACAACTGCTGGCACCTGGCGTCAAAACGCTAAAACTTCATCCTGATTATAAAGTCAGAAGGAAAAAGAACGAAAAAACAGGGCAGTCTTACATAGATAAAATCGCGCTCCAGCTGGGGGTTTCCCCAAACACGATCAAAAGCTGGATCGGACAGATGGGGGCAAACTACATTCCCGGAAGAATTGACGACGGAAAACTGTTCGGGATGATCTGGATCATTCTCGAAAAGACCGACTTGGATATCGAGTGGTTGACCGACCTGCTGGAAGCCACCACTATCCCAGTCATCAAACCCGCATTGCCTGTATGGGCAGCATCTTGTTTGAAAAAAGCGAAAATACTGCGAAAAGACGGATTATTCGGGGCTCCGAGTGAAGACGAAATTGAAAATGTAGTAAAACGGCTGTTTCATGACAGACCCGGCCATGAAGAGAATGCGCTTACAGAACAGCCTATCACGCATAATTTACCCTCACGCTGGTCCGGACGCTTTATCGGACGCAGCTTTGATATGGAAGCGATACGGCAATGGATGCTTTCTCCATCACCAGTCTGTTTAATCACCGGCTGGGCCGGCATGGGAAAAACCACAATCGCTCTTGAAGCCGCCTATTCCTGTGTCGACGATACTTCAGTTTGGCCGGCGTTCAACAGTATCATTTGGGTTAGCGCTGATTGGAAAGGATTGAGCTTTAGCGATTTTTTAAATACGATCGCCTATCAGCTCGGACGCACAGAACAAATCGATAAATCAATCAATGAAAAACGGTTTGTCGTCCGCAATGCGTTAGCCAATTACACTAGAGAAAAACCGATCCTGCTGATCGTTGACAGCATCGATACCGCAGAACGTGACATTCATGAATTTATCACCAGCCTTCCGCAAGGAGTGAAAGTCCTCCTCACAGCGCGGGAAAACGTAAAGCAGACCTATCTGGAAAGCTTCGGAGAAATGGTGGCCATCCAGCTAAGCTGTCTTGACCAAACAGATGCCTTGGATTTTTTTCAACAAGAAGTGCATCACTGCTTACAAACATGCAACCTCCCACGTAAACGGGAAAAGCTAGAGCAGCTGTTACAACTATCGACTGACCTGAAAAACGAATTCATTTCAGCGACTGCCGGAAACCCGAAAGCCATGGCACTCAGCATCGCCTATATGTCAGACGATGACATCCCCGCTCAGCAGTTGATTCATGAGCTTGGAAAAGCAGGCTACTCACTGCTGGAATTGTTTGAATTCCTCTTTGGCCGCACCTGGGATAGATGCAATGAAGATACGCGAAAGCTATGGCAGACGCTTTGCTTTTTCAGCAAGCCGCCTGATGAAAAAAGCATGGCGGCAGCAGCCGGATTAGACGCCCGCCGTTTTCATTACGCTATGGAACAAATGCGGTCATATGCGCTGATTCAGCCGGAACGAAGCCAAGGCAGGATACAATACTTAGCGCACCAAACCGTTGTCGCTTACGGAGAACAGCACTTGTCCGAACAGCACGAATATGAAAAAGAAGCCCGCAATCGCTGGGCGCACTATTATGTTGATTATGCCGAAACCCATTTAAAACGGGAACAGCCCAACTCTATCTATTGGAGCTACCTGCTGGGACGGAATTTAGATCAAATGAAACAAGATTGGCCAAACATCTTAAAGGTCATCCAATGGGCAAGCGACACCGATCAAAAAGAAATCCTAATCGAACTCATCACCCGAATTAGCCATTTTCTAAGCAGAATCAACCTGCCCCTGCGAATCGAATACGGACGTAAAGCGGCCGACGCCGCCCATCAATTAGGCCAACACACACGAGAAGCGTTCTTCCGAATCGACACCTCAGGCTGGGCATTGATGGAAGTCAATGATTTAGACGGAGCGCTTCAGCAAATAGAAGCCGGCCTGAAGATTCTGGAACAATCTGACGCTCACGATGCCCATGATCTAAAGGTTTGGGGACACGCACTCAAAGCAAGGCTGTTTTTAAAAGCCGGGCAACAGGAAAAAGCAAAGACCATTTTAAACAAAATCGAAGATCAAGCGATTTCCCCTACGATTCAACATAGGGTTCTGCTTGTTCGCGGTGACTTAAGCTTTGCGAGAGGTCATCATGAAGAAGCCATTCAATTATACGGAGCCGCAAATGAAATCAGCTCCACGTACGGCGGCGAAAAAACGATAGAAGCCTATTTTAATCTGGGTGTCGCTTACGTGAAGTCTGATCAGTTTGAGAAAGCAGAAGAAGCCTTTGAGCAAATGCTCTATGACAAACAAAACGCGAATCAGGTTGAGTTGATCTATTATTTTTACGGGATGGCGCAGCTGTTGAACCGTAAAGGAGAGAAAACGAAAGCGATGGAAGCTAATCAGAAAGCGATTCGTTTGATTGATTCGTGGGAGCCTGCGATTGGGATTCGGGGTGAGGTGGAACAATTTCATAAGGTGATTGTGAGAAATGTCACGATATAAAATTGGACTCAATGCGTTTTCTTTTTCACAAAAAGAGTTTAATAATCTTTTTACTTTCTATATAAAAGAAAGACATGAGAAATCTTTTTTGACAAACTGATTTTTAATACATTTCAGACTACCTCTATTACCTTCAAGTTATAAAAGATGTTAATTACGCATGCAAACTAATCCGGGTTATAAACGCTTTTTCTTTAGATGGGAGATATAAAACTATTTAATAACTTAATGGAGTAACATAAGGTTATATTACCTTTTTGTTACTCCACTTTATCCACAATTCCTTTTTCTTTAATGAAGATTTAACAAATACTCTTCCTATAAAAATTAAGAATTTATTTCATTTTTTATTACATCAAACAATTGATTTGATTGATATTCCTCAATCGTTGAATATTCATAAGGAGTATTTTTTCTTGTCACTATTAAAAATTTCTTCCACAATGAATTCGTGACATTCCAACTAATTTGGGATAGTGCTTCAATATCTTCTTCCCAACTAGTTATCCATTCAATTTTTGTTTCATTTATAATTATTGCATCATTTATATAATATCCAAGAGCATGTTGTGTTGCATAATGCCCAAGTATATTTTCTAAAACGTTTCCTGGATTAGGTGGTAAATTCCTAAAGAGTTCTGTAAACAACTTGTCTAAAAAAACAATTATATCATCATATTGTTGTGTTAAGTTAGCAGTGTCTTTCTGGTTTGGATTCTTTTTCCCAAAAAGTATTATGCTGATTAATTCCTTAAGTCGAGAGCTAGTTGAAAAATAATCATTTCCTGGTCTAGCTAACCTACTTTTATTAAATTCAATTTTAGCAGTTTGAAGTGCATCACAAACCTCATATAGCTCTGTAACTAGTACATTTAAAACATCTCTAGTATCAAATTTAGTTATTAGAGACATTGAAACTTTTTTAACATTAGAATTAATATCAGCAAACAAATTCTTTTCGTCTTCAATTTGTAGTCCAAAGTATATCTGAACTGTAAGAAATGAATTTAATATTTTCTCCCTTCTATTTTTATCATCTGTGTTTTCTAAAAGCCGCTCCATTGCTTTTATACGATGTTGGCCGTCAATTACAATAAGTTTTTTTTCAAGTGGCAATTCTAACTCGAAATCCTTACTATAATAATTAATTGGGTTACCTCTGAACGAAAAAACCATAGCCGGAAAGAAAATACCCATTTCATTATCTTGGTTCTCAAGGTATTTAACAATTTTCGGAATTCTTCCATATGATATATCCCTATTTATATTTTTATCAATTTTATAAAGCTCTAAAATATCTCTTATTTTCATTTGAGATGAGAGCATCCCTTTTTCTTTATTTCCATTTATAATATCTATAGTTCCAAATATAGTAACTGTTGACATATTATTTCCCCCTCGAATTACAGTAAAGGGTTAACAAAAACTTAGACATTTCAACTGTTGATTTCCCTCTTGCACCAAATTTGTATTTTTTTGTTTGGGAATTGTAATTTGTAGCTAACCGATCAAAATCTTTATTTTTGTGTGACCAGTTAATTTTCCCTACAACATTTTCAAACAAATCTTCCATGGTTATATCCGGATATTCCTTAAGTGCTAAATTGACAAACTTAGCAATTCCTAGAATTACATTAGGGTAAAAAATCACATATTTATCCCTATCTAAGGCATCAATTGGGGCATACTTTCTTAGTAGTGTAAGAAATTTTTCTGTTTTGAATTTATATTGTGAAAAATTATTTTCATTTATTGTTTTACGTGAATCTCGACTAAATCCCCCATCATTCAAAGCTATTGCTACTAGGTATAGCGTAGCTGCTGTTAGTAGTTTTGATCGTGTTGCCTTTAATCTAATCTCAAAAAGATCCTCAGGTATAGTTGGATGATTATAGACAATTTCTTTAACTAGCTGTCCATAAAGATCATTTTCTTTATACATAATTAACAGGGTGTTATTTACTGGAGATGATTTTGAGTTTATATCTGTGAATAATTGACGTTCTTTATCGATAGATAAATCAACAAAAACTTGGATAGTTAGAGGAAAATCTTTTACTTTATCCAAGCTAGTCAAATCATTTTGTGATTGAAGCTGTCTTTTCAAAATTTCAAACGCCTTTATACGGTGCTGACCATCTAAAATCACCAATTTTTCGTCAGATTGCAACCTATATTGTAGTTGGTCCTCATCATAAATTCCTTGCCCTCTAGCTGAAAATATAAGAGGGGGAAAATAAATATCATTTCCTTCTAATCCATATTGAATATATTTTTTTATACTTGAAATTTTATTTTCATCTGCTTCTCTTTGAACATCTTGATCTATCTCTAAAAACTTCAAAACCTCATTTACAGTACATTGAATAGATATTACTTGGTGGTTAAATTGTTTTCCTATAACACCTTTTAAAGTTATAAAATTACTACTCCTTCTTGAAATTCCCGTTAAATCCACCCTGAAAATCCCCTTTCTTTCTAGGTTCTGTAATAATTATACACAATGATTGTCCAAAAATGTTTGATTTTACATAAAAAAGTAAACCTTCGCTTTATTTTTTTATTCAAGCTTTTTAATTAATCTTTCTCATAGTTTTGTTTGTATAATTAACATTGTTATAGTTTATATAACTTCTTCTTCAAATGTATTACTATATTTAAAATCCTTGTCTAACAGCTGCTTATGTTCCTTAAATTATAAAATCAAAAAAGAACCTGCTTATTCATTTCCAAAATTCGACCTGGCCAAGTACAAAAAAGTCCCTTCCAACACAATTTTCTTTAATTCGAGTGATTCGATAAACAATCTTTTTTAATATATCTTTCATTTTAACCGTACAATGCGCAACTGCTTCGAATCAATATCCAAATGTTCATTACCGAAAGTTTAAAACGTCCTAAAAACCAAACGCAATAGATTCAAATATATTGAGTTTTAAATCATTAAAAAAGAGAAGTGGTAGAGGTTTCGGGAGAATTGTTACAGTTTTTATGATTCCACTTTTGTAATATGGAAAAATAATATCTTGACTGATGAAGGTTCTTAATGAATTTATTTTATAATATAGAAGGAAATGAACATCATATTGTTTATTTACTTGTAACAAAAGAGAAAAAAAGAGGCTTCCCAAAAGTTCAAAGAACTCATGGAAAACCTCTACCCTTATTCAAGAAAATGTTACCCTTTTGTTACTATTCGGTTATTTTTAGAGTAGATAAGAGTCTAGAAACCCCATTTTTACTGGGTTTTAGGGGCTATGATTACATCATTCCACCCATACCGCCCATGCCGCCCATGTCAGGCATTCCGCCGCCAGCGTTTTCTTCTGGCTTGTCAGCGACAACGGCTTCAGTTGTTAAGAACATTGCAGCTACAGACGCAGCGTTTTGAAGAGCTGAGCGTGTAACTTTCGTTGGGTCAACGATACCTTTTTCGATCATGTTTACCCATTCGCCAGTTGCAGCGTTGAAGCCTACGCCGATTTCTTCGTTTTTGAGGCGTTCAACGATGACAGATCCTTCAAGACCAGCATTGTGTGCGATTTGACGGATTGGCTCTTCAAGCGCGCGAAGCACGATGTTGATACCTGTTTGAGCATCGCCTTCAGCTTCAACTGCAGCGACTTTATTATATACGTTTACAAGCGCTGTACCCCCACCGGATACGATGCCTTCTTCAACAGCTGCGCGAGTTGAGTTCAGGGCGTCTTCGATGCGAAGTTTACGCTCTTTCAGCTCAGTTTCAGTCGCAGCGCCGACTTTGATGACAGCTACGCCGCCAGCAAGTTTAGCAAGACGCTCTTGTAATTTTTCTCTGTCGAATTCAGAAGTTGTTTCTTCCACTTGAGCGCGGATTTGAGTCACGCGGGCAGAAATTTTGTCTGTTTCGCCAGCGCCTTCAACGATTGTTGTGTTTTCTTTAGTAACGACAACTTTAGAAGCGCGTCCCAATTGAGCGATTTGAGTAGATTTCAGGTCAAGGCCAAGATCTTCTGTGATGACTTCTCCGCCAGTAAGGACAGCGATGTCTTCAAGCATTGCTTTACGGCGGTCACCGAAGCCAGGAGCTTTAACAGCCACTGCATTGAATGTGCCGCGAAGTTTGTTCACAACAAGTGTTGCAAGTGCTTCGCCTTC
>NZ_JBVFMU010000005.1:0-347792 GCF_055486415.1 Bacillus sp. 9.4 | reverse complement strand
TGATCTGCCTTTTAATAGAGTAACCTCTTTATCAAGTGCTTTGTGCTGAAGAGATAATAGCTTTTTCATTTGTTTCACCTCCTTTAGTCTAAACAGTGAGTAATCTTAGTTACCGCAGAAATACAAACTAACTGTACTGATCTTATCGCAGCCTAAGCTTACTGATGATCTGCCTTTTAATAGAGTAACCTCTTTATCAAGTGCTTTGTGCTGAAGAGATAATAGCTTTTTCATTTGTTTCAGCTCCTTTAATGAACTTGTCTATTTCAAAGAGATTCAGATTATTGTTTTTAGGTAACGGTAACCAACTGCTCCATTTATCACTATCTATATCAGAAAGAGCAAGTAGTAATCCGCTGTTCCCTGTTTGTAAGTCTAAAGATAGTCGGTAACCATACTCTCCTGGACTTAAAATTCCTTCGTGTTTCTTATACAGGAGATAATTCCCGAGTGCTTTAATGGTATATTCTAATGAGCCTGTATTTACCCCTTCACATTTCATTGCATTCGCAAGAATAATCATTCCTCCCACACCTCGAAAGATGCCACTTGCAAATGTGCTATATAAGTCTGTAACATTAGTTAGTTTTTTGAATAGTTCAGTATTACTTTCTGTCATAAAATCAGGAAGATTTTTATTGAATTCAAGCATAATTAATGCAATCCCAGCTGCACCTTCACCAAGATATGGTATCAACCTTTTATAGCCCAATGAATATTCTTTTATTTGTGCTAATTCTAATTTAGAATCAATTTCAATGTTTTTGCTTATTTCTTTATTAAAAATTTCGCTAGCCAGCTTTATTAAGTCATTGTCATTTGTCGCCTTGCCTAACATTAGAATATACAAGCTGATTCCAGACCAGCCATTTAACAAGCCATACGGCATTGCATAAGGATCCCTTACAGTGATGGAGCAGTCTTCTTTATAGGCATCTATTATTCTATTTCCTATTTTTATAGAGCGATCTAGAAAGTCCTTTTTCTGAGTAATGCTATAAAACGCCAGGTAGTTTAATCCAATTCCCGATAATCCGGAAAACAGTGTTAAATCTGAATCTTCAGTATCTGGCAAAGGCATTGTCTCTAACAGTTTAATTGATTCTTCTTTATATCCAATGTCGTATAAAACGGACAATATGCCTGAGATACCATTAAATAAACCGAGCGGGAAATTTTTATATGTTTCCGTGTCTAAATTCAATATTGTCTCCAATACATGATCAACCCATTGATAAACTGAATTGGATAGAGTCCCTGTTCTATCCAAGGCCATTATTCCACCAAATCCTCCATTAGCGATTGATAGACTGCCCATTTTTTCAATGAATTGCCTGATATCTCCGGATATTAAACTTTCTGACTTAGGTTTTAAATGACTCATAATTCCAGCTCGCAAACCTTCAGTTATCTCATTAACATTCTTGTAGTTTATTTTCATTGGTGGAATTGTTAAAGTAGCAGCTTCACTTAATTTCTTGATGGTTGGTAATGTCTTCTCTTGAATTTCTTGAATTTTATTTAAAACTGCATCCCCAAAATTCTCTCCAATCCATTTATCTTGATTTATTTCAATATCAATTGACAGATCAGATAAATTTTCTATCGGTAAAAATAAAAACCTGCAAATTCTAAGTAATGCATACCAATCTGCTTGCTCAAAAGTTTCTGCTTGATCCGTAACGTAACCAGGAGTCATTAAGGCGGGGGTGTATTTGCTTTCGGGAGTTACAGCAGTTTCTAGGTCTATTAATTTGATTGAGTAATCCTCTAATACCAATACATTATTTGGCTGTAAATCTCCGAGTGCAATCTTACTTCTATGAAGATCTTTTAAAGCATCAATCAACTGATCTATCACATGCATCATGCGTTCCATATAAATATCTTTATCTTCTTTATATGAAAACGGAAAGTTTTGAGATACATATTCCATAAGAGAAATTCCTGATACATGTTCTTCAATCAAATAGTTATTTTCCCAAATCTCAAAATAATCGTAAAAATCAACTATGTAAGGCTTCTCACTTAATTGCTTTATTGTTTCAGCCTCTTTATAAATTCGTTTAAAACCATCTAGTTTCAACCGATCCAAACCTGAACCAAGTCTTCCTTCTTTCATAACAAACGTTTTCCCGTTTTTTTCAACTTTATATACTCCACCACCATTGCTAAAATGCAGTGCAGAAATAACATTGTATGAATCAAACTTCGATGTGTCTTCTTTATCAAGTTCTGCATCAACTTTTTTAGTCATGATTTGTATTTCAACAGGTTCTTCAACAAAGTCAGGAACTTCATAATATGGAGCACGGACATCTGGAATTAATGTGCCATCAGGTCGCTGAATTGCTGGAACATTTTGTCCATCTTTATTCACATACATAGATACAAATGCTCCATAACGAAAGAAGACATTTGAATACTTCCAGCGTTTATCATTCAATATATAAGGACCTTTTTTTAAAGCTTTAGTCAGATTATCTAAATCTGAAAGTAATGTTAGAAAAGTCTTGTTATCATAAGGATAGATTGTAATGAATTTACCCGAAGATGCTCTGTCTCCGTTTTTAGAGTTTTTGAATAATAATTGCCTTTCATTAGGAACAAATTTAAAGGATATTTCATTTTCAATGAGATATGGAAGGACAATATCTAAAGTCTTTTGTGCCTCATCAATATCTGTAGTGATATGTATTTTCCATCCTTGTTTGGGCATCTTTTTCTTTGTGTTAATACAATAACTCCAATTAATATCCGTGTTTTGTTTCCACTCTTCAGAATTTAAGTTTGGGATACGATAATTGTTTACTATTTTATTCGGTGTTACCAATTCATAAAATAAATTGCCTGGGCTCAAAAACTCAACATATCTTAAATCCATCAAAATCCCTCACTTTAGGCTAGAATAATTTTTTCTTGCATCTCACTTGTCAATAACTTGTTTAGTATTCTTTCTGTATCTTTAGTCCAAATAGACGCCCAAACCTTATTTTTGAAACTTTTAATTCTTGCAGATGTAACACCAATCTGGAATTTTTCATTATCACTTTCAAAAAACCAAGGACCGCCAGATATCCCATGTTTAAGTTTGGATCTCATTCCAATAAGCTGCTCTTCTTTAAAAAGAGTTAAATCTAAATCTCCTTTAGAGTATTTCTTCTGAGATTTAAAAAATGAAATTGGGTAGCCTGCTAATGTAACCGCTTTATTATGCTCTTCTATCATCCCACTTAAATCAAAGTTAGGAATAAAAGCAACATTCCTCATGCTTTCAGGCAATTTAATCCATCCAAAAGCATAGTCATAAGTTAACCTATGAGTACTAATCCATTTTTCAGGTATTACTATATTTAGTACATCATACGATTCTTTCATTCCACAGTTCTCTACTTCTATTGATATGTTTTTAGCTATTTCATTACTGCCTACATCGTATAGGCAATGAGCTGCAGTAGCAACAAAGAATTCATCTTTGTATATGATAATAGATGCGCTACCTAATGAATTCACTTTTGATTTTCCTAATTGAAAACTAAGTTTACATATATTATCCATGACTCATTACCTTTCTATTTCTTTTTTTTCTTTTTTAGGCAATTTAAGTTATTTATATTGTAATACCCTATGGGAAATATTACAATGGAGAAAAGTGAAAATTTTCACTTTTTTTACAAAATCATAATCAAAAAGGAGGTGTTATAATGTCTGATAAAATTTTGTCACTTCAAAAATTATCAACGAAAAAAAGTGACAGCCCTGATAAAAAGTCAGTTCTCAGTATTTTTATTTGTGAGGGTGGTCAAGGCAGCTCAGTAAGTCTATACGCTTGTACTTCCATAGGTGGTTTTTAATGAAGATTTCCATTAGGTTTTTACTATTTCACAATCTAATGAATAAACTGGAGGTATAGCATTATGAAAAAAGTTCTTTCACTTCAGAAACTTTATGACACCGATATACCTAAGAGTAATAAAATTCAATCCAATGTGAGTATTGGCTGTTTAGGCAGAAGTAACATAAGTTTGTTTATTTGTTAATTTATAGTGAAGTTTATATCATCTTGCTGTCCTTAAAATTTTTAAGGGCAGCTTCTTTATAGCCCTTTTTATTTAGGTTATATCGTACAAATTAGATCAGAGGTTTGGAGGCGTACCAAAGTAGCCGTAATTAACCCAGGTGTATGAATATGGAGCAGAAAAGTGAATTGCTACCATATGCAGGGGTTAATGGTATAGGTTTTACTCTGTGCAATCTATTCAAAAGAAAAAAAGAGAGCAAAGTACAGCTTCATTAATTCATCAGTTGAAATAAAATAACCTGCTCATCTAACCAGGTTATTGGGAACGCGACTGATAGAAGGTAGAGTTACGAGAATGGTGTCCGTTTAAGGAAGTTATAGAGGAAGATCGCCCATTCTTTTTATCAATATTGGACTAAGAATATCTAGTTTAGGGGGATAGAAAGCTAAATAAACAAGTACGGGTGGAAAACGCAAAAGATCTCCCCACAAAAAGATTTTAAACTTTACACAATCACCTTTGAATCTTTTTAGAGTTTGTATAGACTTTCTCTAATTTTAGTGACCTTATATGGACGACAATCGCATCGTAACTTGGAACCATTCTATATAGCTCATTGACATATATTTACATCATGTATTTTCCTAGTACTCAGTAATTAAGATAATCTCTTTTTTCATAATTACCTATCAAATGAATAGATGTTTTCCTATTCGTTCCCTTCACATTCTCTCTTTAATAAACAAGTCCCTCTTTGCTATTCACATGATTTTATAGTAGCGGTTCTTAAATTGAGAAGGAGTTTAACCAACCTGACTTCACAGCTAAAGTATTCCCATGTCAAATTGTTAATTGATCAAAGAGAAGATTATATCACAATAAAAGAACGACTTGGACATGCTCCCATCAGAACAACAACTGATTTTTCTTGCATCTCTTTTCCAATAAACAAAAAGAAACTGCTGATAAGCTGGATGCATTATTCTAACAAGTGGGTAAAAAGGAGTAAACCTTAAAATTATAAGAGAGCATAAAAAAATACCAAAGGTCTACAACCCTTGGTATCATTGATGCGGCCGAGAGGACTTGAACCTCCACGGGTTATTCACCCACTAGGCCCTCAACCTAGCGCGTCTGCCATTCCGCCACGACCGCGTGATCATTAAATTGTGTTTGTGCTGGTTTAGTAGGCTCTTAACCTAGTAAAACCGATTTGCGTGCACTTTGTAAATAAAGTGCGGGTGAAGGGACTCGAACCCCCACGTCGTAAGACACTAGATCCTAAGTCTAGCGCGTCTGCCAATTCCGCCACACCCGCAAAAAGACAAATGGTGAGCCATGAAGGACTCGAACCTTCGACCCTCTGATTAAAAGTCAGATGCTCTACCAACTGAGCTAATGGCTCTTACTATTAGATTTCAAAAAATAAAAATGGCTGGGCTAGCTGGATTCGAACCAACGCATGACGGAGTCAAAGTCCGTTGCCTTACCGCTTGGCTATAGCCCAACGAAATGGAATGACCCGTACGGGATTCGAACCCGTGTTACCGCCGTGAAAGGGCGGTGTCTTAACCGCTTGACCAACGGGCCGATGGTTGAGAACTTATATCGAAATCTTATGGCGGAGAAGGAGGGATTTGAACCCTCGCGCCGCTTACGCGACCTACACCCTTAGCAGGGGCGCCTCTTCAGCCACTTGAGTACTTCTCCAATATGGCTCCACAGGCAGGATTCGAACCTGCGACCGATCGGTTAACAGCCGATAGCTCTACCACTGAGCTACTGTGGAATAATGAGACAAGACTTATTATATCAGCCTTGATTTACAGTGTCAAGAGGTAAATGTTTTTATTTATCTCTCGTAACGACTTTTATAATGTAACATAGGCTTGCCATATTCGTCAACCTTTTTCACGAAAAAATTCTTTTATTTTTCCGCGGCATTTTCCGCACCTGTATCTGTCAGGGTTCATGGCGCGCTTCTTTATATACTGTTGGCCGCAGGCCGTACAGATATACATATAAGTTTTTTTTTTTCCGCTTTTTTCTTAAGGGGTGTACAGAACCTCGGCGCGTTGACTTGCTGCAAAAGCATTCTAAAATCTCTGTCTCTGTGCTTGTACCCTTTTCCTTCAAGATGAAGATGATAATGGCAGAGCTCGTGCTTGATGATGCCGATCAGTTCCTCCCTGCCGTGTTCAATCAGATATTTTCTGTTCAATTCAATGTTATGGGAGGTTAACAGGTACCTGCCGCCAGTGGTTTTAAGCCTGTCATTAAAAAGCGCCTGATGGCGGAACGGCTTTTTAAAATACGTTTTAGAAATATCCTCTGTCAGCTTTTGAAGCTCTATATTATCCATAGTGCACCTCACTTAAAAAACATTGAACGGGACAATTCACCGTTCGCATACAATATGGTAATCACCGTCCCTCTTATGATAAAAGCTGAGGAGGAATGAGCCTATGCCAAATTGGCTTAAAAAGCAGATGCAAAAAGCGTTCCTTGAAAAAGATAATTACCAAATTAAACTGCTGAATCAATGCTGGTATTTCTATAGGAAAAAACACTGCTCGTAAGCAGTGCTTTTATTTTACCATAGACAGCGATACTCTGCCTTTTTGTACATCTACGCCGTCAACCCAAACTGTCACGATATCGCCCACAGATACGACATCAAGAGGATGCTTGACGAATTGATTGCTCAGTTTTGAGATATGCACAAGCCCGTCTTGTTTGACTCCGATATCAATAAACGCTCCGAAGTCCACTACATTGCGCACGGTGCCCTGCAGTTCCATTCCCTCTTTCAAATCTTCCAGCTGAAGGACGTCTGTTTTCAGCAAAGGCTTAGGCACCTCATCGCGCGGATCGCGTTCCGGCCTTGTCAGCTGTTCACAAATGTCTTTCAGAGTGATTTCGCCGATTCCCAGCTCTTTTGCCGTTTCAGAAAGCGCCAGCTGATTGATTTTGTCCTTCAATTCCGCCGTGCCGATATGTTCTGTTGAAAGTCCGAGTTTTTTCAAAAGCGCTTTTGTTTCTTTATATCTTTCCGGGTGAATGCCTGTTCTATCCAAAGGCTCTGTCCCTTCCTGCACTCTTAAGAAACCGATACATTGTTCATAGGTTTTCGCACCGAGCCTTGGGATGTCCTTCAGTTCTTTTCGATTTGAAAACTTTCCGATTTCCTCGCGTTTTTTGACAACGTTGCCTGCTACAGACTTCGATAATCCAGCTACATATTGAAGCAGTGCGGCGGAGGCTGTGTTGACGTTTACTCCAACCTGGTTTACGACAGTTTCGACGACAAACCGCAGAGATTCATTTAAGCGTTTTTGGCTGACGTCATGCTGATACTGTCCGACACCAACAGACTTCGGATCGATCTTAACGAGCTCCGCGAGCGGGTCTTGAAGTCTCCGCGCAATAGATACGGCACTGCGCTCTTCAACCTTAAGGTCAGGGAATTCTTCTCTGGCAAGCTCTGAAGCCGAATAGACGCTTGCTCCCGCTTCATTGACGATCACATAATAAATTTTGCGCGGCATGTCTTTGAGTACATTGACGATGAATTGCTCTGTTTCTCTGGATGCTGTGCCGTTTCCGATCGCCACCATCTCGACTTGATACTGCTCAAGAATCTTTTTCACTTTTTCATGGGCTTCTTTTGTTTTGTTGACTGGCGCATGCGGATAGATCACATCAATTTTCAAGACTTTTCCGGTCTCATCTAACACAGCGAGCTTACAGCCAGTTCGAAAGGCTGGGTCAACACCGAGAACAGTTTTGCCTTTCATCGGCGGCTGCAAAAGAAGCTTTCTCAAATTCTCTGAGAAAATATGAATCGCCTGTTCATCAGCTTTTTCTGAGAGCTCTTTCCTGATTTCACGCTCGATTGCCGGCTGGATCAGCCTTTTATAGCTGTCTTCAATTGTCTCCTGCAAAATCTCTCTTACGGATGTTGAGCGATTTTTGATGATTTGTTTTTCTAAATACGCCTTAATGTGATCCGCAGGCGGTTCAATCGCTACCTTTAAAATGTCTTCTTTTTCGCCGCGGTTCATTGCCAGCACCCTATGCGGAACAACTTTTGCAATTGGCTCTTCATACTCGTAATACATTTCATACACATTTTTCTCATCGGTGTCTGCCGACTTTCCGGCTGCAGACTTAATGGTTCCTCTTTTGAAGGTTTCCTGGCGAATCCACTTTCTGAAGGTCGGCTCGTCTGAGATTTGTTCTGCAATAATGTGCTTGGCACCTTCAATCGCTTCTTCTCGTGTGAACACTTCTTTTTCTTCGCTGATGTATTGGTCTGCAGTTGCTGCCAGACGATCATCTTGGGGAAGTGTCAGGATATAGTCGGCAAGCGGCTCCAGGCCTTTGCTTTTGGCGACTGTCGCCTTTGTTTTACGTTTTTGTTTATAAGGGCGGTAAAGGTCTTCCACTTCCTGAAGCTTCACCGATTGCTCGATTTTACGTTTTAGATCATCTGTCAGTTTATCCTGCTCTGCAATCAGCCTGATGACTTCTTCTTTTCGCTGATTCAGGTTTTGTATGTATTGCCAGCGTTCAGAAATCGTCTGAATCTGAACCTCATCCATTGAACCCGTCTGCTCTTTTCGATACCGGGCAATAAACGGGACTGTATTGCCGTCCTCAAGCAGGCGGATGACACTTTCAACGTGTTTTTGTGATAAACCTATTTCTTTCGCAATTTGCTGTTTTAAAAGGGCTGACGTTTCCATGTAACCAAAGCCTCCAATTTTGTCGTTCTTTCTCTAGTGTATCAAAAACCGAAAAAAACACATAAAAAAAAGAAGCCGGTATTCCAGCTTCTTCTTGTTCTTATTCTCTAGGACAGCTGTCCGAGAATATAGGTCAGGTCATCTTTTCTCGATGTCGTATACATTTTCAGCGAATTCGATATTTCTTCTACCGATTGGCCTTTTTTCAAGTGGGAGCGGATATCAGGTACGTTGAGTCCATCTGTATGTATAATGAACTTTGAACCCTTTTCATAGGTGGCGGTGTGCGTTTTGTATTTTTGCGGCTTGCCTGATAAATAGCCCGAAATCGGCAGAGGATAAAAGCTTTCACCAGACGGGGAATGCAGAATAAACCGTACATTTCCGACAGAGCAGTACGTAAACTGCCTTTGCTCAAAATTGATTTTCAGGATAGATGCTGTAGCGCCTCTTTTGTTTTTCATCGCCTGATTACAGCGTTCGATAATGCTTTCTACGTCTTCATTCGCATAGTTTTCCACTAAGTCTTTGATGGCTGCAGAAGATTCGTTAGCAAGTGATCCACTTCCCAGTCCGTCAGCAACCGCGCAAATTAACTCCTTATCATCAGCTTTCATAAAAAAGCTGTCACCGCAAATCGATTTCCCTTCTTTATTCAGTTGATATACTAGAGTTTGAATATGCTCGTTTTCTTCAACCTGGATCATTACATTAACTCCATCGAGGGATCTTCAATCAAGGCCTCTCTGAGCTTCTTCACAGCTTTGCGTTGCAAGCGCGAGACGTGCATTTGAGATATACCGAGAATGTCCCCAGTTTCTTTTTGGCTTTTGTTTTGAATATACGTAAGGTCTATGATTTGTTTTTCACGATCTGAAAGGACATGAAGCACGCTTTGCAGCATCAATTGCTGGTTGACCCGCTCATATCCGTCCTCCTGTGATCCGACGATATCAAGAATCGTGACGGTGCTTCCGTCCGAATCCGCTTCAATGCTGTGGTCAACGGATAAAGCTTGATAGCTTTTGCCCATTTCCATCGTTTCAAGAACCTCTTCTTCAGAAACATCGAGGAATTCGGCAATCTCTTCGACTTTCGGCGATCTTTGTGTTTCAGTGGTCAGCTGATCAACCGCCATTTTGATTCTTGGACCCAGTTCTTTAATTCGTCTCGGCACATGAACGCTCCATGTTTTATCTCTGAGGAAACGTTTAATTTCACCGATGATTGTCGGAATTGCAAAAGCTTCAAACGATTTGCCGACAACAGGATCGTATCGCTTAATCGCGCCTAGCAACCCGATCATGCCGACCTGGCGGAGATCCTCGTGGAAGCTTTTGCCTTTTGAATATTTTTTCGCAAGCATATCAACCAGATTTGTATACACCCGCACAAGCGTTTCCTGCGCCTGTTCATCTTGCTTTGTTTGGTAATCGCTTATGAGCCGATCGACTTCATCTTTAGTTAGTTTCGTAGTTTTTGATGGTTGTGTCATGATCAACTCGCTCCCCATTTAAATACTTTGTCATCGCTACGGTGACGCCGGAGTGGTTTTGCACTCTGACTTCATCCATGAGCGTTTCCATTAAATATAGACCGAGCCCTCCTTCTGATAATTGATCAACTGTGTGCGAAGGTGTGTACGGCCCTAGATCCTGCTGCTTTTGATCAAAGTCAAAGCTGTCTCCTTCATCCGCCACAATAACCTCTAAACGGTCTTCAAACACACCGAATCGTATTGACACTTCCCCATTTTTATCTTCTTTGTAAGCGTGCTGGACCGCATTTGTGCACGCCTCGCTGACTGCGATTTTCAAGTCTTCAATTTCATCGTACGTATAGCCCATTCTGCTTGCGACCCCTGACAGCGTCAGTCTTATAATTCCCACATATTCAGGTTGGGCCGGCACTTTCATTTCGATGTAATCAGCGTTATTCTTCATTGCACTCCACCTTCTGACTTTGCAGAAATATCAATGATGTCCTTCAAGCCTGTAATGTCAAACAGTCGGATCAGCCGTTCAGAAAGATTTTCAAGTTTCAGCGAACCGCCTTGTTTTTTCACCATTTTAAAGGTCCCTACAAAAACGCCCAATCCGGTACTGTCCATGTAGCTGACATCTTTCAGGCAAATTCTTAAGTCAGCTCCTTGTTCTGCCAGAGGAACGAGCTTCTCTCTAAGCACCGGGGCTGAGTATACATCAATTTCTCCTGCAATGTTTACTTGTATATCATTCTCGTTTTGCTTCACATCAACATTTATATTCATTCGTATCACCTCAAATTTTCCTTCAAATCACTAGTTGCTTTATACCCTGGTCTGACAGACGTTAAACCTTTCTCCGCAAAACAATTAACGTAAAATCATCGTGAAGCTGAAAATCCTGCAATTTGAGGAGGCTGTCATAAATGTTTTTGACCATTTCCTGCGCGGAGGAACACATATGTTCCTCAATGAGCTTCTGCAGATCAGGACGCTCCAAGAAACCGTTTTCCGTTCTGCATTCTGTGACGCCGTCAGAAAATAAAACAATCATATCGCCCTTTTCCAGATGCTGATCGAATTGTTTGTAGTCATAGTCCTGCGAGATGCCGAGAACGAGTCCTTTGGCCTCTAAATCGTAAAACGTGTTGTCTTTTTGAGAATAATAGAATCCCGGTTCATGTCCCGCTGAAGCATATGTAAATTGATGCTTGTCCATATTGTAATTCGCATAAAACATCGTAATAAACATACTGGCATCAACGTTTTGTTCAACAACACGATTCAAATTTTTCAGCACTTGAGAAGGGTGTATGCCCGTTTCCGGCAAAGAGTCCATCGCGTATTTAATCATGGACATGCATAAAGCCGCTGGAATGCCTTTTCCGATCACGTCCGCGATTGCGATATTGATGGATTCCTTGTCTTTGACAAAGTGGTAGTAATCACCGCTCATCTGTTTAGCGGGAACACTGATGGCGCCGATATCCAGCGCTTCTTCCTGAGGAACTTTAGTTCCGAGCAGCGTCTGCTGGACATTTGCCGCGATTTCAATTTCTGATTTGATTTCCTGCTGTATCCCTCTAAGGGTTTGATGCTCCTGATAAGCCATTCCATAACCAATCATGACTTCTATTAAAAAATCCAGCGAATGAAACACATCTTCCGGGAGACTTGGATACAGCTCCTTCAGCACTTTTCTGTGAATGCTGATGATTTCTTCCGGAGGAATTTGGTGCTCGATTGTTTTTCGGCTGAATTTTTGGGCTTGATATAAAGATGTTTCTGTTAATTCGGCTATATATCGACTAAGCAGCTGATGATACCGCTGCTCAATAACCTCCCTAAAATCCACGTTCTTACCTCCTACCGAAGCCATTTGATGGCTTGTATCTCTGTTCCTTCCCCCGCTACGGAATTTAAGCTGAATTCATCCATCAGCCTTTTGACCCCGGGAAGTCCCGCACCAAGTCCTCCAGACGTTGAAAACCCGTCTTCCATGACTTTTCGGATATCAGGAATTCCCGGCCCTTGGTCTTCCGCTATAATTTTCAGGCCTTTTTTTCCTCTGTCTGCGACCTGTTCAATTCCAATCTGCCCTTTGCCGGCATATAAATAAATATTCCTGGCTAATTCTGAAATAGCCGTTGTAATTCTAGCCTGGTCTACCGTGCCGAAACCCAGTTCTTTCGCAACGTTTCGTCCCAACTGTCTGGCGGCCACAATATCCCATTCTGTCATGATTCTTACACAGGATTGGTCGTTCATTCGCTATTCCCCCAATTCCCGCTTCAATGTCTCAAGCCCCTGCTCTAAGTCGAGCGCAGTTTCGATTTCCTCAAGTGCGATTCCAAGTTCAATCAGCGTCACTGCCACAGCAGGCTGAATGCCGGTCAAGACGACTTTAGCCCCCATTAACTTAGACATTGTAATGACGTCGCCCAGCACTTTCGCGATAAATGAATCAATCATATCCACAGATGTCAGGTCAATGACGACTCCGTTAGCACCTGTTTCGTATATTTTATTTAATAAGTCTTCTTGAAAGGTTAATGCTGTTTGGTCATCAAGTTCCCACTGAATGGACACTAATAAGCAATTATACAGTTTCAAGATCGGGATTTTCGGATGTCTCAAAATGTTATTCCCCCAATGAAACGATTTTTCGATCCGTCATTTCCAATGCTGTTTGAATTCCTTTTTGCAGGGTATTCTTAGTTATAACTTGGGATAAATCAATCCCCAAATTGACGATGGTTTGAGCAATTTCCGGGCGGATTCCGGCCAGCAGGCATTTTGCTCCGACAAGCCTTACTGCTTCTGATGCCTGAATAATATGATGGGCAACCATCGTATCGACGACAGGGACACCTGTAATGTCAATCAGCACGACTTGGGAACGGTGTTTGACAACGCCATTAAGAAGATTTTCCATAATTCGTTTCGCGCGTTCAGTATCAATTGTTCCGACAAGAGGCATCACAGTGATATTTTCAAACACCGGGATAAGCGGCGCAGACAGCTCTTGCAGCGCGATTTTTTGCAGGGATACTGTTTTTTCCCATGAGATTGAGTATTGATTAAAAATTTCTGTGTTAATCGGGCTGAAAAAGCGATCAATCTGCCAGATTAATTCCGTGCTCTCTTGATCTGGCAATCTCTTATCATTCATTTTCGTGTAGAGACGCTTCCAGAATTCAGCAAGTGCAGTAGCCAAAAACTTCATAGACAGTCCGATTTGGACCGCTCGAAGCGCCAGTTCGCTGATTTGGCTTTCAGCAGCGTTTTCGTCCTTAACAGACAGCAGCAGAATGTCGATATATTCTTTAGATATATTTTCATACACTTGGTCAGTCAGCTGATAGGATTCTTGCTCGCTTAATTCTTTTAGTGTGTCAGTCCACAGTTGGAGCAGTTCATTTTGATTTTCGGCAATGAACTGGTATACAGTCTGATTCGACATCAAATTCGCTTACCTCCCAATAAAAAACAACATATTTTTTCGTTATTTCACTATTATATCGTTTATGTTTTTTGAAAACAAAAAAAGTTGCTCTATTTGAGCAACCTGCAAATATGTCTAAAAATCAATGAGTGCCAAACTGATTTGTAAGGCTTCATCAACCTTATCCATCATTTCATCATCCAGATGAGTAATCTTATCCGTTAACCTTTGCTTGTCAATCGTCCGAATTTGCTCCAGCAAAATAACGGAATCTCTTTCAAAACCGTAGCGTTTTGCATCGATTTCGACGTGGGTTGGTAATTTCGCTTTCTGTATTTGTGCTGTTATGGCTGCAACAATAGCAGTTGGGCTGAAGCGATTTCCGATGTCATTTTGGATCACTAAAACCGGGCGCACCCCGCCTTGCTCTGAGCCAACAACAGGAGATAAATCAGCAAAATAAACATCGCCGCGTTTCACAATCAAATGATTATC
This sequence comes from Bacillus sp. 9.4, assembly GCF_055486415.1. Taxonomy (NCBI): domain Bacteria; kingdom Bacillati; phylum Bacillota; class Bacilli; order Caryophanales; family Bacillaceae; genus Bacillus; species Bacillus sp. 9.4. The sequence continues at coordinate 333,599 of NZ_JBVFMU010000005.1, read as the reverse complement.
CTCCGCTGACTAAGCGCTCAACTGTCGTTTCAGCCTCGCACTCCGCAAAGTGAGCCTCAGAAGAAATATTCAGGTTGATTTTCGCCATTTCCATATAGCCGCGTCTCATCAAATCACGGTTGTGACGAGTTGTTCGTTCGCTGACATACGCTCTCACTGCTTGTGATATCAGTTCGTTTCTGCTTCGTTTCTCCCGCATCGCTACACCATCCAATTCAGCTACTAGGTTTTCGGGCAAGCTGATTTTCATTTCGGTTCTTGCGCTGGATTCAGACAAAAAACATACACCTCCACCAAACTTACGGATACGACTCTTTTATCCATCCAGTGATAATGATACCATTATTCACTCTTCAAGCAAAGCTGTTTTATGAATTCTCCATTTAGGTAAGTTAATTGCTTGTATTTACCTGCAATAAAGGATTTCTTACTTCCATTATACTCCCATTTTCCAAAAACATACGGGGAACACGGGAACTTATTGTACAGGCCACCTCATAGTTAATGGTTTCGAGCCTTCCTGCAATCTCATCCATGGAAATATATTCATCCCCCTGCCGGCCTATTAATGTGACTTTTGTGCCCGGCGGATATTCCTGATCCAGCTCCACCATAAATTGGTCCATGCAAATTCGGCCGGCAATTTTCAGGCGTTTTCCCTTCACAAGGATGTCGGTCCCTTTCAATTGTCGGAGCCAGCCGTCCGCATAGCCTACAGGCACCGTCCCGATCCATGTATCTCTTTCTGCTGTGTACTCGGCTCCGTAGCTGACGCTCTCGCCTTTTCTGATCAGTTTGACATGTGACAGCGTCGAATGCAGGGTAAATGCCGGACGCAGCTGAAACGGTATCTCGTCCGAAATGTCAGCAGACGGGCGAAGGCCATACATGCCGATGCCGAATCTGACTGCATTAAAAAAGCCTTTTTTCAGCCGGAGTCCGGCGGCGCTGTTCGCGCAGTGGACCATCAGATTCTTTAACGGCAGCGGAGCAATCAGCTCTTTAAAGCGCTCAAACTGCATTAAGAAATAGCCTCTTTCTTTTTCATCCGCTGTCGCAAAATGGGTAAATACCCCTTTGCACTTTAAACGAGGGTTGCGGTCAAGAATGGCCATCACGTTCTGAACTTCTTCCTCTGTTTTTACACCAAGCCTGTTCATCCCCGTATCGACCTTTAGATGAAAATGAAGAGAACCTTTTTTCGTGTGGCGGGCTGCCTCCTGAAGCCATTCAACAGAATAACCCGTTAAGGTCACGTCATACTCAGCAGCGATTGCCACATACTCTGGGGGAACCGCGCCAAGCACCAAAATAGGCGCCTTCAAGCCCTTTTTGCGCAGTGAAATCGCTTCATCCAAAATGGCCACGGCCAAGCATGAAGCACCTGCGTCAAGAGCAGCCTTTGCTGTTTCTGCATCACCATGCCCGTAGGCGTTTGCTTTCACAACTGCCATCAGGTGGACATGTTCACCGATATGTTTTTTCATATTGCTGACATTTTCCTTTATCGCGGACAAGTCAATTTCCGCCCACGTATCTCTGTAAAAAGGTTTTGTGCTCATTACGACACTTCCTAGCTTTTATTCAATATCATTTACATATCATACTAAAATTAAAGGCTAAAGGGAAACGATGTCTAACGAAAAAAAGGCCAAATCATGTTTGGCCTTTGGCGGTTATTTCGATGATTGTCCCTGCATGCTTTTCGCTACTGTCACCATTTCCTCTTTAGAAAGATCTTTAGAAGAGAGAAGGTAATCTACACCGTCATATGTCCATGATAATGATGCATCCGACAGGGCGCCGATGGTGTAGCCGAGATTTACCGGTTCGCCGTTCAGCGTAACGGAGGAGGAAGCCTTGGCAATCTGGGCTTTTTCCTGAATTAACGTAAATGATTTTTCTCCTCCGTACGTCATGATGATGCGCTTCCCGTCCTCAGTAGATATATCTTTTTCTTCAAGCAGCTTGACGCCAAGCGGCAGTTCCAGCGGCGTTTTGACCGCAAATGTATCGGAAGGCTTCGCGCTTGTGGCGACATCCATTTGAGAAAGGGTCATATTTTTCTTTTCATCAAATGATTCTTTATCAAATTGTTTATTAAATTCAAAGCTGCTGAATTCTACTTTGACCATCACTTTCCGGTCGGTATCCATCACTTTAACAGATGACGGGCTCATATCTTTTTTGTTAAATGTGATTTCTTGCGTCGGCAGCATTTTGTTATGCTGATAGTTTGTTTTTGTTTCGAATACGTATTTCTTTTCTTTCGCTGTGAAAACTGCATCCGAATCGTTTTGAACATCCTTTACGAGCGATTCAAACAGATAAACCTGGCTGCTGTTGTTTGGCCAATCGCTTTGAAATCTGAAGCTCTTATTTAAAGACGGCGTGAGAACGAATACTCCGTTTTCATTTCGTAAAATGACTTGATTTTGGTCCTTTTTCGGATTTTCTAAATAAACCCTGTACAGAGACGGCTTTTTGTGCCAGATTTCCACATTGTATACTTGAGGCTCACTCCCTGTCTCGATGGTCATTTTCGCTTTTGCTTTGTACGAGGTGTATTCTTTCGCCTTTTCATCTAACCCGGCCACAATATCTTGCTGTGTTTTTTGCCCGCAGGCAGAAAGAATAAGAACAGCAAGCAGTCCCGTTAAAAGCAAAACAAAGCTTTTTCTCACCTTTTTCAACCCCTTTTTCTCAATTGATGTAAAAGGAAGAAATCGCTTGTTTGACTTTAACGGTACGCTCGGTACACGTTTAGGCAGAACAGATGCGTACCATAAAAGCCTCAAACAACTTGTCTCCCTTAATGCACTATCAAATATATGAGTGGGGTTTCCCTAATATGCAGACTAGCTTGACAACCTTTCAATCACAACCTGCGCGGCAGCGTATTCTTTTGTATGAGTGATCGATACGTGAACGGCAGCCTGGCTCAGTTTCGTGCAAATGATATAGGGCTTGCCATTTTGGTCTTTCCTAATTTCAATGTCCTGAAAGCTGAGCTGCCTCCCAATGCCGGTGCCAAATGCTTTCGAGAACGCTTCTTTTGCCGCGAATCTGCCCGCGAGAAATTCGATTTTTCTTTTCTCTGAAAGCTCATAGTATTGGTCAAGCTCGCTTCGCGTCAAAATCCGCTCGGCAAACCTTTTCTGGCGTCCAGCCATAGAGGCGATGCGTTTAAGCTCGGTAATGTCCAGCCCAATGCCGTAAATCATGTATGATAACCTCCTTTGCGTACGTACTATTTAAATGGTTTGTCTCATAAACGTGTTACTATAGATATACCAAAATGAAGAAAAGGGGCTCGGAATGTTTATACGGACTGAAAATTTTCAAACGTTTATCAGGCTTTACCCCGTTGTCACCTTTATATTGGCTTTGCAAGCTGTTCTCTGGCTGTTTTTTTCACTTCCTGCCCATTCAGTCGTGTTATGGAGGGATACCGTCACAGGCTATAATCTAGGTGTCGCAAACGGTGAATGGTGGCGGCTGATCACACCGATTTTGCTGCACGCCGGTTTCACACATCTGCTGTTTAATTCCATGTCCATCTTTTTATTTGCCCCGGCTTTGGAACGCATGCTGGGAAAAGCGCGTTTCCTTCTTGTATACGCCGGCTCCGGCATCATCGGCAATATCGGCACTTATATTACAGAGCCGCTTGATTACGTGCATGTCGGTGCTTCAGGCGCAATTTTCGGGCTATTCGGCGTGTACCTGTTTATGGTTCTTTTTCGCAATGAGCTAATAGGGCAGGAGCATTCCAAAATGATCATCACACTGCTCGCATTTGCCGTTCTCATGTCGTTTATCAACTCCAATATTAACATGATGGCCCATCTGTTTGGACTATGCGGCGGGTTTCTTCTTTCGTTTTTATGCGTGCAAAAAAAAGAGCGGCGGTATTAACCGTCCGCTTCAGATTGTTGACAAAATCCTAAAATGGTTTTCATTTTAGGATTTTGTCATCTTTTCAGCGTGATTGAAAACCCTTGAAGTCTAGGAATGACGAGCATAGGAGCGGAGCGAATGTTCTAATTCGTGAGCACCGAAGCGCAGTCCTGACAACGAATGCGAGGGTTTGTCGACACGCTGGAGCGGCGGTATTAACCGTCCGCTTTTTCATATGAGTACCAGTTTAAAATGAAGGCTGCATCCTCTTCACCTACATCCCTCACCGTTAATTCTTCCATATGGCTCGATGATTTCACCGAAGTAGAAATGGTATACAAGCGGCCTTTCTTTTGGAAATAGGATTGGCTGAACTTGCAGACCTGCATTCGTTTTTTCAGTACAATGGCGGTTGTTCTGCCTATAAATCTAGACGTCAGCTGAAGACGGTCCCCGTTGATCGTCCATGCAGCCTCTTTATACGCGAGATAGCCGAAGAGCAACTCTATCGGCAGCAGGATGACTGACAGATAGCCCCATGGCTGAAAGAAGATACATAACGGAATGATCAAAAAGAGTGAAAAAATGACAGAACGGAACAAATAGCGTTTCAACGCGCGCCGCGGCAGGCGTCGGCAGTTTTCTTCCAGCGTATATTCCGGCGTAAATGTTCGGAGCATGTACGGAAGCTTTTTTTTATGAATCATTGGAAAGAGAATAGTCAAAGCGCCTTCTTCTTTTTCCCGGTCGCCGCCTCCTGCGCTGACGATGGACACCGTTACAAAGCCGAAAAGCTGGCGAATGATATTTTCTTTGATTTTAATGGCTTGTATTTTTCGCAATGGAATCGTGACTTGATGTTTTTCAATAATTCCCCTTGAAATCACCAGTTCCTGCTCTTTTTTTATGATTTGAAAGTTCGCGTATCTAAACATCATGCCCGCGATGCTGAAAATCCAGGCGATAAATAAACCGATAAAAATCAGTACCGCGTAAATACCGATGCTGGCGTGCTGAAGGAAGGAAAATTTATCAAATAACCAATCCATTGGCAGCACTTCATCAAGCTGGGAAATAAGTGCAAATACAGCGGAGATAATGACTCCGATTCCGCCGGAGGTAGAAGCGGCCATGAGCAATTCTTTCGCGTTCATGCGATAGTGCTCTTGCACCTCAACGGCCGGAACCAACTCCTTTTCAGCTTCAAGCCGTTCTTCATCAAGTTCATTTTCTCGTCTTTGCGCTTTTTTCTTAAAGACAGCTTCTTTGATGCGTTCCGCTTCTTCAACAGAAATAGCAGAAAGAACGGCTTCTGCCTCCTTGCCTCCGCCTGCTGTTTCAATTTGCAGCTTCACAAGCTTAAAGATTTGCTGGACAAGGCCTGCGCTCGTATTCATCGTTTGAATCCGATCAATCGATATGTATCGCTTTTTCGTAACAAATAAGCCTTCTTCGATTCTAAATTCATCATCTTCAATTCGATAGGTAAACCTTCTCCATTTGATAATGCTTGCCGCTACAAGCCAGATGAATAGCACACCGAGCGCAATGGCTCCGTAAAAACGGACAGTATGGTTTGAATTGACAATATACACAAAAAAGAATGGCAGAATGATATTTTTTATCGTTTGAATAATGGTATGGCATAAATTCAAAATGACTGCTGCCGGGTGCAGGCGTTTCGGTTCAGACATCATCGTCAGTCACCCTCGCCAGACGGGAAATGGAGTCTCTCAGCCGATCCGCTTCCTCCATCTCTAAAGCGGGGATCGAATGAACGGTCGCGGCCGTGGAAATTTTCACGGTTGCCAGGTTGTATTTTTTTAATAATGGCCCTTGTGACGTATCGACGTGCTGAACTCTGACCATCGGAACAATCACACGTGTCACCACAAAAATACCTGACTGAATATCTATTTCATGTTCATGGACTTCATATCGCCACACCTTATGACGGACCTTCGGAATGATAAAGACCGTCACAATCGATCCCAGCAGCCAAACTGCGCCGAGCACGCCGCCTATCCAGTACGGCCAATGAAAATAATAGCTTAACACTGCAACTGCAATGACAATAAGCAAGCAAACAGCGGATATGATGATCTCTTGAAGTCGCCAAACCTTTAATCCGTCTGGACTGATTTGGTTTTTTGGCTGCTCTCTCAAAAATACCTACCTCCCTTTTTTTCGTCGTTACTTATACGTCTCTTTTACAGAAAGGTTTCATTCTTAAGCATACAGAGAAAAATGGCTTCCGTCAGCTGAAAGTTTGCTGAATAACAAATCGCGAACATAAAAAAACCCAAAACATCATGTTTTGGGCTCTGAATCGATCAAATTAGTAAGATTTTTTCTGGCGTCTGTCACCTGAAGAACGGCGATCGTTTGAACGCTTTTTATCGTAGGAAGAACGGTTGTTGCTTTTCCCTTTTCCGCCGCGGTAGCCGCCGCCTTGACCGTCTCTGCGTTTAGAAGAGCGCTGGTTCTTGTAGCGTTTGCTGACCATCGGCGCTTCGTCTGTTAAGCGAACCGGTGTGTCGTCTGGCTCTTTTGTAGCCATTTTGATAGCCGCCGCAACCACTGTTACTGCATCATGATCTTCAAGCAGCTCAGCTGCCGCTGTCATGTAGAAGTTCAGGTTGTTTTCACTGATTGTTGTGCGAAGACGTTCAACAGTAACCTGCTGCTGGCCTTCTAACGCTTCATCAAGTGTAGGCTCCTTCATGCGGTCCATTTTGCGTTTTGTTGTTTGTTCAATTGCGCGAAGCATGCTTTTCTCACGCGGTGTAATGAACGTCATTGCCATACCTGTTTTTCCTGCACGGCCCGTTCTTCCGATACGGTGAACGTAGCTTTCAGGATCTTGAGGCACGTCGAAGTTGTATACGTGTGTAACACCTGAGATATCAAGTCCGCGAGCGGCAACATCAGTTGCGACTAGAACTTCGATTGCGCCTTCTTTAAATTTACGAAGCGCAACCATACGTTTCGCCTGCGTTAAGTCACCGTGAATTCCTTCAGCTGCATATCCGCGAAGGTTCAGGGCTTCAGCCAGCTCATCGACACGGCGTTTTGTACGTCCGAATACGATCGCAAGCTCAGGAGACTGAATGTCAAGAAGACGAGTCAGTGTATCGAATTTTTTGCGTTCTTGCACTTCCAAATAGAACTGCTGAATGTTAGAAACCGTCATTTCTTTCGCTTTTACTTTTACGTGTTCCGGCTCAGTCATGAAGCGCTCTGCAATGCGTTTGATCGGCGCAGGCATTGTGGCAGAGAACAGAAGTGTCTGATGCTCGCTTGGCACGTTTGAAAGGATAGATTCAATATCGTCAATGAATCCCATGTTCAGCATTTCATCCGCTTCATCCATTACAACGGTATTTACGTTGTTTAAACGAATTGTGCGGCGGTTGATGTGGTCAAGAAGACGGCCAGGTGTTCCGACAATAATATTCGGATTCTTCTTTAACGCCCGGATTTGCCGTCCAATATCCTGTCCGCCGTAAATAGGAAGAACCTTCGCACGTTTATCTTGTCCGATTTTATACAATTCTTCAGATACTTGAATGGCTAATTCACGGGTTGGCGCGATTACGATTGCTTGAATATTAGGAGACTCGGGGTTAATTTTTTCAACAAGGGGTATACCAAACGCAGCTGTTTTACCTGTACCTGTTTGCGCTTGTCCAATGACGTCTTTATTTGAAAGTCCGAGCGGTATCGTTTGTGCCTGAATCGGTGTTGCTTCTTCAAATCCCATACGATTAATTGCTTTCATGAGATCAGAACTTAAATTAAAATCTTGAAACGTTATAGTCAAATTATTCAAACTCCTTCTAATTGCTGTTTCAGTAATGTCGTGATTTACCACTTATAAAACTGCCCTTTAGACAAGAAGGACAGGATCCATCCGTATACAAAGCCCGAATTACTTTAAGTTTTATCTTACCATTACACTATTTGTTTTTCAATAAGATGAGAAGCAGATCGGCATCTCGAATATGCCGGCTGCTGCTCCATCCGCTCCCAAGAATCCAGCGGAGAACTTCGGGTCACGATGAAAAGTCCGGACGAATATGTTCGTATCGCGAAATAACCTATATATATTGTATCATAGCCGCAGCCGGCCAGATATACATAATTTTCGGCCGGCATACATTAGTGTTTGCATATCATGTTATTTTATGATGCAATATGCGTTTTTTCGCAAAATATTTTCTTATGAAAGCGGGCTCTCTATTAAATCTTTAACGATTTCTTCAAGCTTCATACCTCTGGACGCTTTGAATAAAATCAAATCGCCTTTTGATGCGTTTTTCTTCACAGCTTGGAGGAGATCTTTTTTCTCAGTGTAATGGCTGACGCGGTCTTTCTCAAAGTGTTTCAGGGCGCCTTCCGCGATAAAAGCTCCCAGTTTTCCGTACGTAAAGACGCGGTCAATTTTATCAGGGCTGATCACAGCGCCGCACTCTTTATGGAACGTTTCTTCAAGATCGCCGAGTTCAAGCATATCACCGAGCACGAGCATTTTTTTGCCGTAGCCTTCGAGGCTTTCTGTCAATTGAATTGCAGCTTTCATGGAAGTCGGGCTCGCATTATAAGCGTCATTGATTATCGAAAGGCCGCTGTCTGTTTTGATGAGTTCAAGCCTCATCCCGGTTACCTTAAGGCCGCTCAGTCCTTTTGCCGCATCCTCAGGCGCGATGCCAAAATAAGCCCCTGCAGCAATTGCAGCCATGGCGTTCATCACATTGTGCTTGCCGAGTATCGGAATAAAAAACGTGTTTTCTATCCCTTTGATTGTAAAATGGGTTCCTTCCTCACTCTGGCTGACATCCTGAAGCTGATAATCATTATGCGTTCCCGTACCGTACGTTTTCGTCTGGCAGCTGTATGCATTTTGAAGGAGCGGCTCGTCCCCGATATAAATCAGCACTCCGTCTTCTTTAAGCCCGTTAATGATTTCAAGCTTCGCCTCCGCGATGCCCTCTCTAGAGCCGAGGTCTTGCATATGCGATTCGCCGATATTCGTAATCACTGCCGCATCCGGGTTTGCCAGGCGGCTCAAGAGGTCAATTTCTCCTTTGGCGCTCATTCCCATCTCCAATACGGCGATCTCCGTATTTTCAGGCATCGCTAAAACTGTCAGCGGCAGACCGATGTGATTATTGAAGTTTCCTCCAGTTTTGTGGACACGGTACTTGGTCCCCAGTACGGCGTGAATCATATCTTTTGTTGTCGTTTTGCCATTGCTTCCGGTTACTCCGATGACACGCGTGCCAAGCTCCTGCAAATAGGCTTTTGCAAGCTGCTGAAGTGCGGTAAGGGTATCGTCCACTAAAATGACGGCGTGATTCTCGGGCGGATTTGGTTCTGACCGATCCCAAAGAACAGCCGCTACACCAGCTTCAAAAGCCTGCTCCACAAAAGTGTGGCCGTCAAAACGTTCCCCTTTCAGCGGAATGAAGAGCTGATGTTGTTCCAGTTTTCTTGTATCGGTTGCCACTCCATGAATGACTGTTTGTTCATATTGCGGATTTGTTAGTGTGCCTTTAACCATTTCGGCAATGTTTTTTACTGTTCGCTTAATCAAGTAAGGTCCCTCTCTTTCTTTTGTATATACGGGAAAAAACACTGCCCTTTTACCGGCAGTGTCCTTCTTCATTAGAATGTATGCTTAATCAATTGTTTTTCAGCGTGGCGTTCTTTTGCAAGCTCCACAAGCTGTTCAATCAGGTCAGCATATTCCACTCCGGCTTCTTTCCAGAGCAGCGGGAACATGCTGAAAGGTGTAAAGCCAGGCATTGTGTTGACTTCATTGATCAGAACTTCGCCGTCAGCTGTCAGGAAAAAGTCCGCTCTGACGAGTCCTGAACCGTCGATCGCTTTAAACGCTTTGATCGCCATATCACTGATTGTTGCGTATTCCTCATCAGACACAATCGCCGGAATCATCAGATCAGTATCTCCATCCTCATATTTCGCTTTGTAATCGTAGAAATCTGTCTTCGGTGCGATTTCTCCCACAACAGAGCATTTAGGATCGTCATTTCCAAGAACGCCGATTTCGATCTCGCGGCCGTTAATGCCTTCTTCAACGACGACTTTGCGGTCATATTGGAAAGCAAGCTCAAACGCTTTTTGCAGTTCTTCACGGTTTCGGCATTTGCTGATTCCGACACTTGAGCCGAGGTTCGCCGGTTTTACGAAGCAAGGGTAGCCTAATTCCTGTTCAACCTGCTCACAGCTTTCTTTCGGAGAACGAGTCCAATCTTTCTTAAGGAAAGCTGCGTATTTAGCCTGAGCAAGGCCGGCCTGCGCAAATAAATGTTTCATGACAACTTTATCCATGCCAGCTGAGGAAGCAAGCACTCCGTTGCCGACATAAGGAATGTTCAACAGCTCGAGCATTCCCTGGATCGTACCGTCTTCTCCATTCGGTCCGTGGAGGAGCGGGAATACGACGTCGATGGCTTCATTTTGCTGTGACGCTTCCTGCGGAAACATCTCCTGGTTCAAGGCAGCTGGAGAAAAAGCACTGCCTCCTTGCTCAAATTGAAGCATTTTCACATTTGAAACAGGCTCAGTTAAACGGGCGCCTCTTACCCATTCGCCTTTTTCTGTTATATAAATCGGATGTATATCAAACTTCTCAGTATTTAGCGCTTTGATTACAGCCAGAGCCGTCTGCAGGGAAACATTATGTTCTGCCGACTTTCCTCCGTACACTAATCCTAGACTTGTTTTCAATGGATACTCCCCCCACTACAATTCATCTTTACTATCTTATCATTTTCACCGGAAAATGATCTAATTATTTTTGGGCATGCTGATGTTGAATGCATTTGTATGTAATTCCTTTTTATTTTATATTAAAATGGCATTGAAAAGGAGATGTGACATATGAAAAAAATCACGACAAACGAACAATTTAATGAACTGATTCAATCTGATAAAGAAATCATTGTAAAGTTTTATGCTGATTGGTGCCCAGACTGCACACGCATGAATATGTTCATCGGCGATATTTTGGAAGAGTACAACCAAAACGATTGGTATGAGCTGAATAAGGACGAGCTTCCTGACCTGGCTGAAAAATACCAAGTAATGGGCATTCCCAGCCTGCTTATTTTCAAAAACGGTGAAAAAACAGCTCACCTTCACAGCGCCAATGCCAAAACGCCTGAAGAAGTGACTGAATTTTTATCTGAACATATAAGCTAATTCGTTAAACAGCCTTATTTTATGTCGTCAGGCTCTACATGAACATGAACATGAGTGACATCGTGTTCATGTTTTATTTTGTCTTCTACTTCATCCGCCACTCCATGGCCTTCTTCTACTGTAAGCTTCGGATCAACCGTAATCACCATCTCGATATGAACTGTACTGCCTAAATACCTCGCTTTCACATCCTTTAGGCGATGCACATTTTCGATCCTGCCGACGGTCTGTTTGTAAGGCTCGAGATCTTTTAAATGGAAGCCGTCTGATAAGGAATGTGAAGCGTCTTTAAAGATATCCCACGCCGTTTTGCAAATGATGATGCCGATGATAAAAGCCGTTACCGGATCAATCCACGGCAGCTTCAGCTGGGACGAAAAAACACCGATAAACGCGCCGGCACTTACAAAAGCGTCTGACCTGCTGTCCTTGGCCGCTGCCATCAGGGCAGAGCTTTTAATGGACGCTGCCAGCCTTTTGTTATATAAATAGATGCCATACATAAACACAGCACTGCCTAACGCCGTCCATGCCGCGATAAGATTTGGCGTTTCCGTTGTGCCGCCCGCAATCGCTTTTCCTCCGCCGATTAACACTTCAATGCCGACTGCCATCATAATAAAAGACGCAACAAGAGACGAAATTGTTTCAGCCCGATAATGGCCGTATGGATGATCGCTGTCAGCCGGTCTTTGAGAAATCCGCAATCCTATCAGCACTGCTACTGACGCAACAATATCTGTTCCATTATTTAACCCGTCTGCTCTCAGCGCTTCAGAATGATATAGAATCCCGATAACTAGCTTTACAACAGCAAGGATGACATATGCAAAAATATTGAGGAGCGCCCCTTTTTCTCCCTTTTTCAGATTTTCTGTCCGCTCCATTGAATACCAGCCTCCATTCTATTACATAGTATGGTTCAAAACATGAAAAATAGCAGGACGCGTTCAATGAAGCGGAATATTTCGACAGCAAATTATTGCCCGGGAAACTTTTTGTCGATTTGTTGAATGTTTGTAAATTGGCCAAGAATAGGACTCTTTTCATCTTTACAGGCTATTGCGGACATTGTATACTGAAGTTAATTGATAATGATTATCAATATCGTTTGATTGGAGGTTGGTGACACAATGACACCTCAGTCTGCAGAAATCAGAAAAAAACAGCTCATTCATCTGTTAATACAGAATGGTATATACAAAAAGTCAAAGCGTCATCTGTATGAATTGTCGCTGACGGAGTTAGAAAGTGAATACAAACATGTCAGGAGGGCGCCGGAGCATGCCGAAGCGTAAAGTGAAAACTTACCAACAGCTGATCCAGGAAAACAAAGAGGCGATTATGGGCAATCCAAAGCTGATGAACGTTATTTATGACAGAATTGACCGCAAGCATCAAAAAAATCTGCAAGAGCAAAACAATACATAAAAAGAGCCGGCTAGGCTCTTTTTTTATGACTCAAACGCTTCAGCCGCCAGCTTGTGTATCACGGCGTCATCCATCGGCGGGTTGTGAAGACCGGCGCGCACATCACGGTAATAGCGCTGAAGCGGGTTGGTTCGTTCCAGGCTTTTGGCCCCGACAATTCTCATCGCTTTATCAACAACAGACAGCGCAGCGTTTGTGACGATATGTTTCGCCGCACCGAGCTCGCTGGTCAAGTGTGGACGCCGCTCCGGATCGTCATACAATTGAGCGATATGGAAAAGAAAGTGTCTGGCATTGAGCAGTTCAAGCTCCATTTCGCCTGTTCTTTGCTGTACGGCCGGGACATTCTTGATCGGTCCATTCAAGCTGTTTGGAGAATACTCAGATGCAAATTGCACTGCATAGTCACGAGCAGCTTGAGCCACACCAAGATAAATCGCAGGAATGTGAAGCAGCCAGCCATTGGGCTTAGCTCCACGAGGCCCTTGAAGCAGTTCCACCAGCTTATTCTCATCAAGCATTACTTCGTTCAGTACAAGGTCATGGCTCCCAGTCGCCCGCATCGCCATCATATCCCACGTCTCTTCAATCGACAAGCCGGGATCATCTTTATGAATGAGAAACACGCCTGTTGTTTGTTTGTCTTCAATCCATGCGGTTACTAAAAAATAATCCAGAGCTTGTGACATCGTCGTAAAGGTTTTTCTCCCGTTCACTGCCCATTTGCCATCCTTTTTGACGGCGTGTGTACCCGGACGCCCTCCTCTTGTCGGGCTTCCGGTTTTCGCTTCAGTCGCCGCCCTGTTAATGACGGCTCCGTTTTGAACTTCCTTGGCAACAAATGCAAATACGTCTTCATCCCAGCTGTTGCCTTCTCCAAGCTCCCCGATCACGCTCAAATGCCAGCCGATGCTAAGAGCCGTCGGAGCATCTCCCCGTGCAAGCCGTTCTTGAAACAGGAGCATATCGTAAACAGAAATGCCCCCTCCGCCATGAGATGCCGGCAATGTTAATGCTGTATACCCAGCATCACGCAATTTTTGTATTTTCTCTGCAGGAAAACGTCCCTGTTCGTCATCTTCAGCAGCTGTTTGCTGAAATTCATCCGCAATCCGTCCGATTTTCTCCATCCATTGCCGCTGTTGATCGTTTTGTATAAATAATGACATCCGGCAGCCCCCCAAGTTTTAATTCCGATAAATTTAATATGTATTATAGATTTCCTGCCATTTTTCCGCAACTGTTAATCTTTTGCCCAGTATAGAAAAACACGCCGTTCCCCAAGGGAACAGCGCGATTACACAGGATTTGCATCCCGGTCTTGTTTCATGCCGAGATAAATCAGCATATATGTCAGGTAACCCATCGTCATCACCAGGCCGCCAAAGAAAAAGCTTGAGAAAATCGGCTCTTCAAAAGCGGTCACTGCGGCCAACACAATCCAGCTGGCATACAGATAGATGATAAAATAGCGGATGCCCGTCTTCATTTTATATATCATGTACAGTCCCACGAGAGAAAACAACCCAAGCGCGAGCCTGAAATAAACAAGATGTTCAAACTGAAACATGAATGACACAAATGAGAATCCAAGCAGCAATACGATCGGTAAAGCGGTAATAAAGTTCCTCAATCGAGACACCTCCGTCAGTACCTTTAGTATAAACCAAAATATCAAATGATATTGATTTACGTGAGCTTTTTCACAAAAATGTCATTCCTTGCCTTTAGACCCGAACATCCCGTTTACAGAAGCACCACCAGCCAACAACGATGAAGAATATGGCATGTATGATGAGAATTCCAATTGAAAACAATGGCGTCATGCCTGAAAACAACGCTGTCTCTCCGCTTCTGTATTGCGTAAAGTCAGTGTTCGCAAAAAGCAAAAAGCTGCCCCACTTGTTTTCAAACAACTTCATGAGCTGAACAAGTGTACTCGCTCCGTATAAAACGACAAAAGAAACAACAACTGCTACCGCGCTGTTGCGGAACAGCGAAGAACAAAGCAGCCCGAATAATCCCATCATTACAGCTTCAAGCCAGTTTGACCCGATCAGCGCCAAGGTGTTGACCAGCAATGTCTTTGATTCCGCAGTCACCGATGTGCCAAAAAACACGAGACCGAATAATAATGCCAGAATGTAGTATGCCAGATACAAATAGAAGCTGACCATCACGACTGTGATTAATTTTGACCAAAAGACCTTTTGGCGTTTAACCGGACGAATGAGCAAAAATTTGATCGTCTTTTTATCAAATTCCATCGAAACAATTGTTGCTGCAATTACGATCGTTAAAGCCTGCAGCAAAATGTTCAGGCTCGGTGTATACGATAAATAGCCGATGAAGTTTTCATCTGTTCCGGCACTGATGACAATCCGTTTAATGATCAAAGCCATGAAGAATTGAAAGACAGCCATCAGGATAAGGGAAACCAAAGTGACCTTCCGATTAAAAAGTTTCATATGTTCATTCCAAATTAATTTAGACAAGCTCTTCTCCCTCCTCTTGATGAGCGGTCGTCGCTTTTATAAATTCGTCTTCCAGTGATTGCGTGTAAGGCGTAATGGAAAATACATTCAGATCTTGTCCGACAAGTGATCGGTTCAGCTCCGGTATGTTTTCTTTTGCCACATCAACTACAATCGTCCCGTCTTGGCTCTCAGCTTGATATTGATTGCCTGTCAGCCAATTGAGCGCTTTTTCTTGCGGCTGCACTTCTATAATCGCTTTTTCTGTGGTTTGATCAGTTCCTTGTAAGCTGACTTCCGCTTTGATCTCACCTTTTTGAATGATGATGACACGGTCGCACAAGTCTTCAACCTCCCGCAATAAATGAGTGGCGAACAGGACAGCTGTTCCTTCCATTTCTGCGAGCTCTTTAATATGATCGCGAAAATCCTTCATCCCCGCAGGATCCAGGCCGTTTGTCGGTTCATCTAGAATGAGAAGCTTCGGCCGGTGAAGAATTGCCTGGGCGATTCCCAGACGCTGGCGCATCCCAAGGGAATAGGTTTTCACCTTATCATGAATCGCTGACGTCAGCCCGACACGCTCCACCACTTCATCAAGCCGTTCATCCGCTATTTTTTTGTGCATATTCGCAAAGTGCTTGAGGTTTTCCCAGCCTGTCAGGTACGGATAGAACTCAGGGTTCTCAACAATCGCTCCAACCGCTTCCATCGCTTTTTCAAACTCTGTATCATGCTGGAATCCGCTGATTGTCACGCTTCCGCTGTTTTGTTTCAGCAGCCCGACGATGATACGGATGAGTGTTGTTTTTCCGGAACCATTCGGACCGAGAAGGCCGATGATTTCACCCTCCATGACGTCCATGCTGATCTGTTTTAAAATCTGTTTAGACCCAATCTTTTTATCGAGGCCTTCAATATGTAAAATCGGCTCAGCCATAAAGCCTTCCTCCTTTTTCGACAAAAAATAAACAGTGCCTAACATTAGGCACTGTTTGTATTATAGCATTTGTTGCTTCCAAATGTTTGGTTAAACCGATGATGAGCGTTTGCTCCGACTGTTTGTTCATTTCAGTTTCTGTAATGATGACAGGCATTGTCACCTGTTGTGTTCACCACTGTGCGGAGCAATGCCAAGCTCCGATTCCGAGTCTTAATTCCATGCCCTGAACAGGCAGGCCGGCAGATCGAGGCACACTCATTATTCGATTTTAAACTACTTTTTATCGCTATTCTCTCGGGGTCCTTTAGACCTATCTTCCTTGTTGGTGACATCCAGAATATCAAGGAGAAACACAAAGATCGGAATCCCGATAATTAAACCCCAAATGCCGAAGAAGTGTTCAGAGAAAATGAGTACTGTGAAGGTGAAAAAGATTGGCAGCTCTGTTTTCGCCGACATCAGCTTCGGATTTAAGAAATATGTTTCGATCGCATGAATGGCGAATATGACAAGGACAATGTAAAGCACATACATTCCGCCGCCAGTGCTGTAGGCGATAATGCTGAGCGGAATCAGGGAAATGACGACGCCTGCTACAGGGATCAACCCAAGGAAGAACACCATAATCGACAGCCCAAACAGCTGCGGAAAATGCATAATCCAAAGCGCGATAAACGTCAGAATACAGTTGACGAGCGCAATGATAAATTGAGCCTCGAGCACCTTGCCGAACGTTCTTGCAAATTTGCTTCCGAAAAAAGCAATTTCCTCATAAAAGACCCTCAGTTTGCTCGTTTTAAATTTCGCCATGAATTCAGAAAGCCGTTTTTTCTCAAATAAGAAAAACATGCTGAGAATGAGCGCCATCACGACCTGCAAGCCGAATGTGCTGATATCGGCCAGATACGTATACACTACATTGAAGCCCTCTTTGACATATGAACTGATGTTAATATCTCCGAAGACACTGGTGATCTCATCAAAGAAAGGGATGCTGTCAGGATGATACGCAATATGTTTAATCTGCTTTACCAGCTGCTGGATCTGCGCCGCGACGACCGGATAAAACACAAAGCCCCCGACTGTGAGCAGCACAGCCAGCAACATGTAAAGAAACGTAATGACAACCCGCTGGCTCACGCGGAAGAACTGGCTTACAAACTGCCGCACGACAAGCTCCAAACGATCCATTAGAAATGTGAAAATGAAGGTAAGCAATATTAAGTTGATCATGCTCTTAAATAGATATAACACACCAGTTAACACGACAAAGATGGAGAAACGCCTTACTCCCGGGTGCTGAAAAAATTTAACTAAAGCGGCCATTTATACACTCCTGTTAGGACAAACGTCCTTCATTCAATATAGTATCCATTTGTAAATTATATAACAAAAAAATGCTGAGGTCTCTGTCCTTACCTTAATAATTCTTAAACAATTAAAAAAACGGCCCCATGGATGGGCCGTTCTTTTTTCAGACTGCTGTTTTCATTTTTTTCATGCCTTCAACAGCCTCTACGCTTTTTGCTTCATCAAATTCATTTTCGCTTTTGGCAACAATGATCGTGGCGATTCCGTTTCCGATCAGGTTCACAATGGCTCTTCCTTCACTCATGAAACGGTCGACCCCGAGCAGGAGTGCAAGACCCTCCAGCGGAATGACCTGCAGCGCTGACAGCGTTGAGGCAAGGACGATAAATCCGCTTCCCGTCACACCTGCCGCTCCCTTCGATGTCAGCATCAGAACGAGGATAATCGTAATTTGCTGGCCGATGCTGAGGTCTACTCCAAACACCTGTGCCAGAAAGACAGTCGCCATTGATAAATAAATGGATGTGCCGTCGAGGTTAAACGAATAGCCCGTCGGAATAACAAGCCCGACAACGGATTTGGAACAGCCGTAGCGCTCCATTTTATCCATCATACGCGGAAGCACCGATTCGGAAGAGCTTGTGCCAAGCACGATCAAAAGCTCATCCTTAATGAAGCGAAGGTAATTCCACAGGCTGAATCCGTAAAGCTTGCAGATGATATTTAAAGCAACAAATACGAACAGGAACATCGTAATATAAACAGACATCATTAAGCTTGCCAGCGGTTTGATGGAATCGAGCCCGAAGTGTCCGATTGTATACGCCATCGCCCCGAATGCCCCGATTGGCGCGGCACGCATAATATAGCCGATAATTTTGAAAAAAACGTGAGAAACCTTGTCGAAGAAATCAATGACGCTTTTCCCTTTTTCGCCTAATGCCGCAAGACCCACTCCGAAAAGAATAGAAAAGAATAAGACCTGCAAAATGTCCCCTTTTGCGAAGGCATCAACCATGTTGGATGGAACAATGTGTGTAACAAATTCAATCCAGTCGATTCCCTGACCGCCATTTTGCGTGTATTGTGATACATCTCCCTTTTCAAGCTTGCTGTAATCAAGACCCGCACCCGGCTTCATAATATTGACGACAAATAAACCGATAATGAGTGCGAGGGTGGTGACAACCTCGAAATAGATAAACGCTTTTCCCCCTACTTTTCCAACCTTCTTCATATCGCCCATTTTTGCAATCCCGAGAACGATTGTGAAGAAAATAATTGGTGCAATCACCATTTTAACAGCGTTGATAAATGTATCGCCAAGCGGTTTCATTTCTTTGCCGACATCCGGCCAGACCAGCCCGACAATGACCCCGATGATGACCGCGGTTATGACCTGAACTGTTAAATTTTTAAACAGTTTCATATCCTTCATCCCCCTGTCCTATTCGCCTTTTGTGTCTTTCTTACTAGAATGATAGCGTTTTCATAACGTCTGGGGAAGTTTATGATCATAACGAACATTTTGGTCTTTTTGGTCTCAGGTTTATCCTTTTAACACGTAGCGGTTGACCGGCCGGCCGACTCCGCCGTATTGAACGTCCAATTTGATGATCCCGGTTTTTTCTAAGTAATCAAGATATCGTCTGGCTGTCACTCTGGCGATGCCAAGCGCCTTGGCGACCTCTTCAGCAGAAAGGGATGCGGTTTGCTGTTTCAAAAAAGCAGTGACTTCATTCATCGTGAAGTGATTCAACCCTTTCGGCAGATCCTGTACGGCCTGCTGCGGAATATTCAGGATCGCATCGAGCTGTTCCTGGGACAGCGTATCATTCGCTTCGATTTTTTGTTTATATTGCTTGTACTTTTCGAGTGCCTGTCTCATTCGCTCAAGCTTAAACGGCTTTAAGATATAGTCAACCGCCCCGTTTTGCAGCATGAGTGAGATCGTTTCCTTGTCTTTTGCAGCGGAGACGACAATGACATCCACTTCAAGCTTTTGCTTTCTGATCTCCTGCAAGGTCTTGATGCCGTCTTTTTTCGGCATGTACACATCGAGAATGACGAGATCCGGCTGTTCTTCTTTAATCAGCTTCATGCCTTCCTCTCCGTTTCCTGCCGTTGCACAGACAGTAACGCCTTTAACAGTTGTAATGAAATCCTTATTGACCTCTTGAACCATCGGATCGTCTTCAATGAGCAGAACCTTCCATTCTTTACGAGCCATGCTGTGCTTCCTCCCCCTTCATTGGAAAAACGATAGAAAAAGATGTCCCCTGCCCCGCATGTGAATCAACTTCTATCGTGCCCGATCCTTTGTCTATGATTTGTTTCACTAGATACAGGCCATAGCCTGTGCCGCCAGTTTTATTGACCGTAAAACCTTTGTCGTAAAGGCGAGGCATATGTGCCGGATCAATTCCGCAGCCGTTATCTTCTATTAAAATAGCAAGGATATCATCTGTTTGTTCGATACTAATGTCAATTCGTTTGTCTTCAGATTGAACGGTTTCAAATGAGCCGAAGGCATTTTCAATCAGATTCCCCAAAAGCACCACAATATCATGCTGATCAACATGCTCGGGAAATTGCTGAAGACTGCTGTTTTCATCTATATGAACAGCAATGCCGAGCTCTCTTCCCCTTCTGATTTTACTTAAAAGAAGGCCTGCCGCAGCGTCATTTTGAATCGAGCGGTGCAGAAATTCAGTCACATTTTCCTGCTCAGTTGATGCCTGGAATGCAAGCTGCAAGGCTTTTTCAGATTTCCCCAGCTGGATGAGACCGGCGATCGTGTGCAGCTTATTCATATGCTCATGGTTTTGGACACGGAGCGCCTCCACAAAGTTTCTGACACCAGTCAATTCCTCTGCCATCTTGGCCGCTTCCGTTCTGTCCTGAAAAATCGCAACGGCGCCGATCACTTTTTTCTTCATGACGATCGGAATTCTGCTGCTCATGATGACTTTTCCGCTGACACGAATTTCTTCATTATAAACCGCTTTGTTCCGCTCCACGATTTCGGGCAGGCGCGAATCCTTGAGAACCTCCCAAATCACCTTGCCGATCAGATCCCCATGCACTTCAAAGATCTGTTTCGCTTTTTCATTGAAAATCGTAATGACGAGCCGATTGTCAATGGCGATCACCCCTTCATTCATCGAGTGAAACGTCGCTGTCCGTTCTTCATACATTCGGACAATCTCATGGGGTTCAAGCTGAAACATTTGTTTTTTGATATGGCGGGCCAGCAAAAAGGAACCAGCAAGGCCAAAGCCGAGTGTCAGCACAACGATGAAGGCGATATCACGCTTTAAATGAAGCAGGATGTCAGCGATCCCCGGCAGCGTTTTTCCGACAAGCACCACGCCTATTTGGTTCAGGTCTTGATCCTTAACCGGATAAAAAGCGCGAACCGCCGTGCCGATCTCGCCCTTTGCTTCAGAGAAATAAATGTGCTCCGCAAACGCTGCCTCCTCGTCTGCACCTTCTGATTTCTTGCCGATGCTTGTGCTGACAGGATGCGTATATCGGATGTGATTCATATCCATGACGACAATATAGTCTGCTTCATTAATCATCCTGATTTCTTCAACCGCATGGCGAACAGCTTCTGTTTGTTTTTTTCGCGCCAAGGCTTCTTTCACTTCTGTCATCTCTGACACCGTCCGGGCCGTATTCATCAGCCGCTTTTTCAGCTCCCGCTCCTCTGTATGCTGAATGTTGCCGATGAGCACAATGCCACCGATCAAAAAGGAGAAAATGACGAGTATATAGGATAAGATCGTGATTTTCCAACGGATTGAGAGCTTCTTTTTGTTCATCAGCTTCTCCTTTCAGGTCTTTACGAATGTCATTACCCCCATTATCCTTAACATAGGGGAGGGCTTTTCATGAAGAGTTTGCTTGCATGTCTCGCACTGATGATCGCTGGAATTGCAACCGCTTTATTTATTGGATTCCATGATCATACAGGCAATAAAAAGATTGTTTATGATGACGACCAGGAAGGCCTGAAGGATCAAATCGTGTTTAAATTCAGCCACGTGGTTGCTGAAAATACGCCAAAAGGGCTGGCCGCCAATAAATTCGCTGATCTGGTGAACGAAAAATCAGGCGGGAAAATAAAAATAGAAGTATTTCCGAATGGAAGCCTGTACTCGGACATCGAAGAAATTGAAGCATTGCAAAACGGTGATGTTCAATTTATCGCCCCCTCCACATCGAAGCTCGGCATGCTCTCGCCTGAATGGGGAGTGCTGGATCTGCCGTATGCATTTACAGATTACAACGCCGCCAAAAAAGGGCTGAACGGAAGCATCGGCACACAGCTGTTTGATTCTCTAAAGAAAAACCAATTAAGAGGACTGGCCTATTGGACGAACGGCTTTAAGCAAATCACAACAAATCAAGGGCCGGTCAAAACACCGGATGATTTAAAAGGGCAGGATCTGCGCATTATGCAAAGCGATGTGATTGAGGATCAGTTCAAGCTGCTTGGCGCAACACCTCATCAGGAATCCTTCAATTCTACCTTTCAGCTGTTAGAAAACAATGTAGTCGATGGCGAAGAAAATACAATTTCAAACATCTATTCTAAAAAATTTTATAATGTTCAGGACTATTTGACAATAAGCAGCCACGGTTATCTCGGCTACGCTGTCATGACTGATGAACACTTCTGGAAGGCGCAAACACCAGAAACAAGGCGCATTTTGACTGAAGCGATGAAGGAGACGACGGAGTGGAATGAAACGTATGCCGAACAAATGAACAAGGAGCAGCTGGAAGAAATCAAAAAGAATTCTGCTATACATATTTATGAGCTGTCAGATAAAGAGAAAAAAGAATGGATGAAGCGTCTTGACCCTGTTTACCGGCAGTATGAGCCCATCTTTGGCCGGGAGCTGATCCGGGAACTGTTGGAGCTGCGAATAGATTCATAGTTCCTATCTCGATACGCTGTTTTTCGTTTATCTTTCTATCGATCGGAAATATAAAAAGAGATAAACGAAAAGGAGATGGGTACATGTTTAAGCACACAAAAATGCTGCAGCATCCTGCTAAACCAGATCGTCCAGATCCATTATTCGCTAAAAAAATGCAAGAAATTTTAGGCGGGCAATTCGGAGAAATTTCAGTTGCCATGCAGTACTTATTTCAAGGCTGGAACACAAGAGGAAATGAAAAATACAAGGACTTGCTGATGGATACGGCAACTGAGGAGCTCGGGCATGTTGAAATGATCGCAACGATGATTGCCAGACTTCTTGAGGATGCCCCTCTTGATCAGCAGGAAAAAGCTGCTGAAGATCCGGTCATCGGCTCCATCCTAGGCGGCATGAACCCTCACCATGCTATTGTATCAGGACTTGGCGCCATGCCGGAAAGCAGTACAGGCGTACCTTGGAGCGGCGGTTATATCGTAGCAAGCGGAAACCTGCTGGCAGACTTCCGCGCCAACCTGAATGCAGAATCACAGGGCCGTCTGCAGGTCGCACGCCTGTTTGAAATGACGGATGACAAAGGCGTCAAAGATATGCTCAGCTTCCTGCTGGCGCGTGACACAATGCACCAGAACCAATGGCTTGCCGCCATTAAAGAATTAGAAGCACAGGAAGGTCCGGTTGTGCCGGGTACCTTCCCGAAAGCGCTCGAAAAACAAGAGTTCTCACATCAGCTTATCAATTTCTCTGAAGGCGAAGAAAGCGCCAAGCAAAACTGGCTAAATGAAAAAGCGCCGGACGGAGAAGCCTTTGAATATGTGAAAGAGGCAAAAACGTTTGGAGAAAAACCGGAGTTAAAACCAGCACCGCCTTATGTTCATAATACACTTCCGGGACGCGAGTAAAGAGACAAGCCCAAAACATGATGTTTTGGGCTTTGATTATGCCTTCAGAACCGTCCAGTTTGGTTCGTACCGGATATCGGGGTTATGTAACAGATCGTGAACGAACGGTTTATCCTCTTCGTACACCGTCACCTCTATCGAAAGAATTACAGCCTTCTGATCGTTTTCCTCGTATATGCTGTCATGTTCGTTCTCCATAAAATGATCATAGGCTTCTCTGTTTTCCCATACACTGATGATTTCTGCGGTGAGCGGCTCGTCTATCGTTTTTCGCCAGCCGCCGGCCTGTTTGATAAAGCCGCTTATATGCGATAATGCTCCCCACTGTGACTGCGCTTTTGCAAATGCTTCAGCGTTTGCAGCGTCTACTTCACATATCTCTTTTTGATTAGCATGGCTGCTCCTCTATGATGACGGTTTTGGCTTGTTTATGCTCCACACAGAGATTTACCGTTCTGACGTAAGAGCGTGTGCGGTGAACCGTGCCTTTCGGGATCAGCAGGCTGTCATTTGCTTTGAGCACCGCGGTTTCTTTGTCCTTAAAATCGATCAGCAGCTCCCCTTCAAGAACAATAAACAATTCGTCTGAGTCAGGGTGATGGTGCCAGTCATATTCTCCCGTAAACACCGCAAGGCGCACGCAGTGGTCGTTGACCTCTGAGATTGAAAAATTGGCGTGCTTTTCTTTGACTTCATTTGCGATGGCGAGCAAGTTTTGCATCTTGGACATTAGCGAAAACCCCTTTTTCACTTATTGTATCGCAATAGTGGCATAAATTGAGAAGATTCCAAAAAAAAGCGATCCAGCTGATGTGCCGGATCGCTTTTTTATTTACAGGTTGTCTGCCTTTATGCTTTTGATTAGTCGTTGTTGCGGGCGTTTCCGCCTTTTGAGCCAATTTCTTGGTAGAATTCTTTATCATGATTTTTGCTTGTTGCCTCTCCGCCTTTTCGGCCGATTTCTTGATAGAATTCTTTGTCATGGTTTTCGCTAGTGGCTTCTCCGCCTTTTTCACCGATTTCTTGATAGAACTCTTTGTCATGGTTCTTGCTAGTGGCTTCTCCGCCTTTTTCGCCGATTTCCTGATAGAATTCTTTGTCATGGTTTTTGCTGGTGGCTTCTCCGCCTTTTTGACCAATCTCTTGATAGAATTCTTTGTCATGGTTCTTGCTTGTTGTTTCTCCGCCTTTTCTACCTGCTTCTTCTCTGCTCATTTTGTTATTGTCTGCCATTTTGAATTCCTCCTTTAATTGGTGTTGGTTGTTGTATTCCCGCTCACAATTCTTTTAAACAAACAAAACACATTGGGTATGTTTCCACTAAAAAAAGCAGGCGGATCGCGGTGTCCGTCTGCTTTCTGCTATTCCATCTCTCGTTCTGTTTCTTTCAGTCGTTCAAGAATGCGCCTCTTTTTGTACAGCATCATGCCTGTCTCGGTAATGTCGTTTAATGTTGAGCGATTGGCAGCGGCGCCAAAAACCATTCCGGCAACCGGCACCATCTGGAAAAGTTTTTTCCAGCCAAACGTGTCTCGATAGCCCAAAACGACTTCTCGCCAGCCTTGGATTTGAGAAGCGACATTCTTATATGTACGGTCTTGATCGTAGTGTTTTAATTCCTGCAAAATCGATCTTTTGCCGACAACATCAGCCGACGTCAGCTGCAGGCATTTCACAATGAAGACGCGTTCTTTTTTCTCCTTTGGGTCATAGCCGTATGCGACTGCGATATCCTGTAATGTTTTTAGTGATAAGCCAAGCACTGCCGGAATGTCTGCCGCCAGCGTAAACACGCCGCCCACACCGGTTGTCGCGCCTTGAACGGTTGCTGCGTTGGTTCTGTTTTTGCCCATTCCTTCCGCAATTTCATCCATGACAGAAAGAGGCGCTTTCCGGACGTCCTCCAGCGATTCAAAGATCTCCTCCGGCAGTTTCTTTTGAAATATCCTGATAATCTGTTTTTCAGATGTCAGGTACTGTCCGCCTGTTTGAACAAAGCTGCCGACCTCATCCAAGAGCTTGCCGATCTTTTTCTGGATGAATTCCGGTGTCAGCTTGTCCAGCAGCTGAAACGGGAGACGGCTGAGCTTTTCCCAAAACCAGACTTTTTGCTGATCTTTTTCCCATTTCTCTATCTCTTTTAATTGCTGATGTAAGTCTTCTTTTCGTTCTGTTGGCACCCAATCCGCACTTCCCTTCCGTTTTTTCTACTATATAGTATACCTTCATTTTTTCGGATGCGTTTTTATTTTTCACCTGCGGGTACCATTTTTATAAAAGGAAAAGGAGTGATGGACATGCCTTGGTCGATGAAGGATTATCCTGCTTCATTAAAAAATCTTGAGAAGCCGGTGAGAAAAAAGGCGATAGACATTGCGAATGCGATGATTGATGAAGGCTATGAGGAAGGGCGCGCGATTCCAATTGCGACAAGCAAAGCGAAGGAATGGGCGGAAAACGCCTCTACAGATGAAATTGATGATTTCCTGACGCATGATGATGAGACAGAACGCGATGCTGATCCAAGCAGCGGCAGCGGCCCCGAGCTCATGAATAAAGCAGAGCATGTTATTAAGCATAAAAAAGGCTGGGCAGTCAAAGCCGAGGGCGCCAAACGTGTGTCTGAAATCAAGGATACAAAGAAAGAAGCGATTGAACGGGCAAAGGAAATCGCGGCGCATAAAGGCACTGAGGTCATTGTTCATTTAGCTGACGGCAGTGTGCAGAGAAAGATTAAAACAGGATCATAAAGGAATATGCTTTTAGGTGTTTCGAAATGATCAGGAGCGGTTATTGATTGGTAAATCATTTATGAGAGGTGATCATGATGCTTAGCTTTTTGGTTTCATTAGTTGTTGCAATTGTTATCGGATTAATTGGGAGCGCCATTGTAGGAAACCGGCTGCCGGGAGGAATTTTCGGCTCTATGATTGCCGGGCTGATCGGCGCTTGGATTGGGCACGGACTTCTTGGCACATGGGGACCGAGCCTCGCCGGCTTTGCTATTTTCCCGGCCATCATCGGGGCAGCCATCTTCGTGTTCTTGCTGGGCCTTATATTCCGCGGGCTGCGGAAGGAAGCCTAGACTCGACTCATTAGATACAGGAGGCATCGTTTCGAACTGAAACGATGTCTTTTTATATGGGACCTTATCCCGAATCCCTACATATCATGTTACATAACAGGGAAAAATTCAGAAGTGTATTTTGAACATTTTCGGTTGACAAGAAACCGGGATGGTCATATGATGTAGATAAAATAATTTGCCTTAAGGAAACTCTTTGTTGTACGGCAAAAACAAACAGAATTCAGGTGAGACATGATGAACAAGGACATCACAGCACAATCTCCCCGTTCCAAAGCCGTCCAAGATGCGCTTGACGGGAAAATCAGAGGATTCAGAGGGCTGCTCCCTTTTCTCGGCCCTGCATTTATAGCAGCCATTGCCTATATTGATCCCGGCAACTTCGCAACGAATATTTCGGCGGGTTCTAAATACGGATATATGCTCTTATGGGTGATCTTATTTTCCAATATCATGGCGCTTTTGATTCAATCCCTATCCGCCAAACTCGGTATTGCGACAGGCAAAAATCTGCCTGAGGTTGCCCGTGAAGAATTCCCGAAGCCTGTCTCGATCGGATTATGGATTCAGGGCGAGCTTGTCATTATCGCAACTGATCTGGCGGAATTTATCGGAGCGGCTCTGGGACTGTATTTGCTGTTCGGCATTCCGATGCTTGAAGCGTCTATTATAGCGGCGATCGGTTCTTTCGCGATATTGGAACTTCAGCGCCGCGGTTATCGCTCACTTGAAGCCGGTATTGCCGGTATGCTGTTTGTGGTCGTGATCGCCTTTGCGCTGCAGACCTTTTTCGCAAAACCTGATGCCGTGTCTGTGATGAAGGGCCTTTTTGTCCCGGCGTTTCATGGCACCGACAGTGTGCTTCTTGCAGCGGGTATTCTTGGCGCAACTGTTATGCCGCACGCCATTTATTTACACTCTGCCCTTACACAGCGGCGGGTGGTTGGCAAAACTGATGCAGAACGGAAAAAAATCTTTAGGTTTGAATTTATTGATATTTTAATAGCGATGCTGATTGCAGGGGCTATTAATGCAAGTATGCTGATTGTGGCTGCCGCATTATTCTTCAAAAACGGCCTGTTTGTTGAGGATCTCGACGTCGCATTTCAGCAATTCGGACATCTTGTCAGCCCTATGTCTGCGGCTTTGTTCGGGATCGGGCTGCTCGTTGCCGGTCTATCCAGTTCGTCTGTCGGCACACTTTCAGGCGACGTGATTATGCAAGGATTTATCAACTACCGCATTCCGCTGTATGTACGGCGTTTTATCACGATCATTCCGCCGATCTTGATCATCGCGTCAGGTGTTAATCCGACGACCGCTCTCGTACTGAGCCAGGTCGTGCTGTCCTTCGGGATCGCCTTTGCCCTCATTCCGCTTATTATGTTTACAAGCAATAAACGGATCATGGGATCTCTGATCAACGCCAAATGGGTCACAGTGGTGTCTTGGCTGATTGCTGTATTGATCGTTGCTTTGAATGTGTTTTTAATTGTAGATACGTTTCGATAAAAAAACCGGCTTCTAAAGCCGGTTTTTATTTTTTCGCAAAAGCTCATTGATACCCTTTTTGACAGAAATTTGTTATGATAGAAGAAAAATCGGAGTTTTGATGATGTCAGTATTTATTCTGTTTTATTTGTGGATTGTTCCTATTGTTATCGGCATTTTATGTTCTGTTGCTGCCCATAAATCCAAGGGAAAAATGAGAGTCGCGCCCGGCATTGCCATGATCGTGCTCAGTATCATTTCCCTAATCACGGCGTTTACGGCCGGACACACAAATTTCCACGTGTTTATCGGCGGCATGTTTTTATTCGGCACCTTCTTGGTCGGTTCTGCTTTTCCTTTCTTCTTCGGGCTGAAGAAAAAAGAGAAATAACCCTATTATGAGAAGAGTTCTGTAAGATTTGATAAGAATAAACATACAAGGACAAATGCATCTCATTGCTTTGAAACAAGATGCATTTGTCCTTTTGTCTGTTTCGAGAATGGCGAAATCAGTTCCTAATACATACACCGATCATTTTATGAATTCAAACGTGTTATAGCTGAAAATACGTTTGTTTCCAACAAAAAACAGAGGCCTTTTGGGGCCTCTGTTTTTTTAGAATAACCGTTTCAAACTTTTCTTCAGTGACGGCATTTCAAATTTTTG
The DNA here is from genome assembly GCF_055486415.1 of Bacillus sp. 9.4. Taxonomy (NCBI): domain Bacteria; kingdom Bacillati; phylum Bacillota; class Bacilli; order Caryophanales; family Bacillaceae; genus Bacillus; species Bacillus sp. 9.4. The sequence goes on along the minus strand of NZ_JBVFMU010000005.1, from coordinate 305,216 downwards.
GTTTTCGAAGAAGTTTTTCAGCATGTACTTGCTAAAACCTTTCGCCTGCCCGTAGGTGATTTTGCCAGGAAGCGGCGGTTCGTTTCCAATCATGACATCCACTACGACCGGTTGGTCAGAGTGCAGCGCCTCATGGAAAGCCGGCGCAAGCTCTTCCGCTTTGGTCACTTTGATGCCCTTTGCTCCGCAGCTTTCTGCAAATGCGGCATAGTCGACATTTTGAAGTTTTGTGACATAGTCGATATTGCCTTTGACCTGCTGCTCGTACTCAATCATGCCGAGATTTTCGTTGTTTAAAATGACGACTGTGATCGGGAGCTTATATTTGACGGCGGTCGGAAGGTCCTGCATGACCATGGAAAATCCCCCGTCACCGCAGACGGCGATCGCCTGGCGTTCCGGTTCGGACAAGCTTGCTGCAATCGCTCCCGGCAGGCCGCAGCCCATTGTCGCAAGCCAGCTGGAAACGATGAAATCCTGGTTCGCGTTCATTTTGAAATGACGCGCCATCCAGACTGTCACAGTTCCGACATCTACAGAGAGCACCGCATCATCGGCTGCCGCTTCCTGAAGACGGGCCACGACCTGCTGAGGTTTAAGCGGTGTTGTTGCCTCTGTCTCATCTTTTTCAATTTCGTTCCACCAATGCTGCATATGTTCTGTGCAGGCATTCAGGAATCTTCTGTCTTCCTTGCGTTCAATATACTCTGTCAATTCGCGCAGACCGAGAGCCGAATCGCAGACAAGGCCCGCTGTCACCGGATACCGTTTTCCGATTTTTGCCGGGTCTGAATCGAGCTGTATCGCCGGTGTGTCATCAGGCAAATAATCACGATACGGGAATGACGTTCCGAGCATGATTAATAAATCACATTCCTCCATTGCCTCGTAAGCCGGCTTTGTTCCAATCTGACCGAGGTTGCCGAGAAAATGCGGGTGCTTATCGGGAACAACACCCTTTGCCGGGAGTGTAACAACGATCGGAGCGGCGGCTTTGTCCGCAAATTCTAAGAGCTCACGTTTCGCCTTTTTCATTCCCTGCCCTGCCAGGATAATCGGCTTCTTAGCGTTATTAATATATTGGGCGCAGGTGACGAGCTGTACTTTTTTCGGTTCAAGGTTCCCTTCAATATACACTGGTGAAGTATACACGGGCTCCCGTTTGATTTTCTCCGCAAACAAATCATCTGACACGCTCAATACCGCAACGCCTTTTTTGCTGTAGGCGGTCTTGATCGCCTGATTTAAGAGATCTGGAAGTGATTCTGCGCTATGTACCTCTCTGTTGAACACAGCCACGTCCTCAAACATTTGCTCCAGCTTGATCTCCTGGAAATAGTCCCGTCCGACTTCGCCAGAAGAAACCTGTCCTGCAATCGCCAGCACAGGGACGCCGTCCGCTTTTGCATCATATAAACCATTTAATAAGTGCACCGCTCCCGGCCCTGCGATTGACAGACAGACTCCGATCTTGCCGGTGAGTTTTGCTTCAGCCGCGGCTGCCAGTGCCGCTACCTCTTCATGGCGAGTTTGAATGAACTTCAGTTGATTTCTTTCGTGTCTTAATTCTTCAATAAACTCATTTATACTGTCTCCGGGGATGCCGTATACGTGATCAACTCCCCATTGCTCAAGCAGCTCTGTCATTGCTTGTCCTGCAGTTTTGTGTGCCATAACGTATCCTCCTTTTTCCTTTTTTCAATACCACAGGAGAAAGGCTTTAAAACCCGGAGACCTTTATCGCTTGCCAAGTCTTCTTTTCAACAGGTCGATCGCCGCGAGCAACCCTCTATCCTTGACGGTGACATTTACATCTTGAGCGCCATTCTTGAAATCATTGATCTGCCTTTTTCGGTTCGGCACCATAAAAAGCGGCAAACGCTCCGGGGAAACCCACTTTAATCCCGCTGTCTCTGTGCCGTCAGCCACTGCTTGTCCGCCTGTTATGCTTCCGAAAAACACATGCTGTTCATCTTGAAACTTTGGCCTTTGGTAAACACCTATTTTCGCAGAAAGCGCTGCATTGTATCCCGTTTCTTCCAATACCTCCCGCACTGCCGATTCCCCGGGATCAACCCTGCCGCCCGGCAAATCCCATAGAGGGACATCTTTTCGTTTCACCAGCAGAATTTGCTGACTTTCGTTCAATACGATCACAAAAGCACCTTGTGTATACACCGCCATACCTCCTTTGCCCGAAAAAAAGGACCAAGGTGATTCCCTTGGTCCTAGAGCTTTACTTTTTAAAATGATACGGCAGTGTGGCAACCATTATGTCCTTTTTCCAGAACAGCCGGACTCTGAGGAGGAAGGCCGATTGGTTGTGAAGGATGGTGTGCCAGCGTTTTTTCGTTATAAATTGCGGAAACAGCACCATAACGGAAAACTGCTCCTTCTTCGCTTTTGCCTCAACTGTTTCCAAAAACTTATCAAACGGATGGACAAGGCTTCTGTACGAGGAGTGAAGCGTAACGAGACGCACGCCGTTATTAAGCTCTTCCCAGCGTTTTTCGAATTTCTTTTCCTGTTCTCTGTCAAATGACACGTGAACGGCGATCACTTGATCGGACAGTGATTTCGCATAGTGAATCGATTTTTGCACGACGGTGGTGACACCGGCCACAGGCACAATCACAACGGTGCCTTTGATTTCTTCCGGCTCTTTGTCTACGATGCGAAGCTGTTCACCAACCGCAGTATAGTGATTTTTAATCGCAAAAAACAGCAAAACGACGATTGGCATAAAGATTAACACAGGCCATACGACATTAAACTTCGTCACAAACAGAATGGATAGAACCATAAACGATATCAGAGCACCGCAGGAGTTGATCAGCATTTTTCCGATCCAGCCTTTTGGTTTTTGCTTGATCCATTTCATGCACATTCCGGTTTGTGAAAGCGTAAATGGAATAAATACACCCACAGCATATAACGGGATTAAGTGCTCCGTCTGTCCTCCGAATAAGATAATGAGAACAATGGAGGCAAAGCCTAAAAAGATAATCCCATTTGAGAAGCCTAAGCGGTCGCCCCTGACTGTAAACATTCGCGGCATATACTGGTCTCTCGCCAGGTTGAAGGCAAGCTGCGGGAAGGCTGAAAATCCCGTATTTGCCGCAAGGACCAAAATAAGCGATGTGACACCTTGGATGACATAATAGAACACATTCCGCCCGAAGGTTTCGGCCGCAATTTGTGAAACCACTGTTTCATCAGGCTTCGGCGCCGTACCATATCCGTACGCGAGCACCGTGATGCCGGAAAACAGAATCGCCAGCAAAATCCCCATCATTGCAAGCGTTCTTGCCGCGTTTCGCGCAGGCGGGTTTTTGAATGCAGGAATCGCGTTAGAAATGGCCTCCACCCCGGTCAACGCTGAGCAGCCGGAGGAAAAAGCCTTAAGCAGCAAAAATAGCGTAATGCCGGCTACAGGTGTGCCGAGCGGTGTATGATGGGCTGGCTGGTCTATTTGTCCTGTCATGAGTTTAAACAACCCGACTGCAATGAGAACCAAAAGCGCCACCACAAACAGATAAACCGGGTAGGCAAGTATGGATGCTGATTCCGAAAGCCCGCGCAGGTTCAAAATCATAATCACTAACACGAGAAAAATAGCGATCGGCACATGATAATCATGCAATGCAGGAAAGGCTGACGTGATGGCATCCGTGCCTGCGGAAATACTTACCGCTACTGTTAAAATATAATCAACAAGCAATGAACCGCCCGCAATCAATCCCGGTTTTTCACCGAGATTTTCTTTAGAAACGATATACGCCCCGCCGCCCTGCGGATAAGCGTAAATAATTTGCCTGTATGAAAGAATCAGTGCGAGCAGCAAGATGAGAACGCCAACCGCAATCGGAATGGAGTACCAAAATGCAGCAGCACTGATTGTTGCCAAAATGATTAGAATTTGTTCTGTCCCATATGCGACAGATGACAGCGCATCTGAGGAAAGCATAGCCAAGGCTTTTAATTTCGTCAGTTTTTGCTCCCCAGCTGCTTGGGATTTTAGTGGTTTCCCAATCAAAAAACGTTTGATTGAATGATACATCGATGTCTTCCCCTTTTAATTTCTCATTTTTCAATTAAAACAATAAAACATCAGTGTCTTGCTCTCACATGTTGATGATAGTCCTTTCTGCTATGATGTCTCTGTATGCGATTTGCATTCAAAAATGAACAACAAAAAACACAGAGGCAAACGGATGCCCCTGTGCCATAACATCGAACACAGGTTTCATTCATCTCCTCTCACGAACGCTTACGAGGTTAGCTGACGGATTCGGGCATATGAGAGTTAGCCCTACCTAAAAAGGATTCACCCCAACGGCAAAAAGCCGTTCTATTGGGTCCCCCGCTCTGATTTCAGATTAAGCGATTTGTTTTCTAAAAGAGATCATACTCCCGTTCCCGCACGTTGTAAAGAGGCTTATTGGCTGAGAGAAAAAAATAAAATGACAGGTTCCACAAATGGAATTTACTTGCCAAAAATAAAAAAACAGAGGCTAAAATCGCCTCTGTTTTATTCTGTATCTGTTTTTCTTTTTCTGCGTCTTACGGCAATCCAAATGAACACTGCCGCAATCACCATAATGAGTGCCAGCACACCAATATACATCCATTTCTGGCTATGATCCTGTGTTGGTTGTTCAGCGCCGGAACTGTTTGTTTCCGATTTGAGCTGCTGGTGGTTTGTAAACACCTGCTGGCTGTTTGTTTCATTAAGGACGGTTGCCGACTCATCGTTGCTGTTCAGATAACTGATGATCTCTTTTGTGACAGCCGTGCCATCTCCTTTTGACGGTGCAAAGACTGCCATTGTATAGCGTGAATCCCAAACCGATGCTTGGGTAAATACCACTTGTTTTGTTGTCTCATTCAGCATCTCGAAACCAGATACATCAAACGATCCGTTTTTTTCCTGCGGCACAAGCAGATCTGATGATTTCTCCTTCAGAAGAGAAAATTGATTGATCCCTCCTATGAAAATGAGGTTTCGTCCTTTTGCATCCTTTGCTGTAACGTCAGATGATTTCTTTACCGTATATGAATGCTGTGCTTCGCTGCCAAAGGATTCCGTTACGAGAGAAAGCTCCTCTAGCTTCGATTGGCTAACGGTGTCAGGAAGCACGATTAACGTTGTTTGATCCTGGTTTCCGGCGTAAGGAAGCGGCCACTCTTGAAAATCCGCTGACGGAGACATGCCTTTGATGGCGTATGATAATGTACTGTTTTTATCGATAAAAACCCACTTTTCTTTATCAGTCGTATTACAAGGGTTGTTTTCCTTTAAACCGGTCGTGACAAACTGAATATCAATGTAGCGGTTTTTTTGCAGCAGCTTAGGGTCCACTTTCACTGTGACATGATAGAATCCGTTTTTATCTTCTTTTCCTAATTCATCAAGCCCGACCGAGTGCGGCTGGCCGTTGATCATCACTTTCAGTTCTGCAGCCTGAGAGGCTGACTCGTTTTCAGCCGTTGAGGCTTGAATCGTTTCAGACTTTTTCAGTTTAAGCGACAGCTTCGCCGATTGGTTTTCATCTAAAACAGCCGAAGCCGGATAAAAATAATGTGCTGAAGATGTTTTGTCGGCTCCAATTGTGATATCGCCCGCTCCAAAATTCTCAAGGGTCAGCTTATCACTTTCTTTTTTTTCAGTCTGCTGAAGCTTGCTGATTGAAAGTGTATCGCCGCTGAGCTGGCCTGTATATGTCTGATCTGTCATCACGCTGATTTTTTTAGTGAGCGCGTCCTCGGACGCCGCTTGCGCAAACAGAACCGGCTGCTGCTTGCCCTCTGCTTTCAGCACCCGCTCCGCAAGCAGAAGGTTTTCTCCTTTTGCCTGTAACCCGGCTTGTTTCAACAGTTTTTTCACTTTGCCGTTCCAATGCTTGTCCACGCCGATAACAATCGTCGGCTTATCGATTTTTTTTAGTTCAGATTCCGTGACATATGCAATACTGACACTGCTGTCCACCGTTTTCAAATAGCCTTCTGTTTTAACAGCAGCTTCTATTTCTGCTGAACTTGGGTTATCCGGAATGACGATAGCTGTTTCTTCCGCTGTATTTCCAGATTGGGCGAAAGGATACGGATAATGGTCCAGCGACGTTCCCTTCGCTTCACTGCTGTCAGCAAGGGTCAGCCGGCTGTCCGGATAAATTTTGATCCAGTTGCCTGATGTATCCTGTCTGACGCACACGCCCTCTTTCATGACGCCGTAGAATTTCAACGATACGTTGTGATAGCCTTGCGCAGACTGGCTTTTATTCAGATTCAGCTTCACTGTTTTCCGTTTGGAATCACCATCAAGCTTTAACGTCTTGACCGGTTCATCATCAATGACAGCCGTTAACGATGATGGAGAAATTAAAAGATTTGATGCCTCGTATTCGATTACCAATTGCTGATTGCCTGAAGAAGCGCCTGCCGGGATCTGATACGTCAGCTCTGCGCTGTCTTTTGATCCATACAGTGTAATCAGCTCGCTTGTCAGCACCTGCTGTTTGGCTTGTTCTTGGCTGCTTTTCCCGAGGAGCGAACCGCTGACCTGTACGTCTTTGGCAAGAGCCGTTTGTCCAGTCATCGCCAGCAGCATGAAGCTTGTGAGAAAAATCATTATTTGTTTCAAAAAGGTCACCCGCTTTTATGTTGATTGTATCGTTCTGTCTTGTACCATTTGACCTCTTGCTTGAATAAACGGTGCTTGATTTCTACGAATAAAGAGTAGATAACAAGCACAATCCATGCCTGCGAGTATGTGAAGTACATGAGAAATACGATAAAAAAGTTTTGCTTGTTCATTTCTGTTTTTTCAATGCTCAACGTAATCATGACCTCTGTCATAAATAAGAAAAACGCCAAAATCCAGAGAATCATTGCCAAAAATCCAACAGACAAATGCAAATCATAAAACAAATTCACTACAAAAATCGCATTTGACATGATCACGCCAAAGAAAAACAGGAAGTACGTAAAGAAAAAATAAAACAAATCAAAGATAATCCGTTTTCGTTTCAGCTTAAAAAACTGCGCCAAAAATTTGAGCACGACATATTGATTGCCGCGCGCCCATCGGGTGCGCTGGCGCCACCATACCTTCCATGTTTCCGGTTCCTGCTCCCACGTGATGGCGGCAGGGAAAAAGCGGATGTGATAGCCGAGATTATATACCCGGATGGTCAGCTCAGTATCCTCAGCGAGCGCTTTGTCATCCCAGCCTCCGAGCTTTTCGATAATGCTTCTGCGGATCGCGAAGTTGGTGCCTGGGATCGTGGCGATTTTGAACCACTTCCATCTGCCTCCCTGAGCCATCCACTGAAAACAGATCGTTTCGATATTAATAAACCTCGTCAGCAGCGTCTTCGCTGCATTGATGACGCGGAATTTCCCTACCACGGCGCCTGCCTTTCCGTCATTCATCAGGCCGAGCACAAGGTAATACACAGCCATTTTCTCAGGCGTGTTGTCGGCGTCATACACACAGATCACATCGCCGTTCGATTCGGCAAAACCCGAGTTAAGTGCAGAGGATTTTCCTTTTCCTGCATTTGGCGGCTTCGTAATCACCATTTTAATGAAATCGTATTTCTCGGAAAATTCATTGACGATATCACCCGTCCGGTCTGATGAATTATCATTAACGACGATAATCTCCAGCCGGTCCTTCGGATAATAAAGGTTGACCATCGCCTTCAGCGTCTGCCGAATCACAACCTCTTCGTTATGCGCCGGGATGAGGACGCTGACCTTCGGCAGTTCCTTCATATTTTCTCTCCACTTCGGGATATTCCGTTCGAAGGTCATGTAGTGGCGAAACCCGCCCTGCATGAGGAACATGTGGTAGAGAAGCATAACCCATATTAAACTTAGCGAGATAAAGAACAGCGTATTACCCAAGGCTTCTTCTCTCCTTAAAAATTCGTTTTTTCAATGTGGCTCTCAAGTAAAACGTATAACTGACAAACATGATGACAAATAAGAGCACAACAGCGGAGAGAATCCATAACGCCTTTTCCAGAGGGGTTTGGCGATGATGATCGAAAAACTCGTCAATGGCGCTTACGCCGTTTTTCACCTGAATCGTTCCGTCACCGCTTGTATGAATTTCCACTTTGTCTGTTTTGACGGTTTGTTTCGTTTTCTTTAAATCAAGCCATTCACTGTCTGGAATGCGTTCCATCTGATCAACCAGCTCCGGCAGATATTTCATCCCGAGGTACGGGTGATAAAATCCTCCGGCTACTCCGCCTTCAAAATCAATCATCTGGGAGATGTGCTCCTCCATCTCACCGAGCGGGTTTTGCTTCGATGTGTCGACAAAGCCGATCGTTTCCGGATAAAGCGTCATTCCGTGCAACATCGAAGGAGCAGTCACAAACGGAGGTGCACCGGATGTTTTCCATGTTGTGCTGCTGAGCTGGACCTGGCCGAAAATGCTTGTAAAATACTGCGAGGCGATTTGATAGCCATAATCGGACATCGTGTAATGCGGCGCTTCAAACGCCAGCGGGTAAAGACCCGATGATGTCAAATCCTCAATGGCACGCGTCAGTTTTTGTTTTGTATACGTTTCTTCCTTTTCCCGAAATGGTTCGAGATAGCTGTGATAGGCTTGTTCGTTCGGGAAGTCCTGTTCTTTCTCCAAAATGGACGGGGGGTCTTCGGCATTTCCGGATGTAATCGGCTGATCCGCCTTTGCATCCCAAAATTCAAAGCCCTCTCCTGTTTCACTGTAGCGATAAGCGTGAGTATAGCCGTGAACAATGATACTGCCGCCCATGCTTTGCAGCTTTTTCAATACCTTGACCATCTTCGGTTGATCAGACAAATACACTTTGTCGCCTGTTTCCGGATTCAAGTAAACCGGAATGACCGCCAGGATAAAAGGAATATGCCGCTTATGCAGGTATGTACCGGCTTGAAGCAGCAATTTTTCATCAGACATCGGGCTGATATCCTCGAGACGCAAATACAATAACGTCGTCCCCGCCTTCTCTCCGAAAGCTTCTCTGAGCTGTTTCGCCACGATCAAATTGTCATTTAACAAATTTGTTAATCCAATGTACACATTCCCTTTTTTGGTTTTCCATATAAAAGAATGCGTTGTGCCGTCATCGGCTTTGAAGGTGTAAAGCGCCGTTCCTTTCAGGCCTGATACACTCAGCACGTTAAGCCCGCTTTCCAGAGACACATCGGCCTTTTCCGACCTGCTGTGAACCTGAAACACATTTTCTTTGCGGGCTAATGAAAGCCCGGAAAATTGGCTGATTTGGCCTGCGTTATAGCCAATGGCGACAACCGGTTTTTTTACGCCGCTGATAAGAGACAGCAGTTTTTTGCTGAGCTTTCTTTTCGTTTGGCCGTAATAAATCACATGGTCTTTCCCTTTGAAATCCGACGCTTCAACGTCTGAATCTTTTTTGACTGTCACATGGGATGTAAAGTGGCCCGCAAGCAAATCGAGCATTTTGACTTGTGACGACTCTTTGCCATCCAAGGTTGAATAGATGATGAGAATGCCGGCATCTTGATCTTTCGCTTGCGCAGAAACGGGAAAAGACGCAATAGCTGAAAATAGAAGCATCATGACGCATAGCAATGTGATTCCTTTATAGTTCATTCATCATCATCTCGTTTTCCAGTTCTTCTAAAAATTGATCAGCTGTTTTGATATCGTTGCGGTAGGGCAAATAGCAAACGTGGAACGTAAGCGACACATACTTTCCATTTTCCAACTGATATGTATCCAATTGTTTCTTCAGCTTGGTCAGAACGGCCGGCATATGTTCAGCAGGCGTGTGCGTCAGCACGATCCCGATACGCTCGTCAGAGGGACGGAATTTCTTATCCGTTTCCCGAACGCTTGTCCTGATTTGCTGACCGACATATTGGAAGAGGCGGTCCGTTTCTTTTTCACCGTACAAAGACTTAAACTCTTTGAAATAATGCATATGGAGCAGCAAAAACACAAAAGAATTGCCGTAGCGCTCCGCCCGCTTGATTTCTTCTGAAAGTTCCAGCTTCATCCTTTGCTTGTTATCAAAACCAGTCACTCTGTCAACAGCAACATAGCTTTTGATTTCGGATTGAAGCCGTGTTATTGAGCGCCGAAGCTCTGCTGTAATATCGTGGATTCTTCCAGAAATAAAAGAAAACAGCAAAAGCGCGATTCCCCACACGACAAGCATTCGCAGCCCTTCCTCAGCCGGAAAGAGCGATGTCTGTCCAGTCTGGAAAAACATCATTAAGGTGCCGAGAACAAAGAGTACGATTAAGGTCACTGCCAGCGCGTAAATCGGGCCGAACCAGATGCCTGCGGCGATGACGCCAAATGTGATGCAAAGGATCAGAGCACCTTCTGATTGCTGGGCTGACACATAATAAATAAACAAAGACAGGGCCGCGATGAGCCCTGAAAAATAAGCAAATAATTTTTGTGATTCACTGAATGATATTTTCATTAAAAAGCTTCCTTTCGGCTAACAGCGGCAGCAGATTGTCAAATGAATGCGTCTGAGTGCCGCTCATATAGCCTCCATAATACGATTTCACCGGATCATGAATTTCAAAGTCATTCATTCTGTCATATATGGCTTTGATGACAGAACTGTTTTCATTCTGTTTTGTCAAAAACAATACGGCTAAGGCATATACGGATGGAGACTCATATTGGACGGCAGGCTCCTTCGTATATGCCGAATACCGCCCGTACAGCTTTCCGTTTTTCTGAAATTCCTGCTTGATCCAGTCCGCTAAAACAGATGCTTTTTCATCCCCTTCCGGCAAATGCCAAGCAGCGTAAAGCTGATCAATCAGGTTGATTTCACTATCATATGTGTATTCCTTCGTCTCCGAGCTGTATGTCTTCGGCAGAAAGCCATTTTTTAAAGGAGCTGAATAGAGAACATTGGCATTCCGCTGTTCTGTTTCTTCGTCTATGATTCCATTCTTCTTTAAGACAGCTAAGGCATCAGGCATGACGTATGAAAGCGTCACATCCTTTGAAGCGGCCTGTGAGTCGTAAAAGTCTGTAAAAAACCCGTTGTTCATATTGTATGTCTTCAAAGACGTGCCGATATCCCTAGCCGTTTGCGCGTAGTCGCTGCGGCCCCATTTTGCGGCGGCTTGGTCAAGAGACAGCATAATTCTCATATCATCTATCAGCGCATTCGTCCCGCTCGCTTGGCCATTTTGAATCTTCCACGTCACCAAGTGATTGCTCATCAGAAATGAATCAGTCAGATGCTGATATTGATCCTGGAAATGTGGTGCGTCATTTTTGCTGAGCAGAAACTCCATCCACAGTCCGAGAGATTCCGACAAGTAAGAAGGCTGGTCTGAAAAATCGGTTTTGATCAGCCCTTTGTCATTCATTAAATTGTGATAGATGAAATATTCCGCCGGCTGGAGCGGGCTGGCATTCACTTCTGTCGCCGACTGATTTTGGGTCTTGTTTCCAGCTTCAACACACCCTGCGGAAAGTCCGATAGATAAGAAGAATAAGATGACAGCAATTAGTACATGCCTCACAGGCAAATCCCCCTTTGTCGCCTGAAGCAAATCAGACGCTCACAAATAGTTATAGACGAAAATATGACTGCCATGTTACAAAGTACATTTACTATAAAAGAAAAAAATGCAGATTGCTAGCTTTTTTTCCCCTTTTTGAACATTAAGAAAACAGGACCTAAGTCCAATAAAAAACCTGTGCGATAGGCACAGGTTTTTTTATTATTTATCCAAACCGAGTTTTTTCAGCTGTTCTGCCAGCGCGTTGTTAATCGGCTCATCTTTATTTTGTTTTTTCATATAAGAGGATACGTCCCGTTTGGTAGCACGCGCTTTGTCTTTGTTTTTTCGTTTTTCAAATACAGAGAGCTTTTCACGGTGACCGCACACACACGCAAAGGTTTGGCCCTCGCCTTGGCCGCGAAGCTCCATTCTTTTATGGCAGTTCGGGCAGCGTGCGTTTGTTTTTCGGGCAATCGTTTTTCTGCTTCCGCATTCACGATCTTGGCACACGAGCATCGTCCCGCGTTTGCCGTTTACTTTCAGCATCATTTTGCCGCATTCCGGACATGCCGTTCCCGTGATATTGTCATGTCGGAAGGTTTGGCTGCTGTTTTTGATTTCTTTTACCGTTTGGTGAGCGTAAGCCTTCATATCTTTAATAAAAACAGCCGATTTCAATTTGCCGGCCGCGATCGCAGACAGCTTTTGCTCCCATTCTGCTGTTAAGGCCGGTGATTTCAGATCCTCCGGAACAAGCTGCAGGAGCTGTTTTCCTTTAGATGTGATAAAAATATCTTGGCCTTTTTTCTCGATTAAAAAGCTGTTGAACAGTTTTTCAATAATGTCGGCACGCGTTGCCACCGTGCCGAGGCCGCCTGTTTCTCCAAGCGTTTTGACGAGGCCTTTTTCTTCTCTCTGCATAAACGCGCTTGGGTTTTCCATCGCTGACAGCAAGGTCCCTTCATTAAAGCGGGCAGGCGGCTTCGTTTGGCCGCTTGTTTCCGTTAACGTGCGGACGGCAAGTGTGTCGCCTTTTTGAAGCGAAGGAAGTGTCTGATCTCTGTCATCCTCCTGCTCATCATCCTCATCCGCCATATCATAAACGGCTTTCCACCCTTGCGACTGCACGGTTTTGCCTTTCGCCGTAAAGGTTTCTCCGCCGATTTCTGCGATGACCTTTGTTTCCTCATATTCGAATGCAGGCATTAATACAGCCAGAAAACGTTTCGCAATCAGGTCATACAGCTTTCGTTCTTTATCACTCAGGCTGCTGAGAACGAGCGGCTCTTCGGTCGGGATAATCGCGTGGTGGTCTGACACCTTCGCGTCATTGACATATCCTTTATGAGATTTAATGCCGCGTTTTTTAATTTGGCTGACATATTGGGCATACGGTTTTACTTCCATGCCTTCCAGACGGTCTTTTAACGTCGGGACGATGTCACTGGATAGAAATCTAGAGTCCGTCCGCGGATATGTAACGAGCTTGTGCTGCTCATATAGCTTCTGCAGTACAGAAAGCGTTTCTTTAGCAGAAAAACCGAAGCGCTTGTGGGCGTCACGCTGCAGCTCCGTTAAATCATAAAGCGCAGGCGCAAAGCTTTTTTTCGCTGTTTTTTTCAGCTCAGCTACGACCGCTTGCTTTCCTTGGAGATTTTTTAGCAGACGGCTTGTTACATCTTGATTGAACGTTCTCGTCTGCTTTGATTTCTTATCCTGCCACGTCAGCGTCATGCCGTCGACTGCAGCACGGATGCCGTAATACGGAACGGGCGTAAACGCTTGAATGTCTGCCTCGCGCTTTGCAATCATGGCAAGCGTCGGAGTCTGCACACGCCCGCATGAGAGCTGGGCATTGAATTTTGTGGTAAGTGCACGGGTGGCATTGATCCCCACAATCCAATCCGCTTCCGCTCTGGCGACGGCAGAATGGTACAGGTTTTCATATTCTTTGCCGCTGCGCAGCTTTTGAAAACCTTCCTTGATCGCTTTATCCGTCACAGATGAAATCCACAGCCGCTTGATTGGTTTTCGGACATTCGCTTTCTCAATGATCCAGCGCGCAACAAGCTCACCTTCCCGGCCTGCGTCAGTCGCGATGACAATCTGATTGACGTCTTTACGGGTAAGCTGGGATTTGACTGCATTGAACTGCTTTCCGGTTTTTTTTATCACCACAAGCTTCAAGGGTTCTGGGATAATCGGCAGATCCTCTAGGCGCCATGATTGAAATTCTTTTCCGTAGCCTTCCGGATCAGCAAGCGTCACCAAATGGCCTAAAGCCCAGGTCACAATATATTGATCACCTTCGAGATAACCGTTTCCTTTTTTATGGCACTTCAGCACCCGGGCTAAATCCCGGCCGACTGAAGGTTTTTCAGCTAATACAACTGTTTTTGACATGCTTGATCACTTCTCTTTCTTTCACGCTCATCCTGTTATTATAACAGACTTCGCGCGGCACTCTCTAACCGCGCCCGTTTTTCGTGTCAATTTCTGAGAAAATGACGTGAGTGACGGTTTGCGCGTAGGGCGATGTTTTGTTAATGAAATCTTCTACCGCTTCGAGGCTTTCGGCATTGATTTTCAGCATATAGCAGGCTGCACCCGCAATCCGGTAGCAAAATTCAATATTCGGCAATGTTTGAATATAGCTTTTGAACCGCTCGTAATCCGCGTTTTTAACGGTTGCTTCCACAATGCAGGAAACGGGAAGCCCCAGTTTTTTCTGGTCGACCTCCAGCGTGTATTGCTTGATGATGCCAAACGATTCAAGCTGTCTTACCCGTTCTGTTACAGATGGTGGCGACAGCTTAATTTTTCTGCTTAATTCCCTCATCGACAAACGGCTGTCCTTCTTCAGCTCCTCAATGATATTCAGATCAATCTGGTCAAGTTTCATTTCAACATCCTTCTTTTTTGATTTTGTACACATTATCTCGGGTATTTTTGTAAATGACAAGTACAGTTCCCTAGAAAAGGCATGTAAAAATGAATGTTTTCCGAACATTTTTTGAAAGCTGTCATATGCCCCCCCCGGATTGTTTATAGTATAAAATGAAAACGTGTCCACAAGGAGGGCGATTTATGCTGCAAACGCCGATCGGAAGACTTCGCACGATGGGTTTTATTGAAGGAATGTCACTCTTAATCCTGTTGTTCATCGCTATGCCGCTTAAATATTGGGCAGGCCTTCCGCTTGCGGTGACAATTGTCGGTTCGGTTCACGGCGGGTTGTTCATTTTGTATTTGCTTGTCTTGGCTTATGCAACCTTCTCTGTCAAATGGCCGCTGAAATGGTCAGCTGCCGGCTTCGTCGCCGCTTTCGTCCCATTCGGAAATTTTTTGTACGACCGCGGATTAAGGAAATATAAATAAGGGAACGCAAAAAAGGCTGGATTTTTATGATCCAGCCTTTTTTATTAAAACCACTTTGTCAGCCACGCGATATAGTAGGCCCCCGGAATAAACATGAGCTGGGCGAGGAGTGTGCCCGCCACCCTTGATGTGACCATTGTGACAGAGGTCCATTTTAAATAGATATAGCTTCGTTTTCCTTTTGCCACATCATCAGCTAGAACGGATACTTTAGGATCAACAAAAATGGCCAGCAGCATGGTCGCAATTCCGTTGATCAAACCCGAAGCCATGACGGCTGTCGTACTGCGCTCCGGCGCCAGAAGGCCTGCGTATAAAGCCGAAAGCACGCCAATCGTATAAATCGATGTAATCAGCATGTTGATGACAAACAAACGCTTCGGAATCAAGCGCATATGAAATCCTTTTACATATGAAATAGACGGCAGACGCAAATAGGAAAGGGCATTTTTGAATCCTTGTTTCGAGAATCCCTTTCGGAAAACTTGAAAAACGGAGCCGCCGCCGCCCGCCAAGTGAATAATCGCCCGTGAAAAAAGAGCGACAAAAGACGGGAGCAGGATAATGCCCAAAATGGTGCCGACTGTCGATCCGAAAATTAAAAAGCGGAACTGCTCCCCTACAATCGCCAGTGCGTTTTTTCCAGCATCATCAATTAAATGCCCGGTAAAGGGCTGCTGCACCATGTTCGACATTCTGGATACGATGACCATGACATTAAACAGAGAAAGCGCGGACGCAATAAATCCAACGCGGGCTCCGGAAAGCCTTGTGGCATAGGCTAAGGTTTCTATCGAGTGAATCAGCAATAAAAAACAAAAAATAAAAAGTACTTGTGTTGTAATGACATGCACGTTATTCTTCCTCCAATTTCATCCTAGAGATAAGACTGGAAAGAAGACAAGGAGGTTTCAGTACGATGTGTTTTTTGCAATAAAAAAACCGTCCGGCGTACGCCGGGCGGTTTGTCTTATTCTTTTCTATACGCAAATAAAGATTATATCATCCGCCAAGTCAGGCGGGTTAGATTCATAAAGCATTGTTCCGAAGAATCATTCTGGAAAGTAAACACCATGGAAATTTCTTGAACACAAGACAACGAAAGCCCTACCTCTCAATCGTCACTGCGGCTCCGAAGCCGCGCCGGTGTGAATTGTAAAACAAAAAAGTCTTTTTTCCATCTCATCGTTAGGGGCGATTTGTTATGAAGGAAAAGAATAAGGGCAGCTGGTTATGCTGCTTGGGAAGCGGTAAGCTTCTCTCTCAAAACAGAAAAAAGAAGTTTACTTTCTTTTTTATTTGCTTATTTTTCTTACTAGCTATTCATAATAACATATCGCCCCTGAAAACACAAATTTTTTATAGTTCGAGTGAGACCGGTGTTTTCTCCCCGGCATTCATTAATCTGATATCCTCCGGTTCAATTTCAAGAATCACCAGATTCGGATCATCCTTGCCGTCAAACCAGCGCTCTAATTTGGAACTCCATATTTTGTCCTTGAGTTCTGCCGAATTGTTGATTTTGGCTGTTCCGGCAACTTCGACATATGCGTCGCCAAAGCCTTCACAATCATAGCCTAATAAAATGTGGACATTGGGGTTGTTCTCAATTTCTTCCGCTTTATGAGTTTCCTTGCTTGTCGGTGTGTAAATCGTCAGCCCGTCATGGAAAAAAGTCATGTAGCGGGAATGCGGTTTGCCCTTTTGAACTGTTGCGAGCGAACCTACTTTATGGTGATCTAGAACATCAAGCACTTTTTGTTTAATGTCTTGCTGATTCATCTCGAATCACTCCTTTTTAACGTCTCCGCTGTTACTTTTCCACATCCGGGGAAGATTTAAACAAGAAAGTGTGCTCTTTATTTTTCGCCTTCCCATTCACGCTTTAACAGACTGTAGTAGACGAGGTCGTGATGCATGCCGTTTACGTATAAGCCGTCCCGTGCCCTGCCTTCCTCTAGAAACCCGAGCCGCTCCGGAACCGCTCTGCTTTTTTCGTTTCCGACAGCCGCACAGATCGCCACACGATTCAGCTCAAGCTCTTCAAAAGCATACGTAATGAGTTTTCGGCAGGCAGCTGTAATAATGCCTTTCCCTTCAAATTCTTTGGCAATCCAATATCCGATTTCCGCCTTACGATTCACTTGATCAAGGTTATGCAGGCTGATCATGCCGCATAGGCTGCCGTCATAAAGGAGCCCCGCCTCAATGCCGTTCAGGTCGGCATACTGGCGCCGCCAATCTGGAATGATGGTTTCTCGGTACGTTTCAGCGCTGCTTGGATTTTCCGCAAAAAACAGCCACTTGCCAAGCCGCTGCTGATTTTGGATAATGAGTTCGGCCAGTCGCTCCGCATCCTTTGGCTCCAATAATCGGATGGTGATGTGCTCATTTACCTTGCAAGTGAACATTGCCTCGCCCTCTTTCCTTTTTTAACCATTATAGCGATGATTCTGTTTTTTTCAATACAAAAAGGATGGGCTGTTAAGCCCATCCTTATATTCGTGGATCGGTAAAGATATCATGTTTATCCGTGCTCGTCGATGACATCTCCGTCACGACGGCACCTTCTTCCCCGGCCTGGAACCAATGCTTTGTATTTGGTGGAATCGTGTATTGCCCGCCCGGTTCTAGCTCAATTTCGTGCCAAACCGTATAGTGTTCTCTGTCTTCCTGAGGAGGTAGAACCTTTGGAAGCGGCGTTTTTTCTCCTTCTACGTAAAGATACACTTTTCCGTAGCGGCAGCGGAAGGTCTCCTGCTTGCCTTCCTGGCCGTCGACCGGCGGATGGCGGTGTTCCGGGCAAGTCTGTCCCGGAAACAGCACCAATTCCTTTGAACAATAACGGTCTGTATTGACGTAGACGAAGAGCTGGAGCCCGACTTTTCTTTCTTTTCCTAAGCCGTAATCCATCAGCTGGATTTGGTCTACTTCCTCGTCCGTTAATACAATCCCTGCTTTTTGATAGTAGCTGTTCACTTCTTCTTTCGTGATGCCCATATGTCTCACTCCCTCTTATGTCGTCACAAAGTTTCCGCCGTTGACATGCAGGGTCTGACCTGTCATGTAAGAGGACTCATCTGATGCCAGAAGCACATAACAGCCGACGTGCTCAACAGGCTGTCCAGGACGGCCCATCGGCGTATCTTGCCCAAATTGAGCAACTGTTTCTTCAGGGAACGTAGCTGGGATTAGTGGCGTCCAGATTGGACCCGGCGCGACTGCATTTACACGGATGCCGTCTTTGACAAGCGCCTGCGCCATTGTTCTTGTAAAGGCATTGATCGCCCCTTTTGTCGCTGTATAATCAATCAGTGTCGGGTTCCCTACGTACGGGTTGATGGATGTCGTATTGATGATGGCACTGCCCGGTTTCAGGTAATCAATTGCTTTTTTAGTCAAATAAAATTGAGAATAAAAGTTTGTTTTGAATGTGCGGTGAAGCTGTTCGCTCGTAATATCTTTGATGCTTTCTTTCGGATGCTGTTCACCTGCATTGTTGACAAGGATGTCAAGGCCGCCTAATTCCTTGACCGTTTTTTCAACCGCTTCATTGCAGAATTCCTCTTCACCTACGTCACCAGCAATCAGCAGGCATTTTACGCCTTCTTGTTCAACACGTTTCTTCGTCTCCTCAGCGTCTTCATGCTCATCCTTATACACAATGGCGATGTCTGCGCCTTCCTTTGCGTAAGCGACGGAAACCGCGCGTCCGATCCCGCTGTCGCCGCCTGTAATAAGAGCTACTTTTCCTTTTAATTTGTCTGCTCCTTTATAATCCTCGTACTCATACACCGGACTTGGATTCATTTCGCTTTCAATTCCCGGCTGGCGACTTTGAGTTTGTGCCGGCAGTTCTTTTGGATAATTTGCCATGATGATTCTCCTCCTTTGTTTTCATGTCTATTTGTTGTGTACCTCACACACTCTTTGGATAAACATGGCTTAGCACCTTCGCATTGCTTTATCAGAAAAATGTTTCACATGGAACGCTGGGAGGAAATTAGCTCAAAAAGGGGGTTGGTTGCTGAATGATTAACATGCTTTCTAGAAGATTCAGCAGGCCAAAGGGCGTCATCGGCATGATTGCCGGGTACATCATGGCTGCTGAAAATCAAACACTGAATCAGTGGACAATCAATCAGCTGGGTATCACGCGCGGGGACAGCATTTTAGAAGTCGGGTTTGGCCCGGGATACTGCATAGAGCAGGTGCTGAAACGCGAGAAGGATGTTCAGCTTCATGGGATTGATGTGTCAGAGGCCATGCTGAAGATGGCCGCCCGCAGAGTGAAATCCAAGGGTGTGCGCCTGATACAAGGAAGCATCGAGACATTTCCTCTCCCCGCCTCGTTTTATGATAAAGTGATTTCCGTTAACAACTACACCATTTGGAATGACCAAACAAAAGGCATGAAACAGATTTATCGGGCATTAAAGCCAGGCGGCAAAGCAGCCATTACGATGCAGCCGCGGGAAGCGGATGCCAGTCCTGAGAAAACCAAATCATTTGGAAGACAGATGATTGCTGACTTTAAAGCAGCCGGCTTCGAAGACATTGATATAGAATTTAAGAACATTAAGCCTGAGCTTTCCGTCTGTGCAACTGCAAAGAAGCCCGCCACATAAAGTGGGCGGGCTTCTTCTTTTATGAATGTACAGCCTGATTGCGCAGGACGTCTTTTTTCACCTTGCCAAGGTTGTTTTTCGGCAGTTCGTTAACAAATTCAACTTCAGGTATTTTGTAAGCGGACAGGCGTTCTTTACAAAATGCGATGACATCCTCTGCCGTGATGCGCTGGCCGCCATTTTTCACGATAAAAGCTTTCGGTTTTTCACCGTAAAGCGGGTCTGGAATACCGACCACAGCCGTTTCAAGGATTCCCGGGATCTGCTGGATAACTTCTTCAACCTGATCAGGATAGACGTTATCGCCTCCGTAAATAATGACATCCTTGTAGCGTCCCGTGATGAAAATAAAGCCATCTTCATCCACATAGCCTGAATCTCCGGTTCTGAACCATCCATTTTGCAGCACTTTCGCTGTTGCTTCAGGATTGTCTTCATAGCCTTTAAATAAGAATGGAGTATGAACAACGATTTCGCCAATTTCTCCTTGAGGAAGTTCTTCTCCGGTCAGAGGATCTTCCACTTTGACTTTAACACCTGCCACAGGTTTTCCTGCAGATGCCGCTTTATCCATTCCCATATCAGGCATCCATGCGCTGATTCCCCAAGCTTCAGTGCTTCCATAGCCGTGTGCGAGCGGAATGCCGATATCAAGATAGCGGCGGATCAGGCTGCTCGGCACTTTTGTTCCGCCTGTCATTAAAATCACAAGCGAAGATAAGTCGGTTTGATGCGTTTCCCACGCTTCAAGCAAATACGTGTAAAACACAGGAAGAGCCATCACAGTTTGAATTTTTTCTTCTTCAATGACCTTCAGCATGTGAACAGGATCTTGATCCTTTGTAAACACAAAGGTTGTTTCTGCAAACGTTCCAAGCATGATGCAAATGAGCGCACTCGTATGATAAATCGGATGGCACGCGAGAAAACGAAGGCCCTTCATGCGTGCTATTGAGCTGTTGGATTTTTTAACGTATCTGTATATGCCGCCATGTGTAATCATGCATCTTTTCGGGTTTCCCGTTGTTCCAGATGTAAACATCAGAAGTGCTGTATCATCAGGGGAAACCATTTCCGTCTCTGGCAAATGATCAGGACCTGCAAACAGCGCTTCAAATTCAGCAGATGTTTCGTAAGCTGTTCCTGTTTCCATTGTTACACACAGTGAGGACAATTCAGGAAGAACTTCATTCAGTGTCTCTTTAAACTCCGCTCCGTAAAACATCGCTTTCGGTTCACTTGCTTTTAAAATGCCTGTCATTTCATATGGTTTCAGCTGCCAGCTGACAGGTACGACAACAGCACCTATTTCAAGCGCGGCGAACATAACAGTTGAGGCGGGATGGCCGTTTTTGCAAAGCAATGCAACACGGTCACCCTTTTGAATTCCTTTTTGAAGCATGGCATTCGCCAGCTGATTAATCCGTTTACGGTAACCTTTATATGTCAGTGTATGGTCTCCGCTTTTTACAGCCTCTATTTCTTCGCTATTCGGCATGTCATGCAGAATCAGATGCTGTAATGTTTCCATATCGTCATCTCCTATATTCTCTTGAATCTTCAATAATTTGTTAGATTTTCTTCCTTACCTCACCCATTTTAACCCAAAAAAGATAACTTGTAAAACTATTTCATTTTGGAATTATTCCAATACTGAATGATAAAATAGTCCCACATTTTCTTATTTTGTTCCCCATCCACAGAAAAACACACGCCAAATTTTTGACGTGTGCCATGCAGGTTTACAGTATGTTTTTTTCTTTCATCCATGTGAAAAATATGCGGTTTAACCGCTGATACAATTCTTGTTCTCCTTCTTCCTGAAACCCCGCCATGCTTTCTCCGCTCTCGATAATTGCCGAGCTGATCGCGCTTAAAATCTCCGAGCCTTCAGCAGATAATGAGCCAGGCGCCATCATGACGAGAATGCGTGTCATCCTGAGGGTATTTCCGTCCATGCCATCCACTTCATAGGAGGTGCTGAGATCAAACATTTTGAAAAAAGGCAGGACGATTTCATCATTTTTGAGATGATAAAGCGCCATGTTTGTTCCGGGGATTCCCAATCCCCCTTGTTTCTCCCGCTCAGCCAGGCAAACCGCGGCTTTTTCCGGATCACGGATCAGGCCATCCTTCTTCAGCTGTTGAAAAAGCTCTAGCAGAAGCATGCTATGGTCCGGGTTTGTTTTGAGTGGAGCTAGCGTAAAATGGCGCAGAACATCTTGGATAACCTCCATATACCGCCCTATGCTTTCCGCCGCCTCCAGCATGTCAGGTACATCAGCTTGCTGCGCCTCTTCCTTCGGGCTTCTTTTTTTGTTAAGAATAAGGGGAATCTTCCGCTTGATATACTGCTTGACCTGGTTTGCGTCTTCCTCATTTAATAGCGGGCTGACCATGATGTAATCAATGTTTTCATAAGGAATCGGTACAGTGGACACAATCATATCATAGGCTTGAACATCCTTCCCCTTTAGCTCGATCAGAGATGACATATCAAACGATTCAATTTCCGGCAGCTCTTTTTTCAGTCTGGAGGCAAGCATTTTCGAGGAGCCGATCCCGCTTGAGCAGACGACAAGCGCTTTCACTTTTGCTTCTTCTTTTTTGATTTCAAGAGCCGAGCCAAAGTGAAGAACGATAAAAGCGATTTCATCATCAGAAAAGGACATGCCCGGAAAATACTTTTCGACGCCTTCTTCGATCGCCATATAAAGCAGAAAATAATCGCGCTTGATCTGTTCCTTCATCGGATTGTATATCTCAATATTTTCTTTTATGCGGCTGACGGCCGGCTCCAAATGGGCAATCAAGCCTTCATATAAAGAGTAGTTTTTCGTCAGATCCATTCTGATTTTGTCTGAAATAAAACCAATGAGCCGCTTTGTTTGCAGGGCTGTTTCCAGCTCAATTTCCTGCGCTTTGTATTCTGTTTTGTATTTTCGATTGGCGCTTCGAAGGTGGATTGTAATATAGCCGACCTCCGCCTCTGGAATCGTCACGCCGAAGGCACGTTCAAGCTCGCCCGCGATTTCAAGAGCCGAACTGTATTCTTTCGCGTTCTTCAGTTCCTCAAGCTCATTTTGCTCCATGGTGATGGTTTCCCCAAGCTTAATTCGTTCGATCGCATACGTCAGATGGACGACGAGCGCTATATAGGAGCTGTCGGACAATGAAAAAGCGATTTTTTCTTTGAGCTGAAATAAGATGCGCTCCATTTTTAGCAGCTCGCCTTTGCTGACAACCCCGAACATTTTCTCTGAAGAATCGGCTTTTCCTTTGATGTTTAATTCAACCGCTTCCAAAAACATTTGGATGTCGAGACGGTTCACAATCAAGTTGCCGACAATTTTCCGTTTCGCATTCTCCGGCCCTATGAGCTGGATGCCAAAACCTCTTTTGCGGATCAGTGTCAGTCCGAAGGGGGAAATCCACTTCTCGAGCTCATCTAAGTCATAGCTGACCGTGGCATTCGTCACCTGGAGATCATGAGCAAGCGTGTATAGTTTGACGGGCTCCTGAGACTCTAATAACGAACAAAGAATGAGCAGTTTCCGTTCGTCGGCGCTGTATTCATGCTGTTCATATGATAAATCAGTAAGCAGCTTTTGTTTATCCTCGGGACTTCCCACTGCTTTCAACCCTTTACCGGGCTGTTTATCTAACGTAAGCCCCACGGTTTCCATCAGCGGTTTAATTGATTTGAGTTCCCTGTGAATGGTTCTCGTGCTGACTTGCATCAGCTCAGCAAGCTCAGTTACGGTTATATATCTGTTTTGTAATAATAAGTGCTTTAACAGCTTTTGTTCTCTGGCAGTCATATACATAAAAAAGACCTCCTAGACAATCTTGATGTGCGGATGAAGTCGCAAGGAGATGCAGTAGAGGATATAGAGAGGTTTTCCTTTAATATAAAACGCTTTCAAGAAAGAATCAATCACTTATAAATGGTAATTTGGCACTAAGCGGTGTGACAATATTGAAAAAGCATCAGCTGGTAAGCTGATGCTTTTTATGGAATATCGTAACCCTGTACGGCTGTAAAAATGCGGAACCATTGATCCTGGTCAAGCTTGTATGACAACGCATTTATCGCGGCGGAAATCCGCTCGCGCTTTCCGCTTCCGACAATCGGCATGATGCCGGCCGGATGCGTATACAGCCATGCGTACATGACCTCGTCCAATGAAGCGGCGCCGATTTCCCCTTGGACGGATTCAAACGCCGTGCGGACACGTCGGTCTTTATCCGTGTTTTCAGTGAATACTTTGCCGCCTGCCAGAGGCGACCAAGCCATCGGCGGAATCCGTTTTTCCTGGCACAGGTTCAAAGTGCCGTCGAGCATATTTTCTAATTCGTATGCGGAAAGCTCAATCTGGTTGGTCACAAGCTTCTCAGGCAAATACGATTCCAGCATCCGATACTGGTGATCTTTAAAATTTGAAACGCCAAAGTACCTGACCTTGCCAGAGCATTTCAAGGCCTGAAACGCCTCTGCTACCCCCTCCGGATCCATGAGCGGGTCCGGTCTGTGAATCAACAGCACATCAATATAATCCGTCCTTAAGTTCATAAGCGATTGCTCAACGGATGCCAAAATATGCGATTTGCTTGTGTTATAATGATGCGATCTGTGAGCGGGCCGTTCAGGCGATTCAAGAACGATACCGCATTTTGTGACCAGCTCTATGTTTTCTCTTAATCCAGGCGAAAGGGCAAGGGCGTTTCCAAACAGCTTTTCGCACGTATAGCCTCCATAAATATCCGCATGATCAAAGGTCGTGATGCCATGATCGATACACCATTCAATGAGACTCAGAAGTTCAGCATCTGAATAGTTCCATTCATTCAGCCGCCAAAGCCCGTGTATGACTCTTGAAAATTGAAGATCCTCCGCCAATTGAATACGCTGCATGCAAAATCCCTCTTTTCTTTGTATAAACCGGGTTTTGCCCCTTACTAGTTCATTCGGCCTCAGATCCCCTTTTTCCTTTCGCTCCTTTTAAAAAGACATTTTAATTCGATTGAAATTGCTTTTTCGCTTTCTCAACGACATAGTGGCTGCCGCCGCGGTCCTGCACATTTTGGATCATCATGGCTACAAGCAGGTCTTTGTTTTTGTAATCGTAGCCGACAAACCAGCCATTTTCCGTGCCGTCTTTATCATCTTTTGATGTTTTCAGCTCGGCTGTTCCTGTTTTCCCGGCCACTGTGATTCCTTTTACGACAGGCTGATACGCTGATCCGCGCTCATCTTCCACAACGCCTTTCAGACCTTTTGTAATGTCTGCCGCTCCTTCCTTGGTGACCACTTGCTTGTGCCAAACATCAGCTGTTTGTGAATCTTTTTTGATCAGCGTCGGTTTGACAAGGTCTCCATTGTCAACAAATGGCGTGTAAGCAGTTGCCAAGTGAAGCGGAGACATTTGCATTTGCCCTTGTCCGTAGCCTGTATCCGCAAGCAAAATGTCTGAATCAAGCTTGTCATTTGCAATAGACGATTTCTGGATCGGGAATTCATACGGAACGTCCTCTGAAAAACCGAATGTTTTTAAGCCTTTTGTGAAGGTATCCGCTCCCATATCAAGCGCATTCTGGGCAAAATAAATATTGTCTGACGTAATAAGGGCGTTTTCCAAATCGACTTGTTGAAGTCTCTCAGACACACGTGTCACTGAATAGCCGCCCCAGCTCGAATCTTTTTGCCACTCCTTGCCATTAATTGTTTTCTTCTCATCGGCTTTAAGGGTGCCGTTTTTGATTCCAATAGCAGCCGCAATCGGTTTAATGGTAGAACCTGGCGCGTATGTCTTATTGAATTTCGCTGAAAACGGATTGTTTTTATCTTTGTTTAGCTTTTTCCATTCCTTATCGCTCCAGCCGAAAATAAATCCGTTTGGATCGTAGGAAGGCGCACTGACAAGGGCTAGTGTTTCGCCTGTCTTCGGCTGCAGCGCGACTGCCGCCCCGCTGTCATCCTTCAGTTCATCATACAGCTTCGTTTGCGTTTTGATATCAATTGTGAGGTGAAGATCCTCGCCGTCCTTTGCTTTCTTTTCAGCAATGACTTCCCCGGTTTGCGGCACGTAGATTTTCCAGCCAGTTGTGCCTCTTAGCTTGTCTTCATACACATTTTCAAGTCCGGCGATACCGATGTTAGACGTATCGCTGTACGTTCCTTCTTTCTTTTTCTTCAGTTCTTCCGCTGTAATGGCGCGGACATAGCCTGTCAAATGGGCTGTCTTTTCGCCATACGGATAGTAGCGGGAGCTGACATTCGTTCTTGTTACGCCTTGTAATGACGTCGCTTCAGAAACTAATTTCTCCTGGTCAGGCTTGACCTTTTTGAGCGGCACAAACGAATCGTCTTTTACCCAGCCTTGATCCAGCTTTTTCTTGATGTCGTCTTCAGTCAAATCAAGTTTTTTGGCGAGTTCTTTTATAACTTTCTCTTTTTTATCGCCAAGCTCTCCGGGAACAATTCCAATTTCCGGAACATCTGTATTGACAGCTAAACCTTTTCCATTTTTATCGTAAATTTGGCCTCGTTTCGGTTCAATGCTCATAATTTGCACGGTTTTGTCGTCAGCCAGCTGCTTGAAAATAAACGATGGGTCCCAATCTATATTCCATGACTCCTCGTCATCTGTTTTTTCTAATTTCAGCACAGCAGTATTCTTGAAGCTGACTTTGCCGGCATTTGTGTTCATGCTGACTTTATACGGGATATGTTTCATTGTCTTGTTGTCTTGATCGTCCTTATCTACTTCTCCCGCAGTGACTTTCAAATTTTTTACGCCGGCCTGCTCATAGATGGCTTTATACCTGTTGACGAAATCTTTTTTGGAGATTTCTTTTTTGACATCTTTAGTCAGGCTTTGATACATGTCATCGAATTGCTGATCGTTCCACTGTTTCACGAATGCTTCCATGCGATCCTCTGGTGAATCTGTTTTGGAGCATCCGATTAACCCAATCAATCCGACGCATAGAAATACTAGTAGAATACACTTTTTTAACATGACTTTCCCCTGCCTTCCACTTGTTATTTTCTCTTAATTGAATTGGTGCGTGCAAGATTTTTTTGAAAATGAAGGAAAAGTTCACCGATTTTGCAGAAATCTCCTATCGTTTGCTGTAGACTATTTGAAAAGACAGAAAGAAGGGATAGCATGGTCAGGGAGGCAGCAATGCTTCACATTAAAGAAGGCCTTGAACAAGAGTTTGAGGATGCATTCCGGCAAGCGGCGCCGATTATTTCCGGCATGAAGGGCTATATCACTCACTCGTTATCAAAATGCATGGAGGAAACGCATAAATATCTGCTTCTTGTGGAGTGGGAAACACTTGAGGACCATACGGAAGGCTTTCGCGGTTCTTCAGAGTATCAAGAGTGGAAAGCCTTGCTTCATCGGTTCTATACCCCGTTCCCGACGGTCGAGCATTTTCAGGATGTGTAATAGATTTATATAATATGAAGTGTAAAACCGATAAGGGAGACAGACCATACAAAAACGGCGGTATAAATATTAAAAGCGCCTGAGCCGTCATTTTCTTTTTTGCGTTCTTCAAGCCCCTGCATAAACATGACCGCACCAAGAAAGACGAGCATGACTGATTGGATAACAGAGGTGTGTTCCGTATAGTTAAAAGCAATAAGCGCCAGTATAATAATGATAACCGCAAAAGACATTTTAAAAATCCGAAACAAAAGGACCATCCTTCCTTATATACGAAATATTGAACGTTATGGCTATATTTGCCTACGCCCTCCATTATTCTAGCGCACTTTGTTTGTCTGTAGAACAGAAGACAGAGAATTTTAAGTTTCTTTTAATATTTCGATCACACATAAAAAACGCGCCTGTCATGAGGCGCGTTTTTTATGAAACTGATAATTCTTTATAGCCTAGCTTGTGAACGGCTTCAGCCATCGCTTGATAGCCTTTGCAGTTCGGATGGACACCGTCAAAGGACAGATATTCCCGCTCCTTGCCTTTGAAGATGCTATAGGCATCCGCGATTTTGACATGGGGTGCTGATGCAAGTGTTTCTAAATGTGAATTAAAGGATGTGATCCATTTGCCGGCGATTTCAATGCCGGGAAACGGATTGTATAAGTTGAACACTCGGATGGCGTACGGGGAAGGATTTTCTCCTTTAATCTCGGCGATTTTGGCAATCATCTTTTCAAAATTCTCATGGCAATGGGCGGATACACGGCTGAAAATCGTTTCATCCTTAGAGGTTTGGTAGGCTAAGACCGAATCGATGAGATCGTTTCCGCACCCTGTGATCGTTATCATATCAGCATCTCGAATGCATTTTTGCACATAGGGATATGACAGGAGTCCCAAAATCTCTTCTGTATTCAGGCCTGATCTGGCAAATATGTTTATTGCCGTTCTTGTTTTCAAGTCAGCTTCCATCATGTCCCCAAAACGCTGGACGAAGCCGGGTGAAAACAGCCCGGAGCCTCTCCCTGTCGTCAAGGAATCGCCCAGAGCTGTATATCGAAGCATCATGTTCTTTCCTCCACTCTTGAACGTCGATACGTTAATGTACGCAGCAGAGAAAAGATTGGCTACTTATGTATATCCTATTTTTCTTGAAATCTGTAAAGCGGCGTCCTTCACCTTTTCTGTTAAATAGGGCAGCCTGTCTTCTGTAAATCTCGCTTCAAAGCCTGCAATGCTAATGCCGGCTGCCACCTGGCGCTTATGGTTAAAGATCGGGGCGCCGATCGCCGCCGTATAGTTTTCGAGCTCTGAATAGCTGACAGTATAGCCATTTTGCACAGAGGCATCAATCTCCTGAAGCAGTTTTTCGGGATCGGTAATCGTTCCGGAGCCAATCGAAATGAGCTCGGTTTGTTTGATGTATGCTTCGATTTCTTCACGGGGAAGAAAGGACAGAATGCTTCTGGCGCACGCTCCCGCGTATAGGGGGGAACGCCTGCCGATCGCCGTATACAGCCGCACAGTCTGTGTCCCTTCTATTTTCTCAACGTATATCGCTTCATTGCCGTCCCTCATGATCAACTGCACGGCCTCATCCACTTCCCGGCACAGCTCTTCCATCACCGGTTTCGCTATTTTTCTGATATCCAGCCTGTCAGCGACAAGCTGTCCGAATTCCAAAAACACCAATCCCAGCGAATAAGCGCCGGACGCATCCCGACTGAGGAACCCCATTTCCTCCAAGGAGCTGACCATCCGGTGAACAGAGGTCTTCGGCATTCCCGTCAGCGACACCAGTTCACTTAAGGTTAGGCTTGGTTTGTGCAAAAACAAATTAAGCAGCGCCATAGATTTGACTACGGTTTTGTTTTTATTCTGCATCATGCATCCCCTTTGCTATGTCAGCCATTCCATCTTTATTCTCGTTTTCAGTTCTTTTATATGCTGTTCCCGTTCTACCGCAAGCGCTTCTGCCTCCTGAAGGGACACAGGCTCAAACTGGACGTGCTCACCCGGCATGATTTGGGAAACAATCGGAAGATCAGCGGATATGATGTGCGCGATCCTCGGATAGCCGCCAGTCGTCTGCCGGTCTGCAAGCAGGATAATCGGGTTGCCGTCAGGCGGCACCTGAACTGTTCCGAATGAAACCGCTTCCGACACCATCTCAAGCGGGGCCTTCAGTTCGAGCGGTTCTCCTTTGAGCCTGTAGCCCATACGGTCAGACTGCGGCGTGACACGAAATGCTTCTTGATAAAAACGCGTTTTTGATTCTTCTGTGAAAAAGGCAAATTGCTTTCCTTCCAGCACCCGAATGACGGGATTCTTCTTCAATGGCAGAAATCTGCCGCGGCTGACTGACCACTTCGGTGCTGCAAATCCCTGTTTTCCAAGCTGCGAACTTAAGCGGGAAAGGATGGTTTGCGAAAGAGCTGACATCTCTCCAATGTTCAGTTCATCTTCTTTTTGAAGCGCTCTGCCATGAAGTCCGCCGATGCCTGCTCTGACGTATGTGCTTTTACTTTCCATGACGGCAGGCACCTCGATGCCGCCGGCTGCCGCCAAATAAGCACGGCTGCCGAGTTTGCAGGGGCCAAAGCTGACCGTGCTGTTTTCCTTGATGAGCACAGGCTTCCATAAAGGCGCTTCCTCGTCATTAATACGCAGCGTGAAGTCCGCCCCTGTCACAGCAATCAGTGTCTGTTTTGAAAAATGAAACGACGGACCGGGCCCCATCATCGTTATTTCGAGACCTGCTTCATTTTCGCCGTTTCCTATCAACAGATTGGCAATGCGCAGTGAAACCGTGTCCATAGCGCCGCTGGCCAGAACGCCGTATTTTTGGTAACCCGTTCTGCCTATATCCTGAACCGTTGTGAGCAGTCCGGGCTTTAATACTTTCATGCTCAATTGGACTCCTCCTTATAGGCGTGATAGTCTTTTTCTGAGATGCGAACGAATTTCACAGTATCTCCCGCCCGCAGCAATGTCGGCGGGTTTTCCTGCGGCCGGAAAAGAGCCAGCGGCGTTTTGCCGATCAGCTGCCAGCCGCCCGGCGTTGAAATCGGATAAACGCCTGTCTGCAATCCCGCAATACCGACCGAACCTGCGGGAATCGACGGTCTTGGTGATGATTTTCTCGGAGCTGCAATGCGTTTTGACATCCCGCCTAGAAAAGGAAAACCGGGCGCGAAGCCAAGCATATACACCACATATTCACCGTCTGTATGAATGTCGATTACTTCCTCCGGTGACAGCTGATTGATCTTCGCCACCTCTTCTAAATCCGGACCGAATTCACCGCCATAGCAGACAGGAATTTCTACAATACGGCGGTTGACCTCATAGTCTTCGGCTATTTCTACCAGCCGCTCTTCGACATCGCGCTTGACCTTCTCAAAAGGTGAGCTTATGCCTTGAGGCAAATGCTTGTACACTTCATACATATCATAAAATACGGTTAGACTTGTAAAAGCCGGGATACATTCAATGAATCCCGGAAATGGCTGTTCTTCTATATAAACGGCCGCGGCATGGACAATGCCGTTAACCTGTTCATTGATTTCTTCTCCGAATCGGATCATCATTGCAGAATCACCGAGCTGTTCGATTTGATATCGTACAGTCATCTTTCTCACCTCTTTTATTTCTCGTTCATCAGGATGACGAGAGGTTACAGCACCGCAAGCGACTCGTCTCGAATATCTGTGATGAGCATATGCCCCGGCGCATGTGTGATGACCATTTCAGGCTTTACATTCATAGCCACGGCTTGCGGGGTCACCCCGCATGCCCAAAAAACAGGAACCTCGCCGTCACGAATGGAAACGGCATCTCCGAAATCCGGTTTCCCGAGATCGCGAATCCCGATTGCTCCCGGATTACCGATATGGATCGGCCCTCCGTGCACAGCCGGAAAACGCGAGGTCACTTGTGCGGCACGTACAGCCAGCCGTTCAGGAACCGGCCTCATGCTGACAACCATCTGTCCGTGAAACGCCCCCGCCGGAACACAATCGATATTCGTTTTATACATCGAGACGTTTGTCCCTTCATCAATATGCCGGACAGCTATCCCATTATTGATCAGTGCCTGTTCAAAGGAGAAGCTGCATCCGATCAGAAAGCCGACAAAATCGTCCTCCCAGTATGGCGTAATATCAGATACTTCTTCCGTTAAGATACCGTGCCTGTAAATACGGTATTTCGGAAAGTCCGTTCTGATATCAGCATCAGGCGCAGCCAGAGACGGCACAGGCGAACCTGCTTCAGTCACATCCAGCACGGGGCAGGGCTTTTGATTTCGCTGGCAAAACAGCAGAAAGTCAAAAGCAAGGTCCTTTTTCAAAACCACAAGATTCGCTTGGGCGTAGCCGCCGGACATGCCTGCGGTCGGCCCGTTTATTTTCCCCTCTCGTATCAGGGCGCGTACATCCTTTGGCGCCATTTTGTTTAATTGCTCCACTTATATCAGCTCCACAATTGAGGAAGTTGTGTAATTAACGTGTAGATTCCCATAACTGCCATTACAATCACTACAAGCGCGCCTGTGCTTGTCAGCCAAAGCGGATGCTTATAATCACCGACAATGTTTTTCTTGTAGGCGGCAACAAGCAGCGTTCCGAGTGCAATCGGCAGAATTAAGCCGTTCAGTGAACCGACAAGGACGAGGATCTTCGCAGGCTGGCCGATTGTGATAAAAGCTAACGTAGAAATCACAATAAATCCGATAATAATACCGCGTGAATTCTTTTCAATTTTTGGAGAAAAGGTTTTGAAAAACGAAACAGATGTATAGGCTGCTCCAATAACAGACGTAATCGCCGCAGACCACATGATCAATCCGAAAATTTTATAACCGACATTTCCTGCAGCCAGTTTGAAGACAGAGGCCGCCGGGTTGCTTTCATCGATGTGCAGGCCTTTCGATACAACGCCTAGAACCGCAAGAAAAAGAGCGATACGCATGACAGATGTAATTAAAATGCCGACAACCGAGCTTTTTGTCACCTGCGGAATGGATTCCTTCCCTTTAATTCCGGCATCAAGCAAACGGTGTCCTCCGGCAAATGTGATATAACCGCCGACGGTTCCGCCCACTAGGGTGACAATGGCAAATATGCTGATGTGTTCCGGGACGAATGTATTTGCGACTGCCTGTCCGACCGGAGGAGCTGTCGTCGCCGCAACGTAGACCGTTAAAATAATCATCACGAACCCCGCGATTTGCGTAAAACGGTCCATCGCTTTTCCTGCTTCCTTGATGACAAAAATCAAAATGGCAATAACAGCACTGATTAAAGCGCCTGTTTCAGGTGTAATGCCGAACAGCACCTGAAGCCCCAGCCCGGCCCCTCCGATATTCCCAATATTAAAAGCTAGTCCGCCAAGCACGACGAGAATGGCGATGAAATACCCCAATCCGGGAAGCACCATATTCGCAATTTCCTGACCTCGTTTTCCAGAAACGGCGATGATGCGCCACACATTGGTTTGGGCGAAAATATCTAAAATAATAGAGATTAAGATGACAAAACCGAAGCTTGCTGCGAGTGTGTTTGTGAATGTTGCGGTTTGGGTGAGGAAACCCGGTCCGATTGCTGATGTCGCCATTAAAAAGGCGGCGCCCATCAGCAATGACCAGCTGCCCGCTTTTTTTCCTGCTGTCTTTTTCTGCTGCTCCATCTATTGTTCCTCCTTTATGTTGACCTCTGTTCTGAAATAGCTGTCACTTCAATTCCAGCCGCTTTGAGATGTTTTCTGATTTTTTGCGCAAATGTCAGCGCATGGGCTCCATCTCCATGAATGCAGACTGTATCTGCTTTTAATGGCACATCATGTCCTTGCTGAGATTTGACCGCCCCTTCTTTCACCATTTTGATGACCTGGGTGACGGCGGCATCATCACTTTCAATGAGTGCGTCCGGCTGGGAGCGCGGTGTCAGCGTGCCGTCCGATTGGTATGTTCTGTCGGCGAACACTTCATTTGCGGTCTGTAGTCCGATCCGTTCTCCCGCTTTTACGAGCTCGCTCTCAGCAAGACCGAAAAGAATCAGGCCGGGATCAACCTTATAGACAGCTTTCGCGATGGCATCCGACAGTTTTTGATCGACTGCCGCCATATTGTATAAAGCGCCATGCGGCTTGACGTGCTGCATGTGAAGTCCCTCTGCTTTTAGAAAGCCAGAGAGCGCGCCAATTTGATAAACGACAAGATCATACGCTTCCTCAGGAGAAATCGCCATATTGCGGCGCCCAAAACCGAGTAAATCCGGCAAACCCGGATGCGCACCCATTTTCACGCCTCTTTCTGCTGCAAGCGCGACGGTTTTTCGCATAACACTAGGATCTCCTGCATGAAATCCGCATGCGATATTCGCTGATGTCACATACTCTAAAATATCTTGGTCAAGGCCTATCTTGTAGGCTCCGAAGCTTTCTCCTAAATCACAGTTTAAATCAATTTGAAACACAGAATCCCTCCTGCCAAAGCAAACGATATGCTTTATGTCATTTATTGTCCCGAAATTCGGAACGACTATTCCGAATTTTTGAACTTTATTTCATTATAAGTGAATCATATCAGTTTGTGAAATACTTTTGTCAGAAAACCTACCATGGTCCCAGAAGAAAACCTGCCAAACTAAAAAAGAGAGTCCATCTTAGGACTCTCTTTTTTTATAGTACCCAATGGCGAATCGCTTTAGCGACACCATCCTCAATATTTGTATCCGTGATATAATCAGCCGTTTCTTTTACGATGTCTTGCGCATTGCCCATTGCGACGCCAAGACCCGCTTCTTTGATCATCGCAATGTCATTAAGGCTGTCGCCCATCGCCATCACATTCTCCATTGTAAAGCCGAGTTTTTCCGTAACCTTGGCAAGGGCTGCAGCTTTGTTGATGCCAAGCGCGTTGACTTCAATGTTTGTCGGACTTGAATTTGTGATTTCGAGCTCTTTGTTTTTTCTCAGCTCCTCAAGCACTTCGTTTCGGATATCGTCATCCTCAATGTCAAAGCCGAATTTGAGCCATTCATGATCCGTAATGTTTTCCGGAAACTCGCCTCTCCATACTTTATTCACCGTAGAAGCCCAGAAATTAGTGTTGTGCTTATTCCGCAAATCCCACATCATTTGAATATGGTCCGTATGAAGCAGCTTCCGTTCCACCAAATTAAAATTCGAATCCCAAATTTCACTGCCGTTTGCCGTGATTAGAAAGGATGACAGCTTTAGCGATTCCGCCAGCTCCCGGCACGTCATCAGCGTCCGGCCCGTGCTGATCACCACATACACACCTTTATCCTCCGCTTCACGAATGGCTTTGCGGTTTTCATCCGAGATCAGCTGCTCGTCGTTCAGCAGTGTACCATCCATATCAATTGCGATCAGCTTGATATCTACATCTTCTCTTTGAACAGACATATATGTACCTCTCTTTATCTTTTTGTTGTGCTTCTCTCTATTCTAATACATTATACCCAGCGGGACAAAAAAGCGATTTCCTATGTTTGAGGAGAACGGATAAGAGGAAAACAAACGGCGAGGTGATCAAACATGACAGAAAGAAAACAGCAAAACAAACCAAATGAAAACCCCGAGCACAACGACTTAACCGATCCGATTCCTAATGAAGAGCTGAAGGAAAATATGAATGATGAAAAACACAAACGCCAGCAAAGAGATAACTCTCAAAGCGAACGGGATTACGACACAAAATAGAACCCCTCACAAAATGTTGTGAAGGGTTTTTTTCATTTTTCAATATAGATGCCGATTTCAGCTTCAGCAACAGGCTGCTCTCCAACTGATGCCTTGGCATGTCCGAACACAAACCCGCGCCGATTGCGCGTGACTTCAAACGTAAGATCAAGCCGGTCACCGGGGACAGCTTCTCCCAGCTTTTCCGCTTTCTTCACCGAAGACAATAATCCCAAGCTGTTCTTATCTGTAATTCCTGTAAAAGCCGCGGTTTGCGCAAGCGCTTCAATCACAAGTGAAAACGGCATTTCTGTTTGCGTATCAGTGATAAACCAGTCGTTCTCACTAATCAGCTTATAAGCTGCCGCATGTTTGCCGGGCTCGCTATCCGTCACGCCATCAATAAACAAAAATGGATAGCGGTGAGGCAAAGATAATGAGTTCATTTTATATCTCCTTTTTTTGACCATTATATCTCAGCCTAAAGTGAAACGATAGGATATAATGGAAAAAACACAAAAGGAGGCCGTTATGTCCCCAAAACCTCTTGTCATTCTCGTACACGAAATATACGGTGTAAACAGCCATATGAAAAAGATGGGCCGGCTGATCAAAATGGCTGGATATGATGTGTTGACGCCCAACCTGCTCGGCGAGGATGAAGTCTACACACTGCAAGAAGAAAAAACGGCATACGAACAATTTACAAAACACGAACGGCTGAAAACGGGAGAAACCATCATCCAGAATGTGATCAGACAAAACGCCGGACGGCACATCTTTGTGATTGGATTCAGCGTGGGGGCTACTATCGCATGGAAATGCAGCAGTATGCCTGAGGTGAGCGGATCGGTTTGTTATTACGGTTCCCGGATACGCGACTCTCTTCATCACGTGCCAGCCTGCCCAATCCTATTGTTTTTCCCTAATTATGAGCCGTCGTTTGACGTAGCGCTTCTTATCAAAAAACTGCGGGAAAAACAGCATACCCATCTTGAGATTTATCAATTCGATGCGCTTCACGGCTTCGCCAACCCTGATTCTGTTTATTTCAACAGGGCCCTTTTCTTCCAAACGCTCTCTATCATAAAAAACGGGGCG
Organism: Bacillus sp. 9.4; assembly: GCF_055486415.1. NCBI lineage: Bacteria > Bacillati > Bacillota > Bacilli > Caryophanales > Bacillaceae > Bacillus > Bacillus sp. 9.4. Next base: position 269,419 of record NZ_JBVFMU010000005.1, on the reverse strand, counting down.
GAAAAACGGCTCCGCCCTGTTTCATCAGAAATTTTTTAAACGCGCACGGTGCTTTATAATCGCGTGTTTTGGTTCCGTACGTTCCATGTTCTTTGTTGCATTGCGTTTTATTTTGCCTGTCTCATCTCACCGAATGGATAAAAGACGAGAGATTCAGTACCGATGATATCGTCCTCAGAAGGCATGCCCATTCCGTTTCTGCTATCCAGTGAATTGAGACGGTTATCTCCCATCACAAAATATTTACCGGAAGGAACCTCAACTTCGAAGTCACCTGTTAAGGTTACACCCGACTCTTTGACCTCCTGTTTATATTCCTTTAAGTATGGTTCTTCCACCTTTTTATCATTTATGTATAGCTGATCATTTTTCATTTTAATGCTGTCACCAGGCAAACCGATTAAACGTTTGACAAATGAGCGGCCGCTCTTTTTGTCATGAATGACTATGATGTCGCCTCTGTGAAACCCGCCAGTCCATTTGACTGCTTTATCAACCAGAATTCTTTCTGAGTCTTTAAGCGTTGGGGCCATTGATGATCCTTCAATAAGAAAAGGCTTGTAAAACACCAATCTGATCGTAAAAATGAGAGCTGTGATCATAATAATACTGAGTACAACGATCGTTTTGATTTTTATTTTTTTCTTTAACGTGATTGTTTTTGCATTCAACTTCCTTCACCCGATGCTTTCCTAAGAATTCCAAATTATTATACAGCATTTGGAACTGCTTGGTTAGACTTTCGTGGAAATTTTCGTAAGGAAATGGACAGGCCGGGGCAGCCATCTGCCCCGGCCTGATTCATCAGAGCTTTCTTAAGCGCGAACAGATTTCATCAGTGACCTCAGCCGTTGTGCTTTGTCCCCCAATGTCGCGTGTTTTGATGCCATCGGCAGTCACTTGCTCCATTACATCCAGAATTTTCGCCCCCAATTCTTCCTCTCCGAAGTGGTCGAGCATCAGCTTCGCTGTCCAAATCTGGCCGATCGGATTGGCAAGGCCCTGTCCGGCAATGTCAGGAGCTGAGCCGTGAACCGGTTCAAACATGGACGGATATTTGCCGGATGGATTGATGTTCGCAGAAGGCGCAATGCCGATGCTTCCCATCAGGCTTGAGCTGATGTCGGTTAAAATATCACCGAACAAGTTGCTCGCCACAATGACATCAAACGTTTCCGGACGCGTCACAAAAAAAGCGGCCAGCGCATCAATATGCTGAGATGATGTTTCGATTCCGCTATAATCAGCGGCTGTCTGCTGAAAGACTTCATCCCAAAACGGCATCGCGTGATAAATGCCGTTAGACTTTGTGGCGCTTGTCACATGGCTGCGCCGTTTTTTCGCCAATTCGAAGGCAAAGCGCATGACACGTTCTGTCGCTTTTCTCGTAAACACGGCATTCTGGATGGCGATTTCATCATCGCCTCTGTGAATGCGCCCGCCGACTTCACTGTATTCACCTTCACTGTTCTCGCGAATCACCACGAGGTCAAAATCATTTGGATGCAGAAGCGGCGACGTAATGCCCGCCATTTGTTTGGCGGGTCTCACATTAATGGAAAGCTCAAGCTCCCTCCGAATTTTCAGCAGCAGTCCCCATAACGATATATGATCGGGAACCAGCTTCGGATTTCCGACGGCTCCCAAAAAAACCGCTTCAAATTGAGTAAGCGTATGTATTCCATCTTCGGGCATCATTTTGCCGTGCTCCAAGTAATAATCACAGCTCCATGGAAAAGCCGTGAATGAGAATGACAAACCTCCGTGTACCTCAGCGGCTGTATGAAGCACTTTCTCAGCAGCCGCTACAACCTCTTTTCCTACTCCATCTCCCGGTATTGCCGCAATCTCAAATTGTTTCATCGTCATTCTCCTTCCCCTGTTATCGTAAGCGCTTTCTATTATACTAGATTGCGAGATAGTAAAAAAAGCCCGTGACATTGTGTCACGGGTGGTCGGTTATTGATTTAGTTTCTTTAAAATGATGGCGTGCAACGGTTCATGGGACTGAATGCCGCACACCTCTTGAAGTACGCCGCTGTATCCTTTTTCTTCGATCAGCGCTTGCAGTTCAACCGCTTCAGGGTCACCGGTGAAATCGAAGCGCAGGGCTGCGGCAATTCCTTCCGCCAGTGCATTCGGTTCTTTTATTTTCTTTGCCGGGCCTACAAGTCTATCATTTTCTCCCAGTTTTCTGAGAGGTGACCTCGCTACGCGGGTCACATCGTCCGAAATAAAAGGATTTTCAAAGCGGCCGATAATTTTTTTGATATATTGTTCGTGTTCAGTTTGCTTAAAGCCATACGATTTGACGAGATAGTCACCAGTTTCAAGCAGCGCCGAATGAACAACACGGCGGATTTCCGGATGATCAATTGCTTCTTTGACCGTTTTGAGTCCTCGCTGATAGCCGACATACGCTGTGACCGCGTGTCCGGTATTGACCGTAAACAGCTTCCGTTCGATGTACGGCGTTAAATCATCAACAAACAGTGCGCCGTTTATGACTGGTGTTTTCCCTTTAAAGCCTGATTCATCAATGACCCATTCGAAAAATGGTTCAACCGATACTTTCAGCGGGTCTTCATGATGCTGAATCGGGACGATCCGGTCAACGGCAGAATTCGGAAAACCTACCGTTTCACTGACGGATTTCTGCTCTGCTTCCGTTAAATGGCTGTATATTTCTTTCTTTAAGAAGCTGCTTCCGCCAATCATATTTTCGCAGGCAATGATATTCAGTGTGTTTGCAGTGTTTCTTCGTCTTAAACCTTCTGCGATAGACGGGGCAATCAGCTTCAGCACATTCGGGCCGACAGCTGTTGTGATGAGCGCCGCCTCATTCATCAGCCGGTACAGCTCCTCGGTCTGGCTGCCGCTGTTAATAGCGCTCACCGGGCCAATGATCTCCGATGAACGTCCCTCTTCCGCCAGTTCCACTGTGTATTCTTTTTTTTCGTTGAGGAGGCTGACCATCGTGTCGTTTACATCCGCAAACACCACATCATAGCCGGAGTGGTGAAGCAGCGCGCCGATAAACCCTCTCCCGATATTTCCCGCACCGAAATGTAAGGCGATCATGTCAGTTCACCTCGTTGAAAATGGCGATCAAATCTTCTTCGTTTTTAGCGGAGATCAGGCGTTCAATGTTTTCTTCTTCTGAACAGATAATGGCGATGTTAGACAAAATGTCTAAATGCTCATTATTTTTACCCGCAATGCCGAATACCACTTTTGCCGTGTTGCCTTCTCCGTACTCAACGCCCTCTGGAATTTGTATGATTGAAATTCCAGAGTGAAGCACCTCGCTTTTCGCTTCTTCTGTGCCGTGTGGAATGGCAATGAAATTCCCCATAAACGTAGAAGACGTTTCTTCACGTTCAAACATTTTGCTAATGTAATCCTCTGTCACGTAGCCGTTGTCAATCAGCGTCTGGCCTGCCAATTTGATGGCCTCTTCTTTTGATGATACCGTTTGATTGAGTTTAATATTTTCCTTTGCGAGTACTTGCATGAGTATCACTCTCTTTCTATAAGATTACTTTTTCAGCTTTTCAATCAGCTCGTCGTATTTCGGGCTGTTTAAGAAGTTATCCACTGATATGTGCGTCGCGTTCGGCAGCTTTGCTTTCGCGCGGTCTGTTAAATCTTTGTGGGTGATGACAATATCCGCATCGCTTGGCAGATTGTTAATGGCCGTGTTGGTCACACTGATGTCAAGCTCCGCTTTTTTCACTTTGTTTCTTAAGATGGATGCCCCCATGGCACTTGATCCCATTCCCGCATCACACGCAAAGATAATTTTGTTCACGCTTTCAGGAGACAGCTCAGACGCTTCTTCTGCTTTGGCTTGTTCCGCCTCTAAAGCAGCTGCTGCTTGGCTTTTCTTCCCCTTCATGGACTGCATTTTTTCTGTTGCGGCAGCCAGGTCTTCTTCACTTGCTTTTGAGGATTTCAGGATCACTGCTGAAACGATGAACGATACAGCTGCAGCGACCAATACGCCCGCCAATACGCCGAAATAGCCTCCTCTTGGCGTCATTGCCATCAATGCAATAATGCTTCCCGGTGACGCTGCCGCGACAAGTCCGGCATTAAAGATCGTAAACGTTAAGAGTCCGCTTGCTCCGCCGGCAATGGCTGCGAGAATCAGGGCCGGTTTCATCAGAATGTACGGGAAGTAAATCTCGTGAATCCCTCCGAAGAAATGGATGATCGCCGCACCGGGAGCCGTTGATTTTGAAGATCCTTTGCCAAAGAACATGTACGCCAGCAAAATGCCGAGCCCCGGTCCAGGGTTTGCTTCTACTAAAAACAGAATTGATTTTCCTGTTTGGGATGCTTGCTCGATTCCGATCGGGCTTAAGATTCCGTGGTTAATGGCGTTGTTGAGGAACAACACTTTCGCCGGTTCTACAAAAACACTGGCTACCGGCAGTAAATTAGCGTGTACAATGACTTCCACACCAGCCGCCAGCAATTTATTTAGCGTCAGGACAACCGGGCCGATGGCGTAAAACGCGAGAATCGTTAAAGCCGCGCCGACAATCCCTGCCGTAAAGTTGTTGATCAGCATTTCAAAGCCTTGTTTGACTTTATCCTTGAATAATTTATCAGTCTGTTTAATGAGGTATCCGCCAAGCGGACCCATAATCATTGCGCCTAAAAACATTGGAATATCCGATCCGACAATCACCCCAATTGCCGCTGTCGCTCCGACAACTCCGCCGCGGTGGTCGTAGATCATTTTTCCGCCTGTATACGCTATCAAAAGCGGCAATAAATACGTAATCATCGGGCTGACCAGCGTGTTCAACTGTTCATTCGGAAACCATCCTGCCGGAATAAACAGCGCGGTAATGATACCCCACGCGATGAACGCGCCGATATTCGGCATGATCATTCCGCTCAAATAACTCCCAAAGCGCTGCACTTTCACTTTCATGCCGCCTTGCTGCTGTTCTTGCTGCTGCATATATAAACCCTCCCTGTTTTGTTTGTCGCTGTAAGGTGCAAAAATATGTTCAGAGAATGATGCTTCCCTTTGACTCTATGTTAAAACGCTTACAGTCCCTATACAATTGAAAGTAAAGAGGACTTTGGCACATGACTGTGACAATTTTTTAAAAATAAAAAGGCTCCTGGTTTCAGGAGCCTTTTCTCTTTCCTCTATAAATAATGTTGCCGTTTTGAATCACGTACTTAGCGATCATTCGCTCACTCACAATAAAGACGGGATAGGCGCACACAAGCGCAAAAACAGCCATTGGCACGTGCTGTACGGCCGGCAGCATTGAACCTGCCGCATTGCGGAGGAGCAGCAAAAGATAAATGAGCAGCACAATAGCCGCTAATGATACCAGCATAATCGGAGCTGATACTTTATATTCATAAAGCCGTTCCCGGCAATGTCCGCAGCGAAATTGACAAGGCACATTTGATGATCTGACCATGTCGCCTGTCAAAGGTTTGCCGCAGTTCGGGCATGGTGTTTCTTTCATAGGGTATTCCTCACTTTCTATTCCATATGTCTATTATACCAGAGTCCCTTCTGTTTCGTTTTGTTGCTGTTCAACACATTTTCACATTTTTTATCATCAGCTTACTTGTCTCTGTCTCTAAAATCCTCTACGCTTAAATAGATCTTAATGAAGAGGGTGTATGAATGCTTCCGATTAATAGACAGCAACACATACTGAAGTGGCTGAAAGAAGAAGGCGCGCTCAGAATTTCTGACATCAGCGCAAGGTTTGGCGTTTCGGAAATGACGGTATACAGAGATGTCAATCAGCTGGTTCAGTCAAATCAGGTCATTAAAACGGCCGGCGGCATCACGCTCCCCGCCCGAACACCTCAAACGGATCATATGTGCAGCTATTGCTTGAAGCCCGTCAATCAAGCTCATTCGGTTCAGCTGATTACGGTAAACCAAGACATTGAACAGCTATGCTGCGCACATTGCGCGTTTTTGCGTTACGCGGATAAAACGGAAGAGGTTTCACACTTGATTTGCAGAGATTTTCTGTTACAGACAACCGTCAGTGCCGGTTCGGCTTATTTCGTCGTAAATGCTGAATTAAACCTGCACTGCTGCCAGCCGCAGGCCATTCCGTTTGCGACACTTGACCATGCCGAACGATTTCAAAAAGGATTCGGCGGAGCCGTCTGCACTTTCGACCAAGCGCTGGAAGACATGCTTCAAGACCGAAAGAAACGCTGCACCTGCACCAAGAAATAACACAACACATACAGCGGAAGGTGGTGTCTGAGTGATGAAGCGAAACAGATGGTGGATCATCCTTCTGCTTTTTCTTGTTTTCCTGCCGAAAACAAGCTTTGCTCACGCCTATATTGTCAAATCTTCACCTGGGGAAAACAGCGAATTAAAAAGTGCTCCTGCGCAGGTGGAAATCGAATTTAATGAACCGGTTGAAGAAGGGTTTCACTACATTAAAGTCTATAATTCAAACGGCGACCGTGTGGATACGGACAAGACTGAAATCAAAAAAGATAATCATCACATCATGACAGTGAAGCTGAAGAAGAATCTGCCTAAAGATGTGTACAGAGCGGAATGGAATGCCGTATCCGCGGACGGGCATCCTGTTTCCGGCGTCATTCCGTTCAGTATCGGGAAAGCGGATGGCGGATTCAGCAGCCAAAAAGCAGCCGATTCAGCGCTGAATCCGGGAACAGCAGCAGATCGCGCGATTCTGTATACAGCCTTATCTCTGTTTATCGGAACGGTTTTCTTCCATCTTTTCTGGTATAAAGGGAAATCAGAACAGCTCGTCAAACGGACAAGACGTATCCTGACCGGCTCGATCACAGCACTGGGGCTGGCGCTTTTGCTTCAGCTTCCGATTCAGACAAAAGCGAACGCAGGCGGCGGCTGGGGCAGCGCATTCCAGCCGGGCTACATCAGAGAAACACTGTTTGAGACAGCAGGCGGCTCCGTTTGGATCATACAGGCTGCGCTGTTCGTGCTGCTCGCACTGTCTGTCATCCCTGCGATACGGAAAAACCGCTTTTCATCCTTTGGCTATTGGACAGCGCCGCTCATTTTCTTTTTCGGTCTCCTGCTTGCCAAGGCGTTTACCGGGCATGCTGCTGTCGTTGAAGAAAAAACGGTCGGCATTTTGATGGATTTCCTTCATTTAACTTCCGCTTCCATCTGGGTCGGCGGAATAGCGGCACTCGTTTTGCTGCTCTCAAAAGAATGGAGGCAGCCTGACAAAACGCTCGCGTGGGAGACGGTCAGACGGTTCTCCCCATGGGCGCTCACTGCAGTCGGCGTCATTTTGTTTTCAGGCTTGCTCAATGGATTTTTCATCATTCGTTCAATGGATTCACTGTTCCATACAGCGTACGGCCAAGCTCTTTTAGTGAAAAGCGGGCTGTTTGTTTTCATGCTGGTCTTAGGCGCAATTCATTTTCTGCTTACCAGAAAGCAGCGCCGCACAGGAATCAGCCGAACGTTGAAAGCGGAGTGGGCAATCGGCATCGCTGTATTGATCACAGCGGCTGTGTTTACAAGCCTGCCAAGCCCGCCTGATCCAGCGCCGGAACCGTTCTACCAAACCAAAGCGATTGAGAACGGACAAAGCGTTTCTCTCAGCATCAGCCCAAACCAGCCCGGAAAAAACGTTTTTGAGCTGCGGGTCACCGACCATAACGGAGATCCCGTGAAAAACATCCAGCAAATCACGTTAACCGTTTATAAAACAGGCCTGTCAGGCAGCGAAAACAAAAGCACCTTTACATTAAAAGAAAAAACAAAAGGCGTCTTCCAGGATCAAAACCTGTCGATTAATGAAAAAGGAAACTGGAAGATCAAAGTCCACGGCCTGACCGGCGACTTTAACGAAATCAATATCATGTTTACAAAGACCAATTAAGGAGTGTTTACGTTGTTGAAAAAAATCGCATTGACACTATGTCCGGCTATTGTCGGCTCCCTCTTATTCTTTTCGGCCCCTGCCAGCGCGCATGTTTCTGTAAAACCGGCTGAGTCTGCTGCAGGCTCTTGGGAAACGTATACAATGAAGGTTCCTTCTGAGAAAAATCTGCCGACAACGAAGGTTGTCCTCAAAATGCCGAAGGATGTTGAATTCCAGCAATATGAGCCAATTCCGGGCTGGAAGGTTTCCACTCAAAAACATGATGACAAATCAGTGTCCGTGACATGGGAGGCGACTGACGGAGGCATTCAGGAAGGACAGTTCCAGCAGTTTACCTTTGTTGCCAAAAACCCTGACAAAGCAGAGGAAGCTGCTTGGGACGCATACCAATATTACAAAGACGGCAGCATTGTTGAGTGGACAGGTGACGAGGATGCCGATACACCTCATTCCATTACAAACATCACGTCTGCAAAACAAGTGACAGATGAGCACGGCGCCACGAAAACAGAAGACGATTCCGAAAACTCAGGTTCTTCAGCTCTAGACATTACAGCGATTGTGCTGTCTGCGGCTGCCATTATTTTATCTGTAGCAGCACTTGTAAAGAAAAAGCGTGCCTAATAAAGAAAGCGATCCAGATGTCATGTCTGGGTCGCTTTTTATGTTTAACCGCGGCCTGCCTGGAAAGCAGGATATTTCGTCATTCCGCCGTCCGCAAACAATGTGATGCCTGTAACATAGCTGGATTCCTTCGAAGCAAGCCACACTGCCACTGCGGCAATTTCCTCCGGTTCGCCGATATAGCCCATCGGGATCATGCTTTCTACATCTGCTTTCTGTTTAGGGTCAGCGAATTTTTCAGCATTGATTGGCGTGTTGATCGCACCTGGCCCGATATTGTTGACGCGAATGCCCTTCGGCGCGTATTCCAAAGCCAACGTTTCAGACATCAGCTTAATTCCGCCTTTACTAGCTGCATAGTGGACAAATAACGGCCACGGAATCCTTTCATGCACGCTGGACATGTTGATGACATTTCCCTTGATATCGTTTTCTACGAAATATTTAATCGCTTCACGGCTTCCTAAAAAGGCACCTGTTAAGTTCGTGCCGATGACTTTATCCCAATCCTTGAGCGGCATTTCGTGAGATGGCACAGGATTTTCAAGACCGGCATTATTAATCATAACATCGAGTGTGCCGAACTCTTTAATTGCCGTTTGCACGATATTTTTTACATCTTCCTCTTTCGTGACATCTCCTTGGACGACAACAGCTTCACCGCCCGCCTTGATGACCTCTTCTTTTACCTCGTTCGGATCTTGCTTATTACTATAATAGTTAATGACCACTTTTGCCTGCTCCTTGCCGAAGCGAATGGCCATTGCCTTTCCGAGCCCTGAAGCAGCTCCTGTAATAGCGACGACTTTTCCTTTTAAATCCGGATACATATACATCCTCCTCCATTTGTTATGAATTTGTTTTGGCGATTCCTAAGAATACGGCGGCGGCAATAATCAGGATAATACCGATCGCAATTGCTATAAGCTGGCGTTTCGTTTTCTTTTCACGCAGGATGAAAATACCGCCGAGCGTAGAAATGACAATTCCCATTTGTGAAAGGGAAAAGCTCGTTGCAACGCCGACTCGCGGCTGAGAAATAAACAAAAACATATTTCCGCCTGCCCAGATTAACCCTGGGAGAATATTTCTGATCGCATACTTGTTAAAGGGTTTGTGCCTATAGGTTAAAACTAACCCCCCGACCACCATGCCAATTGCCTGTGGCAACAGCGCGGACCAGCCGGACACATTGAATAATCTGGCCACGACTACATAAACCAAATAACCAAGAGTCGAAACAAGGAGAATCAAAATGCCCTTTTTCAAATTGCTTGGCTCGCCCTCTTTTTTATCATTCTTATCTTCCAAGGACGTGAGAATGATTCCCACAATGATAAAGATCAAAGCGAGAACGCCAAGCGTAATCGCAATCGGTGTTGACCATTCGCGGAACACGATCACACCGAACAGCGAGGTGGAAACGAGCTGCATTCCTGTGGAAATCGGCATTGTTTTCGACACGCCCATCAATTGAATGCTTTTCAACTGGTTGGCCTGTCCAAGTGACCAAAATAAGCCGGATACGATTCCAACAATAAAAATGCGAAGGGACAGAACGGGCTGAACAAAAAAGTAAATAACGATAGAAACAATGAGCGCCCCGATCGTCGTTCCCAGTGTCTGGCTGTACGGCCCGCCGCCTAATTTCACATTGAAGAGAACAATGCTCCCCCAAAACAAAGCCGGGAGAAGAGCCAATAATAAATCCATTGTTGGGGAACCTTCTTTCAAAATGTATTTGCTGTTATTTTGGCTGGAATTGTTGTGATTATTCGCCGGAACACAAAAAGAGCTGCCGGAAAATCCGGCAGCTCTCAGGAGCGTGCATTCTTTTATAAACCGATGGACAAATATTTTGTTTCAAGGTACGGCTCGATACCTTCTGAACCGCCTTCACGGCCGATGCCGCTTTCTTTCATTCCGCCGAATGGCGCTTGAACCGCTGACGGTCCGCCGTCATTCCAGCCGATAATGCCATACTCTAGATTCTCGGAAATATAGATGCCGCGGCGGTAGTTTTCTGTGAAGAAGTAAGCAGCCAAGCCATACGGTGTATCGTTTGCAAGCTGAATCGCTTCATCAATATCAGAAAACGTGACGATCGGGGCGACCGGGCCGAATGTTTCCTCATGCATGATGTTCATGGACGTATCGACATCGGTGAGCACTGTCGGATTCACAAAGTAGCACCCTTTGTCATCGTTTCGGTCATATGTGCCCCCAGCAATCACTTTCGCGCCTTTTTCAACCGCATCATCTATTTGGCTGACGATTTTTTCGAAGCCTCGTTTATTGATGATCGGGCCGACATTGACGCCTTCCTCAAGTCCATTTCCGACTTTCAGCTTAGACACTTGCTCGCTCAGTTTCGCAGCAAATTCATCTTTAATGGATTCATGAACGATCAGGCGGTTAGCACATACGCAGGTTTGGCCGGCGTTTCGGTATTTGGACGCCATCGCCTGTTCAACGGCAAGGTCAATGTCTGCATCTTCATCTACGATCAGCGGGGCGTGTCCGCCGAGCTCCATTGAGACGTGCTTCACGGTGTCCGCGCTGTTTTTCATAAGGATTTTCCCTACAGGTGTTGAGCCTGTGAACGTGATTTTGCGGATTTTCGGACTGCTTGTGAACACATTTCCGATTTCTTCTCCATCGCCGATTACAACCTGAAGAACATCCTTCGGAATGCCCGCTTCATATGCGAGGCGTGCCAGTTCATAAGCAGACAGCGGTGTGTCCGGCGCCGGCTTGATGATAAATGTACAGCCAGCGGCAAGAGCAGGCGCCGCTTTGCGTGTAATCATCGCATTCGGGAAATTCCAGGGCGTGATAGCAGCAACGGGGCCGACCGGCTGGCGTGTGACAACAATTCGTTTACCAGTTGTCGGGGCCGGGACCGTTCTTCCGTACACACGCTTCGCTTCCTCTGCGAACCATTCGATATAGCCTGCGCCGTAAAGTACCTCGCCGACTGCTTCCTGGTAGGGTTTTCCGTTTTCCTTTGTAATTAAATCTGCAAGCTCTTCTTTATGTTCAACAATCAGCTCATACCATTTTTTCAAAAGAGACGCTCTTTCGTTCGCTGATGTTTTAGACCACGTTTTAAACGCTTGATGTGAACGTTCAATGGCTTCTTCTACCTCTGTGGCTGATTGCTGAGGAATCGTTTTGATCTCCTCGCCCGTAGCCGGGTTGTAGACCGTTAATTGATCTGGCATATTGAACATTCCTTTCTTTTCATGATTACTTAAAATGATAGCAGACCCAGCCGTTTTCTTTCCAATGATTAAGCTCGCAGGCCCGCCTCCAAGATGCTGAGCCCTTCATTTAAAAGGCTGTCTGAGATGACGAGCGGTGTCAAAAAGCGGATGATATTACCGTTAATTCCCGCTGTCAGCAAAAGTAATCCGTTTTGATTCGCATAGGCCGCGATCGCTGCTGCTTTTGCTTTATCAGGCTCACGCGTGTCTGGATCCTTGACGATTTCGATTCCGGCCATCGCCCCGAGTCTGCGGATGTCACCGATGAATGGGAATTCTTGTTTCCACTCATACGCCTTGTCTTCAATGATTTTGCCAATTTCTTCAGATCGCTCATTCAGTCCTTCTTCTTCGATAATATCCAAGACTGCCAAAGCCGCCGCGCAGCCGAGCGGGCTGCCGGCATACGTGCCACCCAGCTCCCCTGGCGCTGCCGCATCAAGCATTTCCGCACGCCCGATCACGCCGCTTAATGGCAGGCCTGCCGCAAGCGATTTAGAAACCGTGATCAGATCGGGCACTACATCAAAGTGCTCAATTGCGAAATAAGTGCCAGTTCTGGCAAAGCCGGTTTGGATTTCATCAGCAACAAAAACAATGCCGTGTTCTTTGCAGAATGAAGCGACGTGCTGTACGAACCGTTTCGAAGGAATAATAAACCCGCCTTCTCCCTGCACCGGCTCCATCACGACACACGCCACCGTTTCAGGCGCCACTGAAGCGATAAAGAAATCATTGAATGCTTGAATGACCCTATCGTCATAGCTTTCATCACTCATGCCGGCCGGCTTCTGATAATAATAAGGGAACGGCGCTTGATAAACCTCTGGCGCAAAAGGCCCGAAACCGAATTTATAAGGTTTTACCTTGCTTGTCATGCTCATCGTCATATTCGTGCGCCCGTGAAACCCGCGCGTAAATGAGACAACGCCTTGGCGCTTTGTATACTTTCTGGCGATTTTCACAGCGTTTTCGACCGCTTCTGCACCTGAGTTAAGAAAAATCGCTTTTTTCTCATGGCTGCCCGGTGCAATGCCGCACAGTTTTTCGGCTAACTCGATATAAGTCGGGTACATCATGACATTAAAGCCAGGATGAATCAGCTCCTCTGCCTGCCGCTTCACAGCCTCAACCACCTTCGGATGCGAGTGTCCGACATTTAACGTGCCGATGGCGCCTGCAAAATCAATAAATCTCCGGCCGTCCAGATCGTACAGCTCGGCCCCTTCTCCTTTGACCGCCAGACTGCGGTTGCCGTTGCTCACACCTTTTGACACAAATTGATCCCGTTTTTGCTGCCATTGTGCAGTTGTGATGCTTGCTGTTGTTTGACTCATGTGAATATCCCCCTGTCGGTATTTTCTTATCATTCTGACTTCTCTTTGGTATGATGAAAAGTACCAATTATAACTTTTTGATGGTATCAGAAGGAGAAAATACAAATGGATATCACGATTACACTCGATCGTTCAGAACAAGCCGATTATATCTATCAGCAAATTTATCAAAAGCTGAAAAAAGAAATCCTCAGCCGCAATCTGCTGCCGCACTCGAAGGTTCCCTCCAAGCGGGAGCTGGCTGAAAATCTCAAGGTCAGCGTAAATTCAGTGAATTCAGCCTATCAGCAGCTGCTGGCTGAGGGGTATTTGTACACCATTGAACGAAAGGGTTTCTTCGTGGAGGAACTAGACATGTTTTCCGCCGAGGAGCACCCTCCATTTGCACTGCCGGATGACCTAAAAGAGATTCACATCGACCAGAGTGATTGGATATCGTTTTCACACATGAGTTCCGATACAGACCATTTTCCGATCAAAAGCTGGTTCCGCTGCGAGCAAAAAGCGGCCTCCCGCTCATACCGCACGCTCGGCGATATGTCACATCCGCAAGGAATATATGAAGTGAGAGCGGCCATTACGAGGCTCATTTCCCTGACGAGGGGTGTAAAATGCAGGCCGGAACAAATGATCATAGGGGCAGGCACACAGGTGCTCATGCAGCTGTTGACTGAGCTTTTACCCAAGGAAGCCGTGTATGCGATGGAGGAGCCTGGCTACAGGCGCATGTATCAGCTTTTGAAGAATGCCGGAAAACAAGTAAAGACGATCATGCTGGATGAAAAAGGCATGTCGATTGCTGAAATCACCAGACAGCAGCCAGATGTGCTGGTGACCACCCCGTCGCATCAGTTTCCGTCCGGAACGATTATGCCTGTATCCAGAAGAATTCAGCTGCTGAACTGGGCAGCCGAGGAGCCGCGCCGATATATCATTGAGGACGATTATGATAGTGAATTCACATATGATGTAGACAGTATTCCGGCGCTGCAAAGCCTCGACCGTTTTCAAAATGTCATCTATATGGGAACCTTTTCAAAGTCCCTTCTCCCCGGCTTGCGGATCAGCTATATGGTGTTGCCGCCTGAGCTGTTGAGGGCATACAAACAGCGGGGCTATGATCTGCAGACTTGCTCATCACTTACACAGCTCACCCTGCAGGAATTTATCGAGTCTGGTGAATATCAGAAGCATATAAAAAAAATGAAGCAGCATTATAAAGAAAAGAGAGAACGCCTGATCACCGCTTTAGAAGCAGAGTTCAGCGGAGAGGTTACCGTAAAAGGGGCAAATGCGGGGCTGCATTTTGTTACCGAATTTGATACCAGGCGCACCGAACAAGACATCCTGTCACATGCTGCCGGGCTGCAGCTTGAAATATTCGGAATGAGCCGATTTAACTTGAAGGAAAACAAGCGGCAAACGGGCAGGCCCGCTCTCATTATCGGCTTTGCACGGCTGAAGGAAGAAGATATTCAGGAGGGTGTGCAACGGCTTTTCAAAGCGGTTTACGGACATAAAAAAATCCCCGTTACAGGGGATTGATTCACCAGCGGTCCTGGTCTACATTCAGCACGGCTTCAAGCAGGCCCGGAAATGCCTTTTCAAGGTCTTCAGCGCGAAGCGAATAATACCGGCGCTTTCCTTCTATCCGAACTTGAGCGATGCCTGATTCTCTCAAAACTTTAAAATGATGCGACAAAGTCGATTTGGCAACCTGCACATCTGCACAGGTGCTGCACGTTTTTTCTTTTGCTTCAGCTAATTGCTTGACGAGCTCTAAACGAAGCGGATCACTAAGTGCATGAAGAACCTTTGTCAGCTGCAATGTTTCTGTTTCTGGATGGTTTGGAATGTTCATGACACAAATGTATCACACAACAATTAGAATGACAATTTTACTATATAAGGGTTTTTCCTTTACCTCATTTAGAATACATGTTACATTTAGTTCGATGAAATTCGAACAATAAATTCGCATAACGACGGAGGAGATTTACATGATCGTATTACAAGCTTACATCAAAGTAAAACCAGAAAAACGCGAGGAATTTTTGAGCGAGGCTCAATCACTTGTTCAGCATTCAAGAGCTGAGGAAGGCAACGCGCAATACGACCTATTTGAAAAAGTAGGCGAAGAAAATACATTTGTCATGCTTGAAAAATGGAAAGATGAAGCGGCAATGAAATTCCATAACGAAACTGCACATTTCCAAGGGTTTGTCGCAAAAGGAAAAGAACTGCTGAGCGCTCCTCTTGATGTTGTCCGCACAGAGCTTAGCGAGTAAAGGAAGGGTGTCTCATATGAATGAAGTGATTAAATCTTTAACAGACCACCGCTCGATTCGCAGCTACACAGATGAGCCTGTAGCTCAGGAGCAATTGGACCAAATCATTGAAGCGGTGCAATCAGCCCCTTCTTCTATCAACGGACAGCAAGTGACTGTGATCACAGTCCAGGATAAAGAGCGCAAAAAGAAAATCTCCGAACTGGCAGGCGGCCAGCCATGGATCGATCAAGCTCCTGTTTTCCTGCTGTTCTGCGCAGATTTCAACCGGGCCAAAATTGCGCTTGAAGATCTGCATGATTTCAAAATGGAAATCACAAATGGATTGGAATCTGTTCTTGTCGGCGCAGTAGACGCTGGTATTGCCCTCGGCACAGCAACAGCAGCGGCTGAGTCACTCGGACTTGGCACAGTTCCGATCGGTGCAGTTCGCGGAAACCCTCAAGAGCTGATCGAACTGCTTGAGCTTCCAAAATACGTGTTCCCTTTATCCGGCCTTGTCATTGGGCATCCTGCCGACCGTTCAGCGAAAAAACCGCGCTTGCCGCAGGAAGCTGTCAATCATCAGGAAACTTATTTGAATCAGGATGAGCTGACGTCTCACATTCAGGCATACGACGAACAGATGTCTGAATACATGAATAAACGGACAAACGGAAAAGAAACAAGAAATTGGTCACAGAGCATCGCTTCCTACTATGAGCGCCTGTACTATCCGCACATCCGTGAAATGCTTGAAAAACAAGGATTTAAAGTTGAAAAATAAGCTCTTATTCGGCCTGTCGGATTTTCCGGCAGGCCTTTCATTTACCCGGTTAAAATCCATTGACTTCTATTTTGTTTATTTGGTAAAATTTTTTCATAGTTACTCATTGGTTTTCTGTGAACCAATGGGTTTTCTAATGTTCAAGAAAGAAGGAAGCCATGAGATGCTTGATAAAAAAACAGATATCTTGTTAGTCGCGCGAAAGCTTTTTTCGGAAAAGGATTTTACGTCGGTTTCCATGCAGGCGATCGCAGAAGAATGTAAGATGTCAAAAGCTTCGATATATAAGCTGTTCCAATCTAAAGAAGATCTGCTTTTGGAGCTGCTGTCATTTAACCAGAAGCAAATGGTGGCCGCAGCCTCAAGACTTCAGGAAAATACCGCACTTACACCGGAGGAGCGTTTGACGCAAAAGGTCAAAATGGAACTGGAGGGCTTCAGGCGGAATCAGCAGTTTTTCAATATGCTGACCTACGGAAACCCCAAGCTGCATAATGACCGGGTCAAACAGCATATCCATCAGACCAGATCGACGATTATCTGCTGGCACCGCGATTCGCTGATCCAGGCGTATGGAGAAACCATTCTCCCGTTTGTATGGGATTTGGTCATCATTCTTCACGGCATGATGCGTGAGTTTTTAATGCTGATCAAAATCGAGGAAAAACCGCTTGAGCTTGACCCGATCGCAGAGTTTATCATCAGCACCCTCAATCAGATTATCAAAAACAGGGAAACCCGCCAGTCTCTTCTTCCGCCCGAAGCCATCGAGCTTTATATTCATTCAGCATCCTCCTACAAGCCAAAGGATAAATCAGTCCTATTATCGGAAAGCCTGAAGGAATTACATAAAGGCATCTCTTCCCTGTCCGCCGCGGACTATGACGTAGATGAACTGACTTCCGCAGCCGCTATGCTGGAGGAAGAAGCGAAGAAGGAAGAACCCCGCGCTTTTTTACTCAAATCACTGATTGGCTATCTGGAACAAACCGGTGTTTTAACACAGCCCGTTTCCATGTTAAAAACACTGTTAATTACTTAGAGAAAAGAAGGGATATGTATTGAACACAAGTATTGAACAAAAACCTTTTAACCGTTCTGTCATTGTCGGCATTTTGTTAGCCGGAGCGTTTGTGGCGATTTTGAACCAGACATTGTTGATTACCGCACTTCCCCATATCATGAGGGATTTCAATGTCGATGCCAACCAAGCACAATGGCTGACCACATCATTTATGTTAACCAACGGGATTTTAATTCCGATTACCGCGTTTTTAATTGAGAAATTCACAAGCCGGGCGCTGCTCATCACAGCAATGAGCATTTTCACTGTCGGAACAGTCGTCGGAGCGTTCGCGCCGAACTTCCCGGTTCTGCTGACAGCACGTATCATTCAAGCGGCCGGAGCCGGCATTATGATGCCGCTCATGCAGACTGTATTCCTGACAATCTTTCCGATTGAAAAACGCGGCCAGGCTATGGGTATGGTCGGATTGGTCATCTCATTCGCGCCTGCGATCGGACCGACTCTTTCCGGATGGGCTGTCGAAGCTTTCTCTTGGAGATCATTGTTTTATATTATTCTTCCGTTTGCTGTGATTGATTTGATTCTTGCCAGCATCCTGATGAAAAACGTGACGACTTTAAGAAAAACACAGATTGATATTTTATCAGTCATCCTTTCAACATTTGGGTTCGGCGGCCTTCTGTACGGCTTCTCAAGCGTCGGCTCTTATGGCTGGTCCAGTTCAACCGTCTTGATTTCACTGCTGGTGGGTGTCATCGCGCTGCTCTTGTTTATCACAAGACAAATGAAGCTTGAAAAACCGATGCTGGAATTCCGCGTCTTCACGTTTGGCGTTTTCAGTTTAACAACACTGCTGGGAACCCTCGTCTTTGCATTATTGATCGGTACGGAAACCATCCTGCCGCTTTATACACAAAATGTCAGAGACGTCACAGCTTTTGATACAGGGCTTATGCTCCTTCCGGGAGCCGTTGTGATGGGCTTTATGTCGCCGATTATCGGCAGAATTTTTGACCGTGTCGGCGGAAGAGGGCTGGCGATTGCCGGTTTCTGCATCATCTTCCTGACATCTCTGCCGTTTATGCAGCTGACTGACCATACGTCACTCGCTTGGATTGTCGTTTTATACACCGTTCGTCTCTTAGGCACCGCCATGATCATGATGCCGGTGACAACAGCTGGAATCAACGCGCTGCCGCGCCACTTGATTCCGCACGGAACTGCGATGAACAACACGATTCGCCAAGTCGGCGGCTCGATCGGAACCGCACTATTGGTTTCCGTGATGAGCAACCAGGCGGCACATGCAGGCACGACAAATGTAAAGCACGCCGCCCTGCACGGCATGAACGCCGCTTTTATTGTGGCTGCCGTCATTGCACTTGTCGGCTTCCTCCTCTCATTCACATTAAAAAAACCTCAGCGCCCTGCCGAACAGCAGCCGGCACGCTGATTAACAAAAAAAGAGCCCCGCTATTTAGCGGAGGCTCTTTTTGGTTTTACTTTTCTAAACCGTCTTTCACTTCTTTGATCATTTGTGCCATAGACTCAAGACCGCCTCCTGATAAGTACCAAGTAGCAGAATCAAGGTAGACGACATGATCATTTTTCACTGCGTTTACATTCTTCACATAATCATTTTCAACGACTTGTTTAGTAGATGATGTTTCACCGATCGCTGTACCGCGGTCAATGACAAACAGGTAATCCGGGTTTGTTTTTGAAATGTACTCGTAAGAAACGCTTTGTCCGTGAGTAGACGCTTTGATGTTTTTATCAGCCGGTGTCACGCCGAACACGTCATGGATCAGGCCGTATCTTGATTTAGGACCGAATGCGCTGATCTTCCCGTCGTTCGCCATGATGACGAGACCGTTTTTGTTAAGCTTTTCAGCCGTTTTCTTTACATCTGCGATTGAATGATCGATTTTTGCGAGTTCATCCTTCACTTCATCTTCTTTATCGAAGATCTTACCGATTGTTTCTGCGTCAGACTTAAATGATTCCATATACTTCGCTGTGTCTACGCCAAGGTAAATTGTCGGCGCAATTTCAGAGAATTCTTTGTAAGACTCAGATTGTCTTCCTGAGATAATGATCAAGTCAGGGTCTAAATCTGCCACTTTCTCGAAGTCTGGCTCTTTTAAGCTTCCGACGTCAGCATATTTGTCATCCTTGAATTTGGACAGATATTTAGGAAGGGCTTGTTTCGGCAGTCCCGCTACTTTATCATCAAGACCAAGTTTATCTAGTGTATCTAAGCTTCCAAAGTCAAATACGACAACTTTTTTAGGGCTCTTCGGTACTTTTGTTCCGTTTTTGTCCAGTTGGTGTTTCACCGTGATTTGTTCTTCCTTAGAATCAGAACCTTTGCTGCTTGTGCTTTGGTTTCCGCATGCAGAAATCACAACTGCCGTCACCAAAGCGATGAATAGTAATGCGAACTTTTTCATGCTCTTCACCTCTTCTATATATTAAGAAAAATAGACACCTATTCTTTGATTATCAATCGTCTGAATCGGGATGGTCATATCGTAGATTTCCTCAAGCACTGATGTTTCTATCATTTCTTCAGGCGGTCCTTCTTTAACAATTCGGCCGTTTTTCAAAGCGACGATATAGTCAGAATAGACTGAAGCAAAATTGATATCGTGAATGACGATCACGATCGTTTTTCCAAGCTCCTCTACCAGCCGTTTCAGCAGTTTCATAATTTCAACTGAGTGTTTCATATCCAGATTGTTCAGCGGTTCATCCAGAAAGATATAATCTGTGTCCTGGGCAATGACCATGGCGATAAATGCCCTTTGGCACTGTCCGCCGCTCAGCTGATCCAAGTATTTGTCTTGAATGTCTTCCAGCTTCATATAGCTGAGCGCCTGGTTGATATGAACCCAGTCTTCCTCTGTCAGCCGGCCCTGTGAGTACGGAAACCTGCCAAAACTGACGAGGTCTTTGATCGTGAGCCTGATATTGATTTGGTTCGCCTGCTTCAAAATGCTCATTTTCTTGGCAAGCTCTTTGCTGTCACATGCTCCAATCTCTTGTCCGTCTATGTAAATCTCGCCGGAATCCTTTTTGATCAGGCGGCTCATGATAGACAGCAGCGTACTTTTGCCGGCGCCGTTAGGACCGATAAACGAGGTGATTTTGCCCTTTTGAATCGTGACTGACGTCTCTTCAAGAACAACTTTCCCGCCATATTGTTTGCTTACATTTCTGACCTCTACCATGATTTATTCTCCTTTAACAGCAAGTAGATAAAATAAATCCCGCCGGCAAAATTAATAATGACGCTCAGCGTCGTTGAGAAGGTAAACACTTTCTCAACCACAAACTGCCCTCCGACCAGCGCAATGATGCTGATGAAAACGGAGCCTGCGATTAAGTATGAATGCTTATATGTTTTCAGGAATTCTCTCGCCAGGTTGACGACCAGAAGGCCTAAAAACATAATCGGCCCGACTAGCGCTGTTGAAACAGAAACCAAAATCGCAACCACGATCAGCATCTGCTTCACCACTTTGTCGTAGTCAATGCCCAAATTCACGGCGTGCTCGCGTCCGAGCGACAGCACATCGAAAAATTTTGTAAAACGCCAGACATAAACGCCTGTCAGCAGGAAGATGATGAACGCGAGCCATAACAAATCCGTATTGATATTGTTAAAGCTGGCAAACATCTTGTCCTGCACAACTTGGAACTCGTTCGGATCAATCAGCATCTGCATAAAAGAAGACAGGCTGCTGAACAGCGTGCCAAACACGATTCCGATAAGCAGAAGGAAAAAGATATTTCTCCCCTCACCCTTGAACATGATCTGATACAAAACAAGAGAAAACAGTATCATCAGCAGAACAGAGATGATAAAGTTGATGTTTTTATTCATGATGACCATATTCGCAGAACCGAACAAAAAGATAATGCCAGTCTGAATCAGCATGTAGAGAGAATCAAGGCCCAAAATGCTCGGCGTCAGGATGCGGTTGTTCGTAATCGTTTGAAAGATCATGGTCGAAAACGCAATCGCTCCCCCCGTCAGCACAATGGCTGCGACCTTTTTGATTCGTCTCGGCAGGGTGTAATCCCAATTGCCTAAGTCATAAAACAAAAACAAGCCAATACATACAATGGCTAAACCAACGAGCAAAGCTATTTTCATCTGGTTACGCATAGGCTTTTCTCCTTAACAGCATAAACAGGAAAATGCCGCTGCCGATGATTCCGACCATCAGGCCAATCGAGATTTCATAAGGGAAGATAATGATTCTGCCCAGTATATCGCAAAACAGCACAAAAACCGCTCCCAACAGCGCAGTATGCGGCAGGCTGCTCTTCAGATTGTCTCCTCTGTAAATCGATACAATATTCGGGATGATTAAACCGAGAAACGGCAGCATACCGACAGTCAAAATGACAAGAGACGTGATCAGGGACACGATAATGAGCCCGATGTTCACAACCCGTTTATACTTGAGGCCGAGGTTGACAGAAAAGCTTTCACCCATACCGGCCAATGTGAATTTATCCGCATACACATAGGCAATGATGACGAGCGGAATACTCAGATAAAGAAGCTCGTATCTTCCTTTCACGACTAAAGAGAAGTCTCCCTGCAGCCATGATGACACATTCTGGATCAAGTCATATTTATATGCGATAAATGTCGCGATTGAACTGACGATATTCCCGAGCATTAAACCGACAAGCGGAATAAAGATGGTGTCGTTAAACTTGATTCTTTCAAGGATTTTCATAAACAGAAAATTTCCTGCAAGGGCAAAGACAAACGCGACCAGCATTTTGATTAAAGGACTGGCGGATGTAAACAGCAGCAAGGAAATTAAAATGCCGAGCCTCGCCCAATCCATCGTGCCCGCCGTCGTCGGTGACACGAATTTATTTCTGCTGATCTGCTGCATAATCAAACCGCAGATGCTCATGCTTAATCCCGCGATGACAATGCTGATCAATCGCGGCAAACGGCTTGCAAACAGCGTTGACGCCTCTTGTTTGCTTAAATCGAAGAGATCAAGCGGCGACAGATCTTCTACACCGATAAATACAGATGTGACTGCTAATATGATAAGTAGAATAAATAAGTAACGTAGCTTCATGCTGCCTCCTTACATCCTTACAGCAAAAAGAACGTATCTCCTACTCCGCAAGGACTCAAAACAATATGGCCATATAGTAATTGATTATCATTATCATTTACATATTACCATTTTTCTAGGGTTAGTCAATATTCTTTAAAAATATTAACCTAGTCATTTATCCATTTTACTAATCATTCTAACCATTTTCCATCCCAAAACGTTAGGCTGTTTACCATATTTATCTTTATAACGCAGGTATACGGTCAGCAAACCTGACATTATTCCTCGTGAAAAATACAAATGTTCTCTCCAGAAAGAAATTACCCCTTGATTTACAGTACTGAAAGAGAGATAATAAATACTAAATTTGTGTGAAAATTTTAAACATTAGGAGATGTAAACATGAAGGTCGTTAAATTCGGAGGCAGCTCACTTGCTTCAGGCGCCCAGCTTGACAAGGTGTTTCACATCGTTACCTCAGACCCGGCACGGAAAGCTGTAGTCGTTTCAGCTCCGGGAAAACGCTATGCCGAGGATACGAAAGTGACTGATCTCTTAATCGCATGTGCAGAACAATATTTGGCATCAGGCAGCGCACCTGAACTGGTGGAAGCGGTTGTGGAACGGTACGCTCTCATCGCCACTGAGCTTCAGCTGGGGCAAGGCATTATCGAAAAAATCAGAGATGATCTGTTTACGCTTTTAGAAGGAGATAAAAGCAATCCCGAACAATACCTTGACGCAGTCAAGGCCAGCGGAGAGGATAACAATGCCAAGCTGATCGCCGCTTATTTCCGCTATAAAGGCGTCAAAGCGGAGTATGTAAACCCGAAGGATGCCGGCCTCTTTGTGACAAATGAACCCGGCAACGCGCAAGTTCTTCCTGAATCCTATCAAAACCTCTATCGTCTTCGGGAACGTGACGGACTCATCATTTTTCCCGGTTTTTTCGGATTCAGCAAGGATGGCGATGTGATCACATTCTCACGGAGCGGTTCTGATATTACCGGTTCGATTCTTGCCAACGGACTACAAGCCGATTTGTACGAAAACTTTACAGACGTGGACGCTGTGTATTCTGTCAATCCGTCCTTCGTTGAGAATCCAAAGGAAATCAGCGAGCTGACATATAGAGAGATGCGGGAGCTGTCCTACGCGGGTTTTTCAGTGTTTCATGATGAAGCGCTCATTCCGGCATTCAGAGCGGGGATTCCTGTTCAGATCAAAAATACGAACAACCCCTCAGCCGAAGGCACCCGCGTCGTCAGCAAGCGGGATAACACAAACGGGCCTGTCGTCGGCATTGCCAGCGACACCGGTTTTTGCAGCATTTATATCAGCAAATATCTCATGAACAGAGAAATCGGTTTTGGCCGCAGAGCCCTTCAAATCCTGGAGGAGCATGGTTTGACGTATGAGCATGTTCCATCGGGAATCGATGACATGACGATCATTTTACGGCAGGGGCAAATGGATGCCGCCACTGAACGCAGCGTCGTCAAACGGATCGAAGAGGATTTGCATGCCGATGAAGTCATCGTCGAGCATCATCTCGCCCTGATTATGGTTGTAGGGGAAGCGATGCGCCACAATGTCGGTACAACGGCAAGAGCCGCCAAAGCATTATCGGAGGCACAGGTGAATATCGAAATGATCAATCAGGGATCTTCTGAAGTGAGCATGATGTTTGGCGTAAAAGAAGCCGAAGAAAGAAAAGCCGTTCAAGCGTTATACCAGGAATTTTTCGCGGGCGTATTAATCTCTTAATCGTACATAAATAGCGGGCGGCAGCGCCCGCTATTTTTTATATCACCTTCATATAGCCGAATTGTTCATTTTTTCTCTTGTCCACTATTATCCCTGCCAAATGGATCGGTTCAGCATATCTTATAGTATCCTTCATAGGGAGGTGAAACCTTATGTCAGGATACTCTAACGGCGGCGGTTACGGCGGCATCAGTTCTTTCGCTTTAATCGTTGTATTGTTTATTCTTTTAATTATCGTAGGGACTGCGTTTGTTGGCGGCTTCTAAGCTGCTGACCGTCTCTGCGGGACCCTGTCCGCCACAGTTTTGCAGCAGCATTTGCTAAAGCAATCTCGAAGGGGGTGCACAAAATGTCAGGTTACGGAACTTCTTTTGCTTTGATTGTTGTGTTATTTATCCTCTTGATCATTGTGGGAACTGCATTTGTAGGAGGCTACTAAATAAACGTAATCTCCATGAAGGCGGCACCGCAAGACTATGTCTTGCGGTGTTTTTTTGAAAAGAAAAACCCCTTCTCGCTAATGAGAAGGGGCTTGTTCTTACGTCATTCCTCTTTCTGTCACATGAAAGTCGAGTGCTTCCGCATTAGCAGAAACGCCAGCCGCTGTAAAAATCGCGGCTGCGGCCAAACAAATAACAAACAACTTAGATTTCAATTTCATACAAACCTTCACTCCTTTGTATTTGTTTTCTTGCCTCTTCAACTTGTAGAAAGTAGGAAGCAGACAGTTTAAACCATTTCTGTTCATAGTAGTATTTTGCTACTTCTAGGGCTAAATCCTCTATATCAGCGTACATATTTTTATTTTTTAAGTACTGGAAACATCGTTCGATTCCTTCTTCATTGGGCTGATCCTGATATAGGGATTGCAAAAACTCGAATTTTACGGCATAGTCTGCATCGTCTGTTTCTTTAGCATATTCATAGCCCCGCTTGTGATATTCCGAAGCTTTATCATGTTTTCCCTGTTTATAATAAATCAGGGTGATTAAAAAATAGGCTTGCGGGAGAGAATTGACGATCCTGCTGCTTTCAAACGTGGAGACCGCTTTTTCAAAGTAATCAATGGCAGGGTCTAGAAGGTCTTGATTGTAATAGCATAATCCGAGATTGTAGTATGCTCTTCCGACCAGCTGGGCTTTTTGTTCCGCTTGGGCCATATTGAGCGCCAATTTGAAATGGCGTGCAGCTTGTTCGAAATTTCTTTCATCCATCAGGTTGACCCCGAACACGAAATGGCATTGAATGATTCTCACATTATAGGTTTCCTGCTCCACGTAAATTTCATAAGCGTTTTTTATATTAATCAATGAAAAATACGTTTGCTTCATATAATAATAAGCTTCTGCGATTTTAAAATAGAATTCAGCCCGTTCAATATGGTCTGCGACAAAGGAGAGCTTTTTCTCCGCCTGTTTATAGTATGTAATGGCAGAAATAAATTCCCGCTTATCAAACTCATACATCCCGCGAAAAAAATTCACGTAATAGTCGAGCAGCCCTTTGAGGTCTGCCTGGTTGCTGTCAATGTTTCTTGATAATTCAGACAGGCTTGGCTGGTCTTCGATATTTAATTTCTCTAACGGCTCAAGATAATCCAGCATAAGCTGGTGCCGGAATTCCATTAGTGAATAATAAAGCAGCAAGTTGGAATCATGCTGCATGTGTTTCAGTTCCTGCTGGATTTCAGCTTTTAACACTTCGGCATCCGGCACGCTGAATGTCCGGATATATCTGTACCACTCGTTAATTTTTTGACCGACCGCTGAAGAAGGAATTACCCCGCTCTTCATTCCTTCACCCTCTCCCATCAAAAACTGTTTATGTCATATTTTATCATGTTTATAGACCGTCCCAACCCGAAAAACACGCAATCTTTGTTTTCGGGAGCACGCAATAAACCGAAGCGGTGTATACAAAAGGCGGCTCCATCAGATGATGCCGCCGCCCTGTATGCTATTGCTGTTTTGCCGTTAAAGGAAGGCGGATGATGAACTTTGTGCCTTTCCCTTCTTCACTCTTGATTTCTACTGTGCCCTGGTGCATTTCAACAAGCTGCTTGACGATCGAGAGACCGAGTCCGTATTCACCGTATGCCGTGTTCGTTCTTGAAATATCTGCTTTATAGAACCGTTCCCAAATATGCTCAATATCCTCTTTTGGAATGCCGATACCCGTGTCTTCAATTTCAATAATCGTCTCTTTATAACCTTCCATTCCGCGCAGCCAAATGTCACCGTTTTGCGTAAATTGGATGCTGTTTTTCGTAATGTTGACGAGAATTTGAATGAACCGGTCATAATCGGCATGTACGATGACGTGATCCTCTACCTGGATCATCAGCTTGTTTTGTTTTTCTTCCGCCTGCTGCTGCAAGTGCTCTTTCACGATTTCAAACACCTCGATCAGAGGAACGTTTAGCTTGTTCAAGGTAATTTGCTGGGATCTGATTTTTTCATAATCCAGATTTTCTTTTACGAGCCGCAGCATGCGCTTCGTTTCCTCACTGATCAGCGAGAAGCATTTATCCTTCTTATCCTCAGGAATCGTATGGCTGTTCAGCCCTTCAACCAAACCGTTGATCGTCGTCAGCGGTGTTTTTAATTCATGTGACACGTCAGCGATAAACTGCCTTCTCCGCTTCTCAAGGCGATTGATTTCATCCCTTGACTGCTTTAGTTTTTTCGCCATGATATTAAAGTCAGACGCCAGTACGCCGATTTCGTCCCCGTAGCTGTTTTCCAAATGGATGTCATAATCGCCGGAAGCCACTTTATCTGTCGCTTCTCTCAGCTTTTGAATCCGCTTGACATGGAATTTGGACAGAAGCCAGCTCACAAGAATCGTAATCACAAGCGTGCTGATCACAGCGTAAAACATATAGAGGTTGACCTGATTGACCATCTGTTCAACACCGCTGATCGGAGAAATCAGCAGAACGGCGCCTTTAAATTCGTTCTGGACAAATATAGGCTGCGCCACAAGGGACACTTCATCATCAAAACGGCCATCTACCCTGATCATGACAGTCTGCCCTTTTTTCAGCTTATTCCATTCTGATTTCTTCAGCTGTTCCCTTGGTGGGTGATGAAAGCCTTCAGGAAGAAAATAAGGCTGCTGCTCTTCATTAAAGATGATAAATTGCGTCTTTCTTGTGCTTAACATGTCCTGATAAGGATAGAGCCTGCGCATGTCCACCTGGCCGGCTTGGAATTCATTTGCGATCTGCACCGCATATGACGTCAATTCCTCTACTTTGTTTTGATAGGCAAATTCTTTCACAAAGTGGGAAAACAGAGAAATGATAATGACAAACGCTAAAATCAAAATGCTGATATGGCTTAGCAGCAGCTGATATAAATATTTAATCTTCATCAAATTTATACCCTACTCCCCACACAGTATACAAGAAAGGCTTGTCTTCGCTGGCAAGCTTTTTCCGCAGCCGTTTGATATGAACGTCAACCGTTCGCTCATCTCCATAAAATTGATAGCCCCATACCTGCTCAAGCAGCTGTTCTCTTGAGAACACCTGCCGCGGATTTTGGACAAGGTAATAAAGCAGATCGAATTCCTTCGGCGTGAGATTTTCTACAGGCTCTCCGTTTAATAATACTTCTCTCGTCTTCTTATTAATGGTAAAGCATTCCGTTTCGATCATATCTTCATCAATAACCGCTTTGCCTGTCGCCTTATATCTTCTGATGACGGCTTTGATGCGGGCAACCAATGTCAGCGGGCTGAACGGCTTTGTGACATAATCGTCCGCCCCCATCTCAAAGCCAATGACCTGATCTGATTCAGTGTCTTTGGCAGTGAGCATGATAATCGGCACCGTGCTTGTCTCTCTTATTTTTCTGCAGATGGTCACGCCGTCCATAGATGGAAGCATGATATCCAAAATGATCAGATCCCAATTTTCTTCCGTAAAACGCTGGTACCCTTCTAACCCGTCATGAACGAATTCCGCTTCAAAACCTTCCTTAAAAAAGAACATCTCCGTCATCGTACATACACTAACATTATCTTCTATCATTAATATTTTCATTATATCCTCCGGTTGTTTTGATGCTTTTTTATATAATAGCACCATTTTAAACAGAAGGTTTTGCGTTTCACAATTGTTAGTTTTTATTTCATCAACTAGAAATAGATTGTTCATATTTTTTTCATACCTTTGGACTACTATTAATTTATCAGCAAGCGGGCGCGCCCCAGAGGCGGTCTTATCAATAAAAATACCAATGCGGAGGAACATAAATGAACTTTATCAAACGGGCCTTTTGGAATATGAAGGCTAAAAAGGGAAAAACGTTATTGCAATTATTTGTGTTTACAGTCATATGTGTCTTTGTTCTATCAGGCCTCACTATCCAGTCGGCAGCACAAAAGTCAAGCGAACTGGCCAGACAGGAACTCGGCGGAAGCGTGACACTTCAGGTTGACCGCCAAAAGCAAATGGAAAAACAGCAGGACAGCGGTGAAAAACGCAGCTTCGAATCAACACCGATCAAAGTGTCTGATGCGAATAAGCTTGCAGCGCTTGATCATGTGAAGAGCTACAATTACACCACATCAGCTTCAGCCAACGCGGGAAACTTTGATGCGATTGAAAGCTCAAGCTCTAGTTCAAGTGATTCCAGCTCCAGCAGTTCAAGCTCAAACGCTAAAAACAGTCAAGGCGGAGGACAAGGCGGACCGCAAATGGTTCAAGCCGATCTTTCTATTGAAGGTGTCATCAGCACAGCGTTAGTCGATGATTTCTCTGACGGAGATTCAAAAATCACAGACGGACGCGCGATTACAAAATCAGATGTCGGCAAAAAAGTAACAGTGATCAACGAAACATTAGCGGCAGAAAATGATTTAAGCGTTGGCGATTCGATCACAATTGAATCAGCAACGGATGAGAATACAACAGTAAAGCTGAAGATCGTCGGCATTTATAAAACAACATCTTCAGGAGATGACCAAGCCCAAAATTTCTCTTTCTTAAACCCTTATAACAAGCTTTATACGCCTTACACAGCAACAGCGGCGCTGAAAGGCGACGACTATAAAAATACGGTTGACTCAGCTGTTTACTATATGGACGACGCGAAAAATATGGATGCTTTCGTAAAAGCAGCGAAGAAAACATCAATTGACTTTGATACGTACACACTGAATACAAACGATCAGCTTTACCAGCAAATGGTCGGACCGATTGAAAATGTGGCTTCTTTCTCTAAAAACGTGGTGTATCTTGTATCAGTGGCAGGCGCCGTCATTCTTGGCCTGATTGTCATGATGTCAATCAGGGAGCGCAAATACGAAATGGGCGTGTTAATGGCTCTCGGTGAAAAACGATGGAAATTGATTGGACAGTTCTTGACTGAGATTCTGATTGTGGCCGTTATCGCTATCGGCCTTGCATCTGTGACGGGAAATCTCGTCGCGAATCAGCTTGGAAATCAGCTTTTATCCCAGCAGATCAGTTCATCAACCGATTCAACGCAAACCGCAAGCGGACAAATGCCCGGCGGCGGTGGCGGCATGGGCGGCGGAATGTTCGGCCACAGTTCATCAAACGTGGACATTATCGATTCACTGAACGTCGCGGTTTCTATGAACGACATGCTTATTCTTGGCGGGATCGGCATCCTAATCGCAATCATTGCAACATTGCTGCCGTCAATTTCAGTACTGCGGCTTCATCCGAAAACGATATTGACAAAACAGGAATAGAAAGAGGCGGAACCTATGAGCTTATTAGAATTTCAACAAGTCGGCTACTGGTATAAAGACAAAAGCCAGCCATTGTTTCAGGATATTAACATCGGCTTTCAAAAAGGCAAATTCTACACAATCGTCGGCACATCAGGGACGGGGAAAACCACTTTCCTGTCTCTGGCAGGCGGACTTGACGCACCAAAAGAAGGAAACATCCTTTACGACGGAAAAGCGGTTTCTAAAATCGGCTTAACCAATTTCAGAAATCAATATGTATCAATCGTCTTTCAGGCGTACAACCTGCTCCCGTATATGACGGCTTTACAGAACGTCACAACCGCTATGGAAATCACAGGTTCTAAAGAAAAGAACAAAGAATCATATGCGCTTGACATGCTGCAGAAGGTTGGCATCAACGAAAAACAAGCCCGGCAAAAAGTGCTCACACTGAGCGGCGGACAGCAGCAGCGGGTATCAATTACAAGGGCTTTCTGCTGTGACACGGATCTTATCGTAGCCGATGAACCGACCGGAAACCTTGATGAGGACACATCAAAAGAGATCGTACGGCTCTTTCAGGATCTGGCGCACAAGGAAGATAAATGCGTCATTATGGTGACGCACGATGAACAAATTGCAAAAGTGTCAGACATCAATATCAGACTTTCAAGAGGAAGTTTTACTGTGAAGGAAAACGTCGCAGTCGTATAACAAAACGCGCCTCTGCCAGTGCAGACAGGGGCGCACCCTATATCCCCCTTTTATATAGAAGTGAACATAAAAAGAGCGGCGGCTGCATCCCCCCGCTCTTTTTATCATTTTTTTGCTTCCGCCCCTTTTGACTTCTCTCTTCGTTTCTTTTTCCAAACAGCCACAATAAACAGAAAGAGCGGAAACAATAATTGAAAAGGCAAATGAATATACAGCGGCACCACATTCAGGCCTTCATTCAAGTGCTCCGAAAAGTTAGTCGCAATCGTTATAGAAAGGATTAAGATGCCCAATCCCATCGGATAAGCCAATTGAGAGGGGTTCTTTTCCTTAAAGAGCGTAGATGTCCCAACCACAGTGGCATATAAGTAGAGACTGACCTTAAAGAAGCCGCCGATGATCAGCGCCAGCATAAAAAAGACATCGAGCCGGTCTAAAAATTCTTCGACCTTGATTGTCTGGATCGTGCTTAAAAGCGGAAACTGGGATCTGAGTGTAAGATCAACATCAAGCACGCTGATATTAATCGCCACGGTGAGCGCCACAACCAATCCGCTAATAGCCATGGCGATCATCCCCATTTTTTTCACATCTTTTCTGTCATTCAGGTTAGGGAAAATCATCACAAATAAAACGACTTCGCCAAACGGAACGTACATGGTCTGAGTGAAAACTGAGTAAAGGACAGGAGAAATGCCGTCTGCCAAAACCGGTTTTAAGTTATGCGGGTCTATAGAACCTGAGACAACAATCAGCACGAGGCCGATCGCGCCCAGTAAATACATGGCTCCGAAAAGTAGCTCAGCCGCGCGGGCGAGCACTTCGATTCCTTTTCTTACAGCGTATATGCTAACTATCACTAATAAACCATTTACAATAATGATAGGTGTATCATGATAAGCAAATGTCAGCAGCATTTCTCCAAAGTCACGCAGGACCCTTGCGGCAATATAGGCAAAGTACAAGATATAGAGAAATGAAAACAGCCAGCTCAGCTTGGTTCCCAGCATATCATCCATATATTCTTTCGGAGAAGAATTGGGGTAACATTGATAAATGCCTTGATACAAATAGAAAAGAAACAAACCGGCCGCACACCCCAACAGAACTGCGATCCAAGCATCCCTGCCCGCCATTGATCCGGGTGTAATCAATAAGGAGCTGCCCAGCTCAAAAATGATAATCATGACAAACAGCTGCCTTATGCTTATTCTGGCTTTTTCCATCTGTCACTTCCCCTTTCTTCAGACCTAATCATCTTTAAACTGGTGTTTGATCGGATTGTTTCGCAATCCCGTTCTTCTGATATACGTCTCGGCCTTCACATCGATGGCCAGTTCGGGCAAATATTCTTTGTCCCATGTGTCCTTCATTTTCTCCCACTGCTTCGGATACTTTCTATATATCGTGTCACCAAAACCGACAAAATCTATCTTATTCTTCTTGATCATTTTCACAGTATGGCTGATTTCCTTTTCAAGCTCTTTGTTGAGCGCTTTTTCAATAGCGGCCAACACCTTGGGATTAGATAATTGGAAAGGGTATTTGACAGCATCTATAATTCCTTCAACCGTCACTTTCACATGGATGTGCGGACGTCCGTTCCGCATATCGGGTACCAGCTTTGTATCTTGATGGGTAACCTGCAAGCTGACCGCATCTTTCGTCTTGCCCCAATCAGCATTAATAAACGTATGCTGGACCTTATTCATAAGCCAGACTGCCCCCACGCTTTCATCATCTTCAATCCAATACTTTAAATACCCAGCCTTATCAAAAACCGCCAAGCCGTCTGCCTGAAGAATGGCTTTCGGGTCAGTTGCCTGCGTGTTTTCCATGCTGACTCCTTTTTTATCATCGCCAATCATCAAATAACCCGGAATAATCGGTGCCCTTGTGTCGCTGGCAAGTGTTTTCAAAACGTCCTGAATATTGGTTTTGACCACCCGACCGTATTGCGCTTCCGTGAAATCGAGGGTTTTATTGACTTTGTTTGACGGAATTTTATCAATAGGCGTCAGGATTTTCACGATATTTTCTGCTTTTGTTTTATGGGCAACGACGAAGGTCGCCGTTGTCCTGAATTCCGTGTCCCGGTCAAGATTGTCTAATACAAAATCCAGCCCTTCCTCTTTCGCCAGCTTTTCGCTGATTACGACCAGGTTGGTATGGGCAAAATAAAGCCGCCGCGATACCTTCATAGAGGCTTTTCTGAGTGCTTCCGTCAAATTGTCGCCTTCAATTGAATAGACAGATACAGGCGGCCTGTCCCCAGCACCGCCTCCCTGAAGCCCGCCGGCGACATTTCCAGGATTGATAATTTGAAGATGCAGCACGTAGTTGCCTTCGTTTGTCCGATCGATGCCAATCGCCGAGATAATCGCAAGATCTGTCAGCTCCCGCTTATCCCAGCAGCCGGGCAGCACAATGACGCTCAAAAGCATAAGAACGGCTAATAGACATTTACGTACCATTCTGATCCCCTTCTTCCAAGTCTTTGTTCACCATTCCTCGTGAAGCGGCCGGCTCTGGGCGTTGATCCTTCCCCTGCCGCACCTTATCTTCCTTACTGATCGATTCCGGCCTTTTTTCATCAGCCCACCACGGAATTCGGAAAAGCGCGTCCTTTACACCTTGTGAAGAAAAGGGTGCAAGCGGCGACATATATGGAACGCCGAATGAACGAAGACTGCATAAGTGGACAAACATCATAATGATCCCTAAAATCAGCCCGTAAAAACCCATAACAGCTGAGGCAATAATAAAGATAAACCGAATAAGCCGGGCTGAAATCGCCATTGCAAACGCCGGTGTTGCGAAGCTCGCAATCGCGGTGAGTGCCACGATAATCACCATTGCCGGAGAGACGATACCAGCCTGTACGGCAGCCTGGCCGATTACGAGCGCGCCTACGATTGATACTGCCGAGCCGACAACCCGGGGCAGCCGGACTCCCGCTTCCCTCAGAATCTCAAAAGCAACCTCCATCGTCAGCGCCTCCACAACAGCCGGAAACGGGACAATTTCCCGCTGGGCCGCAATGACCACTAACAGCTGAGTCGGTATCATTTCTTGATGAAACGTCGTGGCTGCCACGTATACAGCCGGAGCCACAAGCGAAATGAAAAAGACTAAAACACGAAGAATTCTTATGCTTGTCGCAATGTCAAAACGCGAATAATAATCCTCAACAGACTGAAAAAATTGGACAAATAAGGCCGGGGCTATAAGCACAAACGGTGTTCCGTCCACAATAATTGCGAATCTTCCTTCTAACAGATTACCCGCTACAACATCAGGGCGTTCTGTATGATACATAGTCGGAAACGTCGTAAAGGTTTCATCTTCAATCAGCTGCTCAATATATCCAGATTCCAAAATACTGTCAATATCTATTTTTTCCAGGCGCTGTTTCACTTCCTTCAGCACCTTTTCATCACATATTCCTTGAATGTACATGAGAGCGATATCCGTATTCGTAACAGAACCTTTTTTCATTTTTTCAACCCATAAATTCGGATTTTTAATGTATCGCCGGATCATGGAAATATTGGTTTGCAGAGACTCTGTAAACCCTTGGCGCGGGCCGCGGAATGACACCTGGGTGCTAGGCTCTTGGATGGAGCGCTGCTCTCCCCCTTGAGTGCTGCAAATCAGCGCTTCATCATAGCCATCGGCAAAAACGAGCGTATTGCCGAGCATTAACTCTGAAAATAGCTTGTCCCAGCTCTTTTCCGCTTTCACCCCGCCCAGCGGGAGCGTTTTTTCAAGAATTTGCTGGATCGCATGAGTATTCTGGATAGACTCATCCTGTACCAATGGGTCAATTAACGACTCATGGATCGTGTTATTATCGACCAGCCCAGCAATATAGATAACAGCTAGGTGGACATGATCCTGCTCCCCGATTTTAATCTCGCGAATGATGACGTCAGAGCTGCTTCCGACTTCCTTTTTCGTTTCCGCTATATTCTTTGCCAAACTTGGAGAAATGTGAACCGGCCTTTCTTTTTCTTGCTTCTGTTCCTGATTCTTTTCTTCTGTATTGCGCTTGTCTTTCGAACTTGTATTGTTCTTTCGCTTAGAAAATAAAGGCATACACAAATACCTTTCCTTGTCGTTTTCTCATATTCTTCCTTTTAAAATTGAGATTATGCATTAGGGTTAGATGCGGTATAACTTCTCCGCCAACGATAGACACTAAAAGCGGAGGATGATGAAGCATGAAGATATTGGGCGTGACAGGAGTTATATTAATTTGTTTATTAGCTATTTCTGTATTGATGGACATGCTTCAAGGGTTCAGTTTAACAAAAGCCGTTTATAACAATATGTCCAGCTTTAAGATGACAACATTTGCGGAATGGGTCGTGATTTTATTTTTTGTGTTAGTACTTGTGAGAGAAATGTACGTGATCTATAAATCGAAAAAAAAGAACCCCTAGAGGGGGCGCTTTTTTCAGACGATAAAATTGCCGTCTATTGTATCACTGCTGTGTTTGTTGATTGTCCCTTTAAAAATGCGGTTGCCGATGATTTTGGAATTGGTTGAGGTGTTTGTTTGAATAGCTGTCGCAGTGCCCGCGGAGAGGTTATTGATGGTGTTTCCAGAGATGATAGAGCCTGCAGAGCCATTGAGATAAATCACAATCGGATTCCCGGCTGTTCTGTTGACTGAAATGGTATTATCAAAAATCTCATGCACACCTGCGCTGATATAGATGGTGACCAAAAGCGGGGATCGCTCTAAGTGGTTGCCGATAATTGAGGTTTTTGCACTTGTGGAGCAATAAATGGGGTAATTTTTGAACTCTTTAAATGTATTGTTTTTGATGATGGCGCCGGCATTGTTTGTGACGGAAACAGAATATGATTCCGGCACTGCTTCAAACGCGTCAGGATTCAGTGTATTCCCTTCAATCACCGCGTTCCCTTGAGCAATCCAAATGCCCCGGCTGAATTTTCTCAGGAGATTATCTTTAATGATCATATTTCCGCCGGAAACGTTCACACCGTCAACGACTTGAATGAGACAGTTATTCAGAAAAGCGATGTCATCTGACAGCACTGCGCGAAGACCGATGCTGCGCCTTGTTTCAGACAGTCCGTTTTGAATTTGGTTTCCGTCTACCTTTACGTCGGAAGACTGATAAACCAATATCCCTGTGTTTTCAAAGTTGCTGATTTTGTTGTTCGTCACAAGAACGCTCTTTCCCCTGACATCAATTCCAGTTGAAAATCCGGTAATAAGGTTGCCAGCGATCACTGCATCACTGGTCTCTTTTCCTTGTGATACACCGAGTCCGGTTATCCCGACTCTTGGCGCAGCCGCCGCGTCTTCAGGGCGTCTCAGAATATTGCCCTTGATCACTGTTTGCGTCCCATATCCGTAGCTGATTGTATTGTCTGAGTGATTTCCTTCTATTAAAATGCCATACCCGTTAAAATTGGTCACAGAACTTGAAACGTTTCCAACAAAGTGGTTATTGCGAATTGATACATTAATCGGTTCCTCATAATCAACGTCACCTTCGCCATATCCTTCAATGTCAATTCCGAATTTCGGGGCTGTTCCATTCCCCGTTCCGGCATCTTCAATCAAGCATTCCTCCACCGTGACCATGTCACATCCGGTAATGGAAATGTTATTTCTCCTCGACCGCCGAACCTCACAGCGGCGGATGATAATTTGCTCTGACGTTCGATAATCTTGATTGGTCTTTAATCCCCTTGGGCTGACTATGATCCCATCGCCCGTAAAATCGGATATTTTCACATCATCAATGACAACATTCGAGCATCCTTCAATACATATGCCAAAGCCCCATTCATGGGTTGACCTTATCCCTGCCGAGGCATACGTATGCTCATCCCGTTCGCCGATAATTTGTCCCCCGGAAATGGTTATATTCTCTTGCTTGCCTACATAAAATGCGGAATAACCCCACGAACTATTCGGTATCACTTTCATGATACATTCGGGGTCCATCATAATCTCAAGGTTGCCGGGAACAATGATCCCCGCGTTTCGAAACCTCTGATTAAGATCTCCGCCAAGCGTTGCGTCTATTAAATATGTTCCCTTTGGAAACCAGACAGTATGATAGCCTTTCGAAACAGCTGTACTGAGGCACTGATTAATCCGTTCTGTCGAATCCGTTTTACCATCTCCAGGAACACCGAAATCCGCTGCATTTAATATGAATTCAGCCAATTGCGAGCCTCCTTCTCTATGATTACTATCATGTTACTCACAAAGGCCCGATCTGCTTGTACATTTCTCTAAAATTTTATTAAAAAAATATAAAGGAATAGTTGTGTAAGAAAATCTCACGATAAAAAGTTTAAAAATTAGGAGGAAATCACTATTTTTAGGTATTTATAATTTTTCCAATATGGAACTATTTGAAATGAGTATAAATTATATTGACACAAGTATTATATAAGAATATGATTTTTATAATACACTTTTTTTAGAAAGGGTTTGGCTGACATGGCTTCGATTGATAACGAAAGTATCATTAAAAGCGTCCCGCAAAAAGGGTTCTTTGGTCACCCGCGAGGACTATTTACACTATTTTTCACCGAATTTTGGGAGCGTTTCTCTTACTATGGAATGAGAGCAATCTTACTTTACTATTTGTATACAGAGACGGTAAACGGAGGGCTCGGCTTTGACAAGGGCACTGCGGTTGCCATTATGTCGATTTACGGATCACTCGTATACATGTCCACCATTATTGGCGGATGGCTCGCTGACCGGGTATTCGGTACCGCAAACACCGTGTTTTACGGCGGCATATTCATTATGTTCGGCCACATTGCACTCGCCTATCCGGGCAGTTCGATAGCATTCTATATCAGTATGGTGCTTATCATTGTCGGAACA
The DNA here is from genome assembly GCF_055486415.1 of Bacillus sp. 9.4. Taxonomy (NCBI): domain Bacteria; kingdom Bacillati; phylum Bacillota; class Bacilli; order Caryophanales; family Bacillaceae; genus Bacillus; species Bacillus sp. 9.4. Next base: position 232,032 of record NZ_JBVFMU010000005.1, on the reverse strand, counting down.
GGCTTATTAAAACCAAACGTTTCAAGCGTAGTTGGGGATCTTTACACGAAAGAAGACCCGCGCCGCGACTCAGGTTTCAGTATTTTCTACATGGGGATTAACCTCGGTGGTTTACTCGCGCCGTTAATTGTCGGAACACTCGGACAGAAGTACAACTATCATCTCGGATTCGGAGCTGCCGCGGTCGGAATGCTTCTCGGACTTATCGTATTTGCTTTGACAAGAAAGAAAAACCTCGGGCTTGCAGGTTCCAATGTGCCGAATCCGCTGTCTAAAAAATCTGCGATTGGCACCGGAATCGGTGTTATCATCGTGGCGATCGCAGTGATTATCTCTGTACAAACAGGCGTGCTGACGATCAATCGTTTTATCGACCTTGTAAGTATTCTCGGTATTTTGATTCCTGTCATTTATTTCATCATCATGTTTACAAGCAAAAAAGCGGACAGCACAGAAAAATCCCGTCTTGCCGCTTACATTCCTTTGTTTATCGGTGCTGTCATGTTCTGGGCCATTCAGGAACAGGGAGCGACCATTCTTGCGGTATACGCTGATGAACGCATAAGACTTTCATTGGGCGGATTCGAACTTCAGTCATCTTGGTTCCAATCATTAAATCCATTGTTTGTCGTCATTTTTGCGCCAATATTCGCATGGCTCTGGATGAAGCTTGGCAAACGCCAGCCGTCTACACCAGTTAAATTCTCAATCGGAATTATTTTAGCCGGATTGTCATTTATCATTATGGTATTCCCTGCTATGCAAGGAAAAGAAGCACTCGTAAGCCCGCTTTGGCTCGTTCTCAGCTTCCTGCTTGTCGTGCTTGGAGAGCTGTGCCTTTCTCCAGTCGGTTTATCCGTGACAACGAAACTGGCCCCAGCTGCCTTCTCTGCACAGACAATGAGTATGTGGTTTCTGACGAACGCAGCAGCCCAAGCGATCAATGCCCAAGTAGCCGGATTGTTTGATAAAATTCCTGAAACAATGTACTTCGGCACCATCGGTTTGATTTCTATCGTTCTTGGCGGCATTCTCCTGCTGCTCTCGCCGGTTATCAAACGCGCGATGAAAGGGGTCTTATAATCAGAAACAGCCCGCGGATTTTGATCTGCGGGCTGTTTTTTTATTGATCCAGCCATTTGCTGAAGCTTTGATCAAAGGCTTCCGGTTCTTCCAGCATCGGCTGATGGCCGCTCTTTTCAAAAATAACCTTATCCACATGGGGATATAAACCGTCAACAGCATCCCATAGCGCAACAGGCGCAACCAAATAATCATATCTCCCTAATCCGATATACACCGGCATACGAACATCAGCTAACCGCTGAATAAGATCAAGCCGGGCAAATGTTTTGCCCCATAATTCATCCATGATCGGCATATTCGTGAATACACCGTCCCATAAGGCAGCAGCATGCGGCCGCTCTTGATAAAAGCTTTTCGCTTCAGCGCGGATACACATGTGCACGAAGCGCCTTTCAGGATCTTTTTCGATGTCCTGCGGCAAATTCACGATGTCTTTTTCAAAGCGTTTCTTTCTCTCAAGACTGGCTGTTTCCATGAAAAATGATTCGCTTTTCCGCTGTCTTTCCTCACTGTTATCAGGCGCAGTATTGAAGAGCGCCACCTTCCGAACTTGTTTGGGATATGTCCTGGCATACTCTAAAGCCATAAAAGCGTGCCCAGAATGTCCCAGAATAGTAACATCCTCAAGCTGAAGAAATGCTCTCATCCTTTCGATATCAGCCAAGACGGCATCAAGCCCCGAATCCTCCGCACGAAGCTCCCGCTTAGGCTTAGCAAATCCCCTATGGTCGACAAAGACCCATTGATATTTCTGTTTGATATCTGAGGAAAAAAGGCGCGGATAGTAAACCGCACTCCCGATCACAAGGATGGGTGCGCCCTCGCCCTCAATTCGATAAGCTAAATCAAAGCCGTCCGAGTGACAGATCCCCGCACGTTCCATTTCTCACGCCCCCTTTGTTTTCATTATATAAAAAAAGCCTGACGCATGGCGTCAGGCTATCGATATTACCGCTTTAAATCTTCCAGGGTCTTTTCCCATCTGCCCAGCACCTCTTCAGGGCTGTGAAGCTGTATACGGACACCTGAAGTCAAATCAGCGTATTTCGCAACGTCCTCCTTCACTGAAACGATGCGGCAGGAAAAACGGTCTCTATCATATTCGGCATCTTTCAAAGGCGGTAAAGGCGCGCATTCAAGCTTTACATAATAGGCCGCTCCCTTCCACCACGCCGTGAACTGTGCTTTTCCTGTGCGAAGGATGTTGGCCGAAGTCATTGTGTTTTTCCACAGAGCGATTCGGATATCAGTTCGGCTCAGCGCGATAATTTCACCCGCACTGATCATAGCGGCATGCGGCCAGCCATCCTCTGATACTGTTTGCAGAACGAAGGCCTCATGCTGCTTCTCATTCAGGCATCTCCCGTCAAGCAGCTCAAAGAGACGGTCTGACATACTGTTCACGCCGATCAAGCCTTTCGTTCCGGCACCGCCGGAACTTCAATTGCTGTTTCTGTTTCCTTTGGATCAATTTTAAACGCTGGATTGTATTTTTTGGGATTTGTAATGCTTTCCGGTTCACAGGATCTCCATGTAAAAAAGCATGTTTGGCACTGATAAACTTCCCATGCGCCTTCTACAGGCGATTTGCTCATGACTTCTCCCTTTTTTGAGTCGCATCGAGGACATGTATGCATTTCGAACATCCTTTCCTTATTTATTCATTAAGTCCATTAGTTTTTGTTCCCATTCTTTCGTTGTTAGCGGAGAATCAAGCGGCTGTGAATAATGGCCTCTTGTTTCCGGCGCAACCGGTGTAGTGGCGTCAAGAATCATTTTGTGAGTGATTCCTGATGGATTGGATCCCGGATCAAGCGGCAGGACAGATAAGTCCGGAATGATGACCGCATCGTGTTTCGGATGCATTTTGGTCGAAAGCGCCCACATGACCTGCGGAAGGTTGAATGGATCGACATCCTCATCAACGACAATGACCATTTTGCAGTAGCCGAGTCCGTGCGGCGTTGTGAGTGCGCGCATGCCGACCGCTTTCGCAAATCCGCCATAGCGGGTTTTTGTGGAAACAATCGCGATTAAACCGTGTGTGTACATGGCGTTCACTGCCACAATTTCGTTCGGATACGCTTCTTTTAACTGCTGATAAAGCGGCACGCATGTGTTAATGCCGATCATGTAATCGCATTCTGTCCAAGGCATGCCTAAGTATAAATGTTCAAAGATCGGATTGTTTCTGTGATAGACGCGTTTAATTTTGATAATCGGCATGCTGCGTCCGCCGGAATAATGGCCTGTGAATTCACCGAACGGCCCTTCATATTCGCGCTCTCCGGCAATAATCTCACCTTCAAGCACCACTTCAGCGCCCCACGGAACATCCAGATCAGACAGCTTTGATTTGACGATGCGATATGGTTCGCCTTGAATCGCACCTGCCATTTCGTATTCTGATTGATCATAGAGAAGCGGAGTCGATGCCGCCGTTGTAATGACCGGCTCACAGCCGAGCGCAATGGTGACCGGAAGATTGATGCCGCGTTCTTCAGCTTGGCGCAGATGGATTGCAATATCGTGCTGCGGGACAGGCTGAATGCCGAGGCGGTCTTTTCCTTTGACCTGCATTCTGTAAATGCCGACATTTTGTTTGCCGAAGTTGTCAGGGTCTTCAAGATCACGGGAAATGACACAGGCTTTGTCTAAATAGTAGCCTCCATCACCTTGGTTAATTCTGAAAAGAGGCAGTATATCGAACAAATTGATATCTTCTGTGATTTCATTTTCATGAAATGGCGCTGTTTCCTCACGTTTGACCGGCATCGGAAACTGGTCATAACGCTTTGCGAATTCAAAAAACTGTTCTTTTACCGGTGTGTCTTTCGGCATGCCCAGCATCATGGCATGGTTTGGCCAAGAGCCGATGACATTCATCGCAATTCGAGCGTTATGATAGCCGTAAATGTTGTTAAATAAGAGCGCAGGGCTTTTATCGCCAAGATTGCTGGCTGCCCGTGCGGCGGCCCCTAAATCCGGTTCCGGCTTTACCTCTTCATTCACTGTAAGCAGCTGTCCTTCTTTTTCAAGGGCAGCGAGAAATTCTCTGAAATCTTGATAAGCCATGATCAAGCTCCTCCTTTTTGTTTTTCAATCCCATTCCAGCGCTTCGCTTCAGGAAGCCGAATGCCGAATTGGTCCAACGTTCTAAAAACAATATGGTCAACCATTTCCTCTAAGCTGCTCGGCTGATTATAAAATGCCGGCATCGGAGGAAGAATGATTGTACCCATTTTCGTAAGCGCTAGCATATTTTCGAGATGAATTTGGTTCAAAGGCGTCTCTCTCGTTAAGAGGACGAGTTTTTTTCTCTCCTTGAGCATGACATCCGCCGCACGTGTCAGCAGATTATCCGCCATTCCGGTGCGAATGCTTGCGAGAGACTTCATGCTGCACGGCGCAACAATCATTCCATCGGTATCAAACGACCCGCTTGAAATGGCTGCCGCCTGATCCTTATGTGAGTAAGTGTATGTGGCCAGTTGTTCTACTTCTTGTAACGTATAGCCTGTTTCGTGTTTGATCGTGACGTTTGCCCAAGGAGACACAACGAGATGGGTTTCCACTCCGGCGGCCTTCAGCCACTGCAGCAGCCTGACCCCGAAAATGGCCCCTGTTGCCCCTGTCATTCCGACAACGAGTTTCACTTTGCCCCCTCCTTTACGCTTGAATTCTGCTTTCATTTCAATCATACTCCTGATATATCCATATGAAAAATATCTATTAAATCTATATTTCATACCTAAAAGGTATGATAAGGAGGCGCTTTCTTTTGGACATTCGCCAGCTTCGATATTTCATTACCATTGCCCAAGAACAGAAAATCACGTCCGCAGCCAAAAAGCTTCACATGGCGCAGCCGCCTTTAAGCAGGCAGCTCAAACAGCTGGAGGACGAGCTTGGTGTTGTTCTGTTCGACCGGAACAAGAAAAAACAAATGACTCTTACATATGAAGGAGCTGTTTTTCTAAAAAGGGCAAAAGAGATTCTGCATAGGTTTGAAGATGCAGTCATTGAGGTACAGGAGCTGAAGGAGGAAGTAGCCGGCACACTTGCCGTGGGATCAACGATTTATTGCGCGGCTCTGATGCTTGAAAAAGTAACACAGATCAAAGAGAGATACCCCCATCTCACCTTTAATATTTGGGAAAATGAACCCGCGACACTGTTGGAACTGCTGGAAAGCCGGCAAATCGATGCGGCGGTCACGACAACACTGATCAAAAGTGACACAGTACAATTCAAGCAGCTTGATGACATTCCATGTGTGCTCGTGCTTTCAGATGAAGCCGGATATCCGTGCGGAGAAACCATTAAGATGGAAGACATTCCTTCGTTTCCGCTGATCCTGCTGCGGCCTGTCAACGGAAAAGGCGTCTATAATCAGGTCATGAATGAATTTCATCGTTTGAACCTGGAGCCGCGCATTGTTTGTGAATGCCACGACTCTGCAACTTTGCTCAGCCTCGTGTCATCCGGATTCGGCGCGTCTATTTTGCCTGTCACAATGATTCCCGTTCATATGAGAAATCACGTTCACACCGTCCATATCGAAAATAATCCCTTCATTATGACACCGGCTGTCATGTGGAGAACGGACAGTTATTTGCCTAAACCGGCACAGCAATTTTTGGATTTATTTTAAAAGATTTTGTCTTATGAAAACCAAATACTTGACTCATACTAAAAAAAAGTTATCCTTTAGATTTGTAAGCTAATTTTTTATTTCAATAAAATCAACCAGAAAAGTGGGGAATAAGATGAAAAAAGCATTATTGGCTTTATTCATGGTCGTAAGTATTGCAGCTCTTGCAGCTTGCGGAGCAGGAAATGACAATCAGTCAAAAGATAATGCCAAAGATGGCGATCTTTGGGCTTCAATTAAGAAAAAAGGTGTGCTCACAGTCGGAACGGAAGGAACATATGAGCCGTTCACTTACCACGACAAAGACACTGATAAACTGACTGGCTATGATGTCGAAGTTATCACAGAAGTCGCAAAACGCCTCGGGCTTAAAGTCGACTTTAAGGAAACACAGTGGGACAGTATGTTTGCCGGCCTGAATTCCAAACGGTTTGACGTTGTTGCCAACCAAGTCGGAAAAACAGATCGTGAAGACAAATATGATTTCTCAGATAAATACACAACATCAAGAGCCGTTGTCGTAACGAAAAAAGACAACAACGATATTAAGTCTGAAGCAGATGTAAAAGGAAAAACGTCAGCTCAATCACTGACAAGCAACTACAACAAATTAGCTACAAACGCCGGCGCTAAAGTAGAAGGCGTTGAAGGCATGGCGCAGGCCCTTCAAATGATCCAGCAAGGCCGCGTCGATATGACATACAACGATAAGCTTGCCGTATTGAACTACTTAAAAACATCTGGCAATAAAAACGTGAAAATCGCGTTTGAAACAGGTGAGCCTCAGTCAACATATTTCACGTTCCGTAAAGGAAGCGGCGAGGTTGTTGATCAAGTCAACAAAGCATTAAAAGAAATGAAAGAGGACGGGACTCTTTCTAAAATTTCTAAAAAATGGTTCGGCGAAGATGTTTCTAAATAATCTGCCGGCATTGACGCTTGGCACGGCGATCCCGTGGGATCTGGTGCAGCAGTCATTCTGGCCGATACTTTCAGGGGGAATCTACTATACGATTCCCCTTACGATTCTTTCCTTTATATTCGGAATGATCCTGGCGCTGATTACGGCGCTTGCCAGAATGTCGAAAGTGAGACCTTTGAGATGGGTGTTCAGCGTATACGTATCCGCAATACGCGGCACTCCTCTTCTCGTTCAATTGTTCATCATTTTCTATCTGTTCCCGGCCTTTAACGTCACATTAGATCCATTTCCAAGCGCAGTTATCGCCTTTTCATTAAACGTCGGCGCCTATGCATCTGAAATTATTCGGGCATCTATTTTATCCGTGCCGAAAGGGCAATGGGAAGCCGGCTACACAATTGGCATGACACATCAAAAAACGCTGTTCCGCGTCATTTTGCCGCAGGCGTTTCGTGTGTCGATCCCGCCATTATCCAATACCTTTATCAGCCTGATTAAAGATACATCCCTCGCCTCTCAAATTCTGGTCGCTGAGCTGTTCAGAAAAGCCCAGGAAATCGGCGCGCGGAATCTTGATCAAATTTTAGTGATCTATATTGAAGCAGCCTTTATTTATTGGATTATCTGCTTCCTGCTCTCACTCGTCCAGCATGTCATCGAACGGCGTCTTGACCGCTACGTGGCCAAATAAGGAGGTTCCGAGTATGCTTACCGTTAAAGGATTAAACAAATCATTCGGTGAAAATGAAATTTTAAAAAAGATAGATATGAAGATTGAAAAAGGAAAAGTCATCGCCATACTTGGGCCTTCAGGTTCAGGAAAAACGACGCTGCTCCGCTGCCTGAACGCTCTGGAGATCCCGAATCGCGGAGAGCTTGCATTTGATGATTTCTCCATCGATTTCTCCAAAAAGGTGAAACAGGCGGATATCCTAAAGCTTCGCCGAAAATCCGGAATGGTGTTTCAGGCGTATCACCTGTTCCCGCACCGCACAGCCCTCGAAAACGTGATGGAGGGCCCTATTCAGGTGCAAAAACGGAACAAAGAGGAAGTCAGAAAAGAAGCGATTCAGCTTCTTGATAAAGTCGGATTGAAGGACAAAATGGATTTATATCCGTTCCAGCTTTCCGGCGGCCAGCAGCAGCGCGTCGGCATCGCCCGCGCACTGGCGATTCAGCCTGAGCTCATGCTGTTTGACGAACCGACCTCAGCGCTTGATCCCGAGCTTGTCGGAGAGGTGCTGAAGGTTATCAAGGACTTGGCCAATGAAGGCTGGACCATGGTCGTCGTGACCCACGAAATCAAGTTCGCGCAGGAAGTTGCGGATGAAGTCATCTTCATCGACGGCGGCGTTATCGTGGAGCAAGGACCGCCGGAGCAAATTTTCTCCGCACCAAAAGAAGAACGGACACAGCGGTTCTTGAACCGGATTTTGAACCCGCTGTAATAAGAAAAACAGGGCGCCAGCGCCCTGTTTCAGATTATTGACAAAATCCTAAAACGATTTTCGTTTTAGGATTTTGTGATTTTCAGCGTGATTGAAAACCTTTGAAGTCTAGGAAGGGCGAGCATTGGAGCACAGCGAATGTTAAATTCGTGAGCACCGAAGCACAGGCCTGACAACGAATGCAAGGGTTTGCCAACACGCTGAAACAGGGCGCCCGCGGCGGCCCTGTTTTTTTGTTGAGCCCCTTTCGCCTATTCCGCCCTTCTGTCAGATGTGCTACAATGACAATCGACTGATTTTTAAGAAAGAAGGGACCTCACGTGAAGCAAGAACTTGTTCTGCGCTGGACATTTTATTTTGCCGGTTTGATCATTTTGGCTTTTGGTGTATCCCTGACGATAGAAGGAAAAGCACTCGGCATTAGTCCGTGGGATGCATTTCATTACAGCCTGTTTCAGCACTTCGGGCTTACCGTCGGCCAGTGGTCCATCATTATTGGAGCGCTCATCGTCGGATTCACGTCATTGTTTACGAGAGCTTGGCCGAAAATTGGGGCCCTCCTGAATATGGTGCTCATTGGTGTATTTATAGATTTTTTCAATTTCATTCTGCCTGCCCCCTCGACCTACACAGGCTCGATCATCGTCTTCTCTCTAGGCGTGGTGCTGATTGGTTACGGCGTCGGTGTTTATGTATCAGCAGGCCTTGGCGCGGGGCCGCGTGATTCACTGATGATGCTGATTACAGAAAAAACCGGCTGGAATGTGCAATGGGTGCGGAACGGCATGGAATTAACCATTTTGTTTGCGGCATGGGGCATGGGCGGACCGATCGGTTTTGGCACCATTTTGACCGCCATCCTCACCGGACTTATTTTGCGTTTTTCATTGCCCCAGTCAATCCAGTTGCTGAATTATGCTGTGGCAAGGCGGACAGCCGCTGTGAAAGCATCTCCGCCTGTACACTAAAGCAAAGCCGCCTTGGCTTTGTTTTTTTATTTTCTCCTCTATATGAGTCTTGTGGAAGTATGATAGGATGGTTTTGACAATCTTTTGCAGACGGAGGATCTAGAATGAAGATTTACGGAATTTATATGGACCGCCCGCTTTCACAAGAAGAAAATGAACGGTTCATGTCTTTCATATCACCTGAAAAACGGGAGAAATGCCGGAGATTTTATCATAAAGAAGATGCTCACCGCACCCTGCTGGGAGATGTGCTCGTTCGCTCAGTCATAAGCAGGCAGTATCAGTTGGACAAATCCGATATCCGCTTTAGCACGCAGGAATACGGGAAGCCGTGCATCCCTGATCTTCCCGACGCTCATTTCAACATTTCTCACTCCGGCCGCTGGGTCATTTGCGCGTTTGATTCACAGCCGATCGGCATAGATATCGAAAAAACGAAACCGATCAGTCTTGAGATCGCCAAGCGCTTCTTTTCAAAAACAGAGTACAGCGACCTTTTAGCAAAAGACAAGGACGAGCAGACAGACTATTTTTATCATCTATGGTCAATGAAAGAAAGCTTTATCAAACAGGAAGGCAAAGGCTTATCGCTTCCGCTTGATTCCTTTTCAGTGCGCCTGCATCAGGACGGACAAGTATCCATTGAGCTTCCGGACAGCCATTCCCCATGCTATATCAAAACGTATGAGGTCGATCCCGGCTACAAAATGGCTGTATGCGCCGCACACCCTGATTTCCCCGAGGATATCACAATGGTCTCGTACGAAGAGCTTTTATAAATGGCTCATCAACAGCTTGACACCGCGCTCAATATCTTCCGTTTTCACATTGGAAATATTGATTTTTAATAGATTTTCTTTCTGATAATCTGATAAATAATGACGGTCTATCGCCTCAAGGATCACCCCTTGTTTTTTCAGCCTATGAATCACTCTTGAGGCGGGCAGATCCTGAGGAAGCACCAGATGGGTGTGCATACAGGGTGCCTGCCCGCTGGAGAACGTAAAGCGGCCGCTTCCCAGCTGCCTGTGTGTTTGAATGGCTTGATGTAGCCTAAGCGACCGCTCTTTATAAGAATTTCTGATTTTCTCCTTATGCCTGCCGTACATACCGCTTTTCAGGTAAATCTCCAATGCCGCTTGAGAAATCATCGAACAGTCGATGTCGTTCAGCTTTTTGTACGCATAGAACGTGTCAGTCAGCGCTTCGGGCAAAACAGCCGCCCCCACGCGAAGGCCGGGGAACATCATTTTCGAGAAACTTTTCAAATAGATGACATGTGAGGACAGATCATATGCGTACAGCAGATCTGCCTTTTTATTTTCCTCCAGATCACCGAGGTAATCATCCTCAACGAGGTAGACATCATACGCTTCTGCCAGTCTCACAAGCTCCTGTTTATCACGCTCTGACAAAGAGCAGCCAAGCGGGTTATGGAAGCGGGGCATCGTATAAAAAAATTTAATCGATTCTGTTTGAAATAACCGCTCAACCTCGGCTATATCAAGCCCTTCTTCCGTTCGTTTCACCCCGATGGCGGGAATCCCAAGCGTCTCAAGCTGTTCGACCATCAAATGGTAGCCCGGCTGTTCAATGGCGATCTTCTCTTTCCCATTTGGAAACGGCATGGCACAAAGCAAGGATAACGCCTGCTGGACACCTGATGTAATGAAAATATGCCTTTCATCCGCAAATACCTGTTGATTGGCCAAGAGCTTTCGGAGTACGCGGATGAGTGAGGGAAGCCCCTTTGGCGTCCCATAAATAAACAAATCGTTTTTGTATGTATCAATCGCTTTGTTGATGCAGTGCTGAAAATCAAGATACGGAAACACATCGGGATCCGGCGCAGATGTGGCAAAGTCAATGGGACCCTGCTGCCCGCTTTTGGCTTTTCCCGTCTTTTTCACAATATAATAGCCGCTTTTCGGAACGGAATAGATAAGGTGGCGTTTTTCCAGCTCCTGCAGCGCGCGGATCACTGTGCTTTTGCTGACTTGGTAGCGGGCGGACAGCTGACGGATAGATGGAAGCCTGTCTCCTTCTTGATAGGCGGTGCTTTGCATCATCTCCTCTATCCTCGTTAATAGACTCATATATTTCTCCATGCCTTCTCCCCCTATTTTGTACCGGTACAGTTCATTGTTTTTCTCATTGTACCGTTCTGACCGCGGCCATACAATAAAGGGAGCGACCGGCGCTGCAATTCAGGTAAAGGAGCCATTCCCATTATGGTTAAACATCAGCAAGCCCCCGCTTATATAGCGGCTATTTTATATTCGTTCATTATCGGTTTATCCTTTCTATTCGTAAAAATCGCACTGCAAACAGCAGAGCCGTTTGATATTTTGGCGCATCGGTTCACCATTGCGTTTGCTGCGGCCACTGTACCGATCTTATTCGGCTGGGTAAAGCTATCAATCCGCGTAAAGGACGTCATTGCCATTTTGCCGCTCGCCCTGCTGTATCCCGCGTTATTTTTCAGCTTTCAGGCATTCGGCCTTGTGTACTCATCCTCCTCTGAAGCGGGGATTATTCAGGCAGCCATTCCGATTTTCACGATGGTCTTTGCCGCTTATGTTTTAAAGGAACGCCCAACGTGGACGCAAAAGGGGTTCACGGTTTTATCCGTTGCCGGCGTCATGTTTATTTTTGTGATGAAAGGCGTTGACGTGGAATCAGCCAGCTTAAAAGGGTCTTTGCTGATCCTATTGTCCGCTTTGTCTTCAGCGATGTACAATACTGCTGCCAGAAAAATGACGCAGCGGTTCAAGCTGACCGAGCTCACCTACATCATGTCAGCCATCGGCTTTGTCGTCTTCAACGCCATCGCCCTTGTGCGTCACGGAGCGGCGGGAACAGTCGGCACTTATTTTCTGCCGTTCCGGGAGCCCGGCTTCGTTCTCGCCATTGTGTATTTGGGCGTGCTGTCTTCACTCGTCACTTCATTTCTGTCTAACTATACGCTGTCGCGAATTGAGGCGTTTAAAATGAGTGCTTTTAATCATGTATCTACCATTGTGACGATGATTGCAGGAGTTGTGATTCTCAACGAAAGCCTGGCCTGGTATCATCTTGCCGGGGCTGTTTGTATTATGATTGGCGTGGTGGGGAGCAATATCAATCTGGAGAAAAAAACAAAGCGCCCTGGTATGCCTGCAAAAAAATAAGAAATTATGCTAGACTGAAAGGAAAAACATGGTTAGAGGTGTAAGTTTACCGTATGGTTCAATATGCTAGTGAAAGTATCAATCTTCCAGGAGAAATCACTTTTAAGGATGTAAGAGAAATCTTTTTTTATCAAATCGCAAAATTATCATGTTTTTACTTTCTGTTGTTTTGCGCCATATTTGCTGCAGTTAACTTCATTAACGGATGGCCCCGTATCGTTTATGGCAGTGACGAGCTTAACTTGTTTATGAACAGTATGTTGATTATCGTGATGTCCGTTCTGTTTACACTGCTGCTCCTCCTTCTTCTATATGTGAGGTTTTCCAGAGCATACAAGAAGAACGAACGGATGAAATCTAAAAGAACATATACTCTGAACCAAGAAGGAATTCGTATATGTTCTAAAAAATATGACCTCATTTTCAATTGGGATGAAATCACAGCTGTTTTCGAATATAAAAATATCTTCAGGGTCAATACATCAAGCGGCCAATATATTGCGATCCCAAAACATTTTTTTCATTCCGAAGTGGAGATGAACAGATTCAAGGAGATTATCCTTAAAAATACCGAAACAAAAAAACTCAAATTTAAAAAGGATCAGCATTGACAGTGCTGATCCTTTTATATTGATTGGTGGGTTTCTTTTGCCTTTTGTTTATCTAAAAACGGCACCAGCTCTATTACAGCCGATAAACCCACAAACACGATGCACACAGCGACAATCAGCAAATAACCATGAGTCATGTCAAAAAACAAACCGCCCGCATACACGCTGAGAGCTCCGGCAACCTGATGGATAAAGAAATTGATGCCTAACAGCGATCCGATCAATCCTGTTTGATAGCTTTCCGAAATTGACGCTGCGGTCAGCGGGATCACGCCTGTGTAACTGAGCCCGAATAACAGGATAAACCCGAAGTACCAAAGGTCGCTTTGATGAATTCCGAGAATGGGAATGAGCAGGCAAATGAGGCTGAGCAGCCGAATGAAAAATAAGATGGATAGCATGACGCTTCTGCTCCCGAGGAGATCGGACAGCCAGCCTGCCAATAATCCGCCAATGATGATAAACGCCCCGAACGCGGCCATCATTCCGTTGACATGAGAGACATGCGCATCCTTAAGTATCGGGACGAGGTGAGCATCAATAATTCCCATTGTAAATCCGCAAGTAAACACGCCGAAGTACAGGATATGAATGAGGCGGGATTGCTTCATCACGTTCCAAAACCCCCGCCAATTATAAGATTTTTTCACAGACTCCGCTTGCGCATGCGGCGGGTGCTTCATCCCAAAGACGAGGAGCGGCAGCAGAACAGCCGCCATGACGATTCCCAAAATCGTATAGGTGCTCTGCCAGCCGGCATGATACGGAGCCGCAGCCCAAATGGGCGAGAGAAGCAGCAGGCCCGCAGAGTTGGCATTGGTCAAAATAGCAAGCGCCAGACCTTTGTGTGTGTCAAACCAACGGCTGATGAAATACTGGGTCGTCACGCCGACCGCGCAGGAATAGCCGATTCCGCCAAGCACACCGTAAATGGCGGAAAACACATGAACATTCGGTGAATAAGGAAGCACCAAAAAGCTTGCGCTGATGCAGACAGCTCCAAGCGCCATAATTTTTCTGACACTGAAACGGTCGATGAAAAAACCGACAAAAAACTGGACGATGCCGGTTGTGATCATAAAAATGCTGACAGAAACCGAGATCAGCGACCTGTCGGCATGGAAGGCATCTGCCATTGGCAGCATAAAAAATTGAAAGGAATTTCTGAATGAGTTCATTCCGATGGCGAAAACAAACGTAAACAGCAATACAAACCATTTCATCCTGGGAGACGTGCGCATGTTTCGACCTTCCTTTGTTTGAGTATTTCGACTATTATACCATGCAAAAATTGGCATTCAACACAAAAAAAAGCGGAACAGCCGAAGCTGTCCGCTTTTGATCACGGTTGAATGATCGGATGCTGATTCAAGATCGCAAAAATCCGTTCTGCGACTTCTTCCGTTTGTGACAGCAGGAACATGTGCCCGCCGTCAAATTGATGGAATGTGATGTCTTTTGCCCATTTCTTCCAGCCTTCCGCATCTCGTATGCATTTTTTATCATCAAGCCCGTTAAAGACATGAACAGGCGACTGAATCTGGGCCAGATCGTAAAGCTCAAATTGTTCAAGAGCCCGGTAATCTGATCGGAAAGAAGGCAGGAAAAAGGACATGACCTCCTTATTTTCAACAAGCTCTGCGGGCATTCCGCCTAATTGGATAATATGATCGAGAAACTGATCATCAGGCAGGTGGGACACTTTCTTCCGCTGAATATGAGGCGGCTGGATTGCAGAAATGATAACCGCCTGCGGAAAGACGCCTTCACGCTCAAGCTTTTGCGCCAGCCTGAAGGTGATCATTCCACCCATACTGTGTCCGAACAGCACAAACGGCCGATCAGGGCGAAGGTTCAGTTCTTGCTTGTACAAATCCGTCAGCTCTTCGAGATCCTCAATGGCTGACGTTTGATTCGTGCCGTGTCCCGGCGGCTCGGCAGCGAGCATCTCGCACTCCCCCTGCAAAAAAGCATGGAGAGGGCGAAACGACGCCGAGTAGCCGCCGGCAAACGGAAAACAGATGAGCTGCGTTTTTTCTGACGCATCAAATGATTTGAAGAGTTGGCTCATTGGCCGTCTCCTCCTTTCATCACTTCTTTTATGAAACCGTTACGGTTTGTGTATTAAGAAATTCGAGCAAAATCCCGGCATTCCTATCTAGCGTTTCGCCCTGCAGCATTTCTGCGTGTGTTCCGAAGCCTCTTTTCACACGGTAAGCACCTGTTGTAGCTTCTTCCCATGATGCAAGCCATTCCGGCATGTCAAAATCAGTGCCGGAAGTCAACAGATCAATATCTGCTTTCACCTGGCCTGTGCTGATCAGGCTGACGTAGTATGAGTAAAAGGCATGTGTTTTTTGCTTGAGGCCTTGTTTGACGGCTTCGCTGTTGAGCGCTTCATTGTCCCGATTGACATTCATCAACGCTTCGACATCACTTTCAACCGTGCGTCCGTCCAGATCACTGACACCTTGTTTTTTATAGGAATCGACCATGATGATCCGCTGAACAATACGGCCTTGTTCCTCAAGCTTTTTCGCAGCTTCAAACGCCAGGCTGCATCCCGCTGAATATCCAAACAATGTTAAAGGCCCTTCCGGCTGCAGCTTCTGGATCAAATCCGCATAGCGGTCAAGCCGGTCTTCCTCCTCAATAAAATCAAAGGCGCACAGCTTGTATGACGGCAAGCGGCTGGATAGATTTTGGTACATAAGGCCATAGCCCAAGACCGGCGGGAATGCGAAAATGATCTGCTCCTGATCCTGATTCATTATCGTTACATCCTGCAAGCCATCAGGACCCCCGTTTTTCAAATATGCTGAAATGCCGGCGATCGTCGGCGCTTCAAACAAAAGCTTTACTGGAAGATCAATCCCGAGCTCTTTCTTGATGCTGGAAGCGGCGGTCATGGCCTTCAAGGAATGCCCTCCGAGCGCAAAGAAATCGTCATGAATGCCAATTTGCTTTCTGCCGAGAACCTCAGACCATATTTGTGCGATTGTTTCTTCCATCTCGTTCCGCGGTCCAATCCATTCTTCCGCCAGCTGATCCTGATCAGGTTTTGGGAGCAGCCGTTTATTGACTTTCCCGTTCGTCGTTAAAGGAAGCTCATCCAAGAAGGTAAAGGTTTGCGGCACCATATAAGCAGGAAGCTGTTTTTTCAGGTGCGCCTTCACGTCCTCAGCTGAAAGCTGCGTTCGGTTCACAAGGTAGGCATTGATTGATGCATCGCCAGACTCAGGGCGGTCCGCCACAACGACCGCATCTTTCACACCTGGGTATTCCTGCAGCTGCTTTTCGATTTCTTCAAGCTCAATCCGGTGTCCGCGTATTTTGACCTGGTCGTCAATACGGCCGGCGTATTCAATCGTTCCATCCGGCAGCCAGCGTGCTAAATCCCCTGTGCGGTAAAGCGTTTCTCCCGGCTTGAACGGGTTCTTAATAAACTTTTCCTTCGTGAGGTCAGCACGATTTACATATCCTTTTGACACGCCCATTCCGCTGATGCACAGTTCACCGATCGCCCCGAATGGCTGGAGCTGGCTTTGCTCATTCAGAATATAAACACTGGCATTGCTGATCGGCTTTCCGATCGGCAATGAGGAGATGGAATCCGGTATATCATGCACGACGTGAGCAGTCGCAAACACTGTTCCCTCAGTCGGCCCGTAGCAGTTAATCAGCTTGCCCGGCCCCATGACCCGCAGCGCTTTTCTGACATGAGGCACTGAGGCGCGCTCTCCGCCGAATAATATACAGCGAAGCCCCTTCATCCAATCCTCTCCCGCATCTGTGAGAAGATTAAATAGTGCGGTTGTCGCAAACATGACATTGACATTCTCTTGCAGGATCAGATCTGTGAGCCGTTCTGTATCAAGCAGCGTATGTTCATCTGCGATAATGAGCCGTGCCGCATTCAGCATAGAAGCATAGAAATCAAAGGTAAATGCGTCAAAGGCGTAATTGGAAACAGACAAGAACGTATCCTGATCAGAAAATGCCATGTAGTCTACATGCTTGACCAAACCTTGAATATTGGCATGAGTGGTCATATTGCCCTTTGGCTTTCCGGTTGTGCCGGACGTGTACATGATATATGCCGGATCATTAGGATCAATCGCGGTTGCAGGATCGCTTTCCTGTTCTTCAAACCGTGTTTGATCATCAATGAAGAGCGTTGTGCCTGTATACGGCAGCTCATCCGCTTGTTCTTTCATCTCCTGATGCGTCAGAAGACAGGCTGCCGCACTGTCAGCCAGCATATACGAGATTCGGTCCTCTGGCAGCTTCGGATCAACCGGCAGATAGGCTGCTCCCGCCTTTAATACACCGAGAATGCCGATCACCAATTCAAGTGAGCGCTTCGTGTACAGCGCTACAACAGAGCCTTTGCCCGCACCGTGTTTTTGCAGCCGGCGTGCAAGGCGGTTCGCTTCCTCATCTAATTCGCGATAAGACAGGGTCTGGCCGGAATACGTAAGCGCAGGTGCATCCGGATTGACGTTCACTGCTTCCTTGAACCAATCCGTCAGAGGCTTTGTTTCATGAGCTTGAGCCGGCGGGTTTAAGCCGGTTAGCAAAAATTCTCTCTCCCTGTCGTCAACGAGGTTGATCGTGCTGACAGGCTGATCCGGATTCTGGATGAGCTGCTGAATTGCTGTGAGAAGCTGAGATTTCAAGCGCAGGATAAACGCCTCATCAAACACATTCTCGTTATAAGCAAGCTTAATCAGCATCTCATCTCCCGGGGAAGCCATCAGGTTGAGATCATAATTCGACTTCTCAAAAACATGAACATCCACCATATCAAAGCCGTTTTCACTGCTTTCTTCATTTTTCGCATCCTGAAGCGGATAGTTCTCGAAAACAATGATGTGGTCAATCAGTTTCGGCTGATCGGCCTGGCTTTGGATGTCATAAAGCGGCACATATTGATGCGGCTCAGACTGCAGCGATTGCTCCTGCAGCTGCTTGAGCAAGCCGTTAAATGTGATACCCTCAGACAGCTTCACACGTCTCGGGACAACGTTGATAAACAGCCCGACCATATGTTCAACGCCTTTGATTTCCGCGGGACGCCCTGAAACAACTGTACCGAAGGCCAAATCGCCAGACTGCTGATAGCGGCTGATCAATACGCTCCAGACTGCCTGCAGCGCCGTACTTAAAGTGGTATGCTGCGATTTTGCAAGCTCGGTAAAGGCCTTTGTCTCCGCCTCCGGCAGTGAAAAGAGCAGCTCTTTCGGCTCATAGCCGTCCTTTTGTTTCTTTCTTTGCTCCGCAAACGTCGTTTGTCCTTCAAAGTCCTCTAAATACTCGCGCCAGTAACGCAGTGATGCTTGTTTATCCTGCTTTTCAAGCCACTTGATGTAGTCTTTATACGGTTTGACGGGGGGCAGGCTGTACGGCTTTTGTTCGCGCAGAGCATTGTATACCTTAAATAGATCCTGTACGACGATGCCGAAGCACCATCCGTCCAAAATAATGTGGTGGTAGCTCCACACCCATTCAAAGCTTTCTTCAGCTTTCTTGAAAATGGCTGCCCGCATCGGAATATCCCGCGTCAAATCAAAACCCCTGATCTTATCCTGTTCTTTGTACTCATTGATTTTGGCTGTTTGCTCGCTGCCCGTTAAGTGTGTCAGATCGATTTCTTCTATATGGAACTGCCGTTTTTTCAATACGACTTGGACAGGTCTTTTTACTTTTTCGTGAATGAACACGGTACGAAATACATCGTACCGGTCCATGATCACATTCATGCTTTCTTCAAGACATTTGATATTCAAGCTGCCTTTTACTTTCATCGTGATTTGTTCAAGGTAAAAGCTTTGGCCGGGATTCAGGATGGCATGAAAAAGCATCCCTTCCTGCATCGGCGATAGGTAATACATATCTTGAACCTGATCCTTGCTAAATTGACTCATATGTTTCGCTCCCGCCTTCTGTAATTCCCTTGCGTTTTATTTTAAATTCTCCTCAAGCATGTCAAAGATATCTCCCATCTCGTCCATTTCAAGGTCTTCGGCGCTGAAGTCGCTTGGTGTGAATTCCTTGTCTTCTTTTTCCGTGCAATGGCGGATTAGCATCAGGAGGTTTTCTTTAAACCGTTCCATTTGCTCCTCGACTGTAGCTCTTTCAAACTCCTTTTCATTGTAGGAGCAGGAAAGCACAAACCGGCCGTTTCTGATCATGCCGCTGAAGCTTAATGCGTACAGCGCTTCTGATTCCTCGCTTACTTGGCGCCCCATATCGAAAGCGGACGGTTCAAAGAAATCGGTTTTGACTTCACTGTCGAATTGGCCCAAATAGTTGAAGCTGATCTCCGGTGTGAAGCCCTTTGTTTCCGCTGTTTCTGTGAAATAACGAAGAATGCCATAGCCAACACCTTTGTCCGGAATGCGGCGCAGGTTTTCTTTGACTGTTTTGATCACAGCTGAGGCATCTGCTTCAGACATGTCGAGCACAACAGGGTATTGTGCCGTAAACCAGCCGACCGTTCTGGAGATATTCACATTCGGGATGATGTCCTCCCGGCCGTGTCCCTCAAGGTTAATGCCAATTTTGGCCCCCTTTGTCCATTCTTTCATTGTCAAACCAAGCGCACTGAGAAGAATATCGTTGATTTCAGTTCCATATGGCTGATGAACATCTGTTAAAAGATGCTTAGTGTCTTCTTCCGTTAATTCACATAGGACGGATGATGTATCCTTGACGATCCGCTGCTCTGTTTCACAATCCTTCGGTAAAGGAGAAACCTGTTCAGCGGCAATTTGCGACCAGTATTCAGCCTGCTGTAAAAGATGCGCTGATTGGCTGAATGCCGCCAGTTCTTCCGCCCAATCCTTGAAGGAGTTTGTTTTTTGCGGGAAGACAAGGCTCTCTTCTTTCTCAGCCTGCATGTAGCCTGAAGCAAAGTCTTCAAGCAAAATCCGCCATGACACACCGTCGACCACGAGATGGTGTACAGCAATGAGCAGGTGATCCCCAGCTTCTGTGCGATATTGCTCCGCCTTTAAAAGCGGCCCGTTTCGCAGATCGAGACTGCTTTGCAGCTTGTTCGCGAGAAGCTTAATCTGGCTTCTCAGCATCTCTTCATCGGAGCCGTACAGATCCACGATTTCGAAGCTGACCTTGCTCTCACCGATCGGTTTATACACCTGAACGATGTCCCCGTTTTCCTCGCGGTAGACCATACGGAGCGCGTCATGATGCTCGATCAGCGCCTGCAATGTTTTCTCCACCCGTTCAGGGTCAAAGCCCTTCGCGGCGTGAAGCATCACCGATTGGTTCCAGTGGTGCTTGTTCGTGAAGTTCTTTTCAAAGAACCAGCGCTGGATCGGCGTCAGGATGACTTCGCCCTCCACCGGGCCTTGGTCTGCCTGTTTGCCTTCGGCACGCTCTACATATTGGGTAAGCTCCTCGATCGTCGGATGCTGGAAGAGATCTTTCATTTCCAGCTTCCAGCCGTGCTGGTTCAAGCGGCTCGCCATTTGAATTCCTTTGATGGAATCTCCGCCAAGCGAGAAGAAATTGTCGGTGACACCGACTTCAGACAATCCAAGCACGTCCTGCCAGATGCCGGCAAGCAGCTCTTCCATGTCGGTCGTCGGCGCTTTGTATTCTCCGCTTCCCGCTTCGATGTCCGGGTCAGGCAAGGCTTTGCGGTCCACTTTGCCGTTTGCCGTAACCGGAAGCTCGTTCAGCGTCACCCAGAACGCCGGGATCATGTAATCCGGCAGGGTTTCCTTCAGTGCTGATTTCAGTACTTCTATGTCAGCTGTTTCCGGTGTGACATACGCCGCGATCGCTGTATTGCCGCCTTTATCCTTGACAGCTGTCACCGCCGCATCCTGCACCTCAGAAAGCTGGGCGAGCTGGACTTCAATTTCTGAGAGCTCGATCCGGTAGCCGCGGACCTTGACCTGCTGGTCGATCCGGCCGATGTATTCGATGCCGCCGCCCGTCCATTTCACCAAATCGCCGGTGCGGTACATGCGCTCACCCGGCACAAACGGATCAGCGACAAACCGCTTCGCGGTTTCGTCTTCTCGATTCAGATAGCCGCGTGCCAGTCCGCGCCCCGCCACGCAAAGCTCTCCGGCTACGCCTTCCGGCTGCACCTGATTGCCCTCTCCGAGAATGTATACTCTCGTATTGGCAATGGCCCTTCCGATGGAAAGCGAGCCTTCCTCCGGATGGATTTCTGCGCTTGTGGCAACGACCGTATTTTCTGTCGGCCCGTAGTTATTGACGAGTGTGTACGGCTTTTTCACTGCGCGCTTCAGCTTGTCTCCTCCGGTCAAGAGGACGCGAAGTGATGTGTTCTCAAGCTCCATGAACTGTTCCGCAAGCTGTGTCGGCAGGAACGTGATCGTTACGCCGTTCGTTTCAAAATAATCGTTCAGGCGGACGATATCGAGGCGGATCGCTTCATCAATGACGTGAAGCTCAGCGCCGATCGTCCAGGTCGGGAACATCTCCCAAATGGAAGCGTCAAATCCAAAGCCTGCGTACTTCGCACTGCGGTCCTCCGCTGTCATACCGAACGCGTCGTGGTGCCAGAAGCACAGGTTCACAAGCGCATGGTGCTCGACCATGACACCCTTCGGCTGTCCGGTCGTTCCAGACGTGTAAATCATGTACGCCAAGTTCTCCGCGGTTACAGCCGTCTCTGGATTTTCCTCGTCGTTTTCATCAAGCGGCAGGCTTAGAATCGTGCGGCTTCCGTCGAGAAGAATGACATCTCCCGTATAGCTGTCCGGCACTGAAATGCCTTCCTGTTTCAAGAGAAGTCTCGCGCCGCTGTCCTGTAAAATATACTCAATCCGCTGATCCGGATAGTCAGGATCAATCGGCACAAACGCCGCTCCGGCTTTCAAGACGCCGAGCACCGCGGCGGACATTTCAAGCGACGGCTTCGTGAGAACGCCGACGCGGTCATCCGGGCTGATGCCGCAGTCCATCAGAATCCGCGCGAGACGGTTTGCCTTCGCATTCAGCTCGCCGTACGTCCAAGACTGGCCGTTGTATGTGACAGCCGGGCGGTCTTTGTGGCGCTGGACAGTCTCTTCGAATAGCTGATGAACCGTTTTGTCTCTCGGCACAGGCAGCGCTTTGCCCTTCCATGCCTCAAGAAGCGCTTGCTTTTCTGTCTCGGTGACCAGTGACAGGCTGGAAAGCGGCTGGTTCGGGTTATCCGCAACAGCCTTTAGTAGCCGCAGAACGTATTCGCTCCATTTTTCAGCTGTTTCTTTTGCGAACAGATCCGTCGCATATTCGAGCTGCAAGCCAATGCCATTTTCATCAGTAAATCCGCCCAGTGTCAGATCAAACTTAGAAGTTCCCTGATGAGCCTCATAAGGTGAAATGCTCAGATTTTGCAATGTAAGCTGTTCTTTATCAGGGTTTTCTGTCGTCACCATCACATTAAACAATGGGTTTCGGCTCATATCCCGAGGGAGATCAAGCTGATTAACCAGATCTTCAAACGGATACTCCTGATGCTCAAGCGCTGACAAGTTCGTCTGCTTTGCTTGCTCCAAAAGCTCCGCAAATGTTTGCTGTTCTTTCGCTTCCATTCTCAGGGCAAGTGTATTGACGAACATTCCCGGCATGTCCTGAACATCAGCATTCGTCCGGCCGGCAGTAACGGAGCCGATGACGATATCCCGCTGTCCGGAAATTTTGCTTAAAAAGACGTGGAAAACAGCATGGAGCACCATGTGCAAGGTCGTTCCGGTTTCCGCAAGCAGTTTTTCTACCGCCTTTGCCGTCTCACTTCCCGTACGGAAACGGATCGTATCTCCTTTAAAGCTTTGCACAGGCGGACGGGCGTAATCGAGCGGGAGATCAAGCTCTGGCAGCTCGCCTGAAAGAACTGACATCCAGTACGCCTCATGCTCCTTCATCCGTTCTTTTTGCTCAGCTTCATGTTGCCAAACGGCGAAATCTTTATAATGAAGCGCCGGCTCCGGAAGCTGCTCTCCTTTGTAAAGCAGCGCCAATTCTTTTACAAAGATGCCTCTTGAGACGCCGTCTGCGATGATATGATGCATATCTAAAAGCAGCAAATGTTTTTTCGCTTCTATTCGAAGCAAAGCTGCGCGAATGAGCGGTGCGTCGTTTAAGTCGAATGGCCGGATAAATTCCTTAATCTTTTGGTCCGCTTCGTCTTCTTTGGCTTCAAACAGATGAAGATCAACCTCCGCCTCCTCAATGATGCGCTGAACAGGCTCACCATTAGCTTCCATAAATGACGTCCGCAATGATTCGTGACGGTTCACAAGCTGATTGAGTGAGTCGCGCAGGCGCGAAATATCAAGCTCTCCTTCCATTAGAAGAACAGATGGCATGTTGTAGCTTATCGTCTGGCGGTCAAGCTGATTGAGCACGTACATCCGTTTCTGTGCGGATGACAATGGATACATATCCTGCTTGTCAGCCGGTTTGAGGACTTGATGGCCGCCTGAAACGGCAGACGCCTCCATATAAGCCGCCAGCTGGCGAACAGTTGGCTGCTCGAACAGTGCTTTAAGCGGTACGCTTTTCTCCAATTCCGCCTGAATGTTGGCAATCAGCATCATCCCTTTTAATGAATGGCCGCCTAAATCGAAAAAATTGTCGTCAATGCCGATGGCTTCTATGCCAAGCGTTTTCTGCCAAATGCGGCATAAGCTTTCTTCAAGCGCTGTCTCCGGTGCGGCCAATGCCTTGCCTCCGGATTGTGCCGCGTTCGGCTTCGGCAAAGCGTTTCTGTCGGTTTTTCCGTTTGCCGTCAGCGGAATCGCGTCAACCTGCACAAAGAAAGCAGGAATCATATGAGACGGCAGTGTTAGGGAAAGCTGCTTCCGGAGCTCTGCTTTTTCAATAGCTTGATCCGACGTATAATACGCGCAAAGCTCTTGAAGACCGCCCTCGGAAACCGCTAATACAACCGCTTCTTGAATTCCGCTGAGGCTGAGCATGACCGTTTCAATTTCTTTCGGCTCAATGCGGTAGCCGCGGATTTTCACCTGATCATCAGCCCGGCCGATAAATGCAAGCGTACCGTCAGAAAGTCTTCGTACGACATCTCCGGTTTTGTACATGAGGCTTCCCGGCGAATATGGATTTTCTACAAATCTCTCGGCTGTCAGCTGAGGCCTGTTGAGATACCCTCTCGCAAGCCCCTGTCCCGTGATATAGAGCTGTCCGCTCGCTCCCGGCGGCACAAGCTTCAATGCTTCATTTAAGACAAGCGCGCCGGCATTCGCAATCGGGCGTCCGATTGTCGGGCGTTTCGCAAATGCATCCGGCTCAGACAGATCAACCCGCCCGGCGATGGCGCCGATCGTTGCTTCTGTCGGGCCGTAGTGATTGATAAATTCGGTATGTCCATACATCTTACGGAAGGCGAGAACATCAGTCGGGATGATTTTTTCTCCTCCCAAGACGATCAAGCGCAAGGATTCAAAGTTCGCATCTTTTGCAAAACTGGCGGTGTTCACTATTGTATGGAAGAGAGACGGTGTCAGTTTGATATAAGTGATCCCATGCTCCTTGATATAGTGCGCTATCTCATCCGGCGCCGTATAGGTTTCCTTCTGGACGATATGGAGCTCGCCCCCGCCCAGAAGTACAGGGAACATGCTCGTATAGCCAAGGTCAAATGCGTAAGATGAAAGCAATACAGTCTTATCATTTTCCGTCAGGCTCGCCTCTTCACTAAACCAAGAGACATAGTTTGTCAGATTGCGATGCTCAATCTGCACGCCCTTTGGCTTTCCGGTCGTACCGGACGTATAAATGACGTATGCAAGATTGCGAGACCCGGAAATGGATGATGGGCGCTCCTTGCTTTCATTTCTCCATTTACCGTCATCAAGGCTGACGATTGTCCCTTCATATTGCCCAATAGCCGTCATGTTTCTTTCATTCACGACCGCAAATTTTGCTCCGCTGTCCTCTAATGAATAACGGATTCGTTCTTCAGGTGTATCAGGATCAATCGGAAGGAAAGCTGCCCCCGCCTTCATGACACCGAGAATCGATACCATGACTTCAGCTGACCGGTCCATAACAATCGCGACAATGTCTTCATTTCCTGCCCCTTGGGCACGAAGATGATGCGCCAGCTGGTTCGCCTGTTCATCAAGCTCGCGATAGGTCAGCAGATTTCCGCCAGCCTTCACCGCAGGATGGTCAGGTGTTTGCTGGGCCTGTTTTTCAAAAAGTGCTGCAAAGGTTGCTTCGGTAATTTGAGTCATATGTCTTTCTTCTAGCAAAGCAGCCGTTTCTGCAGATGAAAGCAGATCTACATCAGACAGCCGAACGTTCGGATTAGCCGCGGCCGCTTTGATGATATTGACAAAGTGGCGGCTCCAGCGGCGGATCGTCTCGTCCTTAAACAAGGCAGTCGCATAGTCAAAGCTTAGGCCGATATCCTCTTCACGCTCGACCGCTTCCAAGGAAAGATCAAATTTCGCAACATGATGAAGCATGGAATACGAGGAAATCTTCAAATCTCCTAATCTTAATGAAGGAATCTCCATATTCTGCATGTTGAACATCACGCTGAACAGTGGACTTCTGCTTGTATCCCTTGTAAGCGGAAGCTTTTCAATCAGCTCCTCAAGCGGATAGCTCTGGTGCTCGAATGCTTGAAGGCTGGCTGTTTTGACCTCTTCAAGGAATTGCGCGAAGGTTTTATCTCCCGCTGGTGCCGTTCTGAGTGCCACCGTGTTGACAAACATACCCGGCACACCTTGCAGATCAGGATGTGTTCTGCCAGCTGTCGGCGAGCCGACAATGATATCATCCTGTGACGCGTACTTGGAAAGGAGTACATTGAACGCCGCCAGCAAAAACATGTACATTGTCGTATCTGTTTCTGCCATGAGCGATTTGATTTGAGCCGTGATTTGCTTATCAAGCCCAAACATCACGCGCTCTCCCGCAAAGCTCCGTTCAGCAGGCCGCTCGAAATCCGCGGGAAGATCCAGTATTGGCAGTTCGCCTTTAAAGACATCGAGCCAGTATTCCTCATCTTTTTGATAATTAGTTTGTTCTTTGTGCCAAACTGCGTAATCTTTATAGTGAATTTGTGGCAGTTCCAGATCTGCGCCTTGATATATTTTGGCAAGATCACCGATTAGAATGCCTGTTGAACTTCCGTCAGTAATAATATGATGCATATCAATGAGCAGCAGGTGGCGTTTTTCTTCCAGCTGGACAAGCTTCGAACGGACGAGCGGCGCGCGGTTTAATTCAAACGGCTGAACAAATGCTTTGATTATCTCTTCCGCGTCTTCTTCCCGTCCCTTGGCAGCCTCCAGCTGGAACGATATGTTTTTATGAACGGTTTGCACAACCTCTCCGTCGATCATGTCAAACGATGTACGGAGGATTTCGTGCCGGTTGATTAATTGCTGAATCGCGTTTTCAAGCCGGTCTTTATCTACTTCTCCCTCCAGCAGAAGTACAGCGGGGACGTTGTAGCTTGTGTTTGCTTGTCCAAGCTGATTGAGGATATACATTCTCCGCTGGGCCGGGGATACAGGATAATGCTGCTGATAAGATGCTTGCCTGATCGGTTCAAACGTCTGCTCCTCCTTGCTTTCGTTCTCTTCCAAATACAGTGCCAGTTCTTGAATAGTCGGCTTTTCAAAAAGCACTTTTATCGGAACTTCCTTATGAAAATGCTCTTGAATTTTCGCCGTCATCATCATCGCTTTCAAAGAATGGCCGCCGATCATAAAGAAGTTATCGGTAACGCCTGCTCTGACGCCGAGTATTCCTTCCCAGATCTCCGCTAATTTCTTTTCACTCTCTGTTTCTGGTGCTGCGTATTCCGGCTGCACGGCTTCTGATTGCGGTGCAGGCAGTTCTTTTTTGTTGATTTTCCCGTTTGGCGTGAGCGGCAGACTGTCCATTTGAATCAGGTGGGCAGGGACCATATAGTCAGGCAAAGACTGAGACAGTGTTTTTCTCAGCTCGCTCACAGCCACTTCACGGTCCGCCGTAAAGTACGCGCAAATTTCATTTTCATCCGCTTTGTTCTTGCGGATGATCACCGCAGCCTCTGTCACATGCGCAGCCATGTTCAGTTTTGTTTCAATTTCGCCAAGCTCAATTCGGAAGCCGCGCACCTTCACTTGATTGTCGATTCTTCCTAAAAATTCGATATTGCCGTCCGGCAGCCATCTTGCCAAGTCACCAGTGCGATAAATTCTCTCACCAGGTCTGAACGGATCTTCGAGAAATTGCTTCTCTGTCAGCTCAGGGAGATTGACATACCCACGCGCTACACCGATTCCGCCTACGCAAAGCTCACCAGGCGCGCCGATTGGCTGCAGGCATTGCTGCTCATCCAGGATGTAGGCAGTGGAATTTCCGATCGGCTTCCCGATTGGGATAGAGCCGCCATACTCGCGGTCGATCAGAAAACTGGTTGAAAACGTCGTGTTTTCTGTCGGGCCGTATCCGTTCCACAATGAAAGCGACGGCGATGCCTGTTTTACTTTGCTGACAATATGCGGGACAAGGGCGTCTCCGCCGATGATTAAATGGCGCAGTGTGCCGAACATACCCGCATCCTTTGCTGCAAGCTGGTTGAATAAAGGTGATGTCAGCCACATGGTTGTGATGCTTTGCTCACGCAGGAATGCAGCAAATTGTTTCGCATCAAGCAGTGTCTCTTTTTTGACCGGATAAAGCGCTGCGCCATTCAGCAGTGCGCCGAATACCTCAAACGTTCCGGCATCAAAGCTGACTGCCCCCGTTTGCGCCATGCGGTCCTCTTCAGTAACAGGAACGTACCCGGCATTTTTGACGAGGCGCAGAATGCTTTTATGTTCGATCATGACGCCTTTCGGTTTGCCCGTTGAACCGGATGTGTACATGATGTACGCCAAATCAGACGGGGCGGATGGCAGGTTGAGATTGTCAGCCGCTTCGCTCTCTTCAAAGCCTATGTCCAGTGTAAGAACCGGAACTTGCAGCTGATGTGCCTGCCCTGTATAAGAATTTCCGATCAAAACCATTCGAACGGAGCTGTCCTCTGCCATGAAACGAAGACGATCCCCAGGAAGCGCTGGATCAAGCGGCACATATGCGGCTCCTGCTTTTAAAACAGCCAGCATGCCGACAACGGTTTCTACTGAGCGATCGTTCATAATCGCTGCTGTTTCCCCTTTTTGAAGGCCTTGTTCGACAAGCTTTCTCGCCAGACGGTTAGCGGCTGCATTCAGCTCGCGGTACGTCAGCTCGGTTCCTTCATATACGACGGCAGTGCTCGCCGGCGTCCGTTTCGCTTGCTCTTCAAACACTTGGTGAACAGCCATTCCTTCAGGGAGTTCGGCTTTCGTGCTGTTAAACACCTCGACAATTTGCCGCTGCTCTTCGTCTCCCACAAGCCCGTACTCACGCACAAAAGCGGCCGGCTGATCGACAGCTGCTTCCATCATGCGGGTAAGGTGCTCCGCTGTCCGTTCGATAAAAGCGGAATCAAAGGCGGCTCCGTTATATTTAATTTTGACGGTCCACGTTTTGCCCGGATACACAATCAGGTTGAAATCGAAGCTCGTTTGTTCAAATGCGCTTTCTACCTTAATCGAAAACCCGAGGCGGTCTTCCATGCTGCCGTTTTCAAGCTCTTGATCAAGCGGATAATTTTCAAACGCGACCAGATGGTTTAAGAGATTGCCATCAAGAGCTGAGCGTTTTTGAATCTCATAGAGCGGCACGTAATCGTAACGCTCTGCCTCTACTGCATGCTGCTGAACAGCTGTGAAAATATCAGCGAATGCAGCATCTCGTTCAACTTTCACCCGCACTGGAATGGTGTTGATAAACAGCCCCGCCATCGTTTCGATTCCGTTGATTTCAGACGGTCGTCCCGAGACGACCGTTCCGAAGACCACATCATCCGTAAAGTTGTATTTGCTGAGAACAATGCCCCAAACGGCCTGAAATAGGTTAGGCCCTGTCACTTGATGGAGATTTGCGGTTTGCTGAATACGGGCAACCAGTGTTTCGTCCCATGTAAATGAATATTCTTTATTGACGTATTCGTCTTTTTTCACAGGCAGGCGGCCCGGGAGCACGCTTGGCTGTTCAAAACCCGCCAAGCGCTCGCTCCAGTAGCTCTCCGCTTCTTCATTGTCCTGTTTTCCAAGCCACTTGATGTAATCGGAATAAGGCTTGCCCTGACTGTTTGCCGGTGTCCTGCCTGCTCTGAGCGCTTCATAGTTTTGGAACAGGCTTTTCATGAGGACGCCCATGCTCCAGCCGTCCATCATAATATGATGATTGCTCCAGACAAGATACAGCTGATCTGCAGCAAGGCGGAAAACCGCTACCTTGAACAATATGTCTTTTGCCAGGTTAAAGCCTTGGCGCTGAACGTCTTGTTTGTAACGCTCAATGTGCTCCTTCTGGCGGTTCTCGTCTGCATGACTGATATCCTCATAATGCACCTTTGTTTTGCGTTCCGCTAACACGACCTGACGCGGTTTTTGCAGCTGCTGATGCACAAATACCGTACGGAGAATATCGTATGACCGAATCAGTTCATTGACGCTTTTCTCAAAGATTTCAAGATCAAAAGCGCCGTGAATCCCAAGCTCTATTTGTGTGAAGTACGAGGAAGAATGCGGATCAAGCATCGCATGATACAGCATTCCCTCCTGCATTGGTGTCAGTGCGTACACCTTTTGAATCGATTTTTTGCTCATATGCCACCTCTATTAGAAAATTTCCATTAATTTATCCAGCTCATCCAGCGTCAAATCGTCGTCACCAAGATCACTCGGGGTCAGTTCCGTACCGTCTTGAGATAGGCAATGTTCAATGATTCTGAGAAGATGCGCTTTAAAGCTGTCACTGAATGTTTGTACTGTTTTTTCATGAAATTCAAGAGAATGATAGGCCAGTGACATCGTCAGTTTTCCGTTTTCGATATATCCAACAACATCCAGCGCATTCGGTTTTTCTGTTTCAGGGCTTAATGACTGTCCTGATGGCAGCTCTGATCTCGTAAACAAACCTGCATCCGACATTTCGTCAAACTGACCTAAATAGTTGAAGCTGACATCCGGCTGAATCGAGAACGCCACATCTTCTTTATGTTCCGGTGCCGTCAGATAGCGCAGAATGCCGTATCCGACTCCCTTATTCGGCACATGTCTGATATCTTCTTTCATTTGCTTCAGCTGGTAGCCCAGATCATCCGCATGCTTCATATCGAGCACCATTGGGTACATACTTGTAAACCAGCCGACTGTGCGGGAAATGGTCAGATCTTCTATGATTTCTTCACGTCCATGCCCCTCTAAATGAACACTTACTCGATCCTGACCCGTCCACTCCTTCATTGCCAATCCGAATGCCGTCAGCAAAATATCATTCATTTCTGTGTGATATGCCTCATGCACCTTTGTGGTGAGCTGTTCTGTCTCTTCAGCAGTCAGCGAGAATTCAATTGTCTTTGTATGTTTCATTCGCTGATCACCAGATTCGCGGTCTTTCGGAAGCTTTGCTGCGACTACTTGTTCTTCAAGCTGTCTCCAATACTCTTTTTCTTTCAAAAAGGCTTTGGAGTTCGCGAAGTCTTGCAATCTCTCTGCATACTCTGCAAATGAATGTGTTTTCTGCGGGAGAACCGGTTCATTGCCTTGCTCAAGCTGTGTATATACTGCGGCGAAATCCTCCAGTAAAATCCGCCACGACACGCCGTCAACCACTAAATGGTGAATGGCAAGAAGCAAGTGGTCTCCGTCTTCCGCTTGGAACAAGCCTGCTTTTAACAAGCCGCCTTCCTGCAAGTCGATGCTGCTTTGTAAACGCTCCGCTTCTCTCTCTATACGGTCTTCGTAATCTGCAGCTTGGCCCTCAATCTGGATGACCTCCAATTGAGCTGAAGCAGCTTCAAGACCTCTGTTGTATTGAATGACGTCTTCCTGTCCCTCACGGTAGACCATACGGAGCGCGTCATGATGCTCGATCAGCGCCTGCAACGTTTTCTCCACCCGTTCAGGATCAAAGCCCTTCGCGGCGTAAAGCATCACCGATTGGTTCCAGTGGTGCTTGTTCGTGAAGTTCTTTTCAAATAACCAGCGCTGGATCGGCGTCAGGATGACTTCGCCCTCCACCGGGCCTTGGTCTGCCTGTTTGCCTTCGGCACGCTCTACGTACTGGGTAAGCTCTTCGATCGTCGGGTGCTGGAAAAGATCTTTCATTTCCAGCTTCCAGCCGTGCTGGTTCAAGCGGCTCGCCATTTGAATTCCTTTGATGGAATCTCCGCCAAGCGAGAAGAAATTGTCGGTGACACCGACTTCAGACATTCCAAGCACGTCCTGCCAGATGCCGGCAAGCAGTTCTTCCATGTCGGTCGTCGGCGCTTTGTATTCTCCGCTTCCCGCTTCGATGTCCGGCTCAGGCAAGGCTTTGCGGTCCACTTTGCCGTTTGCCGTAACCGGAAGCTCGCTCAGCGTTACCCAGAACGCCGGGATCATGTAATCCGGCAGGGTTTCTTTAAGCGAAGACTTTAGTGCTTCTATATCAGCTGTTTCCGGTGTGACATACGCCGCAATCGCTGTATTGCCGCCTTTATCTTTGACAGCTGTCACCGCCGCATCCTGCACCTCAGAAAGCTGGGCGAGCTGGACTTCAATTTCTGAGAGCTCGATCCGGTAGCCGCGGACCTTGACCTGCTGGTCGATCCGGCCGATGTATTCGATGCCGCCGCCCGTCCATTTCACCAAATCGCCGGTGCGGTACATGCGCTCACCCGGCACAAACGGATCAGCGACAAACCGCTTCGCGGTTTCGTCTTCTCGATTCAGATAGCCGCGTGCCAGTCCGCGCCCCGCCACGCAAAGCTCTCCGGCTACGCCTTCCGGCTGCACCTGATTGCCCTCGCCGAGGATGTATACTCTCGTATTGGCGATCGCCCGTCCGATGGAAAGCGAGCCTTCCACCGGATGGATTTCTGTACTCGTGGCAACGACCGTATTTTCTGTCGGCCCGTAGTTGTTGACGAGTGTGTACGGCTTTTTCACTGCGCGCTTCAGCTTGTCTCCTCCGGTCAAGAGGACGCGAAGTGATGTGTTCTCAAGCTCCATGAACTGTTCCGCAAGCTGTGTCGGCAGGAACGTGATCGTTACGCCGTTCGTTTCAAAATAATCGTTCAGGCGGACGATATCGAGGCGGATCGCTTCATCAATGACGTGAAGTTCAGCACCGATCGTCCAGGTCGGGAACATCTCCCAAATGGAAGCGTCGAACCCGAAGCCCGCGTACTTCGCACTGCGGTCCTCCGCTGTCATGCTGAACGCGTCGTGGTGCCAGAAGCACAGGTTCACAAGCGCATGGTGCTCGACCATGACACCCTTCGGCTGTCCGGTCGTTCCAGACGTGTAAATCATGTACGCCAAGTTCTCCGCGGTTACAGCCGTCTCTGGATTTCCCTCGTCGTTTTCATCAAGCGGCAGGCTTAGAATCGTGCGGCTTCCGTCGAGAAGAATGACATCTCCCGTATAGCTGTCCGGCACTGAAATGCCTTCCTGTTTCAAGAGGAGCTTCGCGCCGCTGTCCTGTAAAATATACTCAATCCGCTGATCCGGGTAGTCAGGATCAATCGGCACAAACGCCGCTCCGGCTTTCAAGACGCCGAGCACCGCGGCGGACATTTCAAGCGACGGCTTCGTGAGAATGCCGACGCGGTCATCCGGGCTGATGCCGCAGTCCATCAGAATCCGCGCGAGACGGTTTGCCTTCGCATTCAGCTCGCCGTACGTCCAAGACTGGCCGTTGTATGTGACAGCCGGGCGGTCTTTGTGGCGCTGGACAGTCTCTTCGAATAGCTGATGAACTGTTTTGTCTGTCGGCACAGGCAGCGCCTTGCCCTTCCATGCCTCAAGAAGCGCTTGCTTTTCTGCCTCGGTGACCAGTGACAGGCTGGAAAGCGGCTGGTTCGGGTTCCCAGTAACTGCATCTAAAAGCTCCATCCAATATTGCTTCCATCGTTCAATCGTTTCCTGCTTAAACAGAGCTGTATTGTATTCGAGTACGAATGTAAGCCCTCCGTCGGTTTCGTCAGCCGTCAGCGTGAGGTCAAACTTGGCTGTTTTCCGTTCAAACGGATGCGGCTCAAGCTGAATCCCTTTCATTGTTAAATCCTTTATATTCGCATTTTGCATTGAAAAAACTGCATCGAATAACGGGTTTCTGCTTGTGTCACGCTGAACTTGAACATTTCCGATCAAATCCTCAAGCGGGTAATCCTGCGCATCAAAAGCGCTGAGTGCCGTTTCTTTCACTTCGTTAAGATAGTCAGCAAAGGTCTTTTCACCCTTCGGATACGTGCGAAGCGCCAATGTATTGACGAACATTCCGATGACGCGGCTGACGTCCGCTTGAGATCGTCCGGCCACAGGTGAACCGACGATGATATCGTCTTGCCCGCTAAGTTTTGATAAAAATGCACTGTATGAAGCCAGAAGCACCATGTAAAGCGTGGAATCCGTTTCTTTTGCAAGCCTGCGCAGAGCATCAGCTTTGCCTGCTTCTAATGAAAATGCAATGCGGTCTCCCTCAAATGTTTGAACGGCAGGCCGACTGTAATCAGTCGGAAGCGTCAGCACCGGCAGCTCTCCGTCCAGCTCCTTCAGCCAATGCTCTTCTTGCTTCTTGTAAAGCTCAGACTGAATGAACTGCTGCTGCCACACGGCATAATCCTTATATTGAATACGGAGCGGCTCAAGGGTTTCTCCGTCGTACAGCTTTGAAAGCTCCTCAATCAGCACACCGACAGATGCACCATCAGAAATAATATGATGCATAT
Source organism: Bacillus sp. 9.4 (assembly GCF_055486415.1). NCBI lineage: Bacteria > Bacillati > Bacillota > Bacilli > Caryophanales > Bacillaceae > Bacillus > Bacillus sp. 9.4. Next base: position 198,349 of record NZ_JBVFMU010000005.1, on the reverse strand, counting down.
CGAACAGCAGCACATGCTCAGTGTCTGAATGCTTGATAAGCCCTATTCTGAACAGTGGAAGTTGGTCGATTTTGAAAGGCTTAATAAACTCAGAAACGATCCGCTCTGTCTCTTCTTCCGGGGCTTCGAAATAGGCTATCTCGCACTCAGCCTCTTCCCAGATCCGCTGCACCGTTTCTCCATCTTTTATTTCAAACGTGGTTCTCAAGGCTTCATGACGCTGCATTAACTGCTGCATGACGCTGTTAAGCCTTTCAACATCAAGCTCACCTGTCAGGCGCAGAACCGCCGGCATGTTATAGCTCGTTTGCGCATCTTCAAGCTGCTGAAGCACGTACATCCGTTTTTGCGGTGAAGAAACAGGATACGTATCTTGTTTCTCTGCCGGGCTGATACTTGCGGCTGTCCCTTTTTCAGCAGAGGCAATCACCTGTGCTAAGCCCTCAACCGTCGGTGACTGGAAGAGATCCTTGAGTGACAGCTCAACGCCCAGTTCCTGATGAACCAAGGCAAGCATCTTCATGCCTGCTAATGAATGTCCGCCAATGTCAAAGAAGTGGTCATAAGCGCCGACTTGTTCAGCCTGAAGCACCTGTGCCCAAATGTCTGCGACTTTTTGTTCCGTTTCATTGCGTGGCGCAACATATGAAACACCTCTTGAAACGTTGGCATCAGGAATCGGCAGCGCTCTCCGGTCAATTTTTCCGTTCCCTGTCAGCGGCAGCTCGTCCATTTGGATAAACACCGCAGGAACCATATATGCCGGCAAGTCCTTCGCAGCATGCTCTCTCATCTCTTGTGATGAGATGTCTCCCGCTCCGACATAGTAAGCGCAAAGCAGTTTATCTCCCGCTCCTTGATCAACGGCAAGCACAACACTTTCCTGAACACGATCATGGGTTTGCAGCTGATGTTCGATTTCTCCAAGCTCGATGCGCTGTCCGCGAATCTTCACCTGATGGTCGATTCGCCCGATAAATTCGATGTCGCCATTCGGCAGCCATCTCGCAAGGTCTCCCGTTTTATACATGCGTTCGCCGGATGTAAACGGATGGGGAACAAATTTCTCCTCAGTCAGTTCTGGACGGTTGTAATAGCCTTTCACGAGTCCTTCGCCACTGACGCAAAGCTCTCCGGCAATCCCGGCAGGCTGCACGTGTCCCGTACTGTCAAGAATGTATACTTCCGTATTGCTGACCGGTTTTCCAATCGGAACAGACAGCGTGTGCTCCTCCAATTCATCAACCGGATGATACGTCGCGAAAACCGTGCTTTCAGACGGTCCATACATGTGAAGGAGCTTGCCCTTTCCAACCGTTTGCAAAGCTTTTCTGACATGCTCAACCGAAGCCCGTTCCCCGCCAAACATAATCTTGCGAAGCGTTGACAAGCACGCCGGATTCAAGTCCACAAGCAAGTGGAACAAAGCGGTTGTAATCATGAGAATGCTGATGTTCTCCCGTTCAATGACGCGGGACAGGCGAGCCATGTCCAAAACGGTTTCCTTCGGTATCAGCACCAGCTTGGCTCCGTTTAACAAAGATCCGAACATATCGAACATAAACGCGTCAAACACGTAATTGGAAAGACCGAGAATCGTATCCTGTTCTGTAATGCTGAGATAATTCGTTCCCTTCACCGTGCGGAGAATATTGGCATGTGTCACGATATTCCCCTTAGGTGTTCCAGTCGTCCCAGAAGTATACGTCAGGTTGGCCATTGCCGCAGAATCAAGAGGCAGTGCGAGATTTCGCGCATCGGCATGATAGCTCTCTTCCTCATCGGCTAGCACGATAACGCCCTTAAATTCCGCTTCTTCCGCTAAAGCCTTTAATTTCCTCTGAGTGAGAAGCACCTTTGCTCCGCTGTCACGGAAGAAATGCTGCATCCGCTGAATCGGATGTTCCGGATCAATCGGAACATAAGCCGAACCTGATTTTAATACTGCCAAGATCGACACAATCATATCCATTGACCGCTCGCATAAGACAGCCGCTGTCCTGCCTTCGCCAGCCCCAAGAGAAAGAATGCCGCGGGCTAAACGATTGGCCCGTTCATTCAGCTCACGATAAGTGAGTGATTCGCCTTCATATTGAAGCGCAGTATGGTCTGGCGTATTCGCCGCTTGCTCCTCAAACAGCTGAACAATTGTTTTGTCTTTCGGATAAGGTGTTCTGCCCGGGTTAAACTGCTGAATTTGCGAAGCAGCCGCCTCTTCAGAAAGAAGCTTATACTCAGAAATCGGCTTCTCCGGATCAGCCGCAGCATCTTCAAGCAAACGCGCAAAATGCGTAAGCAGCCTGTTTGCCGTGCTTTGTTTAAACAGCTTCGTGCTATAATCCAAATCAAGCTCAATGCCTTCATCGATTTCTCTCGCCTGCACCGTCAAATCAAATTTGGCAATCTTGAAATTGGTCTCATGAACAGACAAGGACAGATCGCCGACAGCCGGAATACCCTCTGTCGCGTTTTGAAGGCTGAACATCGTGTCAAACAGCGGATGCCTGCTAACATCACGCGGGATGTTCAAATCTTCAACAAGCCACTCAAACGGATAGTCCTGATGAGAAAAGGCATTCAGCACCTGTTTACGAACACGCGAGATCAATTGGGTAAACGTCTCATCCTGCTTGACCTCACTGCGAATCGCAAGCGTATTGACGAACATCCCGACAATGCCCTCTGTATCGGAATGATTTCTGCCGGCTGACGGTGTCCCGACAATGATGTCATCCTGCCCCGTATACTTTGACAAAAGCGTATAGTAAGCGGACAGCATCACCATATATAAAGTGGCGCCGTTTTGTTCAGCCAAACGATTGAGGCGATCCTTTACCCCCGCATCCAGCTTGATTGACACCCGATCCCCTTCAAAGCTTTGAACAGGCGGTCTTGGGTAATCGGACAGAAGTTGAAGCACAGGGAGCTCGCCTGCAAAGACTTCCTTCCAATAAGCCTGGTCCTTCTTGTACCCTTCAGCAGCCTGTCTGCTTTGCCATACAGCGTAGTCCTTATACTGGAGACGAAGTTCAGGAAGCTGTTCGCCTTTATAAATGCGTGCTAACTCGTCCAGCATAATGCCAATGGATACACCATCAGAAATCAAATGGTGCATGTCAAACAGCAGCATATGACGGTTCTCTTCAAGCCCCAGCAAACCGATTCTGAACAGCGGAGCTTTCGCTAAATCAAATTTCCGAACGAATGAAGCTATAATTTCCTCATCTGAGCGGCCGCCTCTTTCAATCATTTCGATGTTGAAATCAACGCTATCGTGAATGTTCTGTCTCGGCGTGCTGTTTTCAAGAACAAATGATGTTCTCAATGACTCGTGGCGTCGGATTAACCCCTGAAATGCGCGCTCCAGCTTTTGAATATCTAAAGGCCCTTCTAATATTGCTGCTGCCGGCATGTTGTAGCCGACTCCCGCATCCTCGAACTGGCTGACGATATATGTTCGCTGCTGTGCCAGGGAAAGCGGGTAATGCTCCTGTTTTTCAGCAGGTTCAATCACCGAAAACTCCCGGCTTTCTCTGTGATCAGGCTCCTCTGCAAGAGCCGCAATCGTCGGATGCTCAAACAAATATTGAAGCGGAATCTCGACGCCTGTTTCCTTATGAATCTTTGTTAAAAGGGTCATGGCTTTCAATGAATGCCCGCCAGTTTCAAAGAAATTGTCAAAGATCCCCGCCTTCTCAACGTTCAGTACGTCCTGCCAAATGGCTGCGATTGCTTTTTCAGTCTCATTTCGCGGCGCTGTATAGGCAGTGCCGCTGACAGCCTTCACCTCTAGTGCAAACAGCTTGCGGCGGTCGACTTTGCCGCTTGGCGTAAGCGGAATTTCTGTCACTTCTGTAAAGTAAGCCGGCACCATATAGTCAGGAAGCTGTCTGGCCGCATGCGCCCTCAAGCCGGCTGGCGCAAATTCGCTTTCAGGCTTCTGCACAACATATGCGCAAACCTCAAGATTTCCCTGTTCGTCAGGGCGTGCCAAAACAACGGCTTTTGCAACGTCTGGCGCCTGCTGAATCACGGCTTCAATTTCCCCAAGCTCAATCCGGTATCCGCGGACTTTGACCTGGTCATCCTCTCTGCCTAAATATTCGATTGTTCCATCTGGAAGCCAGCGTACCACATCCCCGGTCCGGTACATGCGATCGCCCGGCACGAATGGATCTTGTAAAAACTTCTCTTCCGTTAATTCAGGCAAATGTAAATAGCCTCGGCCCACACCGTCTCCCGCGATATAAAGCTCGCCCGCCACGCCTTCAGGCTGCAGCCGGCCTTTTTGATCCAAAATATATAAGCGGTTATTCCCCAGCGCTTTCCCGATCGGCACATACGCTGATTGAACTGCATTCTCAGGGATAACCGGATGAACAGACGCGTCAACGCATGTTTCAGTCGGTCCGTACACATTGGTCAAACGCGGCGCTGTGCCGGCTTCTTTAAACAGCTTCAGCAGCTTGTCCGCAACAACAGATGACAGGCCTTCTCCTCCGATCAGCATGTGTTTCAGTGTTAGGCCTTCAAAATCGCCCGCTGCTACCAGCATTTGCAAATGAGCCGGTGTTCCATCCGTCGCCTCAATGCTGTTTCTCCGATAATATGCAGCAAGGGCGGCCCCGTTCGTCACTGTTTTCTTCGGTACGATATAAAGGGTTTGTCCCAAAAGAAGCGACGCGAAGATCTGCTTCACTGACGCATCGAAGTGGAACGGCGCAAGCAATGCCATCCGCAGGGTTTGGCTGCCGCTTTGATAAATCGTCTGCTGCAGAGATTCAACCAAATGATGAACCTGGCGATGCTCGATCATAACGCCTTTCGGGCGTCCGGTTGTTCCCGATGTGTAAATAATGTAGGCAAGGTTCCGTGCGTTCACATCTGCATTCAGGCTTTCTTCTGCACCTTCCGCAATCGCCTGATCTAAGTCAACCAGCTCAGCATCGGCTTCAGGCGCCGCAACCTTCGATTCAGTCAGGATGAAGTCCGCCCCGCAGTCCTCCAAAATATATTGAATGCGCTCAGCAGGAAAACCCGGATCAATCGGCACATAGGCTCCGCCGGCTTTTAAAATCCCCATGATAGCTGTAATCATCCGTTCAGAGCGTTCAATCAAAACCGCGACAGGACTGTCCGGGCCAACCCCTTTCTGTTTCAGCACATTGGCGATGCGTGCCGATTGTTCATGTAACGTTCGATAGGACAATGTACGATCTTCAAATACAACCGCCGGATGATCTGAAAGCTGCTCAGCCTTTTCTTGGAACAGTTCCGGGATCGTCATGTCCTTACGGTAGCTCACAGATTTACCGCCCGCCCTCGCAAGTAGCTTCTCTTTCTCCGCATCAGAAATCATCGTTAATTCATCAATTGTATGTTCTGGATGCGTTAACGCGTTCTCCAGCATTGTAATCATGCGCTCACAAATAATGTTGATTTCTTCACGTGAAAATAAATCAGTGCGGTAATCAAAATCTATGGTGAGTTTCCCAGTATCCCATCGATCCTTCACATGGATCGAGACATCATTTAATCCGCTTCCGCTGAAAATCGGCTCAGTCAAAAAGGCAAGATCCTCTTCTTTCTGCCACTGCATCACCTGATATTCAAGAGAAACAGTAAACAGCTTGGTCAGAGAGCTCTTTGTTTCACGCAAATCGTTGATCAGGAGATTATACGGGTACTTTTGGTGGCGGAGTGTCTTCATGAGATCCTTCATCCGGTCTTTGACAAATTCTAAAAACGCCTGCCCGCCGTCAATGTTTGTCCGAAGCGGAACCGTAGAAACAAACATGCCAAGCATCTGCTTCTCTTTCGCATTTGTCCGGTTGCCCATAAAGGTTCCCGTCACAACATCATTCTGGCCGCTGACCCTGTACAAGTAGGCGGCGAGCAACGATTGAAATACCGAAAGAACACTGACTTTATTCGCCTCACAAAATGACAGAATCTGCTGATGAAGCGCTTCAGGCACATCTTTAGAGAACCTCTCAGCATCTAAACTTCCTCCTGCGGAAGCATTCCGTTTCAGGGAAACAAGTTCAGGCACCGATTCAAATTGTTTGTTCCAAAACGCCTTGTCCTTTTCAAACCGCTTCGATTGAGCATAGTCCTGTTCAGATAAAACATGATCGATAAATGAATGCGAGATTCCTTCTTTTGTCTCTGAGCCGCTGGCTAATTCTAAATAAATGTGCATGATCGCATTCCCGAGAATATTCATGGAGATACCATCAGAAATCACGTGATGAACATTTGCGTAAAACCACACTTCATTTTCCTTTATGGTGAACAAGGAAAAACGAAATAAATCACAATCGTACAGCGGCAACGGTTTCTTCGTTTCCTCCCGGCTCCATTGTGAAATAAACTCTATCGCATTCGGATCTTCAGTAGTGTCAGTATGTTTTATATCAACAGGCCGATACTCGCTAATATATTGAACAGGCTCCCCGTTTTCATCTAGCCGCAACCGAAGGCGCATGGCTTCATTTCTGCGAATAAACTCTTGAATCGCCTGCTCAACAAGTACATAATCAATCGCATCAGCTGAAACCAGCTTACCAATCCCCGCAAGATTTGAAATGCTCGTGTGAGGATAAAATTTTTCTGTATACCAAATTCGTTTTTGTGCATCCGTTAAAGGGTAAAAAGTTATTTCCATATTGTCATACCTCCCCTAATCTTTATAAGCAGTGAACATGTGCAACGCATTTTCTCTTTCTTATCCATATCAGCTTTTAATTCTTATGAACTAACAGCCGAAATAGCCCAAAGTACTACACTTAAAAAGCAGAGCTTCCAAACAAAAAAACAGATTGCCGCTATTAAAACGGGCAGCCGTCAGTCAGCATTGCGGCGTTTAACATAAGTGGATAAAGACCGCAAGATCCCCTATCCTAATAGGAAACAATTTTGGCTATTTATTCATTGTTTTCAATATTTTTTATCTTACTACCGTTCACTTTAAATGAAAAAAATGTTTTTATCACCGAAAAATGGGTGAAAAGTTTCATGCGGGATGCCGAAAGATTCCAGTTTATTTACAGGGATATTTTTGCGGGATGCCGCAATCATTTCCACTAAACATTATTTACAGAAAAATAAAAATTTTTAAACCAAACTGCTGCGTTCAATCTTTTTTTATTGCTGAATGCAATTTACAATCTTTACATGACTATGTGTACCGCGCAAAAACCGAAAAAAAGGCAAAAAAAAAAGACACCCTTGCGAAGAGCGTCTTATAACGATTCTTTCATGACATTTTTGTCGATATCAATCAATTCCATATAGCCTTTCCCCCACTCATACATGGCTTCAAGAATAGGCATGAGGCTTTCTCCATGCGGGGTCAGAGAATACTCAACCTTCGGCGGGACAACCGGATACACTTCCCTGTGAACAATCATATCCTGCTCAAGCTCTCTCAGCTGATTCACGAGGATCTTCTGCGTAATATCAGGAATCAATGTTTTTAATTCATTGAACCGTTTTGTGCCTTCTTTTCCTAAATGCCATAAAATGAGCATCTTCCATTTACCGCCAATCACTGCAAGCGTTAATTCCTTCTCACAATTAAACCTTTTGTCGTCCATCCGGCTCAATAGAATCCCCCCTTAGTAACCTTTTTGTATGTTAGATACGTATCATCACTTACTTACTTTTTTGCAGACTCTTTTTTCATTATACTCACTCATAAAATCAAGCGAAAGAAATCTGATTGTCTCTCCTCACAGTATCCTCCAAGTAACTTGTTGACTTCAAAGTGCCTACTTCTCATCAAATAAGAGAACCTATAGAATGAAAAATAATTCGAAAAAGGGAGTGGATCAACAATGGAATTACAGCTTGCATTAGACCTCGTCAACATCCCGGAAGCCATTGAGCTCGTCAAAGAGGTAGAACAATACATCGACGTAGTTGAAATCGGAACACCGGTCGTCATTAATGAAGGCCTAAGAGCCGTTAAAGAAATAAAAGAAGCATTTCCTCAATTGAAGGTTCTTGCAGACCTGAAAATCATGGATGCCGGAGGCTACGAAATTATGAAAGCGTCGGAAGCAGGCGCTGACATCATCACCGTTTTAGGGGCTACAGACGATGCAACGATTAAAGGCGCAGTAGAAGAAGCCAAAAAACAAAAGAAGAAAATCTTAGTGGACATGATTAACGTGAAAGATATCGAATCCCGTGCGAAAGAAATTGACGCACTAGGCGTTGACTACATCTGCGTCCACACTGGCTATGATCTTCAAGCAGAGGGCAAAAACTCTTTCGAAGAATTAACGACAATCAAAAATACCGTAAAAAACGCAAAAACCGCAATCGCGGGCGGCATCAAACTTGATACACTGCCAGAAGTGATCAAGCAAAACCCTGACCTTGTCATTGTTGGGGGCGGAATTACAAGCGCAGCTGATAAGGCGGAAACAGCTTCAAAAATGAAGCAGCTGATTGTCCAAGGATAACTCCGATGAAAACGACTGAATACGTAGCGGAAATTCTCAATGAGTTACACCGTTCAGCAGCTTATATTTCTAATGAAGAGGCTGACCAGCTTGCCGATCACATTCTTTCATCCCACCAAATTTTCACCGCGGGTGCGGGGCGGTCTGGCCTGATGACAAAATCCTTCGCGATGAGATTGATGCACATGGGCTTCAACGCCCATATTGTAGGTGAGATTCTCACTCCGCCGCTCGCCAAAGGAGATCTAGTTATTATCGGCTCAGGATCAGGCGAGACAAAAAGCTTGATTCATACCGCAGCAAAAGCAAAAAGCTTACACGGAATTGTTGCCGCTTTAACCATCAATCCGGAATCAAGCATCGGAAAACAAGCGGACCTCATCATCAGAATGCCTGGTTCTCCTAAAGACCAGTCAAACGGAAGCTATAAAACCATTCAGCCAATGGGATCATTATTTGAACAAACTTTGCTGCTATTCTATGATGCAGTGATTTTAAAACTCATGGAGAAAAAAGGACTCGATTCTGAAACTATGTTCACTCACCACGCAAACCTTGAATAGCATCACACAACCGGCCTGAAGATCAGGCCGGTTTTATTTTTTCTAAAATAAAACTTTAAACCCAAAAACCCGATAAGTAATATGACCTACAAATCATAAAGGGAGGAATTATGTTGATAAAACGACTTGAGATGAAGCTAGGAACTAAAATTCTTTGCCTGGTTTTCGTGGTGATTCTTTTGTTTTCCGCATCAGTTGGCACTGTGATGCTTAAGGAAATTACAGAAAGCATGAAACAAATGGCAACTGAAAAAGCGAAAGGTGATCTCGCTTTAAGCAGCGCTTATATTGATGATGTCATGACAGGCGACTGGCAGGTGAAAAACAATAAGCTCTATAAAGGGCAAACACAAATCAATGGAAATGAAGATATCGTTGATCTGCTTGGCGAAAAAACAGGTGATACCATTACCATTTTCCAAGGCGATACTCGTGTTGCAACCAATGTCATGAAGAATGGCGAAAGAGCTGTCGGCACCCAGGCTTCTTCTGAAGTTATTGCCGCTGTTTTAAAGAAAGGAAAGCGTTTTTACGGACAAGCAGATGTAGCAGGTTCTTCTTATCAGACTGCATACATGCCGTTAAAAGATCAAAATGGGAACATCATCGGCATGCTGTATACCGGAGCTAATCAAAGTATTTTAGCATCACTTACACAATCACTTTTCACTCAATTCGCTACCGTTCTTGTTATCGTCATTATGGTATCAGTCATCCTTGTCTTGGTTTTCACCAGAAAAATCAACAAGCGGCTGAACGCTTTAAAAAGTGCCTTTGAAAGTGCCGGAAACGGAGATATGACAATAGAGGTGTCAGACAAAACCGGTGACGAGCTATCAGAACTAAGCGTCTATTATAATAAGATGAGAATGAAGCTGAACGATACCATACAAACCGTACAACAATCAGCCCTTCAGCTTGCGTCAGCCTCTCAGCAGCTCTCAGCCGGAGCAGAGGAAACAAATCAAGCTTCAGAAAAGATCACAGAAGCTGTACAGCAGATTGCAAATGGAGCCCAAGATCAGATCACCCGAATTGAAAACAGTGAAAGCTCATTAAAACAAGCTTCAGCAGACATCCGGGATATTTCTGCAAATACTGCCGCTATCGCTGACAAAGGGCAGCTCGCGCAATCAAAAGCAGACATTGGGCAAAAGGAAATTGCAAATGTACAGGCGCAAATGGATGCGATTCACCAGTCAATTCAGAAAAGCGGAGAAATCATACACCAGTTAGACGGCCGCTCTAAACAAATTGAGCAAATTTTATCGGTCATCACCCAAATTGCCGATCAGACAAACCTGCTTGCGCTGAATGCAGCAATTGAAGCTGCCAGAGCCGGTGAACAAGGAAAAGGCTTTGCTGTTGTTGCTGATGAAGTACGTAAATTAGCGGAAGAGTCTCAACAGTCTGCGGGACAGATTTCAAAACTGATCATAGAAATACAAAAGGATATGAACCGGTCTGCAAGATCTGTTGAGCATGTGAAAACAGAAGCTGCAGAAGGAGTCACCATGATCCAGCGCACCAGAGATGCATTTAAGGAAATTGCAGCTGCAACAGGTGAAATCAGCGCCGAGATTAGTGATTTATCAGCATCTGTAACAAACATTTCAGCCAGTGCACATCATATAAATGATTCCTTTGCAGCCAATACGGCCGACATTAAAGAATCTACTAAAAATACCCGGCAAGCGGCTGCATTAACAGAAGAGCAATTTGCTGCAATGGAGGAGATTACCGCAGCTTCTGAAACACTTTCTCAATTAGCTGAGGAGCTTACCGGTATCATAAGCCAATTTAAAATGATTAATCAAGCCGAAAACGGCTGATGACTTACTATCATTATTGTAAATTGGCAATCGTATTTTGCTGAAAACAAATATTTCGATCTGCTAAAATTACGATTTCTGCAATAAACTGAGCGTAAAACATAAAATTTAAACCTTTACACCAAATGCTTTCTGGATTACTCTTGTGTCAGTTTTAAAAGCGGGAGGTGAACATCACGACGGACATCATAAAAACGATACTTCTCGTCATCGTCATCATAGCAGCTGCAGCTGCCGGCCTGATAAAAGGAGACTTTTTCTCAGCTGATCAAAAAACGTCTCAAACGAAAGAATATGATGAAACAATCGCCTTCCCATCTGACCGATATCCCGAAACGGCCAAGCATATTAAGGATGCGATAAATGAGGGGCACTCAGAGGTGTGCACTATCGACAGAGACGGAGCTGAGGAACGCCGCGAGCAATCATTAAAGGACGTACCTTCCAAAAAGGGGTATGACAGAGATGAATGGCCAATGGCCATGTGCAAAGAAGGCGGTGAGGGAGCTTCTGTAGAATACATTTCTCCCGCTGACAACCGCGGAGCAGGCTCTTGGGTCGGGCATCAGCTTACCGATTACCCAGACGGCACAAAGGTTTTATTCACAATTCAGTAAACAGTACATAGAGGAGGAACAGCACATTGATCAAATCATGGAAGCCGCAAGAACTTTCGATTTCATATCATCAATTTACTGTATTTCAAAAGGATTCTACACCTCCTGTAATGGATTGGACTGACGAAGCGATTGAAAAAGGATACGCTGCGGCAGACGGAGCCATTTCCTTTGAGGCACAGCGAAATACAAAGGCCTTTATTCTTTTGCGCCTGAACAGTTCAGAAACAGTAAACTCCTACGAAACAAAAGTGACTGTTCCTTTTCATGTCACAGAAAACGGAATTCATATTGAAAGCATCATGTCTAAAAGACTGTCCTTTGATCTGCCTAAAGGAGACTATCAATTGACATGCTGGACTGTGCCGGCTGAAATGTCAGATTTGCACGCCGACACTTATATTATTGATGCTGTTTCTGTGTAATGAAAAACCCCTGAGAGAATAACTCTCAGGGACTCTTTATAAACTTTCTCCGTTTGTCTTGATGACATCTTGATACCAATAAAAGCTTTTTTTCTTCAAGCGTTTTAAATCGTATGTGCTTACTTCATCACGATTGACATATACAAATCCGTATCTTTTTTGGTAGCCGTTCAGCCAGCTTAACAGATCAGTAAACGACCAGCTGCAATAGCCGATTAAATCGACACCGTCACTGATGGCTTGTCTGCATTGCTCAAGATGCGAACGCAAATAATCAATTCGATAATCATCCTGTACAGTGCCGTCCTCAACTTTATCAAATTCACCCAAACCGTTCTCTGTTATAAACACTGGAAGCTGATAGCGGCTTGTAATTCGGCGAAGACCGATACGCAGCCCAATTGGGTCAATTGTCCAATCCCAGTTGCTCGTTGTCAGATGCGGATTTTTTTTCGTTTTGAACACTCCGGGTATCCCCGTCTCCTGATTGGTTCCCTTTTGGCCTGTCGTATTCATTTTCCCTTCAGACACACCATCAAGCGGATTTCGTTCATAGGTGATCGTCTGATAATAATTGACACCTACAAAATCAGGCTTCCCTTTGGCAAGCAGCTCCATATCTCCTGCTTCGATTGTCGGCGCCCATCCCTGTTTTTCCAAGTAGCGGAATGGAATTTGCGGGTAGGTTCCCCAGCAATACATGTCAAGCCACCAATTGTTCATAAATTCTTCGGCGTTTTCATATGCCAGTATATCCTCTGGATGGCTTGATAAAGGGTAAGCCGGAGAATAAGCAAAGCTAGGACCTATTTTGCCTTTAGGCACATATTCTCTAAATGATTCGATGGCTTTTGCATTAGCCAGAAACGCAATATGGTTTGCTTCGTAAAATCGTTTTCTGTCTTTCACTCCAGGCGGATGCATGGCTGTAATAAATCCGTGATTAAAATTGTAGTTCTGTTCATTTAACGTAACCCAATATTTCACCCTGTCTCCAAAACGTTTATAAAGAGTAATACAGTAGTGATTAAAATCCTCTATGATGTTTCTGGATTCAAACCCGCCGTATTCGTCCATAAGCGCTTGAGGCAAATCCCAGTGATATAAAGTCAGAACCGGCTCGATGTGATGAGAAAGCAATTCATCAATCAGACTATCGTAAAACGCTAGACCTGCTTCATTGATCTCTCCTTTTCCTTTTGGAAAAACCCGTGGCCAGCTGACGGAAAATCGATATGCTTTTAACCCCATCTCAGCCATCAGAGCGACATCTTCTTTAAATCGGTGATAATGGTCAACCGCAATGTCGCCATTGGTTCCTTTAAACGTTTTGCCCGGTATTTTCGTAAACACATCCCAAACAGAGGGGCCTTTGCCATCTTCATTCCAAGCGCCTTCAATCTGGTACGCTGCAGAAGCAGAGCCCCACAAAAAATGTTTCGGAAAAGATTCTGGATGCTGGTGGATCATAGTGTTTATCACTCCTGAATTATTGATAAACCTATCATAGGCTATGAAACGCGTTTCATATCAACTCGATGTTAGTCGCGGAACAGCTCAGCTAATATTTTTTCTCTTTGTCCAAGAAAATATCGTGTTAATTGAACATGCTCTGTATTCTCATATTCAATATGATGTATTCTTCCACCATCAAAGCTTAAAATATTAGCATTGGGATAGCCCAGTAGGATTGGGGAGTGAGTCGCAATGATCATCTGTACATTTCCGCCCTTCACCAAATCATGTATAACTCTCAAAAAAGCTAATTGTCTAGCTGGAGAAAGTGCTGCTTCTGGCTCATCTAAAAGGTAAATCGCTTTCTCTTTAAAACGATGACGGAATAGAGACATAAAGGACTCTCCATGTGATTGATTGTGTAGCGGCCTCCCTCCATAGGAACGGTATGGCTGAGGAGCATCTAGTTCCATCTCATCCAGATGAAGAGAAAGATGATAAAACGATTCAGCCCTTAAGAAGAAGCCATTTGTTACCTTTGGAAGCCAAGATAAACGTATGTAATCTCCTAAATGGGAATCTGACTCCCGTAATTCATAGACATTATTTCGGCTTCCGCCCGCTGTATTGAATTCACACTTATCTGCTATCGCTTCAAGCAAAGTAGATTTTCCAGATCCATTTTCCCCCACAAAAAAAGTCACTTGGCTAGTAAATAAGATGTCATTTAATTGACTTATAGCTGGGATAGTAAAAGGAAATCTGTCAAAGTCCAAAATCTTATCTCGAAGAAGAGTAACCTTTTTTAAAAACATAGCATCTCCTTTCTATACTCAGTTAAATAATATATTGAGAAAGATCTTCTGCATCCATAAAAACATAGCCCATCCTAGTATTCCAACACATAATGCAAACCAAAACGGCACATGAATTTTCAGCAAAAAAGCCAAAATAGCTAGTAAACAAACTGTAGCTGGGATTCCTGTAAGCACACCAGATGCAAATTGACTTAATTGAGCTGTTTTTTCACCTTGTATTTGCATCCAAAAAAGGCTTAATAAGCTGACCAAGGGCAAAGCAGCAATGATGCCGCCATAGGTCGGATGTCTTTTTGATATTTCAGTAACAAAACCGATAATCAACGCAGAGATGATTACTTTACTTAAAACTGCCATTGTTTAGCTTCCCTACTTAAAAGTTCAAATGCCTGTTCAAGTAATTCCTTTTCTGATGTGCTCATTCGTTCAATTATTTCTTTTAATTTTTCTTTATCTAGCTGTGTATGCTGTTCAAGAACAGATCTTCCTTCTTGTGTTAAGAAAACTAAAACTTTTCGTTCATCCTGTTGGCTTCGCCGTTTAGCTATAAATCCCTTTTGAATCAAACGTTTAGTATGCTCTGACGCTGTATTGTGAGAGACAGACAAGTATTCAGCCAAAGCTCCTATTGTTGCCTCACCTTGCTTTTCAATATGCTGCATAATCCGTATTGCCTGGTGAGAAATATTATCTTTATGTTGATAATGTAATAAATAATAAATATCTGTCCACTGCTGATTAAGTTTAGAGATTAAATCCATTTCCATCATTATACACCCCATTTATATCTTATTATAAGATATAATCAACAAAAGCGATATATTTTTCCGGAAAATTCATTCAGTAACTTTTAACAATAAAAAAGCACCCAATTCCAATTGGATGCTTACCATTTTAATGTCTTTTTTCAAATTTATGCGGATGAGGATGGTGCTTTGGAACAAAGCCGTTTTGTTTCATCATTTCAAAGTGTTTGTCCAAGTGATTTTTGATGTGTTCTCCTCTTTCTTTAGGCAGGATACCGTATTGTACATACTTTGAGATCACGTCTTTGCGCTTTTTAAGAATCTCTGCTTCCAGTTGTTCAATCTCTTTCTTTTGCTGATCTGTCAGTGTAACATTTGCGGGAGGCTGCTGCTGTTTTTCAGCGGCCTCAGCTGTATCGGTCAGAGAAATGACAGCCGCTGCAATGAACATTGTGATGATGTTGATGGTTATTCGTTTCATCCAGTTTATTCCTCCAATCCTATTTTTCATATGTTTTGCTGCCTTGTATTTTTTATGCATAAAAATAAAAAGAGCGAACCATTATTCGCTCTTTCTAATCTCTTCGTCAGCATTAAGTTCTTCTTCACCTGGTGCCGCATAAGTGACATATGTTCCCGCGATTAAATCATGCAGGGTCCGTTTGTCTTCTCGTACGGCAATCAGAATCAGGCTGGCGATCAAGCCGAGTCCGAAGGTTATACAGTAAACCAGGCCGGCTACAATAACCCGTAAAAACATTGTTAACAGACTGACCTGTGATCCGTCTTTTTTTACGATTCTGATTCCGCAGATCCTTTTTCCGATAAGATAACCGCGCCAAAACACCGGCAGCAAAATAGAATACAGCAGAACAACCAAACTGATGAACATGCTGTCGTTTGGGTCTTTTCCTGTAATCAGCCAATAGATCAGCAAAAGCGGCACGGAGACTATAATATAGTCTAACAATGCAGCTCCAAGTCTGATCCAAAATCCGGCTGGTTTGTAAATATTCATTTGACTCCCCATTATGGTTTAAATGTTTCCATTTTCTTTCTCATCGGATATATCATATGCCTTAGGGGCATCAGCAAGACTTAAATTTATTCTGAAGATCGATTTCATGCTTCTTGACCATTTCTTACGGTATTGGCATAGAGGAATAACGGATCTACTGCATCCTTCACGTCCACATGTGTTTCCTTGGTACGTCGGGCATTCATCCTTGGACAACTCCTTTGTTCATCACCAATTCCCTTCATAGCCGCTATTAAACACCCACTATGCCTTTTGTATACACAATTCGAACTTTTTGAAAACGCGATCAACATATTGCAACCCCTTATGTTCAATGCTATCTTTTTAGTTGATTAACAGATTGGGGGAACTATAGGTGAAATCATTCATGCATTCCAAAGCCGTTATATTCAGTTTCACAATGGCTTTCTTTCTTATATTGGCAGCCTGTTCCGGCAAAAATGAAGCCGATTCCAAGGATACAGGCTGGGAGCAAATCAAGGACAAAGGGAAAATCGTAGTCGCTACATCAGGTACGCTTTATCCCACTTCTTATCATGATACCGACTCTGGCTCCGATAAGCTGACGGGCTACGAGGTTGAAGTCGTTCGTGAAGCGGCAAAACGCCTGGGACTGAAGGTTGAGTTCAAGGAGATGGGCATTGACGGGATGCTGACAGCGGTGAACAGCGGACAGGTTGACGCAGCCGCGAATGACATCGATGTGACGAAGGACCGCGAGAAGAAGTTCGCATTTTCTACTCCATATAAATATTCATACGGTACGGCAATTGTCCGAAAAGACGATTTATCAGGGATTAAAACGCTTAAGGATTTAAAAGGGAAGAAAGCGGCTGGCGCGGCTACGACCGTCTACATGGATGTCGCGAGAAAATACGGCGCCAAAGAAGTGATTTATGATAATGCGACGAATGAGCAATATTTAAAAGATGTTGCCAACGGACGCACTGACGTCATTTTAAACGACTATTACCTGCAGACACTTGCGCTCGCGGCATTCCCGGATCTCAACATTACAATTCATCCTGACATCAAGTACATGCCGAACAAACAGGCCCTTGTCATGAAAAAAAGCAATGCGGCACTTCAGAAAAAGATGAACGAAGCATTGAAAGAGATGAGCAAGGATGGCTCTTTGACTAAACTGTCGAAACAATTCTTCAATAAAGCAGATGTATCAAAAAAAATTGATGCCGACGTTCAGGACGTTGATTTGTAATCGGACGCCATGATCAATAGCATTCAATGGGAATATATTTTCAACACGAAGCTGGCTATTGAATCGTTCCCTTATGTCATAAAAGGCATTGGGTATACACTGCTCATCTCTTTTGTAAGCATGTTTGCGGGAACTGTGATCGGCCTGTTCATATCACTCGCCAGAATGTCTAAGCTTGCTTTGTTAAGATGGCCGGCGAAGCTCTATATCTCATTTATGCGGGGCGTTCCGATTTTAGTGATTTTGTTTATCCTTTATTTCGGGTTTCCTTATATCGGCATTCAATTTTCCGCGGTCACGGCTGCTTTAATCGGCTTTAGCCTTAACAGCGCCGCCTACATTGCGGAAATTAACCGTTCAGCCATTTCATCCGTCGAAAAAGGACAGTGGGAAGCCGCATCCTCGCTGGGTCTTTCCTATTGGCAGACGATGAGGGGCATCATTTTGCCGCAATCGATACGTATTGCGCTGCCTCCGCTTGCCAATGTATTGCTCGACTTAATCAAGGCGTCATCTCTCGCTGCGATGATTACAGTGCCGGAATTGCTCCAGCATGCGAAAATCATCGGGGGCAGAGAGTTTGATTATATGACCATGTATATTCTGACCGCTCTCATTTATTGGGCCATCTGCTCCATTGCCGCGGTCTTTCAGAATATCCTTGAGAAAAAATACGCTCATTATGTTTAAACAAACGTTTCATTAAAAAAAGCCGTTCCCCATGGGACGGCTTTTTTTCTATTGATTCAGCTTCCATTTAAACGGGTCCTCAAACAGCGACCAGTCGGAATCAAATTCATACTCAGTCAACAGGCATTGATCAAGCTCTTTCGTGATCGTTTCTTCATCCAGGTCAGTTCCGATAAAAACTAGCTGCGTTAGGCGGTCGCCGAACTCCGGGTCCCACTCCTCCAGGATTTCCGGCTCCTGCTGTTTGACTTGCTCCTGCTCAAGCTTCGGCAGCGCCGCCACCCAATAAGATACAGGCTCAATCGTAACCGACGGACCTGCTTGCGACATCAGCAAAGCGAGGTTGTTATGAGATGCGCACCAGACGATTCCTTTGGCACGAACCACGTTCTTTGGCATTTGATCTATCCATTGATAAAACCGTGTAGAATGAAACGGCAAACGTCTCTTATATACAAATGAAGAGATACCGTATTCTTCTGTTTCCGGGGTGTGTTCCGCATGGCCTGCCGTCAGCTCTTGAATCCAGCCGGCCGATCCGCTCGCTTCCTCAAAGTTAAATAACCCTGTATGCAAAATCTCCTGCGGTTTTACATTTCCTTTGACGGAACGAATGAACTTGGCTCTTGGCTGCAGTTTACGAAGAACTTTTTCAAGCTGTTCGAGCTCTTGCTCGCTGACCAAATCACATTTATTTAAGATCAGTACATCGCAAAACTCAATTTGATCGATCAAGAGGTCGGCGATTTCTCTTTCATCCTCTTCCCCCAATGCTTCTTTGCGGTCCAGAAGGCTTTCGCCTGACTGATAATCATGCCAAAAACGGTTGGCATCAACCACTGTCACCATCGTATCCAGCTGACAGAATTTTGTAAGATCGATTCCCATCTCTTCATCGATATAAGAGAAAGTCTGGGCCACCGGGATCGGTTCGCTGATTCCTGTTGATTCGATGACGATATAATCAAACCGTCCGTCTTTTGCCAGCTTCTCAACTTCAATTAATAAGTCTTCGCGAAGCGTGCAGCAAATGCAGCCGTTTGACATTTCCACAAGCTTTTCATCTGTTCTGGAAAGGCCCCCTTCCTGCTTAACCAAGCCCGCGTCAATGTTCACCTCGCTCATATCGTTTACGATAACCGCTATTTTCAAGCCTTCGCGATTTTGCAGAATGCTGTTCAGCAATGTTGTTTTTCCCGCACCTAGATAACCGCTCAGTACGGTAACCGGAATTTTTTTCATAATAATGCCTCCATTAAAATAGAATGATTACGATTTAAATTGTATACTTTGCCATATGTACAATGGTGTAGAGCAGCTTTTCGCGCTCATTTCTCGCTGCCGCCCGATTTATAAATCAGTAAAGGCTCCAACCGCGTTTAATCCTTTTCCCCATCGCAAATCCCTGCCCTTGCCGACATTCGGAAAACCGCAGCTTGCATAAAGCAATTGCTCCACTTGCGTTGCTGAACCGATGGAAAGCGCAAATATCTCATCAGAAAGTAGCTTGGGTTTCGTTTCCAGTTTTCAAGAGACGCTTCATGGGGATCAATGACAGCAAGATCCTTAATCGATGCCTTTCCGCTTTTCACAGATGCACAGACAATGATAAGCCATTTATCATAAAACGTAATTGTTACGATTTAAATTGTATGGTCTTTTTTCCTTTTTGTCAACGGTTTTCAATTCAGCTGATCACCACTTTTGTATGTTCAGGGATATTTTCATATATCCATTTCGCATCTGGAATGGTCAGCCTGATACAACCGTGAGATGCTTTTGTTCCTAGTTTTTCTGCTTCCGTTTTGATGACTTTTTGATCCTTAGTCATTGGCACACTATGAAATAGAAATTCACCGTGATTTTTCCATGATACCCAGTATTCTGCGCCTTCCTGGTATCCTTCGGAAAAAAACCATTCTCCCCGTTCAGGCTCTACATAAAAGGTGCCCTTTGGAGTAGCATCATCTTTTGTTTGATCAAGACCAGAAGAGATCATCATTGTATAGATGGTGTTGCTTCCTTCCTTGATGTAAGCCTTCTGCTCCTTCACATTCACATCAATCCAGACATGCTTCTGTTTAATATCCGGGTATTCTCCGCCCGAAGGCTTTGTCCAATCAATGCTTGTTTTTGCTGTTTTTCGAACGTCCGTTATGTTTTTGACCGTTTTCTTTGTATTGATACTTGCGTGTTCTTCTGCATGATCGGAGCAGGCTGACAGCAGGCTGGCTGGCATAAGAACTGCAACAATGAATAATGAGAGTTTCATATTTTATCCACTTCCTTCGAAAAACACAGCTTCGCATAGGCATCGTGGAGATGGATCGATTCTTCATTGCAGCATTCAATCTCAAAGGCAGACACCCATTCAAGCTCAAACAAATCTGCAGCAATCAGCCGGGCGAGATCCTCAACAAACCTCGGATTTTCATAGGCCGTTTCTGTCACGGCTTTTTCATCAGGCCGCTTCAATACCGGATGCAGTCTCGCAGAAGCATTTGATTCTGCGGCGTGAAGCAAATCAGCTTTAACATCACTTGGCAGCGATGCGGCCGGATGAATATCCGCCCAAATGCTGACCGTTCCCCTCTGATTATGGGCACTGTATTCGCTGATTTCCTTGGAGCAAGGGCACAGAGTCGTTACTTTTGCTGAGATGCCGGCACGCTGTTTAAACGGCTGATCTTTGCGATAGGTGACAGACATGAATATATCAGCATGCATCAAACCCGCTTTCTCAAGCTTCGGGCTTTTCCGTTCGAAAAACCACGGAAACCTCACTTCAACTGAGGCAGATGATGTGTCCATGTTTTCCGCAAGCTCTTTCGTAAATTGCTGAAGAGAGGAAAATGAGAGAATCCAGCCGTTTTGATGATAGACATGCAGCAGCTCTGTTAACCGGCTCATGTTAATCCCCTTCTGATTTCTCGGCAAATTACAAGTCATTGTAAAGTTCGCAGCTGTTGTTTGCTCGGCAGGCATCATGGCAGAAGTGATTGTGACTGGATGGGACACATTAGCGACACCTACATGCTGAATGTCAAAAAAATAATCCTTCCTGATATTTTGCAGGTCCGTCATTTTCTCTTTTTCCACTGGTTTCTCGCCTTTGATCGGACTGACCGATCCAAAGTATTGAAGACGCTCCGTTTTTTTCGGGAGCAGCGTATGTTGATTCATTCAGAAAACTCCTCTCGCTAACAAATCGTAATAATTACTATTTATTTTGATCGGTTCACTGTTGAAAATCAAGAGAAAATAAAAAAGACACGCACAAACGCGTGTCCGTCAAAATCCTAAACATCCGCCGGACTGCTTTCCGCGCTCCAGCTTTTCCGCCAGTAATAGCCTGCGGCAAGCACAAGTGCAAACGCCAGCAGCGCGATACAGGAAAACGTGATAAAACCGATAGCATATGTGCCTGTCATCTGTTTGAGAGATCCTAAGATGTTCGGCAGGAAAAACCCTCCGATTCCTCCGGCCGCACCGACGATTCCCGTCACCATGCCAATTTCTTTGCGAAAACGCTGCGGCACGAGCTGGAATACTGCGCCGTTTCCCATTCCGAGCCCCATCATTCCGACAAACAATAGAACAATAACCATTGAGAGAGATGGCAGGCTGCTGACTCCGGCCATACACAGTGCCACGATGACAAATAATACAGAAAGAACTTTCGTGCCGCCGACACGATCCGAAATCAAGCCCCCGACAGGCCGGAAAAAGCTCCCCGCCGCCACACATAATGTAACGAAGTCCCCTGCGTGAATTTTTGACAGCTGGTATTGATCAACAAAGAAAATAGATAAAAAGCTTGAGAGCCCGACAAATCCGCCAAATGTGACGCTGTACAGCAGGCAGAAAAACCATGTTTCCTTTTGCCCGAACACATGCAGATAGCTTTTGAGCGGCTGCGGAGCCGGCTGTGCAGGAGAATCCTTTGCCATGGATACAAAAAGAATAAAGACGATCAATAATGGAATTAGCGCAATTCCCATGACAATGTGCCAGCCGAACTGCTCTGCCAGACGAGGGCCAAACAGGGTTGCAAACAACGTGCCGCTGTTCCCCGCTCCGGCAATCCCCATCGCAAGTCCCTGCAAATGAGGCGGATACCAGCGGCTGGCCATAGGCAGCGCTACAGCAAAGCTTGCCCCCGCCACGCCAAGCAGAATCCCGATGGCATACAGCTCAGTCAGGGAACGGCCGCCGAATGTCCCCCAAAGCAGCGGAATCATCGTCACCAGCATCCCGATCACTGCCGTTTTTTTCGGTCCGATTCTGTCCGTTAAAATACCAAGAATGATACGAAACACTGATCCAGATAAAATCGGCACAGCTACGACAAGCCCTTTCTCAAAAGGAGACAGGCCAAAATCCTGAGAAATATAAACACCCAGCGCCCCAAGCATAACCCATATCATAAAACTGACATCAAAGTATAAAAAGGAACAGAGCAAAGTGAGTGGATGACCGCTAGTTTTCAGTTCCGACAGCTTCATAAGATTCCCCTTTCTAGACCCTCATTATTTTACATTTTCTGAATCAAGGATATAGGACCCTTATTTTCTGGAAAAGACATGTGTAAGTTTTTGTGACACGTTTAATGCGTTAACAGTGCATTGTGACATAATTTTTAATAGGAGAAAACTTACGAGCTTCGCCAAAGGAGGTCTGATACATGAAGAAACAACGATTGGTGTTAGCGGGAAACGGCATGGCCGGAATCCGCTGTATTGAAGAAGTATTAAAGCTGAATCGCCACATGTTTGAGATTGTCATTTTCGGAAGCGAGCCGCATCCCAATTACAATCGCATTCTCTTATCCTCTGTATTGCAGGGTGAAGCGTCACTCGATGATATTACACTGAACAGCAAGGATTGGTACGACAAGCACGGGATCACGCTTTACACAGGCGAAACGGTTATTCAGATTGATACAGACCAGCAGCAGGTCATCACAGATCGGAAACGCATCCTGTCTTATGACAAATTCATTGTGGCAACAGGCTCCTCCCCTCATATTCTCCCTATCCCCGGGGCAGACAAAAAAGGTGTCTATGGATTTCGGACAATAGAAGACTGCCAAGCGCTGATGAACATGGCCCAGCACTTTCAAAAGGCTGCGGTAATCGGAGCCGGCTTATTAGGACTGGAAGCTGCAGTCGGTTTACAGCATCTCGGTATGGATGTCAGCGTCATTCACCACTCCGCCGGCATTATGCAAAAACAGCTCGATCAAACAGCGGCGCGGCTGCTGCAAACAGAGCTGGAACAAAAAGGCCTAACCTTTCTTTTGGAGAAAGACACCGTCTCCATTTCCGGCGCCACGAAGGCAGACCGAATCCATTTTAAAGATGGCTCTTCATTAAAAGCAGACTTGATTGTGATGGCGGCCGGCGTCAGACCGAATATTGAATTGGCTGTATCCGCTGGAATCAAAGTGAACCGCGGGATCATCGTGAATGACTTCATGCAGACAAGCGAACCGAATATCTACGCCGTTGGTGAATGCGCCGAACATAACGGAACGGTGTACGGATTGGTGGCACCGCTTTATGAGCAGGGAAGAGCTCTCGCCAGTCATATTTGCGGCGTTCCATGTGAGGAATACCAAGGCTCAGCACCATCTGCGGCGTTAAAAATAGCTGGAATCGATGTGTGGTCAGCAGGAAAGATCCAAGAGGATGAACGCACGACGAGCATCAAAATCTACGACGAACAAGCAGGCGTTTATAAAAAAGCACTTTTTGTAGATGACAAACTGGCCGGCGTTATTTTATTCGGAGACACCCGTGACAAGCAGCGGCTTCTCGACAGCCTGCTTAAACAACGAGACATCTCCATTGTCAAAAAGCAGATCATCGAACCGGAGACAAGCGGCCCTTTATTTGAATCCATGCCTTCCAGTGAAACGATTTGCCAATGCAACACAGTGACGAAAGGCGCGATTGAAGACGCGGTGCACACGAATAGCTTAACAACTGTTGAGGAAGTCAAGCACTGCACCAAAGCCACTGGGTCCTGCGGAGGATGCAAACCGCTCGTTGAAGACCTTTTGAGGTACATGACCAACAGCGAATATACGAAGCCCGCCGGCACACCTTCGTTTTGCAGCTGTACTGATTTTACAGAAGACGACATCATCGCTGAGCTTCAGCGCAGGCCATTCAATAATCCGGCAGAAGTGATGAACCAGCTTGACTGGAAAACAAAAAAAGGATGCAGTACTTGTGTTCCTGCGATTCAATACTATCTGGAAATGCTGTACCCTGGGTTTGTCCAGCCTGAGCCAGCCACTGAAGAGACATGCATCCTGATTCCGCAAATGTACGGCGGGCGGACAAACGCGGAGCAGCTAAGAACCATCGCCAACATCATTGAGGCATACAGCATTTCCGACGTATCCATCACTCACGGCCAAAGGCTGAAGCTTTCCGGGATCAAGCCTGCGGATCTCCCGAACATAAAAAAAGACCTGAAGATGCCCGTTTACACCAATGAACACCGACACGCGCTGCAAAGCATCAAAGCATGTACATGCGGGCAAAATCGATCGATTCAGCAGCTGGCAGCCCAAATCGAAAGACAACTTGAGACGCTTCCCTTACCCGCTCCCATTTCTATCAGCTTATCATGTGAAACAGACTGCACCGATGCCGCCCTGCAAGATGTCGGCGCAATTCGGACACAAGCTGGCTGGGACATTCACATCGGCGGCGTCCGGGGAACTCATGCCCGTTCAGGAGCTCTGTTTTGCGTGACTGAGAACGAAGACAGCACTGCCAGCATGATCAAAGGACTGATCCAGTATTATCGGGAAACGGCTCATTACTTAGAAGTTGTTCATCAGTGGATAGACCGTCTCGGGATCGTTCATATCAGAGAAGTGCTATTCGAAGAAGACCTAAGGGCACAGCTGCTGGAAAGCCTCCAAACAGATCTGTCACTGATTCAAAACCCGACTGTAGAGACGGGCGCATATAAGAAAGGATGAGGCATTTTGACTGAACGACTGCTTAGATATTTCCGTGATAAACAGCAAGACGTCCAATCAGAAAAAACATATGACACCCAATGCCCGTTTTGCAGCATGCAGTGCAAAATGCAGCTCGTGGAACAAACCATCGTCACGCGCAAAAAGTACACTGCGATCGGGATTGATAATCCTACGACACAGGGTCGGCTATGCATGAAGGGCATGAATGCTCACCAGCATGCCTTGAACTCCTCTCGCATCACCCGCCCTCTGCTGAAGAAAAACGGCGAGTTTATCCCTGTTTCCTGGGAAGAAGCATTGAATTACATTAAAGACCAAGTGACAATGATCCAAGCAGAACACGGCCATGACGCCATGGCGGTATACGGAAGCGCCTCGATTACAAATGAAGAGGCGTATTTGTTAGGGAAATTCGCACGGGTGGGCTTACAGACAAAATACATCGACTATAACGGGAGGCTTTGTATGTCCGCCGCAGCAACCGCAGCCAACCAAACATTCGGAGCCGATAGAGGCTTAACGAATCCTTTATCAGACATTCCCCACACCCGTGTGATCATTCTGGCCGGCACCAATATCGCGGAATGCCAGCCTACGATTATGCCGTATTTTGAAAAAGCGAAAGAAAACGGAGCTTACATCATTGCCATTGATCCGCGTGAAACAGCAACAACAAAAATCGCCGATCTTCATCTGAAAATCAAACCCGGCACAGACGCCGCCCTTTCCAACGGCCTCGTCAAAATCATCATTGACGAACAGCTTATAAACGAGGATTTCATTCAATCACGAACAAATGGATTCGAAGAGCTGAAGCAGCATACTGACTCGTTGGACCTGAATGACATCGCCGAACAGACGAGTGTCCCGCTGGCGGATATAAGAAAAGCTGCTGTAAAGTTTGCCAAGGAAACGTCCGGCATGCTGTTTACAGCCCGAGGGATTGAACAGCAAACCGATGGAACAGCGGCTGTGAAAGGCTTCTTAAACATGGTGCTGATCACAGGAAAAATCGGCAAGCCTTACTCAGGTTACGGGGCGATCACCGGACAAGGCAACGGGCAAGGTGCAAGAGAGCATGGCCAAAAAGCCGATCAGCTTCCGGGCTATCGATCTATTGAAAACGAACAACACCGGGCACATGTTGCGAAAGTGTGGGGAATCCATCAGGATGATCTGCCGCGAAAAGGTGTCTCAGCCTATGAAATGATGGAAAAAATCAATGACGGCGACATCAAAGGATTGTTCCTCATGTGCTCCAATCCTGCTGTCTCCAGTCCAAATGCGAATCTCGTGAAAAAGGCTTTACGTAAACTGACATTCTTTGTTGCAATCGATTTGTTTATTTCTGAGACTGCGAAATACGCAGATGTGATTTTACCCGCCTCCTCTTACTTAGAAGATGAAGGCACCATGACAAATGTAGAAGGACGCGTGACATTAAGAGAAGCAAGCCGGCCATGTCTCGGCGAAGCAAAGCATGATTGGCAGATCATTTGTGATCTCGCATCCGCTCTCGGCAAGGGTCGCTACTTCTCTTATACGTCAGCGGAGGATATTTTTAATGAATTGAGAGAAGCGAGCCGAGGCGGGATTGCCGATTATTCAGGCATCTCATACGACAGGCTCAGACGTGAAGGCGGCATTCATTGGCCGTGTCCGGAATCTGATCATCCCGGAACTGGGCGCTTGTTTACAGAATCATTTGCTCATCCGGATCAAAAAGCGGCATTAAGTGTGATTCCAAACGAACCATCTGTTCCAAAAGAGAAGCCAACAGCCGATTATCCGCTTTATTTAACGACAGGCAGAGTCATGTCTCACTACTTAACAGGCGTCCAAACAAGAAAAAGCGCCGCCCTTGCCGCGAGACATTTTGAATCGTTTATGGAGATCCATCCGCAAACAGCAGCGACCTACAATATCGAGGACCGTGTACTGGTAAAAATAGAATCGCCGCGGGGAAGCATCACCGTCCGCAGCAAATTATCAGAACAAATCAGAAAAGATACTGTTTTTGTTCCCATTCATTGGGCAGACGCTCAAAATGTGAATGATTTAATCGGAGAAGCCTTAGATCCAGCCTGTAAAATGCCCGGTTTTAAGGTATGCGCCGTCCGAATCAGACCTATTTAAATTTTTCATAAAATTTTTAGAACTTTTCGTATATTTTGTTACATTTTATAACATGTATCTTAAATATTCCTTTTTGCTGTGCTACGCTGGAAAAAACATTGATAAGGAGCGGATCATCTGATGGGAAAAAAACAGCTAGTTCTTGTTGGTAATGGAATGGCCGGGGTAAGGGCCATTGAAGAGATACTGAGTGTTGCTAAAGACGAGTTTCAGATCACAATTTTCGGTGCCGAACCGCATCCCAATTACAACCGAATCCTTTTGTCAAAAGTGCTTCAAGGCGATACAGATATTAAAGATATTACGTTAAACGATTGGGACTGGTACGAAGAAAACAACATTCAATTGTATACAAATGAAACAGTCATCAAAGTGGACACGGAAAACAAAACAGTCATCACAGATGCAGACAGAATCCAGCCTTACGATGAATTGATCTTGGCGACAGGCTCGGTCCCTTTTATCCTTCCGATTCCGGGCGCAGACAAAAAAGGCGTCACAGCTTTCCGGGACATAAAAGATACAGACACAATGCTCGCCGCGTCAAAACAATATAAAAAAGCTGCCGTCATCGGCGGAGGACTTCTTGGTTTGGAAGCAGCTCGCGGACTGCTGAATCTTGGCATGGATGTGTCCGTCATCCACCTCGCCCCATTCCTGATGGAGCGCCAGCTTGATGCAACGGCAGGACGCCTGCTGCAAAACGAGTTAGAAAAACAAGGTATGACCTTTTTACTTGAAAAGCAAACAGAAGAAATTGTCGGTGACGACCGTGTCGAAGGCCTCCGCTTCAAGGATGGCACAAGCATTGAAGCTGATTTAGTCGTCATGGCTGTCGGCATCCGCCCAAATACAACGCTCGGGGCCGAGAGCGGCATTCCGGTTAACCGCGGCATCATTGTCAACGATTATATGCAGACTGAAATCCCGCACATTTACGCGGTCGGCGAATGTGCCGAGCACCGAGGAATCGCCTACGGGCTTGTGGCACCGCTCTATGAACAGGCAAAAGTGCTGGCGAAGCATATTTGCGGCATCGAAACAAAACCGTATGAGGGCTCCGTTCTCTCCACACAGTTAAAGGTATCAGGCGTCGAGGTCTTCTCTGCCGGTGACTTTAACGAATCAGAGGAGAAAAAAGCGATTAAAGTCTTCGATGAGCAGGACGGCATCTATAAAAAAATCGTCCTGAGAGGCAATCAAATTGTCGGTGCTGTTTTATTCGGCGACAGCAGCGAAGGCAATCGCCTGTTTTCTATGATTCAAAAAGAAGCCGATATCTCTGAAACCTCTAAAATATCAATCTTACAGCCTCTCAATCAAGAAGCAGGCACAAGCATAACCGCAGCGATGAGCGACGATGAAATCATCTGCGGCTGCAACGGCGTGTCAAAAGGTGCGATTATTCAAGCCATACAGGAAAAGGGCTGCTCGTCAACGGACGAAATCAAAGCATGCACCGGTGCATCCCGCTCATGCGGAGGCTGTAAGCCGCTCGTAGAAGAAATCCTCCAGCATACGCTCGGATCAGACTTTGATGCGTCAGCGCAAAAAGAAGCCATTTGCGGCTGCACCACATTGTCGAGAGATGAAGTCGTAGAAGAAATCAAAGCCAAAGGGCTGTCACATACAAGAGAAGTCATGAATGTGCTCGGCTGGAAAACGCCAGAAGGCTGTTCTAAATGCCGGCCCGCTCTGAACTACTACTTAGGCATGATCAATCCAACCAAATACGAGGATGACCGGACATCCCGCTTTGTTAATGAACGAATGCACGCCAATATTCAAAAAGACGGAACATACTCAGTCGTTCCTCGGATGTACGGCGGCGTGACCAACTCCACAGATTTGCGCAAGATCGCCGATGTCGTTGACAAATATGAGATCCCGCTCGTGAAAATGACAGGCGGCCAGCGAATTGATCTTATCGGCGTGAAAAAAGAAGACCTTCCGAAGGTATGGGAAGATCTTGATATGCCGTCGGGCTACGCGTACGGAAAAACGCTCCGCACAGTGAAAACATGTGTAGGCGAGCAATTCTGCCGCTTCGGTACACAAGACTCCATGGCACTGGGCATTGCGCTTGAGAAAAAATTCGAAGGGCTGAACACGCCTCACAAAGTCAAAATGGCCGTGTCTGCCTGCCCGCGAAACTGTGCGGAATCCGGCATTAAGGACCTTGGCGTTGTCGGCATCGACGGAGGCTGGGAGCTTTATGTCGGCGGAAACGGCGGAACCCATTTGCGTGCCGGCGATTTGCTGATGAAGGTGAAAACAAATGAAGAAGTCTTAGAATACGCAGGCGCTTACCTGCAATATTACAGGGAAACCGCAAACTATCTGGAGCGTACGTCCGCATGGCTTGAGCGCGTCGGTTTATCCCATGTCCAATCCGTGTTAAACGATCCGGAAAAGCGGCAGGAGCTGAACGGCCGAATGAATGAAACACTCTCTGTCCACAAGGATCCGTGGAAAGACTTTTTAGAGGATAAACAAACCTCTAAAGAATTATTTGAAAATGTCGTGACCACATCATAATGACAAAAACAATCATTGAGGAGGAATGGACATGGTAAACAAAGACGTAACAAAAGTATGTATCGGAAAAATTGAAGAATTGCCTGAACAATTAGGCAAAACAGTGTATATTGAAGATAAGGAGCTCGCGGTTTTCAAGCTTTCAGACGGAAGCATCCGCGCCATTGAAAACCGCTGTCCGCATAAGGGCGGCGTCCTGGCAGAAGGCATCGTCAGCGGTGAATATGTTTTCTGCCCGATGCATGACTGGAAAATTTCCTTAGAAGACGGAATCGTCCAAGAACCTGACCACGGATGTGTCAAAACATATGAAACGCTGATCGAAGGAGAACATGTTTATCTCGTATATTGATCAAAAGACCGGATCACTTTTCTAGTGGTCCTTCATTTTTTACAGTGACGGAAGGATGACATGATCATGAAGAACGGAATCGTATATTTCGTGGGAGCCGGACCCGGCGACCCAGGCCTGCTCACCATCAAAGGAAAACAGGCGCTCGAGGAAGCAGATGTGATTTTATATGACCGGCTCGCCAACCCGAAGCTGCTCGAATTTGCATCACCGGACTGCCAGTTTATTTATTGCGGAAAACTGCCAGACCGCCATTTTATGAAACAAAAAGAAATTAACGCCCTGCTGGTTGAAAAAGCATTAAATGGGTTAACCGTCGTTCGCTTGAAGGGCGGAGATCCGAGCGTATTCGGCAGAGTCGGCGAGGAAGCAGATGCTCTTCATGAGCACGGCATTCGCTATGAAATGGTGCCGGGAATCACCTCTGGAATTGCAGCGCCGCTATATGCGGGCATCCCCGTCACGCATCGGGATTTTGCATCGTCTTTTGCCATGATTACAGCGCATGATAAATCATTAAAAGGCACGCCGAACCTTGACTGGGAAGGGCTGGCCCGAAGCGTTCAAACCCTTGTTTTTTACATGGGTGTCAAGAACTTGTCTTATATTTGCCAGCAGCTTATTTCATACGGGAAATCGCCTTCTGTCCCTGTCATTGTCATCCAATGGGGAACGTGGGGCCGCCAGCGGAGTGTGAAAGGAACACTTGAGAACATTCAGCAAAAAGTGCAGGAACACCAGATTACAAACCCTGCGATTATCGTCATCGGAGACATCGTCAACTTTCAAACACACAGCTGGTTTGAAAGCAAACCGCTCATCGGCCGGCATTTGATGGTTGTGACTCATGGCGAAGATGAAGACCAGCTTGCAGACAAGCTGCGCGATTCCGGCGCCGATGTCATCGAGTGGCCGAAATGGCGGATCGAAAACATGCCTGTCAATGAAGAAATTCTTCGAAAGATTGGCACCTTTGAAGACATTTTTTTCACATCGCGCCGGGCGGTTTGTGAATTTTTCAGAGCACTGGCTTCTCAGAAAATCGACATCCGCCAGCTGACAGCCAAACTGAGTGCAGCATCTGAGCAAGCAAAGACGGAGCTTGAAAAACGGGGCTTTCTTGTCACCGCCATTCAGCCTGATTCAGAAAAACGTCTTGTTGTCGGGAGCCGCCATGCAGTGGAATTCATGCAAAAGCATGAATCCTGTTCGTTTTATATCACTCATGAAAACGTCATAGATGACCGGTTCACCCACATGATTCAGCGTACCATCAGTGAATCCCCGCTGCACATGGTCATTTGCCCGAACAAGCTGTCCGTTCAGCAATTGATCAATGGTGGCGAACAAATTGGCATTTCGCCGGAACCGTCAGCAAGCCGGCCCCCTATCGTCTGTATAGGCGATGACTCAGCTGCCGGGGCTTATGGATTCACAGCCATCCAAGAACAGGATGAATTATTTGCTTTCATCCAAAATCAACAAGCGGAAAGAAAACTCCTTCACAGCTGATGGCAAACAGCCCTTTCCCCCAAGGGCTGTTTTATTTATGTACCAATTTTTTATGATGGGTTGAATACATCGCCATATTCTCAGCCTTAGGATCCAAATAAGCCTTTGCGCTGTTGACTGCTGTCGGGCCCTCGGTAAAGCCGCCGGCAATTAATCTCAGCTTGCTTTCATAAAAAGCCGCATCGCCCGCCACAAACACGCCCGGAAGATTCGTTCGCATATGTCTGTCAGCTTTCACCCTTCCTTCTTCAATCTCCAGCCCCCACTCCATCATCGGCCCTAGATCAATTTTGAAGCCATGATTAATGATCAGCTCATCAACCTCTATATCTTCCCTTTGGCCTGATTCAGCATGACAAATCGTCACGCTTTTGATGCGCTCTTCATCGCCGCTCAGCTGCTCTAGACAATAAGGAGTAAGCACCCGCACCGATGATTGTTTCATTTTCGTCACGCTGCTTTCCATTCCGCCGAATTCCTCACGCCGATGAACGACAGTCACAGACGCGGCAATCGGTTCAAGCTCATTAGCCCAATCGACCGCAGTATCTCCGCCGCCTGATATCACCACGCGCTTATCTTTAAACGCATCGAGCTTCTCCACTCCGTAATGAAGATTTTTGCCCGCATAACGGGCCGCATCCTCACTGTCAAACTCATTGACCTCAAGCGTTCCCATGCCGCAAGCCAAAATCACAGTTCTTGTATAGTGCTTTTCCCCTTCAGAACCCGTCAGTACAATGGTGCCGTCATTCAGGTGTTCAAACCCGGTCACACGCTGATTCAATACGATATCAGGATCAAACGTTGCCGCCTGCTCCTTCAGCTGCTCGATCAGCTGCTTTCCCGCAATCCCCGGTATGCCGCCGATATCGCGAATGATTTTCTCAGGAAAGAATAAAGACACCTTCCCTCCGAGCTTCGGCAAAAATTCGATTACCTTTGTTTTTAGCTCCCGCATCCCGCAGTAAAAAGCAGTAAACAGCCCAATCGGCCCCCCGCCTATAATCGTAACGTCATATACCTCTTGATTCTCAGCCATCCGTCCTGCCTCCCGTTCACATCTATATCAAAGTTTTAATTGAGAATGAATATCAATACAAAGTATATCATATTTCAAGGGCCTTTGTTTATTCATTTCTTTTACCTTGTGGTCAATTGCTCAAAACTCTATAATAGGCAAAAACCAATTGGGTGAAACAGATGAAAAGACGAGTCGAAACGATCACCTTCTATGGCAGTACACTAGAATATTCTGTGACAGGCAAGGGAACTCCGATCCTTGTCATGCATGGCGGGCATTCAAATTGTTACGAGGAATTCGGATACACAGCGTTGATTGAGCAAGGGTATTCCATCATTACGCCTTCAAGGCCCGGCTATGGACGAACGTCAAAAGAAATTGGAAAAAGTCTTGCCAACGCCTGCCGTTTCTATGTGAAATTATTAGATCATTTACAAATCGACAGTGTCCATGTGATCGCCATCTCAGCAGGAGGGCCGAGCGGCATATGCTTTGCCTCACATTATCCAGAAAGAGTAAATACATTGACCCTGCAATCCGCGGTCACCAAAGAGTGGCTCACCCCAAAAGACACTGAATATAAATTGGGGAGAATTCTCTTCCGCCCGCCGGTGGAAAAGTGGATATGGAAGCTGATTTCTTCTTTGAATAACGCTTTCCCGCGTTTGATGTTTCGAGCTATGAGCCCCCAATTCAGCACGATTCCGTTTCAGCGAATCAAGTCCTTAATGGATGAAAAAGACATAGAAGCATTTCGGAAAATGAACAGCCGGCAGCGCTCGGGTGAAGGATTTCTGATTGACTTGTCACAAACCGCCGCTGTCTCTTTAAAAGACCTGCAAGCCATCATATGTCCCGTGCTGATTATGCAAAGTGTTTATGATGGATTGGTTGACTTGTCACATGCACATCATGCAAAAGAGCACATTCGTGGCGCTGCTCTCTGTTTGCTTCACTCATGGGGACACCTGATTTGGCTCGGAAAAGAAGCTGCAGAAACAGACAGTATCCTACTCGGCTTTTTGGAATCCTAACCAAAGTGAAACGATCCTTTCCCCTCCTCCGTCAAACAAGCAGTGCCTTTTTTTCTGGTATCATAAGAAAGGCAGCTTAACATGAGCGGAGGTTTTATTGTGACAGCACAATCATCTTTTCTTCAGCTGAATTCTATTTTTATCAGCATTTTAATAGAAGCCATTCCGTTTATTCTGATTGGCGTCATACTTTCCGGAATCATTCAAATGTTTGTTTCTGAAGAAATGATTGCAAGAATCATGCCGAAAAACCGTTTTCTCGCCGTTTTATTCGGTGCGCTGGCCGGCGTTTTATTTCCCGCCTGCGAATGCGGCATCATCCCGATTACGAGGCGGCTTCTGTTAAAGGGAGTTCCTCTGCATGCGGGGGTTGCTTTCATGCTGACCGCGCCTATCATTAATCCTATCGTTTTATTTTCTACTTATATTGCGTTCGGGAATAGATGGAGCGTTGTCTTTTACAGAGGCGGACTGGCTCTCGCCGTTTCGCTGATCATCGGGGTCATCTTATCCTATCAATTTAAGGATAACCAGCTTTTGAAGCCTGATGAACCCGGGCACCACCATCATCATCACGGCACCTTGCTCCAAAAACTGGGCGGGACCTTGCGGCATGCCATTGATGAATTTTTCTCCGTGGGAAAATACTTAATCATCGGCGCCTTTATCGCAGCCGCTATGCAGACGTATGTCAAAACATCCACTCTGCTTGCGATCGGGCAGAATGATGTATCCTCTTCCCTCGTGATGATGGGTCTGGCGTTTGTCCTGTCGCTTTGTTCAGAAGTTGATGCGTTCATCGCGTCTTCCTTCAGCAGCACATTTTCATTAGGATCGTTAATCGCCTTTCTCGTCTTTGGCGCAATGGTGGATATTAAGAATCTATTGATGATGCTTGCGGCCTTCAAAAAACGATTTGTTTTCCTGCTGATTACATACATTGTCGTGATTGTTTTAGCGGGATCACTACTGGTAAAGGGGTGATTGGGTGTTTCGTCTATTGGTGCTGATGGGATTTACGTTTTTCTTTTATCATCTGCATGCCTCAGGAAATCTAACAAAATATATCAATATGAAATATTCCTATCTGTCCTTTATTGCGATCTTCCTGCTGGCTATTCTGACCGCCGTCCAAGCATATCTATTTATCAAGTCGCCTGAAAAAAGCGGGCATCACCATGACCATGATTGCGGGTGCGGCCATGATCACGAGCATGACCATGAACAAAACAAGCCATTTTATCAGCGTTATTTGATTTATGTTGTTTTTCTTTTTCCTTTGGTGTCAGGCATCTTCTTCCCGATTGCAACGCTTGACTCATCCATAGTCAAAACAAAAGGGTTCTCGTTTAAGGCGATGGAGAGCGGAGATCACTACTCCCAAACACAGTATTTGCGGCCTGATGCCAGCCTTTATTATGCGCAAGACAGCTATGACAAACAAATGAAACAGCTGTTTAATAAGTATTCCAGCAAAAAAGAGATTTCTCTGACCGATGACGATTTCCTAAAAGGAATGGAAACCATCTATAACTATCCGGGTGAATTTCTCGGACGGACGATAGAATTTCATGGATTTGCTTACAAAGGAAACGCAATTAACAAAAATCAGCTGTTCGTATTAAGGTTTGGCATCATTCACTGTATCGCTGATTCCGGCGTGTACGGGATGCTTGTGGAATTTCCGAAGGACATGGACATCAAGGATGATGAATGGATTCACATTAAGGGCACTCTGGCCTCAGAATATTACCAGCCATTCAAGTCAACTCTCCCTGTCGTCAAAGTAACAGACTGGAATACCATTAAAAAACCTGATGATCCGTATGTTTACAGAGGATTTTAAGTGAAGACGAAACCAGTACAAGTACTGGTTTCTTTTTTATTTCTTTTTCATCAGCATCAAATCGAGATAGAGCTGGCACCGCGTTCTGAAATCGCTTAAATCGATCGACGTCATCTCAGTAATCTGTTTGATGCGGTAATTCAATGTATTTTGGTGAATAAACAGCTGTTCTGCCGCTGGTTTTGTTTTGCAGTTGTTGAGGAGATAGATTTCCAAGGTTTTGAGCAGCTCAGTGCTGCTTTCTTCGTCTTTCGCTTTTAATAAAGCTAAATCTTTATTCTCGTATTCTAAAAATTCATTTTTCTGTTCGATGCTTTCTAAATAACGGTAAATGCCGAGTTTGGCATATTCATATGGAATGTTTTCCTGATTGCCGGTGATTTCTGCGGCTTTGATGACTTCAAGTGCTTCTGTGTAGCTCTTGCCAAGTTTTAATAGGTGATTATATTCGTTTCCGATACCGATATAAATAGGGGTAGGTATTTTTTGAAAGTGAAAATGTGTTAACAGCTTGTTAATAAACTCAGAAGCTGCTGAGGAGACGGAGCTTTTTTGGGAAAAACTCGCTACGACGATGACAATGTTTGATTCGATCGTTAAGACATGACTGACCTTATCCCGTAAATTCAGGTACGACCTGATATTTTCCTTTAGATCCTCAACCGCTTCCCCATCCCCATTTGCGGCGTGCAGGATAACAACTGAAAACATGGAAGGCAGCACGGTGTTGATCCTTTCAGCTTCCCGTCTGAGTTCCTTCTCAGAGGTAAATTGCTGATAGATCGCTCGTTTGATGAGATCCTCTGCTTTTTCTTCCTTTTCCTGTTTCAATTTATTCGTTTTATAAATGATTTTCCCGACATGGAAGGAGGTCTCGTACAAAAAGTCGAGCTCTTCATCCGTCAGATTTTGGTCCAGCTCCTGAATCCAGATGTAGCCCATGACTTCCCCTTTGTGCTTTGCACTCACGACCACCCTCTGGTTTAACCCGATGCTTTCAATTTTATTGACGCGAAAAGGCTCAGGCTCTGTTTTCAATTTTTCAATAATTCCGTCCTTCAGAAACCTCTCAAAAATCTGGACCGGACACTTTTTCGAAAAAATAGTCTGCTGGTTGGCAGAATCAAAATGGTTAATATAGTAAGAATTATAGGCTAACAAAAAGAAATCCGCGCTTTCCAGTATCACTGGCTTTTGCAGTTCATAGCTAATAAAATCAATTAGCTTATCAACATCTGAAAATGAAAAAACTCTCTCTAAAAGCTCTTCCATACCTTTTTCTCCTATACTTTTTTTACTTTAATCATATCCATACGGGGTCTTTTTGTATAGAAAAAAATACGTTTGTTTCCAAAAGAAAAAAATGGCCGCTTAAAAGGAGAAAAGAGGAAAAAGGGACAGCCCCTTCCTCCTCCTTTCGATCTTTATTGCGACATTGTATCTTGGTAGTCGTTGAACTGGTCTGTGACAGCTTGTGACGGAGCCTGCGTCAATATGCTGACAAAAAAGACAGATAATAGACTCGCAGCAAAACCAGGTATCATTTCATACAGAAAGTCCGAAAGACCGGCATTCGCCCAAATGATTACAGTCGCTGCTCCCACAATCATGCCGGCGAGTGCCCCCCATTTGGTCATTCGTTTCCAAAACAGACTGAGCAGTACAACCGGCCCGAATGATGCACCGAAGCCCGCCCACGCGTAGCTGACCAATCCAAGGATGGTGTTATTTTTCTCCCAAGCCAGAACCAACGCGACAATTGAAACAGCCAGAACAGCCAGACGGCCTAAAAACACCAGTTCTTTATCTGAAGCTGAGCGTCTGAACATCGACTTATACAAATCTTCTACGAGAGAGCTTGATGTCACAAGCAGCTGGGAAGAAATTGTACTCATAATCGCGGCCAAAATCGCTGAAATCAGAAAACCCGTGATAATCGGATGGAACAAGATATTCCCTAACTGAATAAAAATCGTCTCAGGGTCCTTCAGTGTCATGCCCCGCTGATGGTAATAAGCGATTCCGCCCAAACCGGTCAGCACTGCGCCTACTGCAGACAAAATCATCCAGCCCATCCCGATTCTGCGCGCTCTTTTGATCTCTTTGACAGACGTGATCGCCATAAAACGCACAATAATATGCGGCTGGCCAAAGTATCCCAGCCCCCAGGCAAACAAAGAAATAATGCCAAGGACGCTCGTTCCTTTGAAAATATTAAACATATCAGGATCTACAGAGCGGATTTTAGCAACTGTATCACCTGCTCCTCCCGTGTGGAAAAACGTAACGATCGGCACAAGAATGAGTGCGGCAAACATAATGATCCCCTGAACAAAATCTGTCCAGCTGACTGCCAAAAAGCCGCCAAACAGGGTATATGCCACAACAACACCTGTCACAATCCACAGGCCGGTGTGATAATCCATCCCCAAGATGCTGTTGAATAAAACGCCGCCGGACACCATGCCGGACGATACATAAAACGTGAAAAAGACTAAAATGACAATTCCCGAAAACAGTCTGAGAAGCTTTGTTTGATCTCCGAAACGATTTTCCAGGAATCCGGGAATTGTAATGGAATTCCCCGCTTTTTCAGTATAGGTTCTCAGCCGCGGTGCGACGTAAAGCCAGTTCGCCCACGCTCCAAGACAAAGTCCGAACACAATCCAAACTCCGCTCAGACCAGTAGAAAACATGGCGCCCGGAAGCCCCATCAGCAGCCAGCCGCTCATATCGGCAGCGCCGGCACTAAGAGCGGTTACTGCCGGACCTAAAGAGCGTCCTCCCAGCATGTAATCCGTCAGATTCGACGTACGCTTGTAAGCAAAGTAGCCGATTAGCAGCATTCCCGCCATATAAATACAAATCGAAATAATCAGCTGTGTGTTTTCTATGGCACTTCCTCCTCTTTTTTATAGTATATGGATGAAATGGACACCCCCGCAGGGAGGATGCCCATTTAGTCCCGCTTAGAACATTTCACTGATTGTTTTTGCTTGCATATGCAGAGCCAAGTAATCCGGCCCGCCTGCTTTTGAATCCGTTCCCGACATTTTGAAGCCGCCAAACGGATGGTAGCCGACGATAGCACCTGTACAGTTGCGGTTGAAGTATAGGTTTCCGACATGGAATTCCTGTTTCGCACGCTCGATGTGCTTGCGGTTGTTTGTGATAACCGCGCCTGTCAAACCATATTCAGTATTGTTTGCCACTTCTAAAGCTTCATCAAAGTCTGACACTTTACAAAATGCAACGACAGGTCCGAAAATTTCTTCCTGCATGAGTCTTGCTTTCGGATCAAGGTCAGCGAAGATCGTCGGTTTGATGAAGTATCCTTTCGAATCATCACCAGTACCGCCGCTTACTAAACGCCCTTCCTGTTTTCCAATCTCAATATAGCTCATAATTTTATCATAAGAACCTTGGTCAATGACAGGTCCCATATAAAC
Source organism: Bacillus sp. 9.4 (assembly GCF_055486415.1). NCBI lineage: Bacteria > Bacillati > Bacillota > Bacilli > Caryophanales > Bacillaceae > Bacillus > Bacillus sp. 9.4. The sequence goes on along the minus strand of NZ_JBVFMU010000005.1, from coordinate 159,580 downwards.
ATCTGCACTGTCAGGTTTAGCTGTTACTTTTGATTCCGTAATTTCAATGACACGCTCTAATACTTGATCATACACTTTTTCATGAACAACTGCACGTGAACCTGCAGAGCATTTTTGTCCCGCAAAGCCGAATGCTGAAGTAAAGATCGATTGAGCCGCTAATTCAATGTCCGCATCCTCATCAACAACAACCGTATCTTTACCGCCCATTTCAGCGATGACACGCTTTAAATGCTGCTGGCCCGGCTGAACCTTCGCCGCGCGTTCGAAAATTCTCGTACCAACTTCTCTTGATCCCGTAAATGTGATAAGGCTTGTTTTCGGATGGTCAACAAGATAGTCGCCTACTTCCGCTCCGCTTCCCGGAACAAAGTTGACTACGCCTTTTGGCAATCCGGACTCTTCAAGCACCTCAACAAATTTTGCTGCAATAACAGGTGTAGCACTCGCAGGTTTCAGAACCACTGTGTTTCCAGTAACGATCGGCGCCACTGTTGTGCCTGCCATGATCGCAAACAAGAAGTTCCAAGGCGGGATAACGACTGTCACTCCAGTCGGCGTGTATACATATTGGTTTTTCTCGCCTTCACGGCTGTTGACCGGTTTGCCTTTTGCCAGTTCGATCATTTGGCGTGCATAATACTCCATGAAGTCAATCGCTTCAGCCGTATCGGCATCCGCCTCGTTCCAAGGCTTTCCTGCTTCTTTCACAAGCAAAGCTGAGAATTCATGTTTTCTTCTGCGGACTTTGGCAGCAGCGCGGAACAGGACAGCCGCTCTCTCTTCAGGAGACGTATATCTCCACTCTTCAAATGCTTTTGCAGCCGCTTGAATCGCTTGCTCAGCGTGCTCTTGAGACGCTTTTGACACTCGGCCGACGACTTCTTCTTTATCAGCCGGGTTGATTGAAACGATTTTCGCTTCCGTTTCCACTCTCTCGCCGTTAATGACAAGCGGATAGTCTTTTCCTAAATATTCGCTTACTGTCGCAAGCGCTTTTTTAAACGCTTCCACGTTGTTTTGATCTTGGAAATTTGTGAATGGCTCGTGTTTGTAAGGTGTTGTCATGATAATCTCTCCTTTTTTACTTCTTTGTCATTCCTTTGAAAGCAAATGCAATGTTTGACGGACGTTCTGCAAGGCGTCTCATAAAATAGCCGTACCAATCCTCGCCGTATGGCAGGTAGACTCTCATGTTATAACCTTCTTTTACGAGGCTGAGCTGGGTTTGCGACCGCATGCCGTACAGCATCTGAAATTCAAACTTGTCATTGGCAATGCCATGTTCCTTGGCAAGCTGCTTTGTAAAGTCGATCATTTTGTCGTCATGTGTGGCAATCGCTGTATAGTGACCGTTTAAGAGCTGCTTTCGGATGATTTTTTTGTAATTTTCATCGACATCGCTTTTCTCCGGGAAAGCTACTTTTTCTGATTCTTTATAAGCTCCTTTTACAAGGCGAAGGAACGGGTTTAAAGAATCCAAATCGTCAATGTCTTTTTCCGTCCGGTACAGATAGGCTTGCAGCACTGTGCTCACATGCTCGTATTTCTTTCTGAAATCTTTGAAAATATCAAGCGTTTTCTGGCATCTGACTTCGTCCTCCATGTCAATGGTGACCATGATTTTATGTTTCTCGGCCGTCTGAAGGATTTTTGTCATATTTTCATACACCAAATCCATATCTATATCCAAACCTAAAGACGTCATTTTTAAAGAAACGTGTGAGTTCAGCTCCTGATCCGCGATGGTCGCAATGGTTTGAATGCACTCTTCCGTACGCTCCCGTGCGACCTCGGCGCTGTTCACAAACTCGCCTAAATGATCGACAGTAACTGACAAGCCTTGGCTGTTAAGCTGTCGAATGGTCGGGATTGAACTGTTAAAGTCATTCCCGCCGATAATTTTACCCGCTGCTACCCGGCTTCCCCAGTTCCTCGCCATTTTATTGAGAAAGCCGCTTTTGGATAAAAATAAGAAAAAATCTCTTGTGATCACTTCCAACCTCAACACCCCGCAATCTAAGAAGTATTTGTATGAGTTTATTGTAAATGGACAAAACCGACGTTCACAATATTCTCAAAATACAAAGATTCTGATTATTTTTGTGGGTTTGCCACAATCAGATAGTTAGAAAGTCGGGGGGGATTCTGTCGAATAAAGGAGAAAAAGGAAGCGACAAAAAACATCAGCTTCCTCCATCCTTCCACACCTCTTCAACCGTATTCAAAAGCAAACGGTTCAATTCAGATGTCATATCTTTTTTCTCTGCCTTCAGTTCTTTTGCCGCTTCCATGATTCTTTCGATTTCCGTTTCAATGAATTGGTGAATAACATTGATTCTTGCTTCGAGGTCAAGCTCTTCTCCTCTTCTTTTCCGTTCAAGCAAGGTTTCCATTTCAGCCTTCAGCTCGGGTTCAGCAACAAGTTCATTCATCAAAACAGTAAAGTCCATTGGCGGTATGGTTCCGTGTTTTTCAATCCATTGGCAGGCCAAAATAGGCCGAAGAACGTAGAAGTACTTTTTAATTTTGACCTCTTGTCCTTGTAGATAATCCTTGACGTTCCTTCTCGCCATATTGATATAGTGATACACGCTTGCTTCAGGCTTAAATGCCTCCGTGCGCAGTTTTCTTAACTGCTCTGCGGTCGTAAATGCTTCATAATACACAATGTCTGAGGACAGCCATTCGAGGAGCGGAGGGTTTGACTTTTTGAAAAGCCGAAGCGTTTTTCTCAGCTCCCAGCCGCTGATATCCAGCAAATCGTGAATCGGTTCCTCAATGACATCACGCTCCTGCTCAATTGAAAAATACCACTCCTTTTTCGGCACATAAATAAAGCGGACGTCGTAATCACTATCCTGCGAGGGAAATCCCCATGCGCGGCTTCCTGACTCGACGGCATACACGATTTTGACTCCGTATGACTGCTCGATCCGTTTTAATTCATCAATGATTCTTTGTTTCATATCTATTCGTCTCCAGTCTGTTCTCATTCCGGCAGTTTGCAGAAAAAAACCGCCTGATGATATGCGGCGGCTTTTCACATTTATCAGCCTTTAAGATGCTGCTTAAAGAAAGCAAGTTTTTCCGTTTGAAAAGCAGGGATATACTCATGTCCGAAGTAGCGGTACACCTTCAGCTCTTTCTCTGTTTCCAAATGATTGTAGGCGGCAAACACGGTCGACGGCGGCGTGACCTTGTCAATCAGGCCGATTGACATCAGGACAGGCACCTTCACTCGGTCAGCGAGATTCATAATATCGAAATATGAAAGTGTCTTCATCGCCTGCACTTCTGTTTCCGGGCTGCCATTTCTTCTGAAGAAGGAATTGATTTCAAGGTACGGCTGTTCAAGCGCCACATCAATGGCCCGTTCGAAGTTGCTTAAATAAGGATAATCGGCAACCGCGGCTTTTGGAATGTCTGACAGCGCCGCTGCGGCAATGGTTAAACCTCCGCCTTGGCTTCCTCCTGTCACACCGATCCTTGTTTCGTCAACCTCGTCGAAGCTGCTGATGACCTCAAGCGCGCGGACGGCGTCCAAATAAACACCGCGGTAATAGTATGTATCTTTATCAAGAATTCCTTTCGTCATCCAGCCCAAAGCGTGACCGTGCGGTGAAATACTCGTATCCTCGCTGCTCTGCTGGCCGCGGACAAGCATGCCGAATGTGGCGTAGCCATGGAGTGCCCAGTTTACCATTTCATGAATCTCACCATCATAGCTTGCATTGTAGCCATGATATTTCACGATCGCCGGATGCGGGCCTTGCTTGTCAGGCACCGCGTACCATCCGGTAATGCGGGCGTTTCCGAAGCTTTTATATGTGAGACGGTACACTTTTACTCCGTCAGCAGGATAGTCAACCGGCTGTAAATCAGGTTCTGCTTGGACTTTTGCAAGTTCCTCCAAAGACAATTTCCAAAACTCAGAAAAATCTTTCGGTGCTGTTTTTTCAGGCTTATATGTTTGCAATTGGTCGAGCGGCAGATCGAATAGTTGCATTTCCGATTATTCCCCTTTGTTTTATAAGATTTAGTTTGTATTCCTATACTACCACGTTTCGTCTTTGTTTTCTAAATATTTTCATCTTTGTTTCCCAGACAGCCTTCATCAAACGTTTGTTTAAGACTTTCCCGGCTTAGTTCCATAAAGGCCTGGGCCGTCAGACTGACATAGCGGTTCTTTAAAAAGACAAAGACGAGGGTTCGTGATGGCGCGGATTGAATCGATAAATAGATCACACCCGGATCTTTATCCCTTCTGACCATATTCGGTGCCATAGTCACACCTAATCCATTAGCCACAAGAGATTGGGCGGTTTCAATATGGCTCGTCTTAAAGGCAGCATTCGGCTTAAAGCCGCTTTCCGCACAGAGATCGAGAACTGTCCTGCGAAAGCCGAAGCCTTCTTTTAACAGAATAAAGGGCACGTTCCTTACCATGTCAATCGGCACACACGGCTGGCGTCCCTCATCTTCTTCCAGCGCTTTCTCAATCAGCGCGACCAATTCCGGCGGCATCCACCTTTGTTTTTCCTTCGGCACCACGAGAACAACCGGTTCCGTGAGCAAGGGTGTAATGGAGAGCCGTTCATCCTCGATGGGCAAGGATAAAACAGAAAGGTCAACTTCTCCCTTTGCCGTCATCTCCTCTAATGAAACCGGATCTTTTTCAACAAGCTGAACCTCCACATGAGGATAGCGCGCCAAAAACTGCTTCAGCAGCGGAGGAAAGAGATATCTCCCTGTTACAGCAGGAATCCCGATGGATAATTTATGACCGATTCCCTGTGATCGCTCCTGCATTTCCCGAAGCAAATCATCTCTGGAACGAATGATGTCCTCGGCTTTTTCAATGAAACGCCTGCCGTGAGGTGTCAGTGTAACAGAGCTATGGGATCTGTGAAAAAGGGTAAGCCTCAGCTCAGCCTCAAGCTTTTTGATTTGCTGGCTGAGAGACGGCTGTGCGATATGAAGATGTTCCGCCGCCTTTGTAAAGCTTTGGCGCCGGGCAATTTCAGCTGCATATTCCATCACTTTAATATCCATTTCAGCCTCCATAGGTTGAACCTATCATTTTCATCATTTTTATATCTTGGACGAATCATAACAGAAATTGCTAACATAATCCATATCATCATTTACGAAAAGAAGGAGCTGGTTCAAATGACAAATGAAACACCGTTTTCTAAAAACGCCGAGATGTATCGGGATGAAAAGGTATTTGCCGAGGGGGAAGATTTGGGGTTGATGATCAAAACAGCGGAATGCCGGGCAGAGCTTCGAGTGCTGGATATAGGAGCGGGCGCCGGCCATACGGCGCTGGCATTTTCTCCTTATGTACAGGAGTGCATCGGTGTTGATGCGACGAAAGAGATGGTTGAGGTTGCGTCCTCCTTCGCGCAAGAAAAAGGAGCTGAAAACGTACGCTTTCAGCAAGGAACGGCAGAGTCACTCCCCTTCCCCGACGATTCATTTGACATCATCACCTGCCGATACGCAGCCCACCATTTTTCAGATGTCCGCAAAGCTGTCAGCGAGATTGCACGCGTACTGAAACAGGACGGACGTTTTCTCTTAGTTGATCATTACGCGCCTGAAGATCCCATTCTTGATGAGTTTGTCAATCATTTGAACCGGCTTCGAGACCCTTCCCATGTTCGAGAAAGCTCATTATCAGAATGGCAGGCGATGTTCAGCGCTAATCAACTGGCCTATCAAGACATCCAAAAGTGGAACTTGCCGATTCAATACGATAGCTGGATCAAACGAGGCGGAACTCCCGCTGACCGGGAAAAACAAATCATTACCCACTTGAATCACGCATCAGACGAAGCACGCGACACGTTCTGTATTACATTGAACCAAAACGGACAGCCCATCTCCTTTTGTTTAAAAGCAATTTTGATACAAGGGATAAAACGATAAAAAAAGCCGTGCGCTGCGCACGGCTTTTTACATCGGCTGATAAAGATCCCAGCCAATTTTTAATGTCTCAACAATGTAATCGGCAACCTCTTCCGGGGAAAGGTTGTCTGTTGCCACTTTTGAATTGTGCTTGTCATAAATGACTTTTCTTTCGTTAAACAGCTGTTCCATTTCATCCATTGAACGGTTATGCAGTACAGGGCGGCTTTCGATCAATAAATCCGCGCGCTGCTTCCAGTTCTCCCATGACAGGTCCAGATGAAGCACGAGACAGTTTTCCAGACAGCAATTTCTGATTTCTTCTTGTTTAAAAGATCCCCCGCCCAGAGATACGATTTTGAATCGTTTATGATGGCAGATGTCTAAAATATATTCCTTCTCCGTTTTCCGGAAAAAGTCTTCTCCCTTTTTCTCAAATATCTCAGGAATTGTCATATTGAAATCCTTTTCGATCTCTTGGTCAATATCAATAAAATCTCTATATAATTTTTTAGCGACCAATTGGCCGATTGTTGTTTTTCCTACACCCATGAATCCGATCAGGACGATATTTCTTTCTCTTACTGGGATGGCTCGTTTAGCGTTCATCTTCGGCGAAATCCTCCTAAGGAATGAAATTTTATATTCATTATATGCTTATTTAGCGAATATTTATATAGATACCGGCTTTACCGGTCAAGCTTATAGTGCGCTTTGTTGTTTAGCCATTTTTTCCTGAATGACATTCATTGTACAACATTTCTGCAGGTATTTTAATACTTCGACGCAAAAAAGCATTAAAACCTTCCGCCTTTATTGTTTTCCAGCTGACTCTTCGATGGAAGGGTCTTTTTCTGTATGATAAATAGGAAGGGAGAAATGGCGATGATCATTTGGATAAACGGGGCATTCGGTTCCGGAAAAACACAAACAGCCTTCGAACTGCACAGAAGGCTGAACCCATCTTACGTGTATGATCCCGAGAAAATGGGTTTTGCGCTGCGCTCCATGGTGCCGCAGGAGATCGCAAAGGACGATTTTCAAAGCTATCCTTTATGGCGGGCGTTCAATTACAGTTTGCTAGCTTCTCTGACAGATACATACCGCGGCATCATTATTGTGCCTATGACGATTGTACATCCTGAATACTTCAATGAGATCATCGGCAGGCTCAGACATGAAGGCAGGATCGTTCACCACTTTACACTAATGGCTTCAAAGGAAACCTTGTTAAAAAGGCTGCGCACCAGAGCAGAAGGAAAAAACTCCTGGGCCGCCAAACAAATTGACCGCTGCATTGAAGGTTTATCATCACCCATTTTTGAGGACCACATTCAAACAGACAACCTGTCGATTCAGGATGTGGCAGAGAACATTGCCGCGAGAGCCGAACTCCCATTAGATCCTGATACGAGAGGCAGCCTCCGAAGGTTCGCCGACAGATTAATGGTAAAGCTGAATCATATCCGCATCAAATAAAGCTTCTGTACACGACAAAAGCCCGCTCCGAGAGCGGGCTTTCTTCAACTTATTTCCACCAGTCATCAAACATAGACGCCGGAACCTGGCGTTTATGTTCAGTCATGCTGTAGCGTTTTTCCAGCGCTTCTGATACTTTCGCTGATACTTCTTTTCCTTCGAGATAATCGTCAATCTCGTCGTAGGAAATGCCAAGCTCTGTTTCATCCGACTGCTGCGGTTTTTCGTCAAGCAGATCGGCAGTCGGTTCTTTTAAGTATAAGCGTTCCGGTGCACCCAGCTCTTTCAGCAGGGTTCTTCCCTGGCGCTTCGTCAAGCCTGTCAGCGGCAGGAGGTCTGCTCCGCCGTCACCGTACTTCGTAAAGAAACCAGTCACTGCTTCAGCAGCATGGTCTGTTCCTAACACAAGCAGGCCTTCCTGGCCGCCGATCGCGTATTGCGCGATCATTCTTGTTCTTGCTTTTACGTTTCCTTTATTAAAGTCAGTCAGCTGATCGCCTGTTTCCTGCTGATACTGATCAGAAAAAGCGCTGACTGTCGATTTAATATCAAACTTCCATGATTTATCCGGCTTAATAAACTTCAAAGCAAGCTGGGCATCGTCTTCATCCTGCTGTGTGCCATGCGGAAGACGGACCGCGATAAATTGAGCGTCTCCGCCCTCTTCGCGAATGCTCTCCACCGCAAGCTGAGCGAGTCTTCCCGCAAGTGTTGAATCCTGGCCCCCGCTGATTCCCAATACAAAGCCTTTAGCACCGGTTTTCTTTACATATTGTTTTAAAAAATTGACTCGGTCCTCAATTTCTTGCTTTGGATCAATTGAGGGCTTCACATGTAACTCACGCATAATCTTTTCCTGCATGCTCATCCCAATCATTCCTCCTGTACATTTTCCCTTATTACTGATCATTTCCCCAAATCAATGAAAATGAATCATGACTGTTATGTATCCCTATTAAATATAGCACAGGTCTTCATTCACAGTGAACAAGAGAGATCAGCTGACTTCAACCCGTATGGATGTCACACTGTCGCCATTGCATTTCCCTTTTTCAATCGGGCAGGAAGAAAACGCGACAATTAAATCCATCTCCGCCCTGAGCCTTACATAATCTCCGGCATTCGAAAGCGGTGTTTCCACAGACAGATTCCCTTTCTCATCAAGGACAGTATTCATAAAAATCGCAAATGGGTAATGCATGTGAGGCTTCGGTACGCCAAACTGCTCAAGCGCACGGTTCATATTGTCATAGCACGTATCCTGAAACTCATCCTTTTGCTTCCCATATAAGAGCCTGTTCATATCAGGACGGCAGGCGGGCAGCAGCAGATCATGCTTGCCGACCGTATCTTCAATCAGGGTTAACATCGGCTTATACAGGTTGGAGTAGAGATGGTCGTTGACCTTCACATGAATGGAGTGATTGGCGTCTATCGTCGCTCCCTGATCAAGGTGTTCATAAAAATCCTTGGCATGGTATGCGACAAAATCAGCCACCTGCTGCCCTTCTACATCAACCACTTTTAAAATCTGCCCCTTTTTCAGCTTCAGCCCCAGCCCTTTTTTCGGCTCCACAATATATTGCTGTGTCATTGGTTTGCTCCTTTTTTCATTAGTATGAGCGTCCGCTTCCTTCTCCATGTAAAAAGAGGCAAAAATCCGATGTATATAAGCTTCGGACAGATCACAATCTAACCTTAGATAAAAGGGGTTGAATAAATAATGAGCCAAACAAAAAAAGACCAGCCAAAAGGGAATCTGGCTTGGTGGCAGCTGTCACTGATCGGAGTCGGCTGCACGATTGGAACAGGCTTCTTTCTCGGTTCCAGCATCGCAATTGTAAAAAGCGGTTTTTCCGTTCTCCTTTCATTTCTGATCGCAGGGATCGGTACGTATTTTGTCTTTGAACAGCTCGCCAAGCTATCGGCGAAGCAGCCGGAAAAAGGTTCGTTTTGTGCGTATGCCCGAAAAGCATTCGGCAAATGGGCAGGCTTCAGCAACGGCTGGGTGTACTGGTCATCAGAAATGCTGATTACCGGAAGCCAGCTGACAGCCATTTCGCTATTTACGAAGCATTGGTTTCCTCAAATGCCGTTATGGGTGTTCGCCTCAATCTACGCAGTACTGGGGCTCCTTATTATTTTCACCGGCCTGTCCGTCTTTGAAAAAACAGAAAACGTGCTGGCAGTCATTAAAACAGCTGCTATTTTTATGTTTATTGTCATTGCCATCCTGGCTTTATGCGGTATCCTGTCCGGCGGAAATCATGGCATACATGTTCCAAATAAGACGAGTGAGTTTTTCCCATACGGCGCCATGGGGCTGTGGACAGGTTTAATCTACGCGTTTTACGCTTTTGGCGGGATTGAGGTCATGGGGCTGATGGCGGTTCACTTAAAAAAACCTGAGGAAGCGTCTAAATCAGGGAAACTGATGCTGGCAACGCTGGCGATTATTTATATCATTTCAATCGGGCTGGCTCTGCTTTTGGTTCCGTTACACAAGTTTACAGAACAGGACAGCCCGTTCATTACGTCGTTAAAAGGATACAACCTTGAGATCATCCTTGATATATTTAACGGGATTTTCATTATCGCCGGGTTCTCGACCCTTGTCGCTTCGCTATTTGCGGTTACGACATTGCTTTGTACGATGGCTGATGACGGCGACGCGCCGAAATGCTTTACTCTAAAGGAAGGCAAAAAAATATGCTGGCCGGCACTTGGGCTGACGTTTGCGGGGCTTGTTCTCTCCATTATTCTGTCGTTAGTGCTGCCTAAAAACATTTATGAGCATATGACAACAGCTGCGGGGCTTATGCTTTTATACACTTGGCTGTTTATCCTGTTCTCCAGCAAAAAGCTGACTGATCCCGAGGGCATGGGAAAAACACAAATTTATTTAGCGATGGTTCTGATTGCTGCGGCTGTGTCCGGTACATTGTTTGAAAAATCAAGCCGGCCCGGTTTTTTCGTCAGCATAGGTTTTCTCGTGATCATCGCCATCGTGACCATGATCTATCAAAAAAAGCAGGGTCATAAAGATCGCCCTGCCAGTCCCTGATTTATTGCATTTTGTTGAACATGTTCTTTAAATAAGAAAACGGGCACTTCGATACCTGTTTTTCGTCATCACGGAGGAAATACTGCTTCCATTCACGATTATTCTTTCCTCCGTACCAGCCTAATTGCGGGTGAATCGGAGCCTGATCATAGGCCTCTAAACGAGATCGGATCAGCCTGCTCATGTTACGGCCAAATGCAGTTGATCCATTTAGGTCATCAAACACCCACCTTGGCTGAAACGTGACCATAAAAAAAGGAAAGCTCCGGCTTCTTCTTGCCTCGTGCCCCGGTGTAGCGCACAGAATGAAATACGGCTCGCCGTCAAAACAAAACTCCCATTTATAATGCTCAGGATCGGCCGGAATGTCTTCCGGCCATTCTTTTTCGTCTTGATGACTCAGTCTATTTAAAAAGCGCCAAAACAGCTCTTCATACGCTTCAATCGAATAATGCTCCGCCAAATCTTCCGGTGTATCAAACAACACAACGAGGGATGCGTATTTTCCCGTGTCCCGCGATATCTTGCCGTACTCCGCAAGCAACGGAGCCAGTTCCTCCGCTGTACGGTTTTCCCGCGGATCTCCGGCAAAAGCAATCCGAAGCTGATCAGTCAGAAACGCCTGACGTCCGGGAATGCACGGAAACGTATCCGCGTCGTCCCCCAGAGTTTCTGCCAGCAGCTCAAAAGCGATTCTTTGCCATTCAGGAAGCTCTTCCTGAATACGTTCCAGAAAACTTTTGGTGTAAATCCCATTCACCATTGATCCACCTCCAGTATCATCTGGATACTATATTAAAACTGGAAGCGGCAGGTGACTGTCCTTCATGAATCAGCCCAATAACTGTTTGATGCCCTGATAACCAAAGTAAAAGCCAAACACAAGGAGGGATACACCGGCGATTCCGGTCAATCCTCTCAATAGCTTTTCATGAAGCAGGTTTCTGAACGTACTGGCTGTGATAGCCATGCAGAAATCCCAGATTAAAATGCCGATCATGATGCCGGAGCTATAGATTAGAAGCTGATTCATATTGTAGGCCTCTGCTGTTTTCGCAAGAATGCTTCCGTAAATTCCAAGCCAAAAAAGGATGCTCAATGGGTTTGACAATGAAATGAGAAAACCCGATGCGAATGTTTTCCTGTATGACGGTTTCCCCCGCGAGCTTCGCACATCCATCGGTTCTCTGACGTTTTTCAGCGTTTCAATTCCGGTATAGGTCAGGACAAAAAAGCCGAACAGCCACAAAAACGTTTTCACAAATGGAGCGGTCAAGAACTGCGATAGCCCGAAATAGATAAAAAGCATGTACAGCCCATCCGCTGTCATGGCGCCTAAACCGAAAATCCATGCATGCCAAAAACCGTTTTTAATTCCTTTGTCTATTTGCGCCGCATTCACTGGCCCCACAGGCGCAGACAAGGACAGTCCCAGCACAATATAGCTCAAAAAAATGTTCACCGGCCCGTACTCCCTTCTCTTATGTAACTTGTACAATTTATTCGGGAACGGGCCAAGCTATGCACAAATTCACTTACTGTTTCAGACGTTCAAGCTCTTCCTCCATAATATCGGCGGCTTTGCCTACAAAACTGAAAATGAGTTCCAGCTCCTCTTCCGTATATTCGCGGCACAAATCCATCGTTGACTCAGACAGAGGACGGAACAAATCCTTTATATGTTTTTTCGAAGCAGTCAAAGGGACGATTACGACTCTCCTGCGATCGTTCGGGTCCTTTTCACGAGCCACATACCCCGCTTTTTCCAGCCGGTCAACAAGCGCCGTGACTGACCCCGTGCTGAGGCCGGTTTTTTTCCCCAGCTCTCCAGCCGTCATCGGCCCTGCTTCATTTAAAATGTCAGCTGATTTCAAATCGGTGGGAAACAGACCGAGAGCTTGAGCGGCTGCCTGATGAAACAGAACCGTTCTTGTGCCCAGTTTTCGAAAAAGCTGAACAGCAGTCTTTTCCAACTCACTTCTGGAATTTCTTGTTGACAACTGACAGTCCTCCCTATAAAATCGAGTTTATCTTGATAATCGAGATATTCAACAATCAAACTATTATCATGATATCAGAACTTACATAGAAAAGTAAGAGGAGGTAGAACAAATGGACACAACAACAGCAAAACAGGCTTCCACCAAATTTGTGGTCCTCGGTCTCCTGCTGGGCATCTTGATGTCTGCAATGGACAATACGATTGTTGCCACCGCGATGGGCAATATCGTAGCCGATCTTGGAAGCTTCGATAAATTTGCCTGGGTGACGGCATCCTATATGGTGGCGGTTATGGCTGGCATGCCGATTTACGGCAAGCTTTCCGATATGTACGGCCGAAAACGTTTTTTCCTGTTTGGACTTATTTTTTTCTTAATCGGTTCTGCTTTATGCGGGATTGCCCAGACGATGAATCAGCTGATCATCTTCCGGGCCATTCAAGGGATCGGAGGCGGCGCGCTCCTGCCGATTGCCTTTACCATTATCTTCGATTTGTTTCCGCCGGAAAAACGCGGAAAAATGTCCGGCATGTTCGGTGCTGTATTTGGATTATCCAGTGTTCTTGGTCCGCTCTTAGGCGCGATCATTACAGATTCGATCAGCTGGCACTGGGTGTTTTACATCAATGTGCCGATCGGCGCATTGTCATTGTTTTTCATTATTCGCTACTACAAAGAATCTCTGGAGCACAGAAAGCAGAAAATAGACTGGGGCGGCGCGATTACCTTAGTCGTATCCATTGTATGCCTGATGTTCGCCCTTGAGCTTGGCGGCAAAACATACGATTGGAATTCCATTCAGATCATCGGGCTGTTTATTGTATTCGCCGTTTTCTTCATTGCCTTTTTTATTGTGGAGAGAAAAGCAGAAGAGCCTATTATTTCTTTCTGGATGTTTAAGAACCGCTTGTTTGCCACAGCACAGATTCTCGCTTTCCTGTATGGCGGAACATTTATTATTTTAGCGGTATTTATTCCGATTTTCGTTCAGGCGGTCTACGGCAGCTCGGCGACAAGCGCGGGCTTCATTCTGACGCCGATGATGATTGGATCAGTCATCGGAAGCATGATCGGCGGGATCTTCCAAACGAAGGCAAGCTTCCGCAATTTGATGCTGATATCTGTTATAGCTTTCTTTATCGGCATGCTGCTTCTTTCCAATATGACGCCTGACACAGCACGGGTATGGCTGACAGTCTTTATGATGATTTCAGGCTTTGGTGTAGGCTTTAACTTCTCCCTGCTGCCGGCGGCATCGATGAATGATCTTGAACCTCGCTTTCGGGGAACGGCAAACTCTACAAATTCATTTTTGCGATCATTTGGCATGACCTTAGGCGTCACCATTTTCGGAACGGTGCAAACAAACGTATTCACGAACAAGCTGAGCGACGCCTTCAGCGGTATGAAAGGCTCAGCGGGATCAGGTGCTGCGCAAAATATTGGCGACCCGCAAGAGATATTCCAAGCGGGAACACGTTCCCAGATTCCTGATGCGATCCTGAATCGCATTATTGACGCGATGTCATCAAGTATTACGTATGTCTTTTTGCTCGCTTTGATTCCAATTGTCCTCGCGGCGGTTACCATTTTATTTATGGGGAAAGCCAGAGTGAAAACAACAGCCGAAATGACAAAGAAAGCAAATTAACATAAAAAAAGCAGTACATGCTGGGCATGTACTGCTTTTTTATATTACACTCCTAATCTTGCAAGAATAAACGTCCATATACAAATGATCAATAACAGAATCAGGCTGTACACCACTGTCCTTTTAAACAGTTTAGATTCCTTGCCTGTTTGGCCGACCGCTGCGGCAGCGATGGCGATAGATTGAGGAGAAACAAGTTTCGCCATGACACCGCCCGCCGTATTTGCGGCTAACAGCAAGTCTGAACCCGCACCGATCTGCGCTCCGGTGACAACCTGCAAATGACCGAACAAAGCGTTATTGCTGACAACAGAACCAGTAATGAACACGCCAATCCAGCCAAGAACAGGACTGACAAACGGGAACAGGTCTCCTGTTTTCGCCAATGCTAATCCAATTGAAGAGCTGAGCCCTGCGAAGTTGGCCAGATTGGCAAACCCCATCACGAAGCAGATCGTCATAATCGGCACCCACAGCTCTTTTCCTGTCTCCTTCAGGGAAGCAAAGGCATCCCGGGAGGAGAACTTTTTGCTGAACAGCCCTGTCACGATGACCGCCGCTAAAATCGCTGTACCAGTCGCTGACAGCAGATCAACTTTAAAGACTGCATCTAACGGCATGGCAGATGGCGCAATCGGCGGCATTTTCATAATTTGCTGATGCAGAAAAGGCATTTTGAACAGGAGCGTTGATTGATATAACAGCCCGCCTTCTTGGAAAAGCGCTTTGAAGGCAGGAAGGCTCCAAATGGTGATCGCCGCAGTTAAAATGTAGAAAGGAGACCACGCTTTCGCAATGTCAGCGGCACGGTATGCTTTTTTCTCACCAGCATCGCCGGCCCCTTCCTCGCGGTAAATCTCTTTCGGCTGCCATTTGCGGAGGAAGAGGGCAAGCCCGCCCATGCTGAATAAGGCAGCCAAAATGTTTGCTAATTCCGGCCCGAGCACCGCCATTGTCAGTGTCTGAACCGCTGTATACCCACCGCTCACAACCAGAAGAGCGGGCCATGTCTGTTTGATTCCTTTCATTCGGTCTAATAAGAATACAAGCAGGAATGGTATTAAAAATGAGATCATCGGCAGTGTCCACATTAATGTCCGAGACAGCTCAAGAGCAGACAAATCACCAATCTGCGCCCCTGTGATGACAGGAATCCCGATCGCCCCAAAGGCTCCGGAGGCGGCGTTTGCAATCAAGCAGAGCGCTGCCGCTTTTAACGGTTTAAAACCAAGTTCGACGAGCAGCGCCGCGCTAATCGCAATCGGAACACCAAAACCGGCAGCGCCTTCTAAAAACGCGTTAAAACAAAAACCAATTAATAATAGCTGTAATCGTTGGTCAGGCGAAATGCCGGCAATGCTGGACCGAATAATGGTAAATTTCCCGGTTTTCACTGCGATTTTATACAGCCACACCGCCATCAGGACGATGTAGCCAATGGGCCACAGCCCGCTCCCGATTCCTAACAAAACAGAAGAAATCGCTTTTTCAACCGGCATATGAAATGCCCAAACGGAGACGAAGAAACTGACGGCTAGGGTAAGAAATGCCGCAAGAATGCCTTTCATTTTCAAAACAGTTAAAGCCAAAAGAAAAAAGAGAATCGGAGTGAGCGCCACAAGTGCGCTCACATACTCGTTTCCAAACGGATCATACAACTGCTCCCACATTGACAATCAGCCCTTTACTCTAAAGTTGCGGTTAGTTGACTTTTTGTTCTGCAAAATGAGGTTTTAAAATGTTTTTAAGGACGCCGGCGCTGTGAAGGAACTGTTCTTTTTCTTTCTCGTTTAAGTTCAGCTCAGTGATACCTGCGATCCCTCCGCGATTCACGACAGCCGGCACACCGATGTACACGTCATCTGCACCGTATTGCCCGTCCAAATATGTGCTGACAGTTAATATGCTGTTTTCATTATGAAGAATGGCTTTTGTAATGCGAGCAAGACTCATCGCAACCCCATAATAAGTCGCGCCTTTTTTCTCAATGATATGGTAAGCTGCGTTTTTCACATCATCTACAATTTGGTCCAGCTCCTCTTGTTTGTAAGCATCGTTTTTCTCAACGAGTTCACTGACCGGCACACCGCCGACATTCGCGTGGCTCCAAACAGGAAGCTCTGTGTCGCCGTGCTCTCCGATAATATGCGCGTGCACGTTTTGAGGCGCTGCGCCAAAGTATTCGCTCAGCATGAAACGGAATCTCGCAGAATCTAGTGTTGTGCCGCTTCCGATCACCCGCTCTTTTGGCAGGCCGCTGAATTTCCATGTTGCGTAAGTCAGGATATCAACCGGATTTGTCGCGATTAAGAAAATGCCGTCAAATCCGCTCGCCATGACTTCACTGACGATGCCTTTGAAAATCTTCAAGTTCTTTTCTACTAATTCAAGGCGTGTCTCACCAGGTTTTTGGTTTGCTCCGGCGCAAATGCAGACAATATCAGCATCCTTGCAGTCTTCATATGTTCCGTAAGATGTTTTGACCGGTTGTGGCGCAAACGCCTTTCCGTGGTTTAAATCCATCACATCGCCCATTGCTTTTTCTTTATTTACATCAATGACCACAAGCTCATCTGTGATCCCTTGGTTAATTAACGCAAATGCATAACTGCTTCCAACAAAACCCGCTCCGATTAAAGCTACTTTATTTACATGTTTGTTCATCATTAATCATCCTTCCAGGGTATGTTTCTCTTTGATGTCTTTTTATTTGTGAAATATTTCACATTTATATTGTGCAACACTTCACAAACTTTTGCAAGGGAAAAGTTTTGTCTGATTTATGAACAAAAAAGAAACCATCATTGATGGTTTCTTTCGGTAAGTCCCGTCTAGCATTGCCCTCAATGAGGAAGAGAACCGCTTAAGCCCGAGTCATTATATAAGCCATTTTGCACGTAATCAAAGCCAGGCTGATTCTGACCGGGCACTTGGACACTGCCATTATTAAAAATCACTTTGGCGTTGGTTGTATCCGTGTCCGCAGGCAGCGTCAGCGTGTAAATTCCATCTGCATTTTTAGTCATTGGTTTTCCAGGCCAAGATCCGGTCAATTCAATTGCCCGGCCCCCATCATGTTTATAGATATAAGCATTTACCTGGCTCCAATGATTCGGATTTTGATAGCCGATGGTTTTGGCCGAAGCTGGATCTCTTTTAACAAAGCTGTATTCCTCGGCCCTCGTTACACCATCACTGTTCGTTCCTTTTAACATGATGGTGTATGTTTTGCCAAATGGATCTCCTTTTCCGATTGTGAATTGATCTCCATCCTTAAACGCTGTCTCTGGTCCATTATTGATTTGATAAACGGCTTTTGTTGTATTCGCATCTGCACGCAGGGTAATCGTCAGTTGATCATTGAAAGAATGTGTTACACCTGTTTTGTAATTCTCAAGGAAAACATGAGGCGCTTTTGCAATATCATCAGGATAAAGCACAGCCACAGATCTGGCATTGATCGTGCCTGTCAGTTTACCATCATTCACTTGAAATGAACCCGCCCCAGCTTTATTATCATACCTGCCATTAGGCAATTTTGTTGGCGTATTGATAGAAACAGAGGAAGAACCTGCATTTGCCAGCACAACGCCATGTGAGCCGCGCTGATTCATAAATATCTGGTTGTTTCCATTCGGGTTCGAGAGTTCCTCAGGCTGTCCAGCCATCACATTGTGAAATCTATTGACCGCAGTGATAGCCTGATCTTCAAATAAAGCACTCCCGCGATCGCCTATTTGGCTTTTCCCCGGGAATCTCACACCATTTCCGCCTCCCTCAGGTCTGGAAAAGAAAAGAGGCGTACTGCCTGAACGAGAAGCTATCACCGCCCAGCCTAAACGGATATCATCATCGCTCATCCATGTCGACTCTTCATCATCATTGGCATACGTATCATGCGACTCTACCCATGTCACTAGCTTGTCCGCAGACACATCAGATGCATAGTGGGAGATATTCGACACGCCCAGATTACGATTCTTTAAAGCGGACCTTATGGAATGCCCATAGTTAGACGCTGTCACATTCATATAATTCGCATATGCAGCATCTCTGGAGGCACTATCCTGCAGGATTTCTCCGTATTGGAACTCTGCAGCTGTATTTGTGATATTCGGCCAAAATTGACTGCCGTAACTCCCATCATCCGGAAGCTCTATATGTTTGGCGGCATCAAAACGAAAACCGTCTGCTCCATCATTCAATGCTCTTTCTAAGAACCGTTTCAGATAGGACTGTACTTGTGTATTTTGTGTATTCCAGTCATACAGCCCGAGCAATGAATTCTGCGTGACATCCCATCGATCAGACCAGTTTTTAATTTGTGTGTTTCCATGTGTCCAGTTTGGAATACTCTTAACCTCATTGGAAATCGCGGCATAATCACTGGTGGTATGATTGATGACCGCGTCAACAATGACCTTTATGCCATATTCTTCAGCGGCTGCACACATTTCTTTAAATTCTTGTTCAGTACCTAAGTAACGGTTGCCAATTTGGTACGATGTCGGCTGATAGAGCCAGTACCAGTTCGACATGCTTTTATCTCCTTGATTCCCTTCCTTTACTTGGTTAATCGGAGATGTCTGAATGGCTGTATATCCTGCATCATGAATATCCTTCATATTATGTTTTAACGTATTGAACGACCAATTCCATGCATGAAGAATGGTTCCGCTTTTGATCGACGGTGCTGTCAGCTCATTCGATTTGTTCGCCGTTTCAGCACTCGCAGCCGCCGGTCCTGCCAGAACCAAATGAAACAGCAATAAAAATCCAGCGAATAACGGCAGTAAAGAGGTTTTGAATCGTTTTGCAAACATTCTTGACACTCCTTATTTGATTTTTTGAAGACTTACTTCGGAGTCAAAAATCCCTCTTACTTCATTCTTCCGCTTCCTCCTTTCAAACCGATGTGAAGACTGGAGAATTTTGTCAACGCTTACATTTTAAATTATCACAATCACTCTATCAAAACAACTTGGCAGAGTGAATACAAATCAATGTTCCTATAAAAAAAGCTGCCCGAAACTATGAACGCTTCCCTCGCTTTCCAAACAAAAAAAAGAAACCATCTATTTTTCAAGATGATTTCTTTTTTATTTCTTCTTTTACCGCTCTTCTGTAAGCCAGCTTCACAATCACATACCGAAGCAGAAACAGAACGCCGCCGCAGACGATAAAAAGAAGAATCATTTTCAGCCAAGCGAAGAATGTATGGGGAATCCCCCTGTCGTACATCGTAAGCACCACTACCGCAAAGGCGACAGCAATTGATTCTATTCGCTGCTGCTTCACCCGTTTTTGCAGTTCTTCTTTGGTGTCTATTCTCGGCATGAGCATTCCGGATGCCGCAGCCCTGATGCAGTAATATAAGATAATGATGAACAAAAACACAAGGCTTGCAGCCCATTCTTTAAACGGAAATGCAAACATAATCCCGCGGATGATCACATCAAGCAGCGCAAATGCTCCCGCTATCATCCCAATCTCCGACCAGATTTTTTGTTCTTTTTCTTTTACTCTCTTATTTTTCCCATTCACGCCTGAAAGTCTATTACGCAGATTATTCATGACCTTCCTCCCGCACTTTTACGAATGGCTTATGGCTTACATGTTACAATAACAGCCTGCGCTTCTGCAATGAATAACTCAAAAGCCCGCCGTACAAGCCGGCGGGCAGCAATCGTTAAAACGGCCCCCAATTGATCATGACGCCGATCACGATAAAGACAAGCCCGATCAAGAACCAAATCAGAGCAAGCGGCACCATAAACCGCAGCCACTTGACATACGGAATACCGCTGGCGGCAAGCACCGCCATGAGAACGCCGGATGTCGGATTCACACAGTTGACGACCCCTTCTCCAAGCATAACTGCCTCCACCGCAACCTGTCTCGTGATTCCCATCAAATCAGCGAGCGGCGCCAGGATTGGAATAAATACAACGGCTTCGCCAGACCCTGAAGAGATGAGAAAATGAAGCAGCGCACTGGCGATATACATGCCGATTGCCCCGGCAATCGGGCTGAATCCGTCCAAAAGTGAAGCCAAAGCATTGACGACAGTATCGAGGAGCTTTCCATTTTCAAGGATAACGGAAATGCTTCGTGCCATCCCGACAATCAGCGCCCCGTATACAAGACTTTGGCAGCCCGTAATGAAGGTTTTGGCAATATCGTTCGCCGCAAGCCTGCCTATTAAACCGGCAAGGACAGAAATAAAAATAAATGTCGCAGCCATTTGGGAATCTGACCAGCCAAGCTTCAAAGCGCCGTATAAAAATCCGACAAGTGAGAGTCCCGCCACAGCCAAAATCAGCTTATGGCGAACGGTAAACGGCACTGACTGATCTTCTTCTTTACCGGCTTCGCCCATTCCTGCCGCAGGGAACCAATCTGTTCCTAACACACTGGCATCTTTTGATTTTTTTAATTTTCTCGTATACAAATAGATATAAATAATAGAAGACAGCAAAAAGCATATGTATATCAAAACTCGCAGGCCGATTCCAGAAAAAAGAGGGAGCTCCGCGATTGATTGTGATAAACCGAGCGGTGACGGTGATAATATGGTGGAGTTAAATCCAGCGTAGCAGCCGATGTAAATAACAGCGGCTCCCGCGACTGCGTCCCATTTTAAGGATCGTGCCACAATGAGGCCGATGGGGATAAAACCGATAACTGAATTCACGACAATCCCGGTTGTTCCGAGAATGGAGAACAATGCGCCGACAATACAAATAAATAATAATTGCTTTGTGCGGAATTTGCTGATGACATTGTAAATCAGGCCATTGATGGCACCCGTTTTTTCTAGAATAGCAATGGTGCCGCCTGTGAATAGAATCAGAAAGATGATGGGTGCTGATCCAACCATTCCATCCTGTAGAGAAGTAAAAAAGCTGATCAAGCTGACCGGAGACTGTTCAATGGAATGATAGCTTCCCGGAACAGCGGTCGTGACATCCCCCTTTGTCACGCGGTCAAATTCACCCGCCGGCACAATATATGAAGCGATTGCGCAAATGAAAGCAATCATAAATAAGAGGACATAGGCGTCAGGCATTTTAAATGTCATACGTTTTTTCTTAGGCTGTGTTTCGGCTGCTGGCATACTCATATTTCGATCCATCCCCTCTGTTTGAAAATATTAATTATTCTGAATAGTAGCAATATGTGCTATATTATATACAGCCTATCTTCCTGTTTCAATATAAATAAAGTAAAGAAGGTAAAAATTCATTCTGATAGAAGGAGGTATTTCTTACCATGCAAAAGCTTTCAGAAGACATGAAACAAACCATTATGGACATCTTCGAGCATCTGCACGCGAACCCTGAAGTCAGCTGGAAGGAATATGAGACAACTTCATTTTTGAAACAAAAGCTTGAGGATTTAGGGTGCCGGACGCGCACGTTTTCAGACTGCACCGGGGTTGTCGGCGAAATCGGCTCAGGCTCACCTGTTGTAGCGGTACGCGCTGATATTGACGCGCTGTGGCAGGAGGTTAACGGCACATTTCGCGCCAACCATTCCTGCGGACACGATTCACATATGACAATGGCATTGGGCACGTTAATGCTGCTCAAAAAACAACCTGAGCTTCCGAAGGGCACAATCCGTTTTATCTTTCAGCCGGCAGAAGAAAAAGGCGGCGGCGCCTTGAAAATGATAGAAGAAGGCGTGCTTGATGATATCGACTATTTGTATGGCGTTCACGTCCGTCCGATCCAGGAAACACAGAACGGCCGCTGCGCTCCGTCTATTCTGCACGGATCAAGCCAGCACATTGAGGGAACGATCATCGGGGAAGAGGCTCATGGCGCCCGTCCGCACCTCGGGAAAAACAGCATTGAAATTGCGGCATTTCTTGTACATAAGCTCGGACTCATTCATATTGACCCGCAAATCCCGCATACCGTCAAAATGACAAAACTTCAAGCCGGCGGTGAAAGCTCTAACATCATTCCAGGAAAAGCATCGTTCAGCCTTGATTTGCGCGCACAGACCAATGAAGCCATGGAGGCGTTAATCGCCGAAACAGAAAGAGCCTGTGAAGCGGCCGCCGCTGCATTCGACGCAAAAATCGAGCTGCAAAAAGAACACAGCCTTCCTGCGGCAACACAAAACAAAGAAGCTGAAGCGATCATGGCAGAAGCCATTACGGATATCATCGGGGCTGAGCGGCTTGATGATCCGCTTGTCACCACCGGCGGAGAGGATTTCCATTTTTACGCCGTGAAGGTGCCGAATCTGAAAACAACGATGCTCGGACTAGGCTGCGGGCTCCAGCCGGGGCTCCATCATCCGCACATGACCTTTGACAGAAATGCGATGTTCAACGGCATTCACATTTTAGCGAATGCCGTATTAAAAACTTTTCAAAAGGCTGATTCACCCGCTGCCGCTTACGTAAAATAACGCAAAAAAAAGCAGCCTGACACAGGCTGCTTTTTTGATTACTTCTTCAAATCTTCAATTGAGTTGACGTTTTTCATATATTGAGGAACAACAAGCCCCATCTTCACACCAGTCATACTGGTGCCAATATCATCATATTTGCCTTTATATTTAGCGGCGTATGCTTTATGGGTATTCGGCAGCCATGCGGAAAGGGATGCATCCGCACTTCCCGTCGCAATTGCAGTCCACATCGGCCCAGCCTCTACCTGAGTAAGTGTTACCTCATAGCCCAAGTCTTCTAAGACTTTGCCTATGACGTTTGTACTTGCAATCTCACTGTCCCACGCCACATAGGCAAGGTTGATTTTGTCTCCCTTTACCTTTTGAACGCCTTTTGTCCATTCGGCAATCTGATCCTTGTGTTTATTGACGTACTCGGCAGCAACTTTGGCAGGTTTCTCGCCTTCTTCCACCTTGATCATGATTTCGCCCATTTCGTCTTGCGTCCATTTAAACTGGCTCAGAAGCTTTGCGGCATTCGGCTGTTCTTTGCTGAAGCCTTTGCGTGTGATCGTATGGATTTCCTCTGCGCTGCCATAAGATTGTTTCGGATCATCGAGATATTTCAGCTTATATCTGGAGAACATCCAGTGCGGTGTCCATCCTGTAATGATAATCGGTTTCTTACGGTCGTATGACTTTTTAAGCGTAGCGGTCATCGCAGCACTTGACGCTGAAATCAATGTCCAGTCATTCAGGTCATAATCCTTCATCGCTTTGTCAGTCAGGGACATAATCCCTGAACCGGGGTCAATCCCGATGATGGTCTTATTCACCTGTTCTGCTGCGGATGCATTTTCATCGTTTTCTGAACCGCAAGCCGCAAGTGAGAGCGCCAGCATGGCGGAAACGCCGATGCCGATGATTTTTTTAAGCATCAGGCATTCCCCCTGCTTTTCTTCTTCACTTTAATATTTTGAGTAATACGGTCCAGGGTAATGGCAACGATAACGATGGCGATACCGGCCTCTACTCCGACCCCGGTTTTCAGCTGTGTAACGGCACTGTATACTTCAGAACCAAGTCCCGGTGCACCGACCATTGCGGCGATAACAACCATTGATAACGCAAGCATGATGCTCTGGTTAATTCCGGCCAAAATCGTTTTTGTCGCAAGCGGAAGCTGAACTTTAAACAAACGCTGAGCTGTTGTAGAACCGAATGCCTCAGTCGCTTCAATCAAATCCGCCGGCACTTGTTTAATACCGAGAACAGTCATGCGGATTGTCGGCGGCATCGCGAAGATAACAGATGCAACAACACCCGGCACAACACCGATGTTAAAGAAGAAAATCGCCGGCAATAGATATACGAAAGCAGGCATTGTCTGCATTAAATCAAGAATTGGCGTTACAATACGGCGAACCGTTTCTTTCTGAGACGCCCAAATTCCGATCGGAACCCCGACCACAATCGAAATAATCACAGATGTCAAAACAAGCGCCAATGTTTGCAGCATTGGGTCCCAATATCCTAAATAATCGATCAGGAGGAATCCAATCAACGTAAATAACGCAATTCCCCTTGTACTGATCCACCACGCAAGTGCGGCGAAAATAATCGTTAACAAAATAGATGGAATAAATCCAAGACCGGTGACAATTCCATTTACAAAAGCGGCCAATCCGTTTGCAATTCCGTCGAAGAATCCGCCAAACGTCATCGTAATCCAGTCAACAAAACGGTCAATGATATCTGCTAAAGGTATTCTAGGCAGTCTATCCATCTTACTTCACCTCCTGTACAGAAGGATCTTGTGTTTGTTCGCCAGTGCCTTCAGCGTTGATATACTCGTTATTGCCGGCAAGTGCGCCAATCAGCGCGCCTCTTACGACAATTCCTTTCATTCTTTGCTTCTCATCCACAACCGCAATTGGAATATTCGCATCGGACACAACGTCAAAAATCTCAGTCAGATACGTATTCTCTGGTACAGTCGTAAATTCTGTATTCAAGATGTCTTGAAGTGACAAATCAGACTCAGCCGCTTTTTTCGCATCAGACGCATAGATAACACCTAATAATTTCTTTTGTTTATCCACTGCATAAATTGAAGAAATTCCAAGGTTTTTCATCAGTGTCAATGCTACGCGAGGCCCTTTATCAATCCGCACTGTTTCAGCTCGTTTCATAATGTGGCCTGCTGTGAGGACTTTAGACAAATCAACATCTTCGACGAATTTCTCAACATATTCGTTAGATGGATTCATCAGGATTTCTTCAGGTGTGCCGATTTGAACGATATTGCCGTCCTTCATTAGGACAATTCTGTCGCCGATCCGCAACGCTTCGTCCAAGTCATGCGTAATAAAGATAATTGTTTTTCCGACATTATCGTGAAGATCAAGAAGCTCATCCTGCATATCTTTACGAATCAGTGGATCAAGCGCACTGAACGCTTCGTCCATCAGAAGGATGTCCGGATCATTTGTCAACGCGCGGGCAAGGCCGACACGCTGCTGCATCCCGCCGGAAAGCTGGTCTGGATATTGGTGTTCAAATCCTTCGAGCCCGACGAGCTTAAGAGACTCAAGCGCTTTTTGCTGCCGCTCTTGTTTGTCTACACCTTGAAGTTCCAGTCCGTATTCTGTGTTTTCAAGTATCGTTCTGTGCGGGAACAGAGCGAACTTTTGGAAGACCATGCTGATTTTCTTCCGGCGGACTTCCCGGAGCTGGTCTTTAGACATATTTGTTATCATGTCACCATCAATGTAAATATTTCCGGCAGTCGGTTCAATAAGCCGGTTTAACATCCGTACTAAAGTTGATTTACCGCTCCCTGATAGACCCATGATGACAAATATCTCACCATCATATACTTCAAAATCTGCCTGATTAACCCCAACGGTTGATCCGGTTGCTTTCAGGATCTCTTTTTTTGTCTTTCCGTTGGCAAGCATTTGAACTGCCTTCTTTGTTTGTTTCCCAAAAATCTTAGAGACTTTCTCGACTTTTATCTTAATTGGTTTCTCATCTACACTCATATTTTCCCTCCATATTAAGCAATCTTTATTACCGTAACATTTATGTAACTTCCCACACAAACAGCATATTCTCTTTTATTCTGTACCATTTCTTTATAAACATCCATGTGACCACATGATCTTATTTATGCTTCTAAATGCTCTGTAATCCTCCTATATGATTGTATTTTACGGGTGATTTTTCGCCTATCTTTAGTTGAAAACGCTTTTATTGGAATTGAATTCCTTCTTCCTCTTATGACTTCCCTCTCCTTTACTGGAAAAATAAGTTGCTTTTTCAACATCAATTATGTATTATAGTTTCATGACTATGAAACAATCAGATGATCAAATCAGAGCGCAAATTTTTAAAGCACTGTCTGATGAATCAAGGCTTGCCATTATTCGTACGCTTTATGTCAGCGGAAAAGAACTCAGCTGCGGTGAAGTAGGTGAAAAGTGCAATATTGTCAAAACCACGGCATCTTATCATTTTAAAACGCTGCGTGAAGCGGGATTGACGGCAACCCGGAAAGATTCGCGGACAAAATACGTCAGTCTGCGTGAAGACACCTTTCACACATACCTGCCTGGCTTTTTGGAAACCCTCTAACAAAGGGTTTTCTCTATACATATCTGTTTCATAGTTTCAAAGTTATAAAACAATAGGAGTGATAAAATTTGAATCGCATTTGGCTTTTCTTCAGTGTCATGTTTGTCATTGGCACGGATACCTTTTTGCTTTCGCCGCTTCTCCCCCTTTTACAGGATCAGTTTCATGTCTCTATTGATTTGTCAGGCTGGATGGTCAGTGCTTATGCACTCGGTTATGCGCTCTTCGCTTTCATTGCAGGCCCAATCTCAGACCGGCTGAACAGGAAAACAGTCATGCTGTGGGGACTTGCAGGCTTTATCGTATCCACGTTTTTATGCGGCATCGCTCCCTCTTTTGCCGCCATGTGCCTGTTCCGTTTTGCCGCAGGCGTTAGCGCTGCGTTTGTGACGCCTCAAATTTGGGCGTCCATCCCAGTCATTGTCCGGCCTTCTCAGATCATAAAAGGCATGGGGATTGCGACAGCAGGTTTGGCCGCTTCACAAATGCTCGGACTTCCTATTGGAGGGTTTCTCGCTTCCTTTACATGGCATACGCCATTTTTCGTTTTGTCAGCGTGCTCGCTTATTCTTCTATTGATCCTGGCGGCGGTCATGCCTGATATCCTGCCTTCTGAACCATTGGCGCGACCATCAATTGTCAACCCCTACCGGGAGCTTTTTTCATTGCCGAAAACATCGGTCATTCTGCTTGCCTATTTTCTGTTTCAAACCGGAAACTTCGCTTCGTTCAGCTTTCTGGGTACTTGGCTTTCCGCGGATTATCATTTAACCGTGTCACAAATTGGCGCAGCTATGCTTGTACTCGGACTGGGAAATATGCTCGGGAGCCTTATCGGCAGCCGGGTTTCAGAAAAGCTGGGCATGTTTAAAACACTGATCAGCGGGATGCTGCTAATGGGCGCTCTCTATTTCGCTCTTCCGTTCTTTCCAAACTTGTTTTTAGTAGAAGCCGGCTTTTTTCTCACGTTCTTTACAGCTGGCATCATCTTTCCGTTAATGATGGGTGTCTTTCAATCCATTGCACCGAATGCGCGAGGAACCATCGCTTCCCTTTCCAATGCCGCTATGTATGCCGGAACCACTGTCGGTACAAGTATTGCAGGTTTTTTATATCAAAGCACACAGCATTTCGGAGCTGTCACAGGATTTACTGCCATTTTGTTCATACTTTCTATGACGCTCTACCAGGCAATCAGTAAAACCGGGAAACGCCAATCCGCAGCCCGGGCGCAATTGTAAAAAAAGCACCTCATTCAGAGGTGCCTCAGATTGTTGACAAAATCTTTTCAGCGTGATTGAAAACCCTTGAAGTCTAGGAAGGACGAGCATAGGAGCGGAGCGAATGTTCTAATTCGTGAGCACCGAAGCGCAGTCCTGACAACGAATGCGAGGGTTTGTCGACACGCTGAAAGCACCTCTTTTAAGAGGTGCTTTTCCTATTCTAGCTCAGTTTGTTTCGTTTCTTTCCCCATAATCAAAATACAAGCAACCGCGAGTAAGATTGCAATGCAAAAGATTGAAAAGATGACCGAAAACGAAATATGACGGGCTGCCAGAGTTCCGACGAGCAAAGGCCCGAAGATGCCGCCGATTCTTCCAAACGCTGCTGTCGTTCCTGAACCTGTTGCCCGAATCGCAGTCGGGTATTGCTCCGGGGTATACGCATACATCACGCCCCACGCACCGAGATTGAAAAACGATAACAGCATGCCAGCCGTAAGCAGAAGACTTAAGGAATCCGCTGTTCCGAAGAAATAGGCGCTTCCTGCTGTGCCAATCAAGTAAATGACAAGTATCCACTTCCGGCCCGCTTTTTCAATCAGCCATGCGGCAGAGAAATAGCCAGGTAGCTGAGCAAGCGTCATCAGCAGGACATATTCAAAGCTTTGAATCATGCTGAAGCCTTTCAGCAGCATGACACTCGGGAGCCATAGGAACATGCCGTAATAAGAAAACACCACACAGAACCAAACGATCGACAGCATCACGGTCGGCCGTATATACTGTCTTGCCCAGATGCTTTTTACATTCTCCCACACCGACCTCTTTTTGGCAGAAAGCGATTCATATTTCGGCGAATCAGGCAGACTCGTCCGCAGGTACAGCGCATAAAAAGCAGTCAGCCCAGTTAACAGAAGGGCAGCCTGCCAGCCGAAGCTTGGTATCACAAAGTAAGAAATCAAGGCCGCTGCGAGCCAGCCCACGGCCCAAAAGCTTTCCAAAAGCACAATCACTCTGCCCCGCTTTTCAGGCACAACCGCTTCCGAAACGAGTGTTGAAGCGACTGGAAGCTCGCCGCCAAGTCCCATACCAATCACGAAACGAAGGATTAGAAATGCCGATAAGCTTGTCACAAAAGCGGAAATGCCGCTTCCGATGGAAAAGCATAAAAGGGTGATGATAAACACTTTTTTGCGGCCGATTCGATCAGCAAGCAAACCAAACAAAAACGCACCCGCAGCCATGCCGATGGAATTGACGCTTCCGATCCATTTCATTTCCTCGGGCGACAGATTCCACTCTACATGGAGCGCGGCGATAATAAACGATAATATTCCGACATCCATTGCATCAAACAGCCACCCCAAACCGGCGACGCCCAGCAGTTTACGCTGGGATATAGGCTGTTGTTTTCCCATTGCCAACACCTCTGATATGCAAAATGATTACCGTTTAAGTTTACACCTGTCTTTACACATTGTCATTAACTAAATGATGTAATTGAAAAACCCCGCTTATGTTCCACAAGCGGGGTTTTTATTATTGCTGCAATGCTGCTTTTTTAATATTATCCTGAAGCTGTGCAATTCGTCTCGCGCCGTCTTCGCGGAGGCGCTTGTTTTCTTCTTCGATTTGTTTTGTTTCCTGCATGCCGCTGACAATCGTGTTCCAAGACGATTCGATCGTTTCAATATCTATGCTCGGTCTGCCGGCCATTCTGGCAATTTCAACACTTTGGCTCGAGATGTTTTCAGCATTTCGTTTCAGCATCTCGTTTGTTCGGCGGTCAAGCTCGCTCATGGAATCAGCCACAAGCTTTTGCCGCTTTACCGTAACAGCCTGAATAATGCCGTTTTTGAAAATCGGAATGGTAATGATAAACGCGGAGTTGATTTTCCCGATCAGCTTTGCATTTCCGCGCTGCAGGAGACGGATTTGTGGTGCGGTTTGAAGCGCCACCATCCTTGCCATATCCAGATCATACACCCGTTCCTCAAGCGCCTGAATGCCGTTGCGCAATGTATCGAGCTGCATTTGCGCCAGCTGGTTTCCGCTTGCCGCTTTTTCCTCATATGAAGGAAGGATCGACTGCATCTCTTCCAGTTTCATCTGCCCGGCAACGACGTATTTTTCAAGCTCCATATAGTATTTGATATTGTTTTCATACATTTCATCGAGCGTGTAGTTCGTCTTCGTCATCTCATCTTTGTATTTTGAAATCTCAACGTGGATTTTTTCAATCTCTCCGCCAAGTGTCTGATACTTTTTAAAGATTTTTTCAATCATGCTGCCGCCGCGTTTAAAAATTTTCGCCATTAATCCCTTTGGCTCATCAAAATCATTTTTGTCGAAGCGGTCCATGATTTTCCCAAGCTGAGTCAGCATTGTGCCGGAGTCTGTCACGCTTGTTGTTTTCATCATCCCTAAGATGCGGTCAGAGAACTTGGATATTTCAACGGCCGGCTCCTTGCCGTACTCAAGCAGCTCCATTTGGTTTTTGACGTCAATTTGTTGAGCAAGCCGCTTCACTTCTGGTTCCTGACGGAGCTGAAGACGGATATCGTCAGCTTTTTGCTGGGAAATCTCTTCATTTTTATCGAGAACAAGCGGATTTTGATTTTCTGTTGTCATGCTTTTCTTCTCTCCTTATTTTTGGGTAATGGTTCTGAAGAGCCTTTTCACAAGCGAAGGCTCTTTGTAGTCCTGCTGAAACACCATGTCATCCAGCCAGTGGATATCATACTGGTCCTCTTCAATAAACTGCTCAATATCCTGGTGTCCGGGCGGATTATAAATGATGATATCGATTCCGATTTCATTCAGGAACAGCAGGGCGGCAGCATCCGAACGCGCGAGTCCGCCGCTCATTTCCGTATGATATAAAACGAGTTTCGGAACGGTTTGCGCATAGTCGAACATTTGAATCAATTTCAGCAGATTAGCAGGCAGGTTTGTTGTTTGTTTAAACAAATAGATTTGAACATCCTTGACTTGTTCCTGATGCAAAGCCTTAAGCCGCGGGTGCCTGCACATTCTCGAAATCGTTTTGGCAATGGCAGTCTGAACGCCTGCCGGCAGCTGTTTGTACTGCCACACATTGCTTGCCATCAGCTTGTCCGGATCAATGTTCCCTTCTTGATCAAGTGCGTGGCTGTAGTGAAATTGATAGTTCGACTTTATTTCTTCTGTAAATGGAAAGCTTCTGACCATTTCTGTTTCCTGATAATCCGCTAGAGTATGAAGCCTGTTCCAATATTCCTTATTGTCTTTCGACACGCCCATAATTTTGGCGAATACATTCGGAATCTCAATGGAATATTTATCTGCTTTGAAATTCGGCCGAATAAAGGCGCGTTCTTTCGTGATTAAAAACAATTCATCATAGGTCGTTTTCAGCGTAACAGGCACCGGTGTGTGATCTCTGAACTGCCACGGCTTATACAGCATGGATTCCTCGTGATTCAGCACATGTTCAATTTCCTTTGTTGAGCGGTAAGCCACTGTTGATTTCCGGTCAGGTTTTTCTTTCGGAAACGGCTGAAGCTCAGAAACATCCGGGAGCTTTTCCGTAAAACCGAGCTCCTGCTTCGGGTCGACAAGCGCCAGCTGATCCGTTCCCGCCGGATGGAACAGTAGTACATCACAGCCGACTAGCATCAGATAATATAAGAAATAGAGCTGGCTTTTCGTCGCATCTCCATACCAAACAACCTTCGGCATCTCCCGCTCTATATCGGTTTTTTCCAGCCAAGGGTTCAGATGGTTTAAGGAAAACTTCGAGACATCAAGCAGCACTCTGCGAAAATCAGGATGATTCAGCCCCTTTTCATGACTGTCCGCAAAGGTATGTAAAAGCGTCATCAGCGCTTTTCTTAAATGGCGGTGCATCAAGGGATTTGAGTGCTTCGCAATCAGCTTTTCCCCGTCCAGAAAGGCAACAAAGCGGCTGACTGACAGCCCTTTTTCTTTCTGATTGATGGAATGAATATGCTGAAGCTTTTGAAATGTTTCCGGTTCGATTGTTTTATCAAGCGTTTCACTCAAAATCGTTATGCGGTCGTTTACAGACAGCTCATACAGCTCGTTATAGTAGTCCGTCTCATCAATAGGCGTGCCCAATATCTGTCCGGCAAGACGAGAAAAAGAAAGGCCTTGTGCAGTTTCATAGTGATCCCGCTCCGGCAATGGCTGAAACAGCAGGCTTTTCCAATCGCCATCAGCCGGAAGTGCTTTATGAATGGTTAGTTCTTCTTGTCTCATCATATCCTCCTTTCCGGTTTGTCATTGAACGATATTTCGGTAACAAAAAAGGAAGGACATTGAACCTCCCTCCTTGTTTTGTTTTATTCTTCTTTTGAAGCGGCTGTTTGTTCGCGCACCTGCTTTTGTTTATTGATGTAGTGAATGATCAATGTTACCGCAAATGCAGCGATAATGATGATGAAGAATACAGAGTGCGGCATTTCGTAATGGAAAGCGCTCCCCGCCATTTTCAGCGCGATAATGCCGATTAAGACGAATGCTGTGTTTTCCAGCTCAGGAATTTTATCAATCAGCACAAGGAACACTTTTGCCACTGTACGCATCATTAAAATACCAAGCATACCGCCAATCAGAAGCACCCATACTTTTTCAGATACTGCAAACGCGGCCAGGATGCTGTCCACAGAGAAGGCAAGATCCATTAATTCTACTGAAATGACAGTCGCCCAGAAGATCCCGAACGTACGGACCATCCAAGAGTTTTTCTTCATGCCGTCCGCTTCCTCTTCTTTTTCGCCTATCCAGAAGTGCTTAATGACGAGCCAAGCCAGGTAAAGCGCGCCAAGCACCTTGATCCACCAGAATTTAATGAGAAGCATACCGAGCCCGATGAAAATAAACCTGAAAATATAAGCTCCAAACAAACCATACGTTAACGCTTTTTTCCGCTGTTTTTCCGGCAGGTGTTTAACCATGACCGCAAGAACAAGCGCGTTATCGGCCGATAAAAGACCTTCCAGAACAACAAGGGAACCGATCAAACCCCAGGAAACAGGATCAGTCAGAACTTCCCCCCACATTTTCCAATCGAAAAATGAAGCATACGTAGACAAAATATGATGTAAAAAGTCCAAGTTTTTTCCTCCTATTAATTTGAAACGGTGACTTCTCTATTTGTCACTCGCTTACACTTGCAAACCGTAATTCCGGCACAATGCAGCCAGTCCGCCGGAAAATCCGCTGCCGATCGCATTGAATTTCCACTCGCCGCCGTGTCTGTAAAGCTCACAAACGACAACAGCTGTTTCAATGGAGAAGTCTTCTCCCAAATCGAAGCGAAGAAGCTCATTCTGCGTTTCTTCATCCACAACGCGGACAAATGCATTGGAAACTTGTCCAAAGTTTTGGCTGCGTGCTTCAGCGTCGTGAATGGTCACTGTGATGCCGATTTTCTCAATGTGAGCAGGGATTTTTGAGAAATCAACGATAATCTGCTCATCATCTCCGTCGCCCTCACCCGTGCGGTTGTCACCCGTATGGATGACACCGCCGCTCGGATGTTCAAGGTTATTATAGAAGACGAAATCGAGATCATTTACGCAGTTATCATGCGCATCAACTAAAAAGGCCGAAGCATCCAGGTCAAAATCGTGTCCGCCGGAATACTTGTTTGTATCCCAGCCTAAGCCGATCACCGCTTTTGTCAGTCCCGGATTTGTTTTCGTTAAATCAATGCGCTGTCCTTTTGATAATTGAATGGCCATACTGCCTCTCTCCTTTCTGCTCTTCGTATTTGTCTTAACCGACTTGCAAACCGTAGTCTGTTGCAATGCGGGCAAGGCCCCCTTGGTAGCCTGAGCCGATTGCGGAGAATTTCCACTCGCCGTTATGTCTGTAAAGCTCCCCTGCAATGATTGCCGTTTCAATAGAGAAATCTTCTGCAAGATCGTAACGGATGAGCTCTTCATTTGTTTCTTCATTTACGATGCGGACAAACGCGTTTGATACTTGTCCAAAGTTTTGGCTGCGCGCCTCTGCATCGTGAATGGTAATAACAAATGAGATTTTATCAATGTTTGCCGGTACAGCGCTGAGATTTACTTTTACATTCTCATCATCGCCTTCGCCAGCACCAGTCAGGTTGTCGCCTGAATGAACGACTGAACCGTTGCCGCCTTCAAGCTGGTTGTAGAAAATAAAGTCGTTTGGAGATGCGCATTTGCCTGCAGCGTCTAACAGAAACACACTTGAGTCAAGATCAAAGTCGTGCCCGCCGTCATACTTGTTCGTATCCCAGCCTAAACCGACAACAACCTTTGAAAGACCCGGATTTGTTTTTGTTAAATCTACTTTTTGTCCTTTTGCCAATGAAATTGTCATGTTTCATCCACTCCTTTTCTTTTATACGTATCGGCTGATAATATCTTCTAATCTCGTATCGTTTGTGCCTTCACCGATCGCCGCAAACTTCCACTCACTGCCGCTGCGGTAGATTTCTGCTGTAATCAGGCTTGTTCTGCCGGCGTAATTGTCTCTCAAATTGTACTTGAGCATTTCCTCGTGATTAGATTGATCAACTACGCGGATAAACGCATTTTGAATCATGCCGAAATCTTGTTTTCTTCTGACACAATCGTAAATGTTCACTACAAATACAAGCTTATCGATGTTTCCAGGCACTTTATCTAAATCTATCATAATTTGCTCGTCATCGCCCGCACCGTCACCCGTCAGGTTGTCGCCTGTATGCTGTACACCGCCGCAGCGGCTTTTCAGGTTGCCGAAATAAATCAGATTTTTCTTTTCGGTGAATTTTCCGTTTTCCAGCATCAGCACTGAAGCGTCACAGTCGATATTCGGACCGCCTCCGCCAAGCAGTTTGCTGAAGAACCCTCCGCCTGAGGACACTGGGTCCCAGCCGAGACCGACCATCAATTTTGACAGACCGGCTTTTCCTTTTGTTAAATCAATTCGTTGACCTTTTTCTAAAGAAATTGCCACACGATTCACTCCTACTCATCAAAATGTGAAGATAGTCACATTTATTTTTACGCTCACAAGGAAAATAAGCCGTAAATTACTAATATATACGTTTGTTATTATATCAAAGTTTCGTAAAAGTTTAGAATAATTGACGAAAAACCTCGAAAAAAAACTTCCATATTTGATATATGATTTGCAAATGCTATAAAGTGCGCTTCTTAAACAAACCATTTGACGCGGGCAAGTCATTTTGCCTATTCTTGTGTCACCATCTAAAAAACAGACAGAAAGGAAGCGGCCTTTTGATTCATTTAAGCATACTTGATCAGGCACCTGTTTCTAAAGGAGAAAGCCCTGTGACAACTCTCCAGCATTCGGTTGAGCTTGCCCAATTAAGCGAAGAGTGGGGCTATAAGCGTTATTGGTTTGCCGAGCATCACAGCACGAAAGGACTGGCAAGCACAGCGCCTGAAATCATGATCGCCCGCATCGCAGCACAGACAAACACTATTCGTGTCGGATCAGGCGGCGTGCTTCTGCCCCAATACAGCCCATTTAAAGTGGCTGAAACCTTTCGCCAGCTTGAGGCCCTGTATCCAAACCGGATTGACCTCGGCGTCGGCCGTTCCCCCGGCGGCACGACAAAAACCAGGATTGCGTTAACGGACGGGGTGAAAAAAAGCTTAACCGAATTTAACAGACAGCTACAGGATGTCTCGTATTTTCTAACAGATTCCCTTCCTCCCGACCATCCGTATGCCGGAATCAAAGCGGCGCCCCTTATTGGCACGGCACCCGAGCTATGGGTGCTTGGTCTTGGTGAAAACAGCGCAAGACGCGCGGCGCACCAGGGGATTGGATATGTGTTTGGGCATTTCATTAATCCCGAGCGAGGAGAAAATGCATTCCGCATCTACCGGGAAAGCTTTCGGCCCTCAGCCCATTTTTCGAATCCGTCCGCACTTTTTACGATTTTTGTCATTTGCGCGAAAACAGATGAAGAGGCAGAAGAACTCGCATTAAGCCAGGATTTGTGGCTTCTTCGCGTCGGGAAAGGCTTGGACAGCCGCGTGCCAAGCATCGAGGAGGCTAAAGCCCATCCCTATACAGCGTCCGATAAAAAACTCATAGAAGAAAACAGAAAGCGGATGGTGATCGGTTCTCCTACCACTGTCAAACAACAGCTGTTAGACCTCACAGACCGCTATGAAACAAATGAAATCATGGTTCTGTGCAATGTGTTTAATTTTGAGGCGAAAAAAGAATCGTATGAGCGCCTTGCTGGATTGTTTCTATAAAAAAAGCAGTTTTCCCTAGGGAAAACTGCTTTTCATGTTATCGGCTCCTTTTTTTGCGCTGAGCTTCTTTTTTGATAAACGTCCAAACTCCCTGAACTGCAAATCCGATTAATAGCAACACGATCAATAGCAGGGTAATAGACGGACCTGGCGGCGTCCCGAGCTGATAGGATGATGTCAGTCCCGTAAATACGCTGAATAACGAAATGAGTATGGCTGTAATGAAAACCATGTTAAAGCCTTTTGCAATTCTGATGGCGAATGCTGCCGGCAATACGAGCAGGGCTGATACAAGAAGGACCCCGATGATCGGAATAATGACTGAAATCGCAAGGCCTGTGACAATACTGAATGACAACGAGAGAACGTTTGTATTGATTCCCGATGTTTTGGCTGTTGCTTCATCAAACGTCAGCAGGTAGAGCGGCCTTCTCAGTACGATAAAATAAAGCAGGATCAGCAGTGTGATAATACTGATAATATAGACCTGCTGCTGGTTTACTGTCACAAGCGATCCAAATAGGTATTGATCGATGCTCATATTGGCTGTGCCTTTGGAAAGGCTGATTAAAAACATCGCGAAGGACAAACCAGCTGCCATTAAGATGGCAATGGACACTTCTGAATAAGTCCGATACGCCCGCCGCATGTATTCAATTCCGATCGCGCCAATGGTCACGACGACTATGCTTGCTGCGGTTATATTGGTGCTGAGAAAAAAGCCGATGGCAACACCTGACAATGAGATATGTGAAAGTGTGTCAGCCATTAAGGCCTGTCTTCTGAGAACGAGATACACTCCTAGTATCGGAGCCATGACGGCGATCATGCCGCCTGCTAGAAAAGCTCGTCGCATGAATTCCAAGTCAAACATTTCCATCCGCCTTTTTCTCCTCTCTCTAATCGAATCACTTTATCTAAAAATTGCTGTACTTCGTTTTGTTCGTGAGTAACCATCACAACTGTGCGGTTGTGATTTTTCACAAGGTGATGCATAAATTCGTAAAATCCTTTTCTGCTGTCGTAATCAACAGCTGTCGTCGGTTCGTCCAGCATCAGCAGATCCGGGTTGCTGGCGAGCATTCTGGCGATACAGATTTTCTGTTTCTGTCCGCCTGATAAATCACCGATTTTACGGTGGCGGAGCTCCCACATTTCCACCATTTTCAGTGCTTTTTCTACTTCAAGATGATCTTCTTCATTTAAACGTTTAAACCATTTCCCTTTTGTGTAGCGGCCTGACTGAACAAGCTCCAGCACCGTGCTCGGAAAGCCGGCATTAAATGAAGAAATTTGCTGCGGGACGTACCCTATGGTCAGGCGTTTCCCTTCTGTATTCCTTTTACTGATCGTCACTGTGCCTTCCCACGGTTTCAGCATGCCGAGCATTACCTTTATGAGCGTCGATTTAGAGGCGCCGTTTGGCCCAGTGATGCCGACGAACTCACCGCTTTCAATATCAAGTGATACTTTATCTAAAACAGGCGTATGGGAATAGCCGAAAACGATATCTTTCAATGAGACGAGATTCATGTTAATCTTCCTTTCTCACAAAGAAATAGTGTGCACCCTCCGGCGCACACTATCTTATGATTTAACCAATAGTGAATCTTTCAGGGCATCGAGGTTTTGTTTCATAATGTCGATATACCCTAAACCTTTATCCTGTTCTTCTTTGCTCAAGCCTTCCAGTGTATTCAGCACTTCTGTCTTCGCGCCGATTTCACTGGCGAGCGTATCTGCGACCTTTGAGGATGCAATTTCTTCAAAGTAAATGACTTTTACATTATGTTCTTTGGCATATGTTTTCAGCTTTGCC
This sequence comes from Bacillus sp. 9.4, assembly GCF_055486415.1. NCBI lineage: Bacteria > Bacillati > Bacillota > Bacilli > Caryophanales > Bacillaceae > Bacillus > Bacillus sp. 9.4. Next base: position 122,125 of record NZ_JBVFMU010000005.1, on the reverse strand, counting down.
AAGCTGGCTGCGCTCGGTTCTTGGTCAGGTGAAAGCCCTGCAATCGGAACCTGCTTCAAGCCGTATTCTTTTGCCAGATAGCCAAAAGCTGTATGCTGCGTGATAAATTCCTTTTTCTCCGCTTTTTTTGCGGTTGTACGATATAGTTTATCAAGATCCTGCAGTTTTGCAATATATTCTTTACTATTTTTCTCATAGTATTCTTTGTTATCCGGGTCCTGCTTCACGATTTGCGCCGTAATATTTTTAACTTCCTTCTGGGCCAGAACAGGGCTAAGCCATACGTGAGGGTCCATTGCATGACTGTGCTCATGCTCCCCATGATCATGCTCTTCGTGTTCTTCTTCAGAGCCTTCCATTAAATCAATGCCTTTGCTTGCATTAACGAAAACGGCATGGCCTTGGCCCATGCTTTTTTCAGCTGACGGAACCCATGTCTCCATGTATTCACTATTATAAACGAACAAATCAGCATCCTGAATGTTGGCAATGTCTTTCGGCGTCGGTTCCCAATCATGCGGTTCAACGGAAGATGGGATTAACAGATCCACATCGCCTTTGTCTTTTACAATTTGTTTTGTGAATTCATACATCGGGTAGAACGTTGTGACAACGTGCAGTTTATCACCCTTTGAATCCGCCGACCCTTTTGTTGATGAGTTACCGCATGCTGCAACCAATAAAAAGCACGCTGCAATCACAAACAAACCGCTCCATTTTTTAAACATATCGTATATCCCCTCTTTTTCAGTAACTTTAAATCAAAATGATAACGATTTTGTAATCCTATATCATAATAAACCGAAGTCATTACGTTTTGCAAGAATAAATTTCATTTTCATTTATTCTTCCCGCCTGTAGAGCGGATATATGTACTAAAAAAACCCGGCTAAAAAAGCCGGGCTACTTCAATCATTAGTTTGTTTTGTCCAGAAGATAGACCCTGCTCTCATAAGGCCGGAACACCATTTCGTCAGCAAGATCATCGTTGTTATAATTGCTGAGAAGCAGAGAGGCCTGAGCTTTGCCGCAGTTCTTGGGCCACTGAAAAACAGCCTGCTCTTTTGAAAAATTATTGACCGACAAAAGCTGCTGTTTACTGTTTTCTCTCATGTATACAAACAACTGCGGATCATCCGGAAGCAAAAGATCAAAGCTCCCTTTCATGAGGTCAGCGTACTGCTTTCTCAGGCTGATCAGCTTTTTGTAATAGATTAAGACCGAATCAGGATCTCCCTGCGCTTCCTCCACATTGATTGCGGTGAAGTTTGGATTGACCTTCAGCCAAGGCGTGCCGTCAGTAAATCCGGCATTTTTGCCGCTGTTCCACTGCATCGGGGTCCGGGCGTGATCCCGGCTTTTGGCTAAGATCGATCTCATCACATCATTTGGATCATAGCCTTTTTCAAACACCCGTTTATGATACATATTGATCGTTTGGATATCTTTGTAGTCTTCAATCCGGGTAAACGGCGCGTTTGTCATCCCGATTTCTTCTCCCTGATAAATATACGGCGTGCCCTTCATAAAATAAAGTACGGTTGCCAGCATTTTCGCTGATGTTTTGCGGTATTCCCCATCGTCTCCGAATCTGGACACAATCCGGGGCTGGTCATGGTTGCACCAAAACAATGTATTCCAGCCTTGATGTTCAAGCTTCTTTTGCCATTTTGTCAAAACCGATTTTAAATCAGAAAGCTCAAGGGGCTTCAAATCCCAATGTTCTTTTCCGGGCTGCTGATCAAGCTCCATATGCTGAAAGTGAAAAATCATATTCAGCTCATGCTTATCTGTTCCCGTATATTTCAGGCCTTCTTCCGGTGTGACACTGCCGACCTCTCCGACAGACATGACATCATATTGGGAAAACACTTCATCTGTCATTTCTTTTAAATAGTCATGGATTCGTTCGCCATTTGGCTGAAAGGGCTTCGGCTCTGCCTGCTGATTGATATAGTCCTCATACGAAGGAAGATATTCTTTCTTAGAAATGAGATGGAGCTGATCAATTCGCAAACCGTCGACCCCTTTATCGAGCCAAAATTTCATCATGTCATACACCGCCTGGCGAACTTCGGGATTTTCCCAGTTTAAATCAGCTTGTTTGACGGCATTCATATGGAGATAGTATTCCCCGGTGTGCTCTTCGTATTGCCAGACCGGGCATCCATAGTTTGAGAGCCAGTCCGTCGGCGGGCCGTTCTTTGTGCCGGGACGCCAATAATAATAGCTGCGGTATTTGCTGTTTTTGTCCAGCTCCGCTTCTTTAAACCACGGATGCTCGACCGAGGTGTGATTTAACACAAAGTCCATCACCAGCTTTAATCCCCGCTGATGCACCTGGTCCAGCAACTCGTGAAAATCGTCCATTGTTCCGTAAGAATCCATAATCGCCTTATGGTTTGTCACATCATAGCCGTAATCAACATTCGGAGAAGGATAGATCGGGCAAATCCAAATCACATCTGCCCCGAGCTCCTTTATGTAGTCAAGACGGGAAATAATCCCCCGCAAGTCCCCAATTCCGTCTCCATTGCTGTCCTGAAAGCTTCTCGGGTAAATTTGGTACACCACTGCATTCTTCCACCAGTCCGTTTTCATCCCGCAATCCCCCTGTTTTGTCTTCTATTCAAGCTGAGATGGATAAAGTGTCATTCCGCCGTCGACGAAAAGTGTTGCGCCGGTCACATAGCTTGCTTCCTCAGATACGAGCCAAGCTGCTGCTGCCGCCACTTCTTCAGGCTTTCCGAAGGCTTTCATCGGGATTTTTTTCAATTGTTTTTGCCTGCTCTCTTCCTTTTTCGTATCAACATTTGATTCTGTGGCAATGGTGCCGGGCGCTATCGCATTGACGCGGATTCCCTTATCCGCATAATTGAGCGCCAGCGTTTCCGTCATCATCTTGATGCCGCCTTTGGATGTGGAATACTGAACGTTGACAGGGCGCGGAATCTGCTGATGAACACTTGAGATATTCAGCACATTGCCCTTGATATTGTTTTTCATCATGTGGTTAAGTGCTGCTTTCGCTCCCAGAAAGGTTCCGGTAACATTGACATCAATCACTCTCTGCCAATCTTCAAGACTCATCTCATGCGGCATCGCCTCAACACCGTTAAAACCGGAGTTGTTTACCATCACATCGAGCGTGCCGAAATGCTCTAAGGCTGTGTCCAAGAGCGCCTGAATCCCCTCTTCTTTTGACACGTCCGCCTCAACTGCGACGGCTTTCCCTCCGTTCTGCTTAATGATTTCCAGAGTTTCATCGGCTCCAGACGGGTCGCTGTGGTAATTTACAACAACATTCATTTTCTCCTGTCCGAACCGTTCCGCAATGGCTTTCCCGATTCCTTTTGAAGACCCTGTCACAATCGCTGTTTTTCCGGTTAAATCTTTGTACATACTTGATATCCTCCTCTGTTTCTCACTATGCAGTGGAAAATACCCTGTTTTTCCGAGTTGAAAACAGCACAAAAAAAGCAGAGAACCTGTAGTTCTCTGCCATTTCCTATTGAAAACGCTGCTCAGCAAGCTTCTTTTTAATATTCATCAGCCTGCGATAAAAGAAAGCGGCGGACTCGTAATGTTCCAGCTGATTGAAACGTTCCGCAGTATCATGCAGCAGATCTTCGGCGTCGGCAAGAAGCTGCCTTGATTCCAGCAGGTCAAAGCATTCTGTAAGCACGTTCAGGTCGCCGCTTCCAAGATACAGCTCATGAATGAGGCGGAATTTCGTCAAGTACATGTCATCCTCCCATTCAGCCGCGCTCTTTATCCCGCGGTCATACGCCTCTACTGCCTTGTCGTATTTTCCCTCTTTACAGTAGATATGGGTCAGTGAAAATACAGCTTGAACAGCTTGCTGAAAGTTTTGCTCCTCAAAAATGGCGGCGGCTGTTTTGAAATAGCCCTCCGCTTCTTTGTAATCACCCAGACTGTACTTACAGTGTCCGACATTATAATAGGCAGCGGCGATCATGTATGCTTCTTCAAGCTGCCTGGCATGATCTAAAGCGCTGCACAAGTGGGTCAGTGCTTTTTCATGATGATACACATCGGTCAAATTTCCGGCGATGATAAATTCACACTGAACCCGGCGGCGACCGTACAGTTCATATTTCGTATAGATATCAAGCGCCTGGCTCGCATAATTCATGGAAAAATACGTTTGTTTGATGTGATAATACACTTCTGCGACTTTAAATAGAAACTCAGCTTTTTCGATCTCATCCTCGACATACTCGAGCTTTTCCTCGGCATGTTTATAATGGTCGATCGCTAATATGAAATTTTTCTGCTTGAATTCGTACATTCCTCTGAAATAATAAAAGTAGTATTCCAATAAGCCCGTGAGTTTTTGCTGATTGCTTTCAATTTCGTTCAGCATATCAGAGAACGGAGGCTTGGTGTCGCTGTCTTTCACCGGCATCAGCTTATCAAGCATGATTCGATGCCGGAATTCCATCAAAGAAAAATATAAAAGCAAGTCCTGGTTCTCTTCCATATCTTCTAAATCGTATTCAATCTCCTGCTTTAACGCTTCTGCTTGATCTGCTTCAAATGCGCGAATGAGCTTGTACCATTCATTCAGCTTTACTGCTACTTCTTCTGATGGAATCTTTGCTCTCATCGGTCTGCCTCCTTCCTCCTGCTACTATTTATGTTATATTTTATCATAGCTGTTCGCTTTTAGAGAGAGTCAATCACTTAAAAGCGTTAACATTCAGCACATCTTGAGAAAGTGAGACCGATATGAAGTTACCCGCAAAAACATTTGTTATCTTATGTATTCTATTTCTTCTAGATCTTTGTTTTAGTTATATTCGGCATGAATGGCATTCTCAAAACGCCCTGCAGGACATGCCTGTCCCCTCGGATCTTCATCCGATTGTGAAGCAGAATGCCGATGCACTCAAAGCCGCTGCAGCGAATAAAGGCATTACCGTCGTCATTACTGAAGGATTCAGGTCCTTTAAGGAACAAGATGAATTATATAAACAGGGACGTACAAAAAAAGGGAATATTGTCACCTATGCAAGAGGAGGGGAATCGTATCATAACTATGGTTTAGCGATTGATTTCGCCCTTCAAAAAAAGGATGGAAGCATCATATGGGATATGGAATATGACGGCAATCAAAACGGAAAATCAGATTGGCTGGAGGTTGTCGAGATCGCTAAGACACTCGGTTTTGAATGGGGCGGGGATTGGAAACGATTCAAGGACTACCCCCACTTGGAGATGATTCCTAACTAGACACCCTCACAGCCTTTTCTTTTTCCTTATGTGCGCATCAATATAGGAAGGGTAAACCGGCTTATAGACAAGTTTGTAGTGCTGGTCACTGCCGGCAGTAAAATCAGGCTGCCATTCCAGCTTCACATCAAAAGCGGCTAAAAACGCTTCTCTCGCTTCTTCAGCGGAAACATCCGGCCTGTGATTTATCGCTTCCAATTGTTCAGGTTCAATATCAGGCGCCATAAAAGCGTCAATCAACCCAGTTTCCGGATTGACAATGATGCGGGCAGCGCCGAACCGCAGCGGCACTCCTTTATACCAGACAGAAAAATGGTTGCGGACTCTCCCTCTTTCATCAATTCGAACGGGATTCACCCTGAAAAACTCAGCCGCTCTCGGATAGAGGGCATACAAAAATTGAAGCGCTATCTCTTGGCATTCTTCCATGGAGCATTGGCGGTTGTTCGGCCGCTCCATAAAAGAAAGCGCTGCTTTTAATTTTCCTGTTCTTTTATCCGTCTTCATTTTGATTGTGTTTTTATTTCTCGTTTCAAAATAGCTTCCTATGCTTAAATCCTTACGCTCCGGCGCAGCGCCCCTGCGCCACGTGCTTCCAATTTGTTCTCCAAAGTCTCTTTCACTGACTTTCTGCATATCAGAGGTAAAACCCAGCAAGGCAAATATATCAACTTCTTCCTTGTACTGAAGCGGCGGCAGTGGCGCCGTGTTTTCTATTCTTTCATCTGCGATATGCTGGTCGGGCACAATTTCGTCTACATCTGCGGGATAGCTGTATCCCGGGAGAATCGGTTCATAAACAAGCCTTGGTTCCTGTTCGCCATCAATGACATCGTACATCAGCTCAAAAGACATTGTGTTTAAGTAATGGGACACAACCTTCTCTTTTGCTACAAATTCCGTCGGAACTTCGGCTTTATGCCCTTCCCCGTAATATAGAAAGTGGACAATCTGACCGCTGCGTGTCATATCAATTAAAAAGCCTGAATTGGGAATCGGAAGCCCCAGCTCCATTTTGGTATAGACAAACCGGATGTGCTGCCCCCGTTCTTCCTTGCCTTGAAAATGAAAATTCATAAATGTGCCGGGATGATTGGCAGCGGCAAACTGAAGAGCCGTCAGCTTCAGCTCGGCATCTGGAAGTTGTTTGTCTGTCTCGGAGCGGACAGTTGTTGAAAAGGTGAGCAAAGCGCCGTCATTTCTAAGTTCAACTGTAATGTGCTTTTCCGGATCTTTAGGGTCCTTCCAGATAAAATATGCCTGCCCGTTCTTCTTTTGCTTTTGGTCGTAATCTTCTATCTCAAGCTCATAATGCGTCGGTACATTTCCGATCTCCTGCGCCTTCTTTTTCAGCTGTTTATTAACCAATGAAGTCATCCCTTTCAAAGAGTCTACGACAAAGAGAATCCTGTTTATTATATAAAAAGACCTTTCTTCATTTAAAGTGAAGAAAGGTCCTTTTCTATTATTGTCATTGTTTTTCGAGATTCTTTCTGTTACTTTCATCACATACTCTCTTCTATATCCGAGGCAATTGTGTGACTTTTGGCTGTTTCACCATATGCTGAAGACAGGCTCTCCTGTATGTGCATCGATAAAATGGGGATACACCGGCTTATAGACGAGCCGGTAGCTGTGATCTTCATTATCATGATATTCTCTCTCCCAGCCAAGCTCAACTTTAAAATGCTGCCAAAAGATAGACTTGGCTTGTTCAACTGAAATGGCCGGCACAGGATCAATGGTTGCCAGCTCATTTGGATCAATATCCGGTCCCATATAAACGGTGATATCCCCTGTCTGGCGGCTGACACAAATTCTGATCTGCCCAAATCGGATCGGAACTCCGTGACAATGCGCTTCAAACGTAAAACCAGCGACTGCGTTTTCTTCTTCATCTTTTTCGTCGTATCTGATCCTAAAATATTGATCGGCATTCGGAAATAAAGCAAATAGAAAGCGAAGCGCGATTTTTTCACACTCTGCCAAGGTTACTGTCAGCGGCCCTTTTTTCTCCATAAATGACATGACGCCTTCGAGTTTTCCTGTTTCTTTGTTATAGATGGTTTTCAGCACTTGATGAGTCCGTCCCTTAAACCAGCTGTCCATGCTTTTATCCGCCGGCTGATACACAGGGTCATCCGGATTCCGCCAAACGATTCCGATTCTCCCATCTCCCAAATCCGCTTCCCGCTCTTTGACAAACCCATTTTCAATACCAATCATGCTGTCAGGATCGGCCTTTTCGCGGATGCCCTCGAATAAAGGGAGAGGAAAGCTCTCCGGCTCCCTGTAATCATCGTCATCATCAACTCCTCCTTGTTCTTCTTGAACCAAATCCGCAGGTACGGTAATCGCCCTACATTCAGGCTCATACACCAAATGCGGCTGATCATCTCCGTTTTTGTAAACAGAACGATGGAGAACCTCAAACAAAAGGTCGAACTCCACGTCCTTCTTGATAAAGGCAAGTGCCTCTTCAACATCCGCGACCCTCTTTGGCTTGATGATGCTGCCCGCTTCGCCGTAATAGCGGAAGTAAACGATCTCACCTGATAAGGAAACATCAGCCATAAATCCGCTCATGGGGAGAGGAAGCCCAGCCTCCATTTGAACATATGAAAATCTCACTTTATCGCCGTATGCACGGTCACTTTCTTCACGAACAAAGGCAGAGAGTGCCCCCGGATGATGAGTCTCGACAAATTGGCGCATGATATCCTCTAGTTTCTCCTCAGACAGCCTTTCTCCGCTTTCAGGCTCAATATCACGGGAAAGGGATTCCAGCTCCCCGTCCGGTCCAAGTTCCACGATAATGCCGATATTCTCATCCTGAGGATCTGTCCAACAAAAATAGGCTCTTTTGTCATCACCGCCATAATCTTCAATTTCCAGTTTTAAGTGTGTCGGCACCCGGCCGATTTCCAGTGCTTTTTGTTTCAGTCCCTCTTTCTTCACAAAGGCAGCCCCTTTCATCCTTCTTAAGTTCCCTCCAACTAATCAAAAAGTAATAGTCTAAAATACACAGTTTTCTGAGTTTACCAGTTTTACCAGAACATTTTTCACCAAAAATAGGATTATGAACCTATTCAATATAAAAGCTAATAATCTTAAAATTAATTCCGTTGTAACTTTTTATAGGTCCATTCATGACAAAGGAGGGCGGAGTTTCCAGAAAATCCGGTGAAAACCGTGAGAAAAGAACTGATTTTTTTGGTTATATGATGCTAATCCATTCAAAAAGATCCATTTCTCAAAGACAAAAGACTCCCCTTTCCTAAACCATTTGAGGAGGAAAAATGAATGTTTCAGAAAAAAACGTACGCTGTTTTCCTAATTCTTCTGCTGATGATGTTTACAGCTGCTTGTTCCGGCAGCAAAACAAGCGCGGAGAAGAAAGAATCAGAAACAGAAAAAAGCTCAGATATAGCTCAAGTCAAAATCAAGGATGTCTCTTACACACTTCCGTCTAAATATGATAAGTCCACTTCAGATGACCAGCTTGTGTTAAAAGTCAATGTCGCGGTGAAAAACACAGGAAAAGACCCGCTGAATGTAGACAGTATGGATTTCACATTGTATCAAGGTGATACCAAAATGTCTGACACAAACCCTGAAGACTATAGCGAAAAGCTTCAAGGCAGCACGATTAACGCTGACAAATCCGTTGAAGGAAATCTTTTCTTCGTTGTAGATAAAGGCAAGCAATACGAGCTTAACTATACGCCGGAATCTTACGGTGATAAAAAGCCAAAATCAGTTACTTTTAAAATTGACGGAAAAGACAAAAAAATCCTAGCGACGGCAGATAAGCTCCAAGATTCTGCAAAAGCGTTATCAGCTTATGTTGATGTCCTTCTTTTCGGCAAAGATAACGCCGATTTTGAAAAAATCACCGGCGCTAACAAAAATGAAATTGTAAATGATTTTAATGAATCAGCTAAAGACGGTTATCTCTCAGCTTCTGGCCTTTCCAGCACATATGCGGACAGCAAAGCGCTTGATAATATCGTGAACGGCATTAAAGAGGGATTAAGCAAAAACTCTTCCATTCAAGCAAAAACGACTTCAATCTCTAAAGACGAAGCAATTGTTGAAGCCACAGTTAAACCTGTAGATGCATCTTCTCTTTCAGACCGTATCGAAGACAAAGTGAAAGACTACTACAGTAAAAACTCTAGTGCCAGCTATGAAGAGGCAGTGAAATACGCGCTTCAAGTCTACCCTGAGGAATTCAAAAAGCTTGGACCTGCTTCATCTGAAAAAACAGTTGAAGTGAAAATGAAGAAAAATGACATCGATCAATGGCAGCTTGATATGGATGATTACAGAGCAGCAGAATTAGTCGAAGCATTCATCAAAGAATAAAACACCAAAAGGAAATAGCCTTGACGGCTATTTCCTTTTTATTTAAAAATGTCGCTGATGAAATTCACTTCGTCTTCGGTGAGTTCAATGTTCAAGGTTTTCAGGTTATCCTGTAATTGCTCAGGTCGTTTAGCTCCTGGAATAATGGCATCAATCGCCGGTCTCGTTAACAGCCACGCCAAGGCGACATGTGCCGTATCCGCTTGTTTTTCCTCCGCTACTGCTTTCAGCTTATCTACTTTTTTGAGATTGTGGATAAACGTTTCACCCTGAAATTGAGGTTTATCCTTTCTGAAATCATCAAAGACTGTGTCTTGCGTGAATTTTCCTGTCAGCAGTCCGGACGCAAGCGGAAAGTAAGGAATAAAGGAGATGCCTTGTTTTTCACAGTATGGAAGAAGCTCTTTCTCGGCATCACGCTGTATGAGAGAATATTCGGTCTGGAGGACCTCCAAATAGCCGTCAGCATTAAAATCCTGCAATTGCTGATAATCGAGGTTCGAAGCGCCGATTGCTTTGATTTTCCCCTCATCCTTCAGCTCTTTCAAAGTGCCCGCCACTTCAGCGAGAGGTGTTTTTCCATCCGGAAAGTGAACATAATACAAATCAATGTAATCTGTTTTCAGCCGCTTTAGGCTCTTCTCGACCTCGCTGCGAAGAAACTCCCGGCTATTGTCTAATTCAATGCTGCCGTTCACTTCTTTATGAGCTCCTTTGGTGGCGATGATGAGCTCATTCCGCACGCCGCGTTCCTGTACGACTTCGCCGATTAATTCTTCAGATCGCCCCAATCCATATATAAAGGCGGTATCGATAAAATTGACGCCGCCATCCAATGCCGTGCGCACTAAATCCTTCCCTGTTTCATCATTTAGATTTGGAAATAGATTATGCCCGCCGACCGCATTCGCGCCGAATCCGATCCGCTTCACCTTCAGCTTCGTTTTGCCGAGTGTACGTGTTTGATCCATTGTTCCTTCTCCTTTGAAACCAATTTTGATGAAAAATAGTGCAGGGTCACTTTTTGTATTAGATATCCTTTTTCTATTTTCCTTCTTTTTTCAGGATATACAAAAAGGAGAAAGTGTATTTCTCCTTTCGCAAGTTTATTTTGGAAGAACCCATTTGTCTTTCAGGAAACAGGCTCTGGCTAGTAAAAAGAAGATGGCGATGAGCACGGCGATGGTTCCTGACGTAGACAAAATGGCAGCCGGGTCAATCATCCCGAATAAAAGCTGTTTAAATAACGCATGCAGGTTCAGAAACGGGATGAGAAAGTATGATAAGTCAAATTGGTTCGGTGCCTTGCTGAAGATGAAAAACATCGGGAATACAGGCAAAAAGACGACGAGAGACATATAACTTTGCGCTTCTTTTACCGAGCTGGACATGATGCTGATGAAAAGCTCCATCGCAGATATCAGCAATGCAGAGAGCACAATGATTAAGGCTGAAGCGCCGATTACACTCCACATATGATCTCCCAGCTGGAAGGCCGTTTTTAAATTTTCGGTAAATAACACGGTGGACAAAATCAAAAACACCAAAGCCAATACACCTGAAGCCACGCCAAAAGTGGAAACCGCAAGCCACTTGCCGACCAGCATTTTGTTTCTGCTGACTGGCGTTAATAGCAGCGCCTCGATTGACTTCCGATCCTTTTCACCGGCCATGATATCAAGAGCGATCGGCATTGCGCCGGAAACAATGGAAGTCAGAATCAGCATGGGCAGAATGGCGGAAAGCATAATAGCGGAAGTCCCTTTCTCCTCATCCGCTTCCTTTTGCTGAATCGTAAATGGCTGGATGACCGATTGATCAATGCGCTTATTTGTTAAACGTTCCTGCACAATTTCATTTTTGTACTGATCTAAGGCAGACTGCACAAGCTGCATGGCATTTGAAGACCCTTGATCGATTGAATTGCCGTAAACATCAACCTTAAAAGGTGTCATGCTGTTGACATATGAGTCGAACTCTTTCGGGACGTTCAGATAGGCATCTGCTTTTCCTTCATCAACTGCCTCTTCAGGCTTTGCAAATGTTTTTACGCTGATTTCGTCAATCTCATTAAGCTTGCTTTCCAGTGCGGGCGGCAGCGAATGGCCGACAGCCAGCGTGTATTGCTCCCCTTTGTCGGACAGCATGCTTTCATAAAAGAAGACAAGTCCAAGCATCATAATCATCGGCACTAAGATTGTAAGTAAAATCGTTTTTCTGTCGCGCAAAGCGTCGATCATTTCTTTTTTATAAATATGGCTCAGCATTTAAGAAATCCCCCTGACAAGCTTAGACATAAAGATGTAATTCAAATCCTCACTGCGCTCGCTCTCGTATAGTGATTCAAGCGCCCCTCGATAAATCACCTCTCCACTGTGAATCATGATGACACTGTCACAGAGCGCCTGCACTTCCTCCATAATGTGGCTGGAGAAAAGAATCGTTTTTTGTTCTCTTTTCAGCTGCTGTATAAATTCGCGGAAGATGTTGCTTGACGTAATATCAAGCCCAGTTGTCGGCTCATCAAATAAAATGATGTCCGGATCGTGAATCAGCGCTCTGGCAATGGCGACTTTCTGCCTCATGCCTTTAGAAAACCCGCCCACTCTCCGGTTCATATAATCGCGCATGCCGAACCGCTTCGATAAATCTTCTATTCTTGCTTTGATCTCGTGGCGGTTCAGCCCATACAGCCTGCCGAAGTATTGGAGATTTTCTTTAGCGGTCATCCTGTCGTAAAGCCCAGTTTCTCCTCCGAATAAGACACCGATTCTTTGTTTGACCTCAGCCGGCTGCTTGACCGTGTCAAAGCAGTCTACTGTGATTACACCCTGTGATGGTTCAAGCAAGGAAGCAATCATTCTCAGCATCGTGGTTTTGCCGGCACCGTTTTCTCCGAGAATGCCGACGACTTCTCCTTTTTCAATTGTTAAACTTACATCTCGCACCGCTTTGACTACTTTTTTCTTATCCTGAAACCTGCGGCTGCAATCGGTCAGTGTAATCATGTCACAATCTCCCTTATCTTTATTTCTAGTAATGACTATATACGAAAAGCTGGATTAGTTGGATAAAGTTGTCGCGAAGAGTTCTTTTTATGTCGCGAAATGGGATAGAATAAAGATGATTCTATGTAACTAGGGGAATGATAATGGTAAAAGTCGGACTTGTAGATGATTATCGAGTAGATTTAGAGAAGCTGGAAGCGATCGTGTCCAGAATGCAGGACGTCGAAATTGTCTTTTCCACCGATTCAGCGAAGGAAGCCTACAGGCGGGTAAAGAACGGAGACATTGATCTGCTGCTTGCCGATATCGAGATGCCCCATATGTCTGGCTACGAGCTTGCTGATTTGATCAAATCCCATTCACTTGATGTGGATGTGATTTTTGTTACCGGCCACGGCGGTTATGCGGTTCACGCCTTTGACCTGAATGTCCATGATTATATTATGAAGCCGTACTATGCCGACCGTCTGGCCGCTTCCTTCGACCGGTACTTGAAAAAGAAAACGGAAACGAGTTTGAATGGGCGTATATTGATAAAGCAAAAGTCTGAAATGCACGTCCTGCAAAAGAAGGATATTATTTTCGCAGAACGGACGGGACGTTCGACGACGATTGTGACAACCGCCGAAGAGGTGCAAACGTATCAAACATTAAATGATATTAAAGGCGACCTGCCCGAAAAAGATTTTCTTCGTTCGCATCGTTCCTTTATTATCAACATTCATTACATAAAGCATTTTTCCGCTTATACCAAGCATTCATTCACAGTTTCCTTTGAGGGAACGTCTAAAAAAGCGATGATCACTAAGCAGCAGCTTGATTATTTTCAAAACTACTATTTTTGAGGAGTTTAGTACGTGATTACCCTTTTTCAATGTCTTTATCTGATTTTATTTAGTTTCATATGTTATCAGGGAGCTGCTGCTTTTTCACACAGCACAGCCGCCTCTTGGCTCGCCGCTGCTTTAGGCGCAGCTGCTGCAGGATTGTACATTTGGAATACGAAGCGGGTGTGGAAACACTGTTCCTCAGGGCTTTGTGCGTGGATTGCCGTGATTCAAGTGATGTCGGCGGGAGTGGTGCTGATCGGCACAGACATCATGCCGGCATTATGTGTAATCGCGATATTTGCAGGGTGTGAAGGGCTCCGTATCGGACAGTCTGCTTTGCAGGCAAGGCTTTCTGATCAAATTGATAAGCTGACTCAAGCTGAACAGCACGCCAATCAAATGCTGATTGATGTCAGAAGCCGGAATCATGACACAATGAAACATATCACTGCAATCAAATCAGCTCAGCCCAAGGCAGATACACAAGCATATATTCAAAACTGGGCGGATCAATTCAGTCAATATGACCGTTTTTTGAAAGGAGAGAACGCGTACGTTGCAGGGGTGCTTTATGATTTTTTAGAAAAAGCCCGCGCCTCGAATGTGAGTGTTTCGCTGCATATGCATACACCGCTTTCTTCCCTTCCGTTTTCGCCTGCTGATCAGGTCAGCTTGGTCGGCAACATATTAGAAAATGCGCTCGACAGCGCGGCGGAGACCCGAGAAAAAGCAGAGATTAAACTGGAGACTTCACTGCGCAGCGGGCTTTATGTACTGACTTGTGAAAACAGCACTCCCGGGATGGACCCAAAAGTGCTCGATACAATTTATCAATCGTTTGGCCGCTCAACGAAAAACGGCGCTCATGAAGGCATGGGCACATATATCATTCAAAAACTGGTGAAGAGCGCTTTTGGCAGGCTGGATTTTACCTACCGCCACCCCGTCTTCCGGTTAGAAATCAAAATTCCGTTTCAGAAATAAAAAAACCTTGAAAAGCCAAGCTTTTCAAGGTTTTTTTCATTATGAGGATAATGCTTGTGCAAAACGATCGGCTTCATCTTGCAGCGTGCTTTCAATTTCTTTGTAACGGCTGGAAATCGTTGATGCGCTGACGCCGTATTTTTTCGCCAGTTTAGCTTGAGAAACGGACGCGCCGTTAAGAGAAATCGCGTTTACATAATATTCAACTGCCGCCGCAAAAGCTTCCGGCTTTCTGATGACAGGTGATTTTTTCTCGCAGAATGTTTTCCAGATGTCAATAACAGCTGGGATCAATTCAGTCGGATACTCTTCCCCGCTCATGCCTTCTTCAATAGCCGCAGCGGTTTCTTTCTCCAAGTCATTTGCCCACTCAACAGTGCTTACTTCCGCTTTCTCTGCTTGTGGCTCTTCATCTTTCTCAGCTAACAACGCGAACAGAACGTTGTTGAATTCCTGCTTCATGAAGTCCTCCGGCGTTTTGCCGTCCTTCACAGCGGCATCCGCATATTTCTTCACCTTGCTGATCAGCGCTTCTGTTCTCTTCACCGGGAAGATCGTGAACTGCATGAAGAATTCTGCTTTTTCCGCTTCGTGGATTGGGTATCCAAGAATCAGGCTTCCCACTGGAGGAAGGTCTTGATTGCTGGCGTCCATTTCCACTTCGAATTGTTTTGCCGTAATGACATCTTCAAAGTGAATGATGCCTTCCTTCAGGTCCTTCAGCAGCAATAAAGCAGGCGTCATGCTCTGCCATGATTCTACGATCTCACGCGTTTTCGGACGAGTGATCGAATCGCCTTTTTTCTGAAGGTACTCTTCGAAGATTGTCTTCTCACCAGCAAGCGGGTGGAAGAAGATTCCCCAGATTCCTAAGTTAAATACGCTGATGTCTTTCGTCTGTCTGTCCATAGCAGAAAGAAAATCATGCTGGTTGATAAAGCCTGAAATGCTTTCTCTATGTACTGTGAAGGCATACTCCACTAAGTCTTCCTGAATTTGTTTCGCTTCTTTTGCCGCTAGTTCCGCCGGGAAGTCGACAACTTTACTTCCGCAGCATTTTTTATATTTCTTGCCGCTGCCGCATGGGCAAGGGGCATTTCGTTTCACTTTTCCCACAATAAACCCTCCGAATTCTGTTGTAACTTTTCTATTTTAACAAAAATAACTTCTGAGGGCTTGGTTTCGGGCTAAAAAAGAATTTGGTAATGTAATAAGCTGGCTGATTATGCCAATTTACCTATGACATTTTCACCAACTTTTGTGATTTAAGGCTTATCACCTATTCCCACTTTAGGCCCTTCTTTTTTACAATCATTAGGTATTTATTTAACATTTTAAGGAGTGTTTCTATTGGAACTAGCTGGTTTCATGCTGCGCGCCTGCGCTCTTTTACTTGATGTAATCATTGCCGCAGCAGTGATTTTGGCAGCCGGATTTACGTTTGGCGATGGGTCCGCCGGTGTCATTATTGTCGCCATATTGATGCTGATTGTGTACCCTTTGCTGATGCCGCTGACAAATTGGAAGGGCACGCTGGGCAAAAAAATCATCGGGCTGCAAATCGTGAGGGACGAAACATATAAAAAAATATCCTTCCCGCAAGCCATTGTCCGTTACCTGATAGCGTGGGTGCATGTGTTCTCCCGCCTGATCTATTTGACTGCCGCATTTACGAAGAAAAAACAAACCGTTCATGATATGGCTGCGAAAACCATTGTGCTGAAAGCAGAATAACCTTGAAGAATAGCATTCTTCAAGGTTTTGTTTTTCATTAATTCGTATTCTGGCCCCCGCCGTTCAGCCCTTCTTTGATCAGGCTGTTGACTTGGCTGCTCATCAATAAACCGATGTGTCCAACGCCATGGATTTGAACGTTTCTCGCACCATCTAATCTTGATAAGTAATTCATGACAATCATATCGGCACTGCTGTAAATGGATGTGTATAAAATCTTTTGATTTGGATCTGTTCCCGGAAGCGCCTTGCCTGTCGTCAAACGGTTGGCGCCGCCAAGCGTTACGACGTTTGCAACTTTATTTCCGCCGTCCAGATTTTTTATGTAGTAAAGTGTGTTCGCGCCCCCCATGCTGTGAGCGACAATATCCACTTTTTTCGCACCCGTTTCATCTAAAACCTTTTGCACAAATCGTGATAATACCGGGCCATTGTTATAATTTGTGCCTGTCTTGTCCCAAAAATCAACTGCATACAGCTTGTCCCGCGACCAGCCCTGAGATACGAGATAGCTCTTAATTCCCGCAAAATTGAATGATGCCCCTCCAATACCGTGAACCATAACGACTGGATTGTGTTCAGCGGCTTTTGCTGACGGCTGCAACGCAAACAGCGATGTAACAGACAGCATCAAAATTGTTACAAGTGCAATGATCCTTCTTTTTACAAATTTCATAATATCCTCCTTTTTTTGTAACAAATTCTCCAAATATATTACGTTACCAAATTAATTAAGTAAAGGGTAATTTTGGCTTATTTTTAAAGAAATTTTAAGATTCATAGGTTATTATTGGTCCTAAAAAGCCAAAAAAAGAAGGCTTATTCGCCTTCTTTTCTTCAATACTCAATGAAATAAGCTTGGATTTTTTGAGGATCATTTGTTTTGGTAAGCGCAAGCATCAGCAACATCCGTGCTTTTTGGGGGTTTAAAGAGTTCGATGCCAGCAGGTCCTTTTCCGCATAGTCTTGGTTTGGTGTGACGACACCATTTCCCGTGCGGGTAGAGCGCACCACTGTGACGCCTTTTTTGACTGCGCTGTCCGCCCCTTTTTCGGCTGCGTCAGATAAAGACCCGTTCCCAGAACCGGCAAATACAATCCCCTTTGCTCCGGCTTTTACAGCAGCGTCAAACAGGTAGCTTCCGTCATTTTGGTATCCATAGATAATGTCAACCTGCGGCAGCTCATCAAGATTAGAAACCGAGAAATCCGTGTCCTTCGTATGCTTACGGGTAATCTCATTATTAAAATAGATATCATCGGCAATTGTTCCGACAAAGCCCATTTCATCTGATTTAAATGTATCTGTTGTGGTTGTGTTTGTTTTGGTGACATATCGGGCTGAGGCAATCCGGTCGTTAAGAACAACAAGCGTCCCTTTCCCTTTTGCCTCAGGGACACCTGCCACTTTCACTGCATTGTACAGGTTAGAAGGCCCATCAGCGCTGATGGCTGTGGAAGGTCTCATCGAACCGACAATAACAACCGGTTTATCACTTTTCACGGTGAGATTCAAAAAATAAGCGGTTTCCTCCAATGTATCTGTTCCATGAGTCACGACGATTCCGTCTACATCATCTGAAGCGAGCAAGTGGTTGATGCGTTTCGCCAGCTTCAGCAATATTTTATTATCAATATTTGTGCTGCCGACGTTAACAATCTGCTCGCCGCCGACGTTTGCAATGTCCTTCATTTCTGGAACTGCCTCGATCAGTGATTCAACGCCGACAACACCTGCTTTATATTCAGTTGTTGAGGTTTTCGATTGATCGGCACCAGCTATCGTGCCTCCTGTCGCTAAAATTCTAATGTTTGGCAGATCCTTTTTTTCAGAGGCAGAAGCCGAAGAGACTTTTTGTGTCTGCGTTTTTTCTTTCGGGGATTCTTTTGTTTCAGGAGAATGTGAACATCCGGTAAAAACAAACAATAGTGCGGTAAAAAGTACGAGCATTCGTTGTTTTTTCATCTATTTCTCTCCTTACATCCATATGATGATTAATCATTGAACATTTTATCTATTCAGTCAAAAGATCAGTCAGCTTTTCTCTCAGTATTTTTTGTTGTCATATCCTTCTTTTTTTGTCTTTTCATACAATGAATTTTTCTTGACAATTGATGATTGAATCAAGATAATAGACCAGTCACTATATTTTTGATTGCAATTCAGTAAGGTGGGAATGTTATGAGTTATGGAGATTCCCGTGAGAAAATCCTTTCGGCAGCTACCCGGCTTTTTCAGCTGCAGGGGTATTACGGCACGGGGCTGAACCAGATTATAAAGGAAAGCGGCGCGCCTAAAGGTTCTCTTTACTACCACTTTCCCGGGGGTAAAGAACAGCTTGCGATCGAAGCCGTGAATGAGATGAAGGAGTATATCCGTCAGAAAATCGCGGACTGCATGGAATCCTACACCGATCCAGCGGAAGGCATTCAAGCCTTTTTGAAGGAGCTCTCCTGCCAGTTTTCATGTACGGAAGACATTGAAGGCTTGCCTGTGGGCTTGCTAGCGGCTGAGACGTCATTGAAAAGCGAACCGTTGCGCGAAGCCTGTCATGAAGCCTACAAAGAATGGGCCTCTGTGTATGAGGAAAAACTGCGGCAGACTGGCTGCAGCGAGAGCCGTGCAAAAGAAGCCAGCACTGTGGTTAACGCGATGATTGAAGGCGGCATCCTTTTATCTTTGACGGCAAAAAACAGTACGCCGCTCCTTCATATCTCCAGCTGCATTCCTGACCTGCTGAAGAGATAAAAAAACGACATACTACATGCAGTTGATAGAGAGGGGAAATGATTTTGGAAACAACAGCTAAAGCATCTCAGCAATACAAAGTGATGCCGATTATGATTTCCTTGCTGTTGGCCGGTTTTATCGGCATGTTCAGTGAAACAGCGCTGAATATTGCGTTAACCGACCTCATGAAGGAATTGAACATTACAGCGGCAACCGTCCAATGGTTAACGACGGGCTACCTGCTTGTACTCGGTATCCTTGTTCCTGTTTCAGGACTGCTGTTGCAGTGGTTCACAACAAGACAGCTTTTTACCGTGTCACTTATCTTTTCAATTTTAGGTACATTCATTGCGGCGCTTGCGCCGAGCTTCTCGTTTTTATTAGCGGCAAGGATCGTTCAGGCACTTGGAACCGGTCTTTTACTGCCCCTAATGTTTAACACAATCTTGGTGATTTTCCCGCCTCATAAACGGGGCGCCGCAATGGGAACGATCGGTCTTGTCATTATGTTCGCGCCCGCCATCGGCCCAACTTTCTCAGGATTGGTTCTGGAGCATCTCAACTGGCACTGGATTTTCTGGATCTCTCTTCCGTTCCTTGTGCTGGCGCTTGTGTTCGGTATCGCATATATGCAGAATGTATCTGAGACGACAAAGCCGAAAATCGATATATTGTCTATCATCCTGTCGACGATTGGCTTCGGCGGCATTGTGTTCGGATTCAGCAACGCGGGTGAAGGCTCCGGGGGATGGTCCAGCCCGACTGTTATCGTGTTGCTGATTGTCGGCGTTGTCGGCCTTATCCTATTTTCAATCCGCCAGCTGACAATGAAGCAGCCGATGATGAACCTCCGTGCGTTCAAATACCCGATGTTTATTTTGGGTGTGATCATGGTGTTCATTTGTATGATGGTCATTCTGTCATCTATGCTGCTTCTGCCGATGTATCTGCAAGGCGGCTTAGTCCTGACTGCATTTGCATCTGGTCTTGTTCTCTTGCCGGGCGGTATTTTAAATGGATTTATGTCCCCTGTTACAGGCCGCTTGTTCGATAAATACGGGCCGAAATGGCTTGTCATTCCGGGATTTGTGATTGTCACTGTTGTACTATGGTTCTTCTCAAATGTCACGACCACTTCAACGGCTGTGCTGATTATCATCCTGCACACCTGCTTGATGATCGGGATTTCTATGATCATGATGCCTGCACAGACAAACGGTTTAAACCAACTGCCGCGCGAATTTTATCCAGACGGCACCGCCATTATGAACACGCTGCAGCAAATGGCCGGCGCTATCGGAACAGCGGTTGCGGTCAGCATTATGGCTGCAGGCCAGCATGATTATATGAGTACAGTTAAAAACCCTGCCGATCCGGCAGTCATCCCGCAAGCTTTGACAGCGGGTGTACAGCACGCATTTGTGTTTGCAATGATTGTTGCCATTATCGGTTTAATTGGCGCTTTCTTTATGAAGCGCGTGAAGGTAGATCATTAATATGAAAATCCCCTGACTAATGTTCAGGGGATTTTTCATGTTTACTTGTGGATCGTTTTCGCCGCGATTTCATCAATCGCGTGCCGCATTTCCTCCTTCGTATTATAAAAATGGGGAGCGAGACGGATAACATTTTCCCGCGGCGCGCAAATCACTTTTTTCTTCTTCAGCAACGCCGCCGTTTCCGATGCCCGCTCATCCCGGATCGCAACCATGCCCGGCTGATCCCCACCTTGTGCCGCCGCCAGCTGCAGGCCTTTTTCAGCGGCATATTGAACTGCATCGGCACAGATCGTTTTCACATGATCCCTGATATGAGGAACCCCAATATGATTCAGCAGCGATAAAGCCGCTGCAGCTGCGTATACGCTGATAAAAGCTGGGGTGCCCGTTTGAAAACGGCGCGCGCCTTTCGCATAAGCCCCATCAAATCCGCTCTCTCTTCCGAACCAAGCTGATGCTTTCGGCTTCAGTGCGTCAGCCAGCTCCTTTCTCACATAAAGAAACGCCACACCCGGTATGCCGAGCAAATACTTCCGGGTGCCTGCTGCCAGCATATCTACGCCCCATTCCTTCACATCAATGGGAATATGCCCGGCTGATTGATAAGCATCTACAAACAATAAAGAGCCCTTTCTCTGAGAAATCTCGGCAATCGCTTTTATATCCTGAACATAGCCGTCACGATAATGAACGTGAGGAACACACGTCAGTACTGTTTCATCCGAAATATGCGTTTCATATTGTTCGAGCGGCATCACACCGTGTATTGATGGAATGACGGATACGGTATAATCGGAGTGTGCCTGCCAAACATGAGGCACCGCCGGAAAATCCATATCTGTATATACAACGTGCTTCTTTCCAAATGCAGTTAAGGACGATGCTACAGAAACCAGCGCATCAGAAACTGACGGCACAATCGCCACTTCATCCGGTTCAGCCCCGATCAGCTTTGCAAACTCGTTTCTCGCAAACTCTGTTTTTTCGATTGCTTCTTTCCAGTTCGTCCCCATATACAGCAGGCTATCATGATAATCCTGGATCGCCCTTGATACAGGCTCTGCCAAAGCGCTCTGAGAACAGCTGGCAAGCATCGTATGCATCTGCAAGGTTGGGAATAAATGACGATACTGCTGCGGCAAATGCTCCATTATGATTCACTCCTTTACATTATTTTGATGAAAAACCCATAAATAAACAATAGAATAAAAGAAAAAGGAGATGAGAAGATGAGAAAAAAAGTGCTGATCACAGGCTTTGACCCTTTTGACAAAGAAACCATCAATCCATCATGGGAAGCAGCGAAACGGCTTAATGGCTTCGAGACAGAAGAAGCCATTATTACAGCGGAACAAATTCCAACCGTCTTTAGATCCGCTCTGGACACTCTGCGCCAAGCCATTCAAACACATCAGCCGGATATCGTAATTTGTGTCGGCCAAGCAGGAGGACGGATGCAGGTTACACCGGAACGAGTGGCGATCAATCTTGCAGATGCGCGAATCCACGATAACGAAGGGCATCAGCCGATTGATGAAGAGATTTCTCCAGATGGGCCCGCCGCTTACTGGACAGGGCTTCCCGTGAAACGAATAACTGCTAAGATGAAGGAACACGGCATTCCAGCTGCGGTTTCCTACACAGCGGGGACCTTTGTATGCAACTATTTGTTCTACGGGTTAATGGATCACATTAGCCGGACATCCCCGCACATTCGCGGCGGTTTTATTCATATTCCTTACATTCCGCAGCAAACAATCGACAAAACAGCGCCGAGCCTCAGCCTGGACACGATTGTCCGGGCATTGAGAATCGCCGCTGTTACGGCCGCACAATATGATGAGGATGTGAAGTCACCGGGCGGTACGCTGCACTAAGCGGCCGCCGCTGTTTCTTCCCTCAGCCTCTTTTTATAGACAAACGCCGATAGGGTGACACTCACTTCAAACAGGACAAGAAGCGGGATCATCACGAGAAAATCAGAAATAAAATCAGGCGGTGTAATCAATATAGATACGACAATCAGCAGAAAATAGGACAGCTTTCTCGCTTTGGCCAGTCTGTAAGGATTTAAGATGCCCAGCCTTGTTAAAAACATCACCACCAAGGGCATCTCAAACAAGAAGCCGAACGGCAGGCTCAAATTCACCATAAACCTAAAGTAGCGGTCAGCCGTAAACATCGTTTCAAAGTGGCCGGAGGATAAATGAGTCAAAAAGCTGAGCACGATCGGAAACAAGACAAAGTATCCGAAGGAGATGCCCGCCAAAAACAACGCAAATAAACCTGGTATGTACATGAGCGTCACCTTGCGCTCCGTTTTCGTCAGCGCCGGTGCAACGAAACGCCACAGCTGGTACGCAGCAACAGGGATAGAAGCCGCAATGGCACAAATGCCGGAAAGCATCATATACACCCAGAGGATTTCACTCGGCCCAAGCACAGCCAGCTTTCCATCCAAATCCCTGATCAGCCAGTCATAAATGTCCTGTACGAACAAAAAAGCCGTGATGAGAAATAGAAAAAATGCCGCAAGGGTGACGATAATCCGGCGGCGAAGCTCTTCTAAATGCCCGATCAGATGGGTTTCTTTTTTATCCATTCAAAAAAGCCCTCCCTTTCATAAAAAAAGAGGCAGACCCGGTGTCTGCCTCATCAGCACTCAGCCCGCGTTTTTGTCCTGCTTCACCGCTGTCAGCTCAGCTGATTTCTCTTCTTTTTCATCACCAGACACAAGTGATTTTGTGGCGCTTTTAAATTCCAGCAGTGTCCGTCCGGCGGCACGCCCGATTTCCGGCAGCTTGGAAGGGCCAAAAATAATGAGGGCGATGACGAAGATCAGAATCAAGCCCGGTATTCCAATGTTTGAAAACATAATTTTCACTCCTTAATTCGTGATTTTTGCCCGCTTCTTAATCATTTGTTTTTCGTGGGCTTTGTTGTGCGCAAAGAAACGATCCTCTTCGACCTCATCGGATTGCTTCACCCCGCCTTGGATTGTTGTGGATGATACCTTTCTCAACCCGGTTTGGTCTTTCTGGTAAACGAATGAAGCCCGCGTGGAAATGGCTGCGCCCGGCTCGGTCACAAATGGCATCACCCGATAATCGGCTTTCCACTGGTGAGGCGTCACTGTACAGCGGACATATCCGCGATAGTCGTTAAAGAACTTGATGTGCGGATTTTCTTTTAAAATTTGGTCCGTATCCGCTCGCTTATCCGCTCCGTTCCCTCCGGAAGTGATCGAGGTTCCGACAAATTCGGCTCCGAATATTTTTGAACTTGTTTTCTCGAAATCGACATGCAAATTCGATGCCCAGCTTGCGTGTACATCACCTGTCAGTACGACAACATTATTCAGATTTTTGCTTTTAATGAAATTGATAACCCGTTCGCGCTGAGCCGGGTAGCCGTCCCACGAATCCATGCTGTAGATCGGGCTTGCGCTTGTCCCGAAATTCCACTTGGCAAAGAAAATCTGCTGCGCCAGCACATTCCAGTGGGCTGTCGAGCTGCCCAAATTGTTGAAGAGCCACTGCTCCTGTTCTTTTCCAAGCAGAGTCCGATTCGGATTGCGCGATTCATCAGAAGGCGGCTTATTGCCGTCGTTATTGGCTTGGTCGTCCCTGTACTGGCGGGTATCAAGCACATTGAAGGACGCCAGGTTTCCGTACGTAAAGTGCCGGTACAGCTGCATATCTGGGCCATTCGGCAAAGAGGAAATGCGGAGCGGCATATGTTCATAGTATGCCTGGTATGCTGCCGCGCGACGGAGCACGAATGCTTCAACCGACTGTCCTTTTTCAGGTATTTTATTGGCATAGTTGTTTTCAACTTCATGGTCATCCCAGGTTACAACCCAAGGGAACGCCGCATGTGCAGCTTTAAGATTGGCGTCAGAACGGTATTGAGCGTGACGGTTCCGATAGTCTTGCAGCGTAATGATTTCCGCGCTGTTGTGCGTGCGGACATTGCCTGTTTTTGATACATATTCATTTGGACCGTATTCATATATGTAATCACCGAGATGGAAGACAAGATCAAGCTTTTCCTTTGCCATATGCTTGTAGGCCGTATAATATCCGTGCTCATATTGCTGGCAGGAAGCAAATGCAAAGGTCATTTGCGGCACATTGGCGCCAGGGGCAGGCAGTGTTTTTGTTTTTCCGACAGGGCTTAGTTCATGGCCGGTTTTGAAACGGTAATAGTACACTTTGTTCGGCTCAAGCCCATCCGCTTCCACATGAACGGAATGGGCAAGACTCGGTTTAGCCATTTCAGTGCCTTTTCTTACGATTTTGCGGAAATGCTCATCCTTTGCGACCTCCCATTTGACAGGCACTGCTTGCTTCGGCATTCCCCCGCCATTCAGCGGATCTGGTGCCAGGCGTGTCCAAAGCACGACACTGTCAGAAAGCGGATCACCTGACGCTACCCCTAATGTAAACGGATAGCTTGAGAATTTAGGCGCGGCATTTACTTCAAAGGCCCCAACCGACTGGGCAATCGTTAATCCAAGAGAAAGTCCTGCAATCTTCCCCGCTCCTTGAATAAATTTACGGCGGTCAAACGTATTGTTTTGAAAGCTTTCCTCTTTCAGTTTCTGTACCCATTCATCAAAACGACTGTCGTATGCCATTCAAGATCCCCTCTCTCCTCATTGATCGTCTCCATTATAGGAAATCATTGTTAAACGACTGTGAAGAAGTGTGAACCGATTGTAAGCGCTGAACATCAAAAACAGGTCTTCCCTCACAAGCCTGCCGCTGAAACATGCCGAAAGCTGGCTGAATGACGCGTTTTCTGCATATCCTGTCGTTTGCAAGCCGCCCATTCGGACTATTTTTCTTCACATGATCTTAAAAAAACAAAAACACCGAGCCATTTCGCAGAATGACTCAGTGACTTATCAGTTATTTCGAAAACAATCTGCTGAAAAAGCCCTTCTTTTTCGGCTTTTCAGCAGGAGGCTCTTGTTCTCTTACAATCCCTTTTTCCTTCGCTTCTTTTAGCCAAAATGGAAATTCAGCAAGCAGAGCATCATAAAGCTCATCATCAGAAATGCGGTCAATCTCTTCGATATGCAGGAAGTTCGTGTTATCAACGACACGCCCTTCTAACGTATCCAGTTTATTGAGAAAATCAAAGTTTCCGTTTCCGATGCCGACAAACTGCCAGAACACCGGTTTATCAGAAGAAGCTTTAATTATCGGTTTGATTGACTTTTTACAGCCCCCGTCATTGATAAAAACAATGAAAGCAGGATACGAGCTCGGCTCCTCCGCAACATATTTGCACAGCACGTCCTTCATGACTGGCGGCTCATCATTTCTGCCGAATTTATGCAAGCGGTCATTATTTAAAATTTCACGATCGACATAGCCCGAAAAATCCTTTTCTGAAACTGGCTTTAATCTGGAAAATTCATTATCATACACCCATACATCCAGCAAACCGTTATCATCAAACTGATCAGCCACTGCCAAAATCCGCTCCACCACATTTTGAACCGTCCCGTTTTTGTAGAGCGGTCTCATCGATCCCGTAATATCAAGAACCAGTCCGACACGAGCCGTCACCTTCGTTAACTGCTTTTTCTCCAGTACGATCTTTACACTTTTCTTTTGCAGGTCAATTGTTGCCATTCTGTCATCTCCGTCAGCTCTTTTTTCTTCGATTATCTCACAGGAATATTTTCCATTGCATCTTTTCAAATAAAAACACCGTTCAATTTGAACGGTGTCCTGTCTCTAAAATGTGTTATATACATTTTCACACGTCTCCGCCGTCGGCTGATAAAAGCAGTGTGACTTAAATCTGGCCACAAACGGCTGGTTATACCACTGGGCTGGACAGTCTCCCTCCGGCCTGAAGTACCACAAACTAAATTTTGCCGGCCAGCGTCTTTCACCGTTAATCGACCGCCGTGCAAGAGCACGCTCGCTATCTCGCGCCCTTTGATAAAAATATCCATGAGTCACAGCCTCAAACGCGTGTGGCTGATAAATCATCTGCCTGATGGTGCGGAGGCCTTTAAAATCTGAGCAATTCGCCCGCAGCCGATTAATTCCTACGTTGCCGACAAGCAGCATCCCCTGCTTGCCTTCGCCTTCCGCTTCCGCTCTGAGCAGCCTTGCCATCAGATCGACATCCGCACTCGTTGCTCTCACGACCGCCATCACGTCACCTCCCCTTGATCTCTTTTCATCATATTTCATTACTTCAGAAGTGATGACGGAGGGACAGGAGAAGTTTTTAAATTTTCATCTAAAAACAGCCAACATAATGGGCTGTTGGGCGTCAAAGCAGCGTCCGGTGCGGTACAAGCTTCACGTTTCCGCTGTCGAAGCGCCGCAGCCTCAATTCCTGATTCACATCATCGACCCCTCCCCAGCAGATTTGCACCCGCCTCCGAAAAGAAATAAGGTTTAACTTTTTACATTTGAGGAATTATACATAACAAATCAAATGACAAAAGGAGGAATTGTAATGACACATGTGAAAGCGCTCGCGATTAAAGGTATTATGACGATTATTGTGTTGTATCTGGTGCTTGGTCTGGGCTTTGGTTTCACGTTTGGTGATACGCTGCTAATGACGATTGTGTTAGGGGTTATTTCTTATTTGCTGGGCGATCTTTATGTATTGCCGAGATGGAATAATATGATTGCAACTTTGGCTGATTTTGGCTTGGCCTTTCTTGTGATCTGGCTGATGGGCATGCCGCTTTCCCTGGGGATGACTGGCGGTGAAGTTGCGTTGGCGGCTTTATTCGGCGCGATCGTCATGGCAATCGGTGAATATTGCTTCCATTTCTATATGATGAGCAAAGAGATTGGCAAGAAGCATTATCTTGAAACAAGAACAGACTCATAATAGAAAGGCCGGTGCTGACAGCATCGGCCTTTTATACTTATTGGGCGCCTTTGTTTACGCATCCTGCTTGTCCGCATTCCTGATCGCCATGTAGGAAAAGAACAATCCGAATGCCGCTAACGATAACGGGATATACACAACAGATGAAATCGAGAAGCCCGGACTTGTTGAGCTGATGAGCATCACAATTACTACAGATGAAATGATGGTCGCCGGAACCGAGTGTCTACGCATCCCAAAAAAGATGGGAACTAAACTGGTTCCAGCGGCGCCAAAAGCGAAAACCGCCATTTTGACCGCCTGTTGAGAAATGATCTCGAAAGTAAGCTCTCCTGGTATGAAATGGTAGATCGAGTTCAGCCAAAAGAAACCGGCGGCTATGAGTATATTTGAAAGTAAAATCGTGATAAACGTCAGTCCGCCCGCGATCATGAGCTTAGCGGTGAGCAGCTTTTTACGGCTGATCGGGTACGTGAACATCACAAGAATGGTTTTGTTTTTATATTCCGAAATCACCAATTTTACGATCAGCACAGCGCCAAATACGATAAATACCGCTCTGACGAAGGTGCCGATGATGAGGAATGCTTCATCTGTACTTTGGAACGAAACCCCGCCATCGGCTTTTTCGGAATAACTGATCAGCCACATAAAACCCATAATGATCACGTTGGCAATGAGGGCACCTCTGGTATACCAGCCCATTTTCATTTTTCTTAATTCGATTCTGATCAAATTCATCAACGTGTCTCTCCTCCTTTACGCACTGATGCTATTGCCGTTGATCAATTTGATAAAATAATCCTCCAGCGACGTATACTTTTTGTTCATTGATTCAATGTCTACATCATTTAAAATCAGCGCTTTGGATATAGCAGGCTGTGAGGCTTCGGCTTCGTAAATTCGGATTGTTTTCTCATTTAAAATTTTAAAGTTGGTTAATTGCAGCTCTTTCTCAAGAACAAAGCAGGCCTTTGTCTGATTCGATGTAACAAGCTCGATGTATTCAGTGTTCTGGCCCCTGACATCCTCCATTGATACCTCTTCAAGCAGCCTGCCGTCCCGAATGACGCCGATTGTGTCCGCGATTTGTTCGATTTCACCCAGCAGGTGGCTTGAGATCAGCAGTGTCATCCCGTACTCTTTGCTCAGCACTTGAAACAATTGCCTGATCTTTTTAATGCCGATAGGGTCAAGACCATTCACCGGCTCATCCAAAATGAGCAGGTCCGGCTTCGTGAGGATGGCACGCGCAATTCCAAGGCGCTGCTTCATCCCGAGGGAAAAGGTTTTGACGGGTTTTTTGTCGATTTGTTTTAAATTCACCATATCCAGCACTTCTTGTATGGCTTTTTTATTGTGATATCCCATATATTCACAATGCAGATCTAAATTTTCTTCAGCTGTCAGGTTTTCATAAAAAATCGGATATTCAATCATGCTGCCGATGTTCCCCAGCACCTCATATGACGTGTGGGTGAACTTGTTCCCAAGAATGATGATTTCACCGCTTGTCGGTTTGACAAGGCTCGTCAGCATTTTCATAATGGTTGTTTTCCCCGCGCCGTTCGGGCCGAGAAAGCCATAGATTTCACCTTTTTTAATATGCATGCTGACATTGGATACGACCTCTTTGCCCTGATATGTTTTGGTCAGCCCGTTTGTTTGTACGATATAAGTCAACTTTGTTTCTCCTTCCCTCTCTTTTCCTGTTTTCTATTGTAGCGGCGAGCCCTGTCATTTTTATTTCTCAAACCTTAAGAAATTCTTACGATTAATATGTCATGCGTTTCAATGTGATCGTAAATGCAGTCCGTTCGTACGGCTTGCTTTGGACGGATATGGTGCCTCCCATTTTTTCTGTAAGCCGTTTTGTGATGGTTAAACCCAGTCCGCTTCCTTGAAATGCTTTATTTCTGGATTCTTCAAGTGTGTACAGCCTCTCAAACACCCGCTGCTGATCGGTTTCACTAATCCCTTTTCCGCGATCCCATACGGTGATGGCGATGTTCCTCTCATCATAAGACAGCGTCAGCCCGATTAACTTGCCGGCCGCGCCATATTGAATCGCATTGGACAATAGGTTTTGCAGGATTCTGTCCAGAGCCTCTTCATTCGCCTGCGCATACACCGGCGTATCCGGGATATCGATGGCTGCTTGAAAGCCTTTTGACTGAACAGCGTCATAATAGTGCAGGATATTTCGTTTGCATATGTCGTTCATATGTACTTTGGTAATCGGGATCTCTTTATCTTCAGATTCTAATTTCGCTAAATCAAAAAAGGAGTTGATCATCTGAATGAGTTCATTTGTTTTCTGGCGGAGCTTCCCCAGCAATCTTTCCCGCTCTTCGTCCGGCATGTTCGGGTCACTTTGAATGGCTTCGATATAACCGAGAATGACCGTTAACGGCGTTTTCAGGTCGTGAGACATATTGGTCAGCATCCGCTTCATGGATTGCTCTGTTTTGGCAAATTGGGCGCTGATCTGCTGACGATTCTCAACGATAAGATTGATATTAACAAGCAAGCTTTTGAGCGCATGATCGTCTGTAGGAAGCAAAATTTGTCCTGCCGAATCCCGGCTGAGCATGTAGCTAAGCTGGTCAGCCGTGTAAGCCAGATTCCCGTCCCGCTTCTTTTTCATTATGAATTGAATCACATTCAGACACGCCAGAGCGATGACAGCGGCCACCCATAGCACTGTCATTCTAAAACTCTCCTAATTTATAACCGATGCCCCATAACGTTTTAATATATTGAGGGGAGGAGGGGTCATCCTCAATCTTTTCTCTGAGCCGCCGCATGTGTACGTTAATGATGTTCTGATCATCAAAGTACTCTTCATTCCAAACGGAACGGTAGATTTGTTCTTTCGTAAACACTTTTTTAGGATTTGATGCAAATAAGCACAGCAGCTGCCATTCTGTTGACGTCAGCTGGAGCGGTTGTCCGTTTTTCAAGACGGAAACATTGTCTACATCTATCGCCAGCTGGTGAATCCGGATCACCTTATTCACAGCCGGCTCCTCTGCCGAATATTGCGTCGCCCGCCGTATCGCGGCTTTTACTCTGGCTGTCAGCTCAATCATCGAAAACGGTTTGGCGATATAATCATCCGCCCCAAAGCCCAGTCCCAATGCCTTGTCCACCTCTCCGTCTTTTGCCGAAATCATTAAGACCGGTATATTGCTTTTTTCCCGGATGATTTTCAGAAAATCCATGCCGTTCAGCTTCGGGAGCATGATATCAAGGAGGACCAAATCGTATGAACCCTGCTGAAACAGCCGGATGCCCTCTTCTCCGTCGAAGGCATGCACAATTCCAAAGCCTTCTTTTGTTAAATAATGATCCACCATTTCACTGATTGAGTGGTCGTCTTCTACAAGCAATATGCGCTGCATCTTCTCACCTAACCTTTACAAAATCAAAAAACACACACGTAATTACACTTATTGTAATTGAAAAACGTGTGTGTTTTATATAAATTATTCTTTTTTTCCTGTTTTCAGCTTCCTGTATTCCATGCCCGTAATGACAAAGAATACGGCAGCGCATCCAATGACTTGAATAAGCCCGAGCCGTTCACCGAGAAATAAAGCTCCATAGAAAATCGTCAGGATAGGCCCTGCCATTGAAATGGCGGCGGCTCGCTGTGCCCCGATTCGTTTTATGCCCTCAAGCATTAGCACAAATGGAATCACTGTGGTAACGACTGCAATTACCGCGAACAAACCATACATAGAAAGCGGATATGCTGCCATTGGCGTATTCATGCCAGCCGCCGATTTTATCCCTGTGTAAAGCATCATGGCAGCTCCAGCAGCTGTCATCCCGTATGCATTGAGACGGATCCCCCCGATTTGATGGACGAGATGCCCGGAAAGGACAAGATAACCAGCATAGACGGCCGAAGATAACAAAATGAATACAGCTCCAATCATATTCGCCTGGAAAAGCTCAGCATTCCAGCCGCCCAGCGCCAAGAAAAGCCCAAACATGACCGCCAGAACTGCGAAGAGGTCCTGAATTGAGGACCTTTTCCGGTCACGACACGCGGTGAATCCAAACACAAACAACGGATAGCTCATCAGCAATATACGTTCAACCATTGCGGATACATGGTTCAGCCCGATAAAATCAAGCAAGGGAGACAGAAAAAAACAAAACACTCCCGCGCCACAAGCCTTCCATAGGTCTCCTTTTTTCTTACCGTCTGGCATTGGAGGACGGTATATTAAAAAATCAGCCAAAACAGCGGAACAGCCAGCAGCTGCCTGTATAGCAGCACGGCATCTGGCTCAGCACCCATTTGGTATGCCCATTTTATCCAAATCGATTTAGACGCAAAACAAACTGTTCCGATCAGCAAAAAAATCGTACCTGCTGCGGCCTCACGAATCTTACTCTGCTCTTCTGCTCTCATCTCATCTCAGCTTTTCTCCTTTACTTATTCAAATGCTTTTGGATAAAATCCAGAAGCGTATATCCTTGAGCAGTCAGAATAACACCTTTTCCGCTGCAGGCCGGGCAAGGTGTTCCTTCGATTTCTCCCGCTCTTTCACATTTAGGACATGCGACCTCAAGATCATCAGTTGCAATGACCATTTGATATCCTCCTTTCTAACTCATCTGCTATGCCACCACCAGCCATCGTCCATTGGCCGTCACCTCCTTTAAGAAACACAAAAACCCCCGTCCTATGCAAAGGACGAGGGTCTCGCGGTACCACCTTTATTAACAGCTATACAGCCGTTCACTCTAAGTACAGAAAACCTATGTTTCGATACTCCTCTCTTGGTAACGGGGAGAGAAACCCGGCATCGCCTACTATCCGTTCAGCAAAGCAATTCAGAAGCCCATTCGGCATCAGGGGAGGATCGGTTCACACCTGCCACCGACTCTCTGAACCTCCATTCTGATGCGTACTTGCTCTTCCTCACGATTGTTGATCCGTTCTATTATTTGTAAAGTTTATAATACTTGGTTCATGAAATGAAGTCAATTCTTAATCCGATATTACACCGAGTGCTTCCAGCGCCATATGAACGTGCTCCTCCTGCTGTGTTTGCAGAGCGAGCTTGGCGATTTCCACCGGATACGCCGCCTGCATCTCTGAAATGTGTTCCTGCATTTTTGCCCATTTCCGGCCGCCTGCTTGATTATAGTATTCAAGTAAACGGGCAGTTTCTTTTTCCCCGAAAATGGTTTGATAAAGAACAAAATCCTTGGCTGGATCGGCAACCTTCGCTTCTGTCCAATCCAGAAGTCCTGTGACACGTTCATTTTGGTCGATAAGAATATGCGGCGGGTGGAGATCGCCGTGTATCAGTGCAGAAAAACCAGGCCAGTATGCATCATCATTTATCCACTTTTGCCATCTTTCCCAAAGCTGACTAGATACACCAAGCTTATTCTTCACATCAACCATAGAGTCTGCTGTCATTTGCCTGAAATCTTCTGGCCTTATCACTTCTATTCCGGATTGCCCAGCAGATATTTGATCCGTGCCATGTAATTCAGCCAGTATGTCGGCAAGTGTGCGGACAAAGTCGTCTGACGGCGGCTGATGATCCATATTCCATACATATTGCTTTTGTTCCAAGTCAATTCCAGCAGCCGGCGTCCCTTTTAACATTGGGTAAGCGATCAATTCCGGTGTATGAATTCTCCAATCCGGCACATCAGCAGTCAGATTCGCGCGGAGAAAGGCAAGCGTTATGCCTTCTGCAGATGCTCTTTCCACAACATCACTTCGCCGCGGTTTTCGCAGCACCCATGGCATACCTGTGTCGTCCTTGGCAAATACAACTTGAAAGTCCATTCCGGTTTCATTCAATTGCGCGTTCTCAGAATGAACCGTCAAACCTTGGCTGCGTGCAAGCCCGACAATCTCAGTGATAAGCTGTTTTTCGTTAAGGTTTGTCATCCCATTTCCCCTTTCTCATGCTCAGGCCTGCAGTAGAGAGAAGGGATGCTTGAAGGCACAAAAAAGGGCAGGCACGCCACCCTCTTTTTTGATAACCATATAAGGGCTTATACATAGGCGGATTCATCCCGATTCTCCCGCATTCAGGCGAGAGTTGTTCACTATTGAATTCGTGTCACTCGGAATCTAATGAATGCCATGCTATAACCCCTCCATTTCCTATACGCTGATTTTCATTTTACAGCATATTCCATCTTCCTGCTATAAAAACATGAATCAAGTCACTGGAGCAGGATTAAACAAGCACAAATCATTATGAAGGCCCCAACGGTCTGCCCACGTTTGTTTATGGCCGCTTGCTACATCCAAAATCGTCCTGAAGATTTCCCAGCCTACGTCTTCGATACTGGCCTCTCCTGTCGCGATTCGTCCGGCATTGATATCGATTAAATCAGCCCAATGCTCTGATAAGGAATGCCGAGTCGATACTTTCAGCACCGGTGCAGCAGCCAGGCCATATGGTGTTCCCCTCCCTGTCGTAAACACCTGCAGATTCATGCCCGCAGCCAGCTGCAGGGTGCCGCACACAAAATCGCTTGCCGGTGTCGCCGCGAACAGCAGGCCTTTTTGCTCTGCTCTTTCACCAGGGCCGAGCACGCCGGAGATGGGGCTTGTGCCTGATTTCGCTACCGAGCCTAACGCTTTTTCCACCACATTGGATAATCCGCCTTTTTTATTGCCTGGTGACGGGTTTGCGCTTCGGTCTGCGTCTCCCCGCCGAAGATAGCTGTCATACCACTTCATCTCTTTGATCAGTGATTGTCCGACCTCTTCACTGACAGCCCGCGGCGTTAATAAATGAATGGCATCCCGCACCTCTGTCACTTCAGAAAACAAAACCGTTGCACCTGCGCGAACCAATAAATCAGCCGCATACCCCACGGCAGGGTTCGCCGTCACGCCGGAAAACGCATCACTGCCACCGCATTGCAGGCCGATAACCAGATCCGAAACAGGACATGACACCCGGGTTCTGCTGTTCAGCCTGATTAACCGTTCCTCCGCCATTTCCAAAATGGATTGGATCATCGCCGCAAAACCTCGGTGATCCTGGAGCGATAGAATGTCATCATCATTTTCGGAGGCAATTCTTTCCGGGAGGAGCTTTTCACAGCCCAATCCGATGACCATTACTTCTCCGCCGAAGTTCGGATGCTTCGCGAGATTTTGAATCGTGCGGATCGGAATGACAGCGTCGGGCGCATTGATCGCCACACCGCATCCGTATTGATGATGCAGCGGCACAACGTCATCGACATTTGGGTATTTCGGCAGCAGCTCTTCTTTTATTCGTTTGACTGCATAATCCAAAACGCCAACAACACATTGAACACTTGTCGTGATGCCGAGGATATTTTTTGTCCCCGCACTGCCATCCGCATTTCGGTATCCCTCAAACGTGTAGCCTTCAAGAGGGGGCCGCGGCTGCGGCACTCTGTTTGCGAGAGGAAGATCGTCTAACGCCGGAGGAGCGGGCATTCTCACGAGGGCTTCCCGTATCCAGCTCCCGCGTTTGATCGTCTCATCAGCAAATCCGATCACCTCTCCGTAACGCACGATCTCGTCCCCTTGATTGAGATCGGTGAGGGCCACCTTATGGCCTTGAGGAACATCCTCTTCAAGTACGAGCCCGCATGAGAAAACAGTGCCCTTTGGCAGTCCTCCATCATTTACAATAATCGCAGTGTTATCTATTTCATGCACTTTGATGTAAAGGGGGGTTTGGTTCTTCCTGAGGTTCATCGCCATATGAAAATCACTCCTCATATCTTAGTAAGCGTTTTCTAAATTGGTTTTAAAAAAACCGCAGCTCTTACGTTTCAACTGCGGTTGCTCACCATTATTTTTCATCCATTCCTTTTAGAATTTTGTCACGGACAAATTTCAGATGTTCATACATGTGGTAATGTGCTTTGTACGGATCTCTTTTGGCAAGGGCGTCGTAGATTTTTTTGTGATATTCGACCGTTACATCTCTCTCCCTGTACGGAATTTGGCTGTCAATTTTCGCATGGGTAATCAGCAGGGACTGAATCATCCCTTCAACGACGGGGTTATTAGCGCTTAACGCAATAATTCGATGGAACTCTTTATCCGCTTCACCATAAAGATTGTCAGTGCTGTTGGCAATATCGTCGATCGTCTTATGCAAACGCTGAAGCTCTTCCTCATTGATTTTTTCCGCGGCAATTGTCACGAGCCCGAGTTCTAGCGCCATCCGCGCTTCAATGATAGCCGGAAGATTATCAGTGGCCAAAGCAAGCATGACTGAAAACGGCTGCATGCCAATTTTATCGTTGAAATATGTGCCCCCTCGTGTTTTTCTCGTAATGACGCCCAGCGTTTCAAGTGAACTGAGCGCCTCCCTAAGCACCGGCCTGCTGACATGCAAAATGTCCATCAGTTCCATTTCTGTCGGCAATTTGTCTCCGGCCCTCAACTGTCCGCTCGATAATAAATGGACAATCCGTTCGATGACCTGCTTGGCTAATGTTTTCCGATTGACTGTATCGACTTTCAAATCCTCTAAACCTTCGTACACGAACAACTCTCCCTTCAGTTGTTCAATTGTAAGACAAAATAGCGGATATGACAATATTTACAATCAAACTTATCGCACAAGACACGGGCGCTTCCGGTCAAATTCCCAGTTGCGGATCAGAAACTGCATTGGGATCGCGTCATTCCGTGCGCCTAAATTCATTTTCCGATAGATCTCATGGCCTTTTTC
Organism: Bacillus sp. 9.4; assembly: GCF_055486415.1. Lineage (NCBI taxonomy): Bacteria > Bacillati > Bacillota > Bacilli > Caryophanales > Bacillaceae > Bacillus > Bacillus sp. 9.4. The sequence continues at coordinate 86,120 of NZ_JBVFMU010000005.1, read as the reverse complement.
CACTTGTTCCATATCAATATCGACGCCTAGTCCAGGCTTATCCGGCACCTTGACACAGCCAGAAGAAATCTCAAAAGGCTGTTTCGTTAATCGCTGCCCGTCCTGCCAGATCCAATGGGTATCAATCGCCGTGATCCGCCCCGGAGCCGCTGCTGCTACATGGGTAAACATCGCTAGGGAAATATCAAAGTGGTTGTTGGAGTGCGAGCCCCATGTCAAACCCCAATCATGGCACATTTGCGCAACCCGCACCGACCCTTGCATCGTCCAAAAATGCGGATCAGCCAGCGGTATATCGACCGCGTGGAGCTGAATCGCGTGACCCATTTCCCGCCAGTCAGTCGCAATCATATTTGTCGCAGTCGGAAGCCCTGTCGCGCGGCGGAATTCAGCCATTACTTCACGAGCGGAGTAGCCATTCTCATCCCCGCATGGATCTTCCGCATACGCGAGCACATCTTGCTTTCCTTTACATAATGCAATAGCTTCCTCTAATGACCATGCCCCGTTCGGATCAAGAGTGATCCTTGCCTCTGGAAAACGTTTCGATAATGCGGTAACAGCTTCGATTTCCTCTTCTCCCCGCAGCACCCCGCCTTTCAATTTGAAATCCTGAAAGCCATAGCGCTCCTGTGCGGATTCGGCAAGACGCACAATGGCCTCCGGCGTCAGCGCTTCCTCATGGCGCAGACGGAACCAGGCACAATCTGACTGCTCATCGCTTTGATACGGCAAGGTCGTCCGATTTCGGTCGCCGATGTAAAAGAGGTAACCGAGCATTTTTACTTCATCACGCTGCTTCCCTCCGCCCAGCAAAGCCGCGACCGGTTCCTGAAGAAACTTTCCAAGCAAATCTAACAATGCCGCTTCCAGTGCGGTGACGGCGTGCACAGTGGTGCGCAAATCAAACGTCTGGTTTCCTCGCCCTCCCCTGTCCTGATCGCCAAACTGCTTTCTGACCGTTTGCAATATCGCCTGGTACGCACCGATAGATTTTCCGACAACAAGCGGCTCTGACAGCTCCAGTGTGCGGCGAATATGCTCTCCGCCAGGCACCTCGCCGACTCCCTGATTTCCGCTGCTGTCTGTTAAGATTACGATATTCCGGGTAAAAAACGGGCTGTGTGCTCCGCTTAGATTCAGCAGCATGCTGTCATGTCCCGCAACAGGAATCACCTTCATTTCAGAAATTGAGGGAATATTCGATCTCTTTTCTTTTTGAACCTGCTCTTGTATCGGTGAACTCATGCATTTTCCTCCCTTTATAAAGCGCTTTCATAAATATTAGACAGGCAACGATTGATCGGGGTCTTGTTCTTGTTTCTTTAACACGACCCGTTTGATCGGCCCGACCAGCAGCAAATAGCTGAGGATCGCCGCAATCGCGTTAGCGCCGACAAACACAAGCGCGCCATTGAAAGATCCAGTGGCATTGACAATGTATCCGATAATAATCGGTGTTGTAATTGAGGCAATATTCCCGAAAGTGTTGAACAAACCGCCGCTTAATCCTGCACATTCTTTCGGAGACGTGTCCGACACGACAGCCCAACCCAATGCGCCGAAGCCTTTTCCGAAAAACGCGAGCGACATAATGACAACGACGAGCCATGCTGAATCTGTGTAGTTACAGACAATCATACTGCAAGACAGCAGCATGCCGGCAATGATTGGCACTTTTCTTGCAAAGGTCAGTGAACGGCCTTTTTTGAGTAAGATGTCTGACACAATACCTCCAAGCACGCCGCCGGCAAATCCGCACAGCGCCGGCAGGGAAGCGACAAACCCAGCTTCAAGAATAGACATGCCGCGGGCCTGAACCAAATATACCGGAAACCATGTGAGAAAGAAATAGGTGAGAGTCGTAATACAGTATTGCGCGATGTACACGCCAATCAGCATGCGGTTCGTTAACAGCTGTTTGATATACGGCCATTTCGATTCTGTTTCTTGTTTGCTTTTACTGTCATCCATGGAAATCAGCCCGCCGCCCTGTTCGATGTACGCAAGCTCAGCTTCATTAACCTTTGGGTGTTTTTTCGGTTCATACACCGTTTTTAGCCAGATGACAGCCAGAAGAATGCCCGCAATACCCATGACAACGAAGACGGAATGCCAGCCGAAAGAGTGGGTAAGCCAGCCCATTAAAGGAGAAAAAATGACGATTGCGAAGTATTGTGCTGAATTAAAAAAGGCTGAAGCTGTCCCGCGCTCGGAGCTTGGAAACCATGAGGCAACAACTCTGCCGTTTCCGGGAAATGAAGGCGCTTCTGATAAACCAACCAGAAAACGCAGTGCAAACAGCAGGATAATCGCTGTGCCGGCGGAGAAAAAGCCAATCGCCCCTTGCAGCAGCGTAAAAAACGACCAGAAAAAGATGCTTAACGCAATGATAGTCTTTGAACCAAAACGGTCCAGCAACCAGCCGCCCGGAAGCTGTCCGATGACATAGGCCCAGCCAAAGGCAGAAAAGACATATCCCATGGCGACCGAGTCCAATCCCAAATCGTGCTGGACGGAATCTCCGGTGATGGAAAGCGTCGCTCGATCCGCGTAGTTAATAGAGGTCACAAGAAACAGCATAAACACGATGAACCAGCGCACGGACGTTTTTTTGCCCGCCGGTGTAACATTCGCAAAGTCTTTTTTCATAGTATCTTCTCCTTTTCAAAGTAGAGAATCATATGCTGGCTGTGATAAAGCCGGGAAAGAGACGCATGCCTCTTTCCAGCACCATTACGGCTTCACAAAAACGGTTTTGATCGCTGTGAAAAAGTCCTTCGCTGCCTCACCCTGTTCTCGGGAGTGGGAGCTCGACTGCTTCATGCCGCCAAAAGGCGCCTGCAGCTCAACACCTGCGCTTTCTGCATTGATCCGAACCAGCCCGGCATCGATTTCATCAATGAAAGAAAGCATTCGGCCGATGTTTTCCGTGAAGATGGATGCACTTAATCCGAACTTCACATCATTGGCGATGTTCAGCGCCTCTTCCATCGAGTCCACCTTGATCAAGGCGATCACCGGACCGAAAATTTCCTCCTGGGCAATTGTCATCTCAGATGTCACATTGTCAAAGATGGCAGGCTGAACATAATAGCCGTTTTGATACTTTCCGTTCTCCAGCTTTTCTCCTCCTATTAAAAGGGAAGCCCCCTCCTGTTTGCCTTTCTCAATGTATGACAGGCAGTTATCAAGCTGATTCTTGCTGGCAATCGGTCCCATCCAGACATCCTCTTTTAAGCTGTCTCCGATTGTAATATCTTTTGTGCGCTGGAGCAGTTTTTCTTTAAAGCGCTCATAAATTTCGCTTTGTACAATGACACGGCTTGTCGCGGTGCATTTCTGGCCGGTTGAACGGAAGGCCCCCGTTATGACAGCTTCGGCCGCAGCTTCAAGGTCAGCGTCATCAGCTACGATGACAGGGTTTTTGCCGCCCATCTCAAGCTGGTACTTGGCTCCCCTCGCTAAAGCGGCTTGCCCGATGATTTTTCCGACTTGATTTGAACCTGTAAACGTAACGGCGTTTACACCGTCATGCTCAGCAAGCCCCTGCCCGACAACAGAACCCGGGCCTGTCACCAAATTGATGACCCCTGCCGGGAGCCCCGCTTCCTCAAAGCAGGCAATGATCTTCGCGCATGTCACAGCTGTTTCTGTCGCCGGTTTGATGACAACGGTATTGCCGTATACCAATGCCGGCGCCATTTTCCAAATCGGAATCGCCACTGGGAAGTTCCACGGAGAAATCACGCCGACCACACCGAGCGGAACACGGGTGGTAAACATGAGTGCGTCTTTGTCAGTAGACGGAATGACGTCACCCGTTTTTCGCATGCCCTCTCCGGCGTAATAGCGCAGAATGGCAATCCCCCGGGCTGTTTCTCCCTTCGCTTCCGGCAATGTTTTACCCATTTCACGCGTTGCACAGGCGGCGATTTCCTCCAAGCGCTGCTCCATGATATCCGCTGTTTTGTATAAGTATTGGCCGCGCTCGGCACCCGTCAGCTTTCTCCAAGCCGTTTTGGCTTCATTGGCGGCGGCGACGGCACGTTCCACATCTTCAGCCGTTGAATTCTGTACATATCCGACAATATCATTCACATCGGCAGGGTTTTCGACCTTGACCATATCGCCTGATTGAGACTTAACCCACTCTCCGTTAATAAAGTTGAGGTACGTGTTTTGTTCCGTGATCACAGACATGCCCATTGCCCCTTTCGTGTTTTTTCTGGTCAAACCGTCGCGGCTTTTTTCGGAAAACGGTCAGCCGCCTGCTTCAAAATTGCTTCCAATTGCTGATAATGATCTTTTTCAACCGGGCCGACAGGCGGTCTGGCTGTATTCCTTACATTCAAACCCATGATTTCCATACCGGCTTTAATCAAGGATACGGCGTAGCCTTTTCGTTGTTTGCGAATGTCGTTGATCGGCAGAATCACATGCCGATAGAGTTCCTTCACCAGCTCGTCATTTCCGTTTTTCAATGCATCATAGAACATTCGCGAAATATGCGGGATATAATTTGAAATCGCTGAAGAGTAAGAGTGGAACCCGATCGGCAGATATGCCGGCATCGTCACTTCAGCCATCGGCATTCCGTTGAGCCATCCCAAGCGGTCGCCGATCGTATAGACGAGGTTGATATTCAAATCCATATTTCCTACCCCGTCTTTGACACCGACAAGCTGTTCACATTCGGTCAGACGTTTGATCTGTTCAACAGAGAGAACTGCGTTATCGCGCTGATAAAGAATCGCGTTCAAGTCAGTGCTTTCAATAATCGTTTTCGCATACTGGTACAGCCCCTCCTGTTCGCCATGCACCAAATACGGAGGCAGAATCAAGTAGCCGTCGGCGCCTTTTTTCTCCGACAGCTGCGCCCAATCAAGCGCTGTGCTGAGGTTGCCGCCCACCCCCGTGTAGACCGGCACCTTTCCTCCGGCTGCCGAGACTGCGACTTCAACCATCTGCTCATATTCCTTCTGGCTGAGAGATTGGAATTCACCAGACCCGCAAGCGATAAATATCGCTTCCAAGCCCTCATTCAGCAAAAACTCAATGTTTTGAAAAAGAGCTTCTTCCTCCAGTTTTCCTTGTGTGTTAAAAGGAGCAACCGGAAAACCTAAAATTCCAGCGGGTGCTTTTCTGATACGGCTCATCAACATAACCTCCTGTTATTTGTGTATACAGCCTCTATCTGTAAGCGCTTTTATTATTTTTTCTTCCACATCCGCTCCTTCCCATATATCCTTTTGTTTAATTGTAAGACAAATAAACAATAAGTCAATATCTTTATTTTCTGATATTTTATAAAAAAGCGGTAAATCACTGTCCGGCCGGGATTCTGCGCAGCAAAAAAACAGCCAGGTCAGCCGGCTGTTTGGTTTATATCCTTCTTTGTTTCATCGTCTCATGCAAAAGCTTTGCTTCCAAAAAAAACACGTGGATGAATTTTTTCATATTTATTCTAGCAGGTGCAAGGGGTTTTGCATCCTTGGATTGGAGTTCTTTCATTTTCTGGCTGACAACCGGAAAATCAAAGAATTTGGATGCATAGGTTTCAAATTTTGGATTCGAAAAATCAGTTGTGCCCAGTGAAGCAAAATGGTGCAGCGAATGAATAATCGCTCTGCGGATACGCTGCTCCGAGGCTTTCATTTCGCGATTGACTTCCGTCTGTGAGGCCCCTGTGCCCAGCTTCCGTACCGCTACTTGGGTGAATATTTGTTTTAGCGAAGGGCTTTGTTTTTCGTGCGGCTCGGATTGCTCGTGTTCTGCTAAATACTGCAGGACCGCCATGAGATCATGTGCGCCGCCTTCTCCCATCATGCCCAGCTCGGACAACAGGAATGTTCCTGCCTCTTTTAAACCGCTGTCACTCTTCTGCTGGGGACGCGCTTTCCGTTCAGTCCGATTGACAAGCCGGCTTAGAGAATGCTGAATGGCTCCAATCGAGTGTTCAAGCTCGATCCGCTCCTTCACCTTTTGGAGAACCGTGACAATTTCAATGCGGTTAATCGGCTTATGGATAAAATATTCGATGCCGAGCGAGTACGCTTCCCCGACCATTTCCTTCGCCTCCACTTGAGAGATCATTACGATTTTGCCGGAGTACGTATTCTGGATCTGACGAATCGTCTCAATGCCGTCTCTTCCGGGCATTAACAGATCGATTAATAAAATATCAATCTGCTTAAATTGCAGCATATGCCCTTCCACTTGGCTTCCGTCGTCTGCTTCACCAGCAGCTTCCCCGAGATCTTCGTCCTCAATGATCTGCCTTAAAATTGACCGCACCGCACGGTCATCATCTGCAATAAAAAAACGCATAGCTTTTGGTTCACCCTTTCTGAATCAAATGCCGGACAGGCAGCCTGATGGCAAACACCACTCCCCGCTGCTGATTATCAAACGTGATATCCCCTTCTAGCTCTGTCACGATTTCCTTTACGTAGGAAAGTCCGATACCCGTAGAAGGCGTGCCAAATTCGTCATATTTTGAAGTAAAGCCCGGGTCAAACACAATGTCTCCGATTTTCTCGGAAATCCCGGGGCCATTGTCTTCCACCTGGAATTCTACCATACTCTCATTTGGCTTACGGAGCCTCAGGCTGACCATTCCCTCTTCATCCATAGCCTCTACCGCATTTGCTGTTAGATTATTAATGATCGAAAGCACGATAAATACGTGATATTCGTCATGCTCTCCCTCGATCGAGCAGTAAAAATCAATCTGCTTCCCTAGTGCTTCAGCGTACTTTTCATTCATTCGAATCACGAGCTGCAGCAAATCAGAAGCCCTCATATAATCTCTCAAACTCTCATTCGAAATCAGTTTTGAAAGCCCTGCGAATATCCGCTGGTTGTCCTTTTTCACTTCATGAATCTCTCCGGCCAGTCTCAAGATTCTGCCGCTCAGCTGAACATCCTTGCCCTTCATTTCCCGATAGAGCTGATACGAATCGTTTGTCACTTTCTCTGTCGTTTTCAATGTCTTTTTTAGGTGCACCGTTTCTTCATATAAATTGGAAACGATCATCAGCATGTGCCCGTGCTGCTGCCTTGTCTGTTTTTCTCTCGATTGTGTTTCATACAGCTTCAGCACACTATAAAAGCTCATCACAATAAATGTGTGAGAAATCGCAATCACCGCAATGTCAGTGATTTTCTCAGGCGTGACAACCGTATGAAAAATGAGAAATTGCACAGCCAGCTCGACACAATCTGACACAACTTCAATCATAAACCCAATGAAACCGAGCATAATCGGCCGTTCACGGAAACGATTGGCCTTTAATATGGAAAACAGACAGGCGTAAGTCATATAAAAGAAAAAGCCAGACGCTTGATCATACAGAATCGGAGTCAGCCCATTGTGTCCTCCGCCCCATAATTCCAGAAAGACGCGAAAGATGAAAACAGCCGCTCCAGTCAGAAAACCCGGCAGCACAGCGGGCACTTGCCGCAACAGCGATAAAAAGAAGAAAAAAACCGGTGCCCCAAAGCTGACCCGGAATTCTTCATTGAGGGGATAAAATTTCAGTTCACCGGCCAGCGGCACCGTTATCAGCATGAGGGCCAGTATATATCCGTCTTTTTCAATAAACCGTTCCAGTTTTATGTTGATCACATCCTCGCTTTTTATTTTGGGGAATCGGGAGAAAACCTGCAAATTGCTTTTGACCCAGAACATGAGGTTTTTATAAATCTTACTGCTTATTTTCAAAATGTTTTTGTCGTATTTTGTATGATTCTGTAGTCTCCATTATACAGTAATTATACCTTCCGCTATTATGAAAGCGTTTAACGCCCCTTTAGCCTTCGTTTTGATACACCTCAGTCCTTTAAGAAAAAAATCAGTGAGGAGGAATTCGATGAAAGAATTGATAAAAGAGCAACAGAAAGACATAAACCCGGCGTTACAGCTTCATGATTGGGTTGAATACTATCGCCCTTTTGCCGCCAATGGACAAAGCGCAAACTATATCCCCGCTTTAGGAAAAGTCAATGATTCACAGCTCGGCATCTGTGTATTGGAGCCTGATGGAACGATGATACACGCCGGCGACTGGAACGTCTCTTTTACCCTGCAAAGCATTTCAAAAGTGATTAGCTTTATTGCCGCCTGCATGAGCCGCGGCATTCCCTATGTGCTGGACCGCGTAGATGTCGAGCCGACAGGCGACGCCTTTAATTCAATCATTCGGCTCGAAATCAACAAGCCGGGAAAGCCCTTCAACCCCATGATCAACGCGGGCGCCCTTACCATCGCTTCGATTCTTCCCGGAGAATCGGCATACGAAAAGCTCGAGTTCCTTTACTCGGTGATGGAAACTTTGATAGGAAAACGGCCGAGAATTCATGAGGAAGTATTCCGTTCTGAATGGGAAACCGCCCACCGCAACAGAGCGCTGGCCTACTATTTAAAAGAAACAAACTTTTTAGAAGCTGAAGTAGAAGAAACACTTGAGGTGTACTTGAAGCAATGCGCTATGGAGAGCACCACAGAAGACATTGCGTTGATCGGCCTGATCCTTGCTCATGACGGGTATCATCCGATTCGACGCGAGCAGGTGATTCCAAAAGATGTGGCAAAATTGGCCAAGGCATTAATGCTGACGTGCGGCATGTACAACGCTTCAGGCAAATATGCGGCGTTTGTCGGCGTGCCGGCCAAAAGCGGCGTCTCCGGCGGCATCATGGCGCTGGTGCCTCCAAGCGCCAGAAGAGAACAACCTTTTCAATCCGGATGCGGCATCGGCATTTACGGGCCTGCCATTGATGAATACGGCAACAGCCTCACTGGCGGTATGCTGCTAAAGCATATGGCGCAGGAATGGGAGCTCAGCATTTTTTAAATATGAAAAAAGAGGTGATTGTATGCAGCAAATCCTGGAACATATCGTCGGTATTGCAAATGATCTTTTGTGGTCAAAGCTATTAATTGTTTTGCTCCTTTCTCTGGGAATCTATTTTACGTTCAGGCTGAAGTTTTTACAGGTTCGCATGCTGAAAGAAATGGTCAGGGTATTAAGAGAAGGTGCTGCTTCCCGGTCGAAAAACACCATTTCTCCGTTTCAAGCCTTTTGCATCAGCATGGCGGCCCGTGTCGGAACGGGAAATATTACGGGCATTGCCATCGCCATTGCACTCGGCGGGCCCGGTGCAATCTTCTGGATGTGGATTATCGCTATTATCGGATCAGCATCCAGCTTTGTGGAAAGCACACTGGCTCAGATTTATAAAGTAAAAGATGTAAACGGCTTCCGCGGCGGGCCGGCGTATTACATGGAAAAAGGGCTGAACAAAAGGTGGATGGGCGCGCTGTTCGCTGTGTTAATCACCTTATCGTTCGGTATCGTCTTCAACTCGGTTCAATCAAATACAGTCAGCCTTGCCTTTGAAAACGCGTTTGGCACAAACCGCCTGACATTGGGACTCATTTTAATTGCTGTATTCGGCACGATTATTTTTGGCGGAGTCAAGCGCATTGCAAAGCTGGCTGAATCCATTGTCGTCGTATTGGCTGTCCTGTATATCGGAGTTGCGTTTTTCGTCATTTTCACCAACATTACGCAGCTGCCAGGTGTGCTTGCGCTAATCGTGAAAAATGCGTTTGGTTTTGATCAGGCCGCCGGCGGGGCTTTGGGCGCGGCACTCATGCAAGGCGTCAGACGGGGAATCTTTTCAAACGAAGCGGGAATGGGAAGCGCACCGAATGCCGCTGCCACCGCCACAACAAGCCATCCCGTCAAACAGGGGCTGATCCAAGCTTTTGGTGTACTGACAGATACACTGGTCATTTGTACAAGCACCGCCTTTATCATCCTGTTTTCGGATGCCTATCATACTCCGGGTCTGAGCGGAATCGCCTTGACACAAGCCTCCCTCAGCTCCCATGTCGGATCATGGGCATCAGGCTTTCTCGCGATTCTGATTTTGTTATTCGGATTCTGTGCTCTAATTGGAAACTATTATTATGGCGAAACCAATATCGGCTTTTTGAACAAAAGCAAAAAACTGATTTTTGTCTACCGTATCGGCGTGCTGGCAATGATCGTGTTTGGCTGTGTTGCCAAAGTCCAGCTCGTCTGGGATCTTGCTGATTTGTTCATGGGTTTGATGGTCGTCGTGAATTTAATCGCGATTTTCTTACTATCAAAGGTCGTTTTTACGGCGCTGAAAGACTATACACGCCAGAAGAAAGCAGGCAAGGATCCGGTCTTTTATAAAGATGTGCTCAAAAACCACAATGGCATTGAGTGCTGGCCGGTTTCAGACACAAAGACTGACACGCACAACAAACAAATATCATAAGAAAAGGGTGTTCAGACATATGGGCTGAACACCTTTCCCTTTTTGCGTTTATTGACAAACACGTAAGCCTCCATTACGATTTTCATATCTTTTTCAAAAAAATCTGAAAGAAGGCATCGGTACATTCTATGAATCCTATCCAACACATATTAGATACATACCCGCTTATTGTGCTAGACGGCGCCATGGCGACCGAGCTTGAACGCAAGGGCTGTAATTTGAATGACAGTCTGTGGTCGGCAAAAATCCTGATGGAAGAGCCAAATCTGATTAAACAAGTTCATACTGATTATTTCGCGGCAGGCGCCGATTGTGCAATCACTGCCAGCTATCAGTCTACATTTGAAGGCTTTGCCGCACGCGGGCTGAGCGAAGCGGAAGCACGCCGGCTCATCGAGTTGTCCGTCAGCATCGCAGCTGAAGCACGTGATGAATTTTGGTCGCTTGAAGAGAACCGTCTGAATCGGCCAAAACCGATCATTGCGGCATCTGTAGGCCCTTATGGCGCTTATCTTGCGGACGGCTCTGAGTATCGCGGCAACTACGGAATCTCAGAGGATGAACTGATTGAATTTCATCGCCCCCGGATGAAGGCGCTGATCGAGGCCGGGGCTGATGTTTTGGCATGCGAAACGATTCCGTGTCTGACTGAAGCCAAAGCGATTGTTCGGCTGTTGAAGGAATTTCCTGAAACGTATGCATGGATCAGCTTCAGTGCTAAAGACGGCCTGCATATCAGTGACGGAACACCTGCAGCTGACTGCGCATCGTGGCTTGATGAACACCGCCAAATTGCAGCACTCGGCATCAACTGCACGCCGCTTCAGCATATCCCTTCCTTGATAGAGGAGTTAAAAAAGAACACGTCAAAACCGATCATTGTCTACCCGAATTCAGGTGAGCAATATGATCCGGAAACAAAAACGTGGAACGGCGCAGCATGCGCAGAATCTTACGGGGCGAGCACCCGCACCTGGCATGAAAAAGGAGCGAGGCTGATTGGCGGCTGCTGCCGGACAAAACCCGAAGATATTCAAGAAATTGCGGCTTGGGCCCGCTCTTTAAAAACAACTTGACTTATCGGAATAGTTTGTATATTCTAACTTAAAGCCGGTTCGCCGGAGTCTCGTGTCACTTTCTGACATGAGATTTTTTATTAGGAGGAAATAAATCGCTGATAGAAAGTTGGAAAAAGATGAACTCTGCCCACAACAAGAATGAGACAACCTTTCAGAGAAGTATGAAAAGCCGGCACCTCTTTATGCTTTCCTTGGGAGGTGTCATCGGAACCGGGCTGTTTTTAAGCTCTGGTTATACCATTCAGCAAGCAGGCCCGGCCGGAACGATACTTGCCTACTTAGTCGGGGCCGGCATCGTCTATCTGGTCATGCTATGCCTCGGTGAGCTGTCAGTCGCCATGCCTGTGACCGGCGCCTTTCACACCTATGCAGCCAAATACATAGGGCCGGGCACCGGATTTACGGTCGCTTGGCTGTACTGGCTGACATGGACCGTGGCATTAGGATCAGAATTCACAGCAGCCGGCCTGTTAATGCAGCGCTGGTTCCCCCATACATCGGTTTGGATGTGGAGTGCCGTCTTTGCGCTGTTCATTTTCTTGCTTAACGCATTTTCGGTCAAGTTTTTCGCTGAATCAGAATTTTGGTTTTCCAGCATCAAAGTATTAGCCATTGTATTATTTATTCTTTTAGGCGGCTCTGCCATGTTCGGCATCATCCCGATCAAAGGCGGAGAATCCGCTCCGATGCTGTCCAACTTCATGGCGGAAGGCGGGCTTTTTCCAAATGGATTTGTCCCGATTTTGATGACGATGCTGTCCGTTAATTTTGCCTTTTCGGGAACGGAACTAATCGGAATCGCAGCCGGTGAAAGCGTTGATCCTGACAAGACGATACCAAAAGCGATTAAAACAACGGTCTGGCGTCTCTCACTCTTCTTTGTCGGAACAATTTTTGTGCTGTCAGGGCTGATTCCGATTCAAGATGCAGGTGTCATCAAAAGCCCGTTTGTCGCTGTCTTTGACAGAGTCGGTGTACCATACGCAGCCGATATCATGAACTTTGTTATCCTGACAGCGATCCTGTCAGCGGCTAATTCCGGACTCTACGCTTCTTCCCGGATGCTGTGGTCTTTATCAAAAGAAAAAACGCTTCATCCGACATTTGCAAAGCTGACGTCAAAAGGAACCCCTTTTAACGCGCTGGTGTTCAGCATGATCGGCGGCATTCTGTCGTTGCTGTCCAGCGTATTTGCGCCAGACACTGTATACGTTGTGCTCGTGTCGATTTCCGGTTTTGCCGTCGTTGTCGTGTGGATGGGAATCGCTGCTTCTCAATTCATGTTCAGAAAACGTTATATCGAAGCGGGAAACAAGGTTACTGATTTGAAATACAGAACCCCTTTGTATCCGTTCGTGCCGATTGCCGCGTTCCTGTTATGCCTGGCTTCCATTGTTGGCATTGCCTTTGATCCGAATCAAAGAATCGCACTCTATTGCGGCGTTCCGTTTATGGCCATTTGCTATGCAATGTATTATGTAAAAAACCGCAAAAGCCAGCCGGCTGCTGATATGACTCATTCAAAATAAAAAGAACCTGCCTCCGGGCAGGTTTTTCACACTTCCACTGTCCAGTTAAACGGGCCTTTCACCTTTCCAAGCTGAATATCTGTTATCGTTTCATACAGCTTTTTTGATAGCTCCCCGATTTGCCCGTCGCCTACAATCACCGTTTTTCCATGAATGTTGAGTTCACCGACAGGCGTAACGACTGCTGCCGTGCCTGTGCCGAAGACCTCTGTCAATTCTCCGCGTGCAGAGGCCGCATACACCTCATCAATCGATATTCTCTCTTCACGAACCGGAATGCCCCAGCTTCGAATCAGTTCAATCGCAGACGCACGTGTAACCCCGCTTAAAATACTTCCGCTTAAAGCAGGTGTGACAGCTTCCCCGTTTATGACGAAAAAGATGTTCATGCTCCCTACTTCTTCCACATATTTCTTTTCGATGGCGTCCAGCCACAATACCTGGTCATAGCCCAGCTCATTCGCTTTCCGCTGTGCCTGAAGACTGGCCGCGTAGTTTCCAGACGTTTTTGCACATCCGACTCCGCCGTTCACCGCCCGCACGTACTCATCTTCGACGTAGATTCTTACCGGCTTCAGCTGATCGTCGCCATAGTAGGAGCCTACAGGCGAAAGCACGATCATGAATGTATAGCTCTTGGATGCCTTCACACCGAGACTCGGTTCTGTGGCAATCACAAAAGGACGAATATACAGTGACGTTCCTTTTTCCTTTGGAACCCAATCTTTCTCCAGCTCAACTAATTGCGTCAATGCCTCAAGCACCAGCTCTTCGTCTAAAGGAGGCATACTCATGCGCTCACACGATCTGTTCAGCCGTTTGACATTTTGATCCGGACGGAACAGCAGCACCCTGCCGTCGTCTGTTCTGTATGCTTTTAATCCTTCAAAAACAGCCTGGCCGTAATGAAAAACAGATGAAGACGGATCAAGCGTAAGCGGTGCGTACGGCGCAATTCTCGGATGATGCCATCCAATTCCCTCTTCGTAGTCCATCACAAACATATAATCTGTAAAATATTGACCAAATCCCAAGGATGACGGGTCGGGCTTTTCCTTATGAAATACAGTTTTTTCTCGTTCAATAAGCTTATTCAATCTAATCAGCACACCTTTCACATAATTGTTTAAATATTCAGTCTTTTTAAAGCTGTAAAAAGTATACAGCCTTTCCTTTAATAATACGCCGCTTCACACCTATAAATTTCAGAATATTCTTTAGGATCATCAGCTATTATACACCACATTCATTGTCAGATGAAGCTGAAATTAAAGAAAAACAGCCAGTTTTATTCTGGCTGTTTGATTTAGACCGCTAAACAAAGGACGACAATGTGGCAAATCAGCAAAATATACACTGCGAATACAAATTGCCAATTGATCTTCCGCGCCCATGCAAACACCACCATCAAAACAGGCAGCATCACAGTCCCCGCCAGCTTGTTAACCGTCAGATCCGGACTGTTCGCAACATCATAATGAATCGGCATTTCGGCCGGTAGAACAGGGTAAAACACAATTGATAGGATAAAAGCAGCAATGACAGCTCCCCACAGCACTTTTCCATTCGTCAATAGAAACATAGAACGACCATTCCCTTCTTAAAACACATTGCTTTATGAATGATATGACTGTTCTACGGTGAATTTCGTTCGGTCTCCCCGGGTAATAATTTGCGCATATTCCACCACTTCTTCATTTTTATCATAGGTAAGGGATTCTGATAAAAACGCAGGCGCTCCGACATTGGTTAATAAGTGGCCGCTGATCGTTTCATCCGTTAAAATCGGTTCGATCGATTCCGTGCCCCTGCTGATTTCAATATTGTATTTTGTCCTTAACAATTCAAACAGCGAGCCGGTGCATTCCTCCTGCGCCAGCCCCGGTGCCGCCTTCCAGGGAATATATGAGGTATGATACTGCAAAGGTTCCCCCTCGGCGTATCTGACTCTGACAAGCTTGTTGACAGGTTCATTCTCTTTCATTTTCAAAAGCTCGGCAATGGAGTGATCGGCAGGAATCACCACAAGCTCAAGCACTTTTGATTCGGAACGAAGGCCTCTCATTTGTTCTGCAAAGCTCGTAATCTTATGCGGAATCGGCGTTTGTATTTTTGCCGCCGATACAAATGTCCCTTTTCCTTGAATTCTTTTAATATATCCCTCAAGCTCTAGCTGCTGCAGAGCCAGTCTCACAGTTGTTCTGCTGACATCATATTGTTCGCAAAACTCACTCTCCGTCGGCAGCTGATCATTCGCCTGATATTTGCCCGATTTAATTAACTCAATGATTTTAAACTTGATAACAGAATATAAAGCTGTCATTTCATTCTCCCCATTCTGTATGCAATCCGTTCTTTTTGATTGAGACCATAATACCATTTGCCATCCCAATATGAAAGATTTGTATCCTTCTTTTATAACAAATTTTCAGAAATTAATATTGACAGTTTGATAAGGGCGGTGCTAAATTCGTAATGACAAGTATCATAAATTGGTCATAACAAATATGATGCTTGTCTATCTCTTTGAGGGGGTGTCACATGAAGATTCTGATCGCCAAGCACTACGAAGAACTCTGTAAGTTAAGCGCTGCCATTATTAAAGAACAAATACAAGCTAAGAAAGATGCCATTCTCGGCCTGGCAACAGGAAGCACACCGGTCGGCTTGTATAAGCAGTTGATTTCAGACTATCAGGCAGGCGAAATTGATTTTTCAAAGGTTACTACATTTAATTTGGATGAATACGCTGGTCTCTCTCCATCTCATCCGCAAAGTTATAACCATTTTATGTATGAGCATCTTTTTCAGCATATCAATATGCAGCCTGATCTTATTCATATCCCGCAAGGAGACAATCCGCAGCTTGAGGCGGAATGCAAAGTATACGAGGATCTCATCCGTCAGGCGGGAGGCATTGATGTCCAAATTCTCGGCATCGGCGCCAATGGCCATATCGGTTTTAATGAACCGGGATCTGATTTTGAAGACCGGACACGTGTTGTGAAGCTCTCGGAAAGCACGATACAGGCAAATGCCAGATTCTTCGGCGGTGATCCGGTGCTGGTGCCGAGACTCGCGATTTCAATGGGCATTAAAACCATCATGGAATTCAGCAAACATATTGTGCTTTTAGCAAGCGGCGAGGAAAAAGCAGACGCCATTCAAAAGATGGCTGAAGGTCCTGTCACGACAGATGTACCGGCCTCTATTCTTCAAAAACACAATCATGTAACCGTTATCGCCGATTATAAAGCAGCTCAAAAATTAAAGAGTGCATCATTCTCATAACACAATAAAAGGAGACTGTCATGTTTAAAAAGGCATTTCAAATTCTGCAGCAGCTTGGCCGCGCGTTGATGACTCCGGTTGCCGTCCTGCCGGCAGCAGGTCTTTTGCTCCGTTTCGGAGACAAGGATTTACTGAACATCCCTATTATAAAGGATGCAGGCGGTGTTGTATTCGATAATCTCCCGCTGATTTTCGCCGTGGGGGTCGCGATCGGATTAGCCGGCGGAGAAGGTGTAGCCGGACTTGCCGCTGTCATCGGATACTTAATTTTAACCGTCACCCTCGACAATATGGGAAAATTACTCGGCCTTCAGCCTCCGTATGAAGGAGCCGAGCACCTGATTGATATGGGGGTTTTCGGAGGAATCATTATCGGGCTTCTTGCCGCCTATTTATATAAGCGGTTTTCATCAATCGAGCTGCATCCGGTCCTTGGATTTTTCTCTGGAAAACGCTTTGTCCCGATTATTACTTCCGTCAGTTCATTGGTGATCGGTGTCATTTTCTCATTCGTTTGGCCGCTGATCCAAAACGGAATTAACGCAGCCAGCAGTTTAATTGCCGATTCAACAGTCGGCCTGTTCTTTTATGCAACGATCTATCGTTTGCTGATTCCTTTTGGCCTGCATCATATTTTTTATACGCCTTTCTATTTTATGATGGGAGAATACACAGACCCATCAACAGGCAACACCGTAACCGGCGACCTGACAAGGTTTTTCGCGGGAGACCCGACAGCCGGGCGCTTTATGATGGGGGATTTCCCTTACATGATTTTCTGTCTGCCGGCAGTTGCTCTTGCCATTATCCATACCGCGCGTCCGGAAAAGAAAAAAATGATCTCTGGTGTGATGATTTCTGCGGCACTCACATCTATGCTGACCGGAATTACAGAGCCGGTTGAGTTTTCTTTCTTGTTCGTTGCGCCTGTGCTCTATTTGATTAACTCTATTCTTGCCGGCGTCATCTTTGTCGTTTGTGATTTATTCCATGTCCGCCACGGCTATACGTTCTCAGGCGGCGGAATTGACTACGTCTTGAACTACGGACTGTCTACAAACGGCTGGGTTGTCATTCCTGTCGGGATCGTGTTTGCTTTCATTTATTATTATTTGTTCCGATTTGCGATTCTGAAATGGAATTTGAAAACGCCCGGCCGTGAGACAGATGAAGACGGTCAGAATGAGGAGAAAGCTCCAGTTGCAAAAGACCAGCTTGCCTTTCACGTGCTGCAGGCCTTGGGCGGACAGCAAAATATCGCTAACCTGGATGCATGTATCACAAGGCTTCGTGTGACCGTTCATCAGCCAAGCCAAGTCAGCAAGGATGAATTAAAACGGCTTGGTGCAGTAGGTGTGCTGGAGGTCAACAACAACTTCCAGGCAATATTCGGAACCAAGTCCGATGCCTTAAAAGACGACATCAAAACAATCATGGCCGGAGGCGTCCCTGCCACCGCCGCCACGCTGGACACGGTAACTGACAAACCGCAGAAGCCCGATTCCGGTGAGACCTTTATTTATCCGATTAAAGGAGAAACAGTCTCTTTAGGGGATGTGCCTGATCAAGTCTTTTCAGAAAAAATGATGGGCGAGGGATTTGCGATTATACCATCAGAAGGAAAAGTCGTTGCACCTGCGGACGGCGAGATCGTCTCGATTTTTCCGACAAAACACGCCATCGGCTTTATGAGCGCCGGCGGCACTGAAATCCTGATTCATGTCGGCATCGATACCGTCAAACTGAATGGGGAAGGCTTTGAAGCACATGTCACAAGCGGACAAGCCGTCAAACAAGGCGAACTGCTTCTCACCTTTGATCTCAATTACATCAAGCAGCATGCCGCTTCAGCCATAACACCGGTTATTTTCACAAATACCTCTGAAGAAGATCTAAAGCACATTCAAATGAAGTAAAAAAGTCCCCCCTGCTGCGGGGGACTTTTTCGCCAACATAATGAAAGCGCTGTCAAAATAAAATAACTTGAAAAAAGGTGTTTGCATTTGAATCACGAATGATATGAATATGCCTAAATTCTATCGTTCTAAAGGGGGATTCATTTGAAAAAATTAATCGCGTTTCAAATTTTAATCGCTTTGGCTGTCGGCGCAGTGATCGGCCACTTTTTTCCTGATTTCGGGATGGCACTGAGGCCTGTCGGAGATGGATTTATCCGCCTGATTAAAATGATTGTTGTGCCGATTGTGTTTTCTACCATTGTCATTGGAGCCGCAGGAAGCGGAAGCATGAAAAAAATGGGCAACCTCGGCATCAAGACGATCATTTGGTTCGAAGTGATTACAACGTTGGTATTAGGGCTTGGACTTTTATTAGCGAATGTCTTAAAACCAGGTGTCGGGCTTGACCTCTCCCATTTGGCAAAAAAAGATATCCATGAACTTTCCGGCTACACAGACAAAGTTGTTGATTTCAAGCAAATGATCCTGGATATTATCCCTACAAACATTATTGATGTCATGGCCAGAAATGATTTGCTTGCCGTTATTTTCTTCGCCATTTTATTTGGTGTCGCCGCAGCTGGTATCGGCAAAGCTTCTGAACCAGTAATGAAGTTCTTTGAATCTACCGCTCAGATTATGTTCAAGCTCACACAAATCGTCATGGTCACTGCTCCTATCGGCGTGTTAGCCCTGATGGCTGCTTCTGTGGGCCAATATGGCATTGAACTCCTCCTCCCTATGTTTAAGCTGGTTGGCACCGTATTCCTTGGCCTGTTCCTGATCCTCTTTGTCCTCTTTCCGCTTGTCGGTCTCATCTTTCAGATTAAGTATTTCGAAGTATTGAAAATGATATGGGATCTGTTTTTAATTGCATTTTCCACCACCAGCACTGAAACCATTCTCCCTCAGCTGATGGATAGAATGGAGAAATACGGCTGTCCCAAACGAGTGGTATCATTTGTCGTTCCCTCCGGCTTGTCATTGAACTGTGACGGCTCCAGCTTATATTTATCAGTTTCTTGTATCTTTCTCGCACAGGCCTTTCAAGTAGACATGACATTGTCCCAGCAGCTGCTCATGATGCTTGTGCTTGTGATGACCAGTAAAGGCATTGCAGCTGTACCCTCAGGATCGCTTGTAGTTCTTCTGGCGACTGCCAATGCTGTAGGACTGCCGGCTGAAGGCGTTGCCATTATAGCGGGTGTTGACCGCGTCATGGACATGGCGAGAACAGGTGTGAACGTACCGGGACATGCGATCGCCTGTATCGTGGTATCAAAATGGGAAAAGGCCTTCCGCCAAAAAGAATGGGTTTCCGCAAACAGCCAAACTGAAAGCATATAGAAAAAAAGAACACCTCAATACGAGGTGTTCTTTTTTTTATTCAGCAGCAGCGTGATCTTCTGTTTCAATCGCTGCCAGTCTTGCGTTTACTTCTTCTTCGGTCATATTATGCTCTTTCACATACAGGTTTCTTGGGTTCGTGCGGCATTCGTGGCTGCAGCTGCGCATATATTTATACTCATTTTCCGGTGTGCATATCATTTTTTTATTGCAAGATGGATTTGCGCAGTTCACATAACGCTCACACGGTTCTCCTGTAAAGTAGTCCTTGCCGACAATCACATGCTCGACACGGTTGACAGGCACGCTGATTCTTTCATCAAATACGTAGCACTGGCCGTCCCAAAGCTTGCCTTGCACCTCTGGATCTTTTCCGTATGTCACGATTCCGCCGTCAAGCTGTGCTACATCTTCAAAGCCTTGCTTCACCAGCCATCCTGAGAACTTTTCACAGCGTACGCCGCCTGTACAGTACGTTAAAATCTTTTTGCCTTCAAGCATATCTTTGTGTTCTTCGATCCATTCAGGTAATTCGCGGAAGGCTTCGATGTCAGGACGGACCGCACCTCTGAAATGGCCAAGGTCATACTCGTAATCGTTACGCGCGTCGATGACAATTGTGTTTGGATCCTGCATCTTCTCATAAAATTCTGCAGGCTTCAAATGCTGGCCTGTTGTTTCGTTCGGATCGACATCATCTTCAAGACGAAGCGTTACAAGCTCTTTTTTATGGCGGACGAAGATTTTTTTGAAGGCATGGCCTTCTGCTTCATCAATTTTAAATACCATGTCCGCAAAACGAGGATCAGCTTTCATTGTTTCCATATATTTTTCAGTCTGTTCAACCGTACCTGATACCGTACCGTTAATTCCTTCAGAAGAAACAAGGATACGGCCTAACAAACCAAGCTCCTTACAAAAAGCCAGATGCTGCTCTCTAAACGCCTCTGGATCTTCAATCGGAACATATTTATAGTAAAGTAATACTCTGTATTGTTTTTCCATGTTTAAACACCCTGTTCAATTATAGTTAGTTGCTATGCACACTCTTACTATATCATACAGGAAAATGCCGCAAAGATGAACAGATCCGCCCAGACTGATAAAAATATCCAAGCTCTTACAAACCTAAGCGGCACAAGGGTTTCTCACGGTACATAAGTATTTTCCATTCATTTACTAATCAATATAGTTATCTGAAAACTATCAAACAAAAGGTGAGCTCCACCTGTTATAGCACAGGGGACACCGCTCATTTGATAATGACAGATGGCGTGATATGCTCCAGCCAAATGACACCGTCATATTGTTCCTTAAGGATCATCTGCTCTTCTGTGAATCCCCAATAGAGTGCTGTGCGGGGGGTATACATCCACGAAGTGCCTTTCTTGTTTTTGGTATGGAGAAAATCAACAAAAACAGCCGGTCGGTCCGCCGCTTTCAGCAAAGCTTCAAGGCTCTCAGACGGCGGCGGGCTTGTAACCGGCTTAACAGTCTTATTATCGGAGCTATCAAGACTCGCACCTGAGTAAGCATAAATGCCAATCGTATATGTTTGTTTTTTCAGCTGCTCCGGCAAATAATCACCCATGTTAGGGCCGTTTAGCTGTACCCAGTCCTTTATCATCTTCGTATTCTGTTTGCGTAGATGGTAATTGTGGCCCCAGACAATGATTTTCTTTTTCGGATAAAGGGTGTCGGCTACCCACTGAAATTGTTCAGCCATCATGCGGTCTCTCATAAAGAATGAAAAATTCTCAATATTCTCCGGATACTCCTCTAGTTTTTCTTTCATTTCTTCCAGCATATATGTTTCCATTACGTCAATTCTCAGCTGAAGAGAATGCATAAACATCTCATAAGCTTTCGGCTCTTTTGGAAGGTTTTCTTTTAGCTCTGAAGCATGTGTTTTAGTGAACTTGATCAGCTTCTGATAGTTTTTCACAAGCTTTTCCTTCTTTTGCGAAAATTCATCAAACGTATTGCTGTCTGTCACTAATGTTGAAAAATCATTTTCTGATTGGGAGAGCAACTCTGCTTTCTCAGGGTCCACCGCTTTTACCCATTGAGTCGCAGCATCATTGAATGAATTCTTCATGCTTTGAATATCAAAACCGGTAAGGATCAGCGGATCGCCTTTCTCTTTTTGCTCTTTCATGTAATCAAACAATTCAACGACATCTTCTGTGTGCCATACAGCGTAAATGGAGTTTTTCATCGTGCTTTTAGGGGTTAATTGGTCCATATTAAGGTAGGATGCATTTGTATCAGGAAAGCCAGACTCAAATGCCAATACATCGTATCCCAGCTCTTCGTGGAGATATTTGATCATTCTGACCTTTGTGGCGTTGATTTCACCAGCGCCGTGTGTCGTTTCCCCTAACTGAACGATTCGTTTCCCTTTCAGCACCTTCTTTAGAAATCGAAGGTCTTTGTTTGAAGCATCGGAAGCATCCAGTGGCTGTGCATGTCGTTCAATCCATGAATCCCAATATTTTTCTTCAGAAGCAGCACGTGTCGAGACTGAAAAAGAAGAAAACGCCAGACAGACAATCAGCAGCGGCAGGGTCATTCTCACTATCATTCGTTTCAATTCTATCTCTCCTTTTCTGCTAGGTTCTCTAGTCATTACGAGATAGATATAGAAAAAGATTCCTTTTTTCACCAACAAAAAAAAGCTTCTCTGTTGAAAGAAGCTTTAGCTGGATTCTCTCATCACCTGATGAAAGTAAAACCGATACGTATTTCGTAAAAATGTCTCAACCGGAAGCTGCACATCCGCTTGGTATTTGCTGATGATGAATGGAAACCGCTCGATTCCTTTGTCGCGTAAATTGTTCGCTTGTTCATCATCTATTGCCTTCTCATGCAAAGCCGCTTCAACGATCGGCCAGCACACTTCTCGCACTTGCCGCAGGACGGCTTCATCTCCGGTGTTCTGATAATCTGTAATCCAGCTGATGATTTGTTTCTCCATGAATCTCACCTTTCTTCAAAAAAAGAGGCGCTGCGTTTATGCAAGCTCCTCTTTTTACTCTTCGTAACCTATAAGTTCTCCGACTTGGACTTCTTGGCCTTCTGCTAAATGGGCAGACGGCTGGAACGCGTCTTTTTCAAAAATCAAAATGACGGTTGAGCCAAATGAAAAGTATCCCAGCTCTTCGCCGATCTCCAATTCAGCACGGGTGCTCGTCTGCACGATAGAATTAATATTCATCGCGCCGACAGGAATCATCAGGACATTTCGGCTTCCGCTATTCAGCTCGTACACAAACCGGTAATTTTTCGACAGCACATCTTTTCCGTATTTTAAGCCTAATTGATTTACCGGGTATGAGCGATTTCCGAGCTCGGCCAGCTTTTGATACCTGCAGCTGATCGGAGAATGGAAACGGTGATAATGCCTCGGGCTTAAATACAGCACGACGAAGTAACCGCCGTTGTATTGATGGTCTGCGCTTTTACAGCCGGTCAGCTCAGCGAATGAGTAATCTTTTCCCTTCACCGTAAAGGTTTGATTCGGATTGATGATTCCTACCGTCTGAACTACACCATCAACAGGGCTGACCACCGCATGCGCCTCTTTTGACACAGGGCGCCGCTCCAGATTTATTTGTCGAATGAACAATTCGGACAGCGATCCGTAATCAGCAGCCGTACCGTCCACATCATCCCAATTCAGCCGAAAATGTTTTGAGAAAAGCGGAATGACCGGTTTGCTGATTTTCGACTCGCAAAATCCTTTAATCAGATAGGATGACAGACGATGATTCGTCAGCTCTATCAATGATCGATACAGAATCTTTACAGCCGTATTAAACATGAATAATCCCTATAACCCTTCCGATTGTAATAAAAACAAAGCACCATAAAAAGGCGCCGATTGCAGCAAACGCAACATACGTTTTCAGATCCATTTTGCCGATCCCCGAAAAGTAGCACGTCACATGTCTGACGCCGGGAATAAAATAACCTAAAATAAGAGAATATGGACCGTATTTCTTCATCCATTTTTCCACTTTCATCATTCTCTTTTCTTTTAAGCCGACCCACTTGCCGTACTTGTCGATAAACGGGCGTCCGGCTTTTCTGCCAATCATGTAGCTGATCAGCATACCTAACAAAGCCCCGACAAAACTGATCAATATCGAAAGCTCATAATTCAACACATCGGTATGCGTGAAATAGCCAACAACGGTCATCATTACTTCATCTGGAATCGGCAATCCTACAATCCCTAATACCAACATCAAAAAAATAGCGAGATAACCGTAATCCGCTATGAGCTGCTGAACTAATTCCATCTCCCGGACTCCAGGTTTTCTGCCGCATGTTTTTTAAAATGAGGGAATTTTATTTTACTCACCATTAAATATGAAAGTCCGCAAGTGCCGATTGCCAGAAGGATCGGGTTATAGGTGAAGCTTAGAATAACGAGACACATGCCCGCAAACGGAATCGGCATACCGATAAATGTCGGGAGCTTGCTTTGTTCAATGTTAAATTTAGAGAGGCGAAGCATTCCGCAAATGCTGTACGTCAATGCGCATAAGATCCCGATAAATGGCAGGGTATACAACGCGACACTGTAAGCAAGCATAGAAGGAGCCACCCCAAACGTAACCAGATCGGCAAACGAATCCAGTTCTTTCCCCATATCAGAAACGGCATTCAGCTTACGAGCAGCCATCCCGTCAAAGAAATCAAGGAACATGCCTGTAAAAATAAAAAGCACTGCTGAATGAATGTTGTGATATAGCAAGGAATGAATCGCCAGCAATCCGCAAATGAAGTTTCCTATCGTAATCATACAGGGGATGTAATTCACAGTGTAACCAAACCTCCAATTGTAAAACCATCTATATTATTTGACGATAGTGATCGAATAGCGTTACAGGAAAAATTTTTCTCCAATAAGCATGATAACATAGAATGCTCCCCAAAAAAGCAGCATTCAAATTCTATTATTATACAACATTTGTTACCTTTTGAAAAATGAATGCCAATCTTTTCATGTTCCTTACTATTTTATCCCCCCGCATAAAAAGGACAAGACGCGTTGATTGACGTACTCTGGCTGCTCCAGAGATAACAGATGTCCGGCGTTCTTTACGATTTCAGCCTGAATTCCCGGCACCAATACCGAAGCCCGCTCAAAGGCCATTTGCTGATGGTACATGACCTCGTGCTCACCGAACATCAGAAGTACCGGGACTTGTATTGATTTCAATTCCTGGTCTGTGAACACGTACGGAAAGCCGTTTTCTGTCGGCTTCAGGCTCCTTTGCTCATCCTGCCATTCCACGCCCGCCACAATTTGTCTTTGCAGTAAAGGATGCAGATCATAACTGTCGCCTGTGATCCACTTGATATATGATTCAGCTCCTCTTGCCCCTGTAAGCTCTGCAGCGTATTTATAGACATCCGGATGAAATGAAATAAACGCTTCAGCGGGACTCATAACAACCGCCCGTTCTACTCTTTCGGGCGCGCGGAGTAAGAAATTCACGATATGGGAGCCGCCAAGCGAAAGGCCGGCCAGGTGTGCCGTCTCAAGTCCAAGAGAATCAAAGACATCTTTCATCCATTCTGCAAAATCAGCTCTCGTTTCCATGGCTGCTGATGGTATACTTTTATTTTTGTCTCCTATTATATCGACCGTATATGTACGAAATTGACGGCTCAACGCCGCGATATTCGGATACCACATCGCAGAGCTGAAAAGGCCTCCGTGAAGCAAAATGAGCGAAGGTGCGTCCTTTGGCCCACTTGCAATGATATGTGTTTTTCCAAAACGAGTAGAAACATAGAATGCTTCCGACTCAATCGGCCACAAAGAAAGGCTTTGATCATATGCCTGGTAAAAGCGCAGACCACTTTCAACCGCGGCAAACTGCATTGAATCTTGTATCATTTTCTTCTTTTTCCTCCGGGTTTGATTGATATAAAATAAAGGATAACGCCCCTTTTGTCTCGTAAGAAAAAATACCTATTTCTTATTATCTCACATAATAAATTTCCAGTATATAGTTTGGTTTCCTGCAATAAATAAAAAAGGCAGTTCCCTTAAAATCAAGGAAACTGCTATTCTTTGAAGACTAATGGAATGGCATGATCTTTTTTATCCTCTGTTAACGAGATCTGATGGGTTACTGATGTTTCACCCTTCGTCAACGCGACTGAGTAATCGCCTTTTCTGCCGGTATCCCATTTGATATCTCCGTTTTTGTCTGTTTTACCAAGTATCTCGCCAATCTCTGTACTCGGCTCCTCATCTGAAGAGGGCGCTTTGACAATCGTCACTTGAACCCCTGCGACCGGCAGCCCCTTAGCATCCTCCACATGAAGAGTGACAGGAATAGTCGTTTCTTTTTGAGAAGAATGCGTCTGCGAACTGCATCCGCATAAAAACAAAATAGACATGAATATGGCTAGTTTGCTGTATTTATTGATTTGCCCAATATTGAATATTGTTGAATACATCGTTCGTCACCCTTGTTCCCAAGTTATATGACGATCCTCCGTTCGTGTGAATGGCAATAGCTGTCTGCCCTGTATCACTGTAGTTTCGATAAACAGGCGAGCCGCTTTGGCAGCCGTACGTATCGGTTGTATAGGTCAGCTTATACGTTTCAGCGGAGCGAATCGGCTTTGTATCAGACCACATCGTGCCAAAGGTTTTGTCACACGGGAATCCTGTCACTGACGAGGAAAGACCCACGGGACTGCTGCTGTTTGTAGTCCGGTAGCCGTACCAGCCAACCGTGTTTCCAGGAGAACCGTTTAATTTAATAGCTCCGTAATCATAGTTGGTGTCTTTGCTTTCCGTCCATCCTTTGACGGAGTAAAACATCGTGCCTGAATAAGTACCGTACGGATATGACGAACCATTGCGGCCCGGCGCGGCGGTTATCGTCGAAGCCCATCCATGATCCTGGCTGTACACACAATGTCCAGCCGTGACGACTGTATTTGGATTGACTAAAAATCCGGTACATCCATAAGTGCTTGAAGTGTTGGGATACTTGATTGACAGTTGAACGGTTGCTCTATATGGAAAAGATGTCGTGCTGGAGATTCTGGTGCGTTCATCAGTTCCGATAATGCTCGAAGGCTGTAAGGTTTGAATATTTTTCTCCAGTTCCGTTTGGCCGCCGTATAACGATTTACTTGTTTTTCCGGTTCCCTCATAAGGGGCGGAAACCTGTTCTGCTTTTGACGTTTGGTTTTTCGTGGCATCAGCTTCTTTACCGGTATTCGATACAGAAGTTTGCGGGTTCTCTGCCGCTTTTGCCGGTACGCCAAAAGATACCGCTGCTGCCAAAGCCAAACACAAAACCGTTAAGTAAGCGAACCATTGTTTTCTGAATCTTGGAACTAATTTCATTTTGTCATCTCCCTCCTTTAGTGTCAACCACCCGTATTGATGGAAGACTTTTACATTATAATCAGGTTTCTGATTCTTATGATAAAACTTATATGGAGGAAGAAAAAAACAGGCCTTGTACCATGACAAGGCCTGCTCAAACTCTATTTTATCGTTAGCTGATCCAACGCTTTCTTTGCATTCTCTCTTGCCGTTTCAACTGTATCAGCAGCAGAAAGCGCAACTGCCATACGACGTCCGGCTTTCGTTATCGGCTTTCCAAAGACGCGCACTTGAGTCTTTGGGACTGCCAGTGCGTTTTCCAATCCTTCAACAGTGTAATCCGCTAATTCTTCCGGCGCTTTGAGGGGCCTGCTGGCGCCAGGAGAAAGCTGTGTGATTTCTGTAATCGGAAAGCCCAGAATCGCCCGGACATGCAGTGCAAATTCTGACAAATTTTGCGTCACCAGCGTGACAAGACCCGTATCATGCGGACGAGGAGATACCTCACTGAAATATACCCTATCTTTCGCAAGGAACAGCTCAACACCAAACAGGCCGTATCCGCCAAGCTCATCCGTGATCGTTTTCGCAATATGCTTCGCTTCTTCTATTTGCTGCTCTGTCATATCATGCGGCTGCCACGATTCGATATAATCCCCGTCCTTTTGCACATGACCGATCGGCTCGCAAAATGCCGTACCGTTAACCGCTCGTACGGTTAAGAGTGTGATTTCTGATTCGAATGGGATAAACTCCTCAACGATCACGCGGCCGTTTTTCACCCGTCCGCCTTCCATCGCCGTCTCCCAGCAGCTCTCTAAATCCGCTTCAGAGCGGCAGATACTTTGGCCTTTTCCAGAAGAACTCATCAATGGTTTAACGACACAAGGAAAACCGATCTGTGCTGCCGCTTGTATAAATTCATCATATGTATTCGCAAATTCATAGCCAGCCGTCGCAAGTCCAAGCGTTTCCGCCGCAAGCCGTCTGATGCCTTCCCGATCCATCGTCAGCTTGGCCGCACGGGCATTCGGGATGACGTGAAATCCTTCCTCTTCAAGCTTCAGCAATTCATCCGTCGCGATCGCCTCCACCTCAGGCACAATCAAATCCGGATTTTCTTTCTCAATGATGGTTCTGATCTGCTCTGGGTCCAGCATATCAACGACATAACTGTTATGCGCGACCTGCATCGCCGGAGCATGCTCGTAACTGTCAACTGCCACCGTCTGTACCCCAAGACGCTGGGCTTCAATCACTACCTCTTTACCTAACTCACCTGAACCTAACAATAAAACCTTCTTTGATTGATACATCTTTGCCCTCCTATCTGTTCCAAACCATTATAACTGAAATATTTGAAAAATAAATTTTTATTAAAAAAGGGATAATTATTATTGAGGAATGAAATCTTTTAAATTCTTAAACGAAAGCAGACCAATAACGGTCTGCTTTCTCTATTCCTAAACAGCAACATCATACAAGAAATCCCCCTAAATCATGCTACACTTAATCCAAGACCACCACACCGACAGGAGGCATCCCATGCAAAACGAAACCCGCACACTGCAGCTTGACCCACACCTTCATATAGAAGCCTACCGTTTCAAGGGAATTATGCAAAAGTTCCCGAACCACTTTCACGATTAGTATGTGATTGGATTTATTGAAAAAGGGCAACGGTATCTGGCCTGTCAGGATCAAGAATATATCATCAATCCAGGTGATCTTCTCCTCTTTAACCCCCGTGACACGCATAGCTGTGAACAGATTGACGGCCGGACGCTTGATTATCGGTGTATCAATGTTATGCCGGATATCATGGAGAAGGCGGTGAAAGAGATTACTGGCTGCGGGCATCTCCCTTATTTCTCCCAGCATGTGTTATTCCGCCATGAGCTGACAGCCAGCCTGCAGGAATTGCATATTTTGATATCCGAGGAAAAACAAGCTTTGCGTAAAGAGGAGCTGTTTCTTCATCTATTAGAAGAGCTGATCCGCCGTTATTCAGATGTCACGTTCCTTAGCAGCGTTCCAGAACCATCAGACGAAGTCAAAATGGTTTGTGAATTTTTAGAAGAGCATTATGCCGAAAATGTCACACTCAATGATTTGAGTGAATTAACAGGCTGGAGCAAGTATCATTTATTGCGTTCATTTACAAAACAAAAAGGCATTACCCCTAATAGCTACATGGAAACAATCCGGATTAATCAAGCGAAAAAACTTCTTGAACAAGGGGTAAGGCCGATTGATGCGGCATTTCAGACAGGATTCAGCGATCAGAGCCATATGACGAAGTTTTTTAAACGGCAGGTGGGGCTGACGCCGAAGCAATACATGAAGATTTTTGAAAAGGAGCTTCACAGATGAACATACAAAGAGAAACTTCGGGGCATATCGCAGCCATTGTGACCATTCTGATTTGGGGGACGACCTTTATTTCGACAAAAGTTCTGCTGGCTGACTTCTCTCCAATGGAAATATTATTTTATCGGTTTTTGATGGGCTTTATCGCTCTTATCCTCGTCCGTCCCAACATGATTCCGTTCAGGAATTGGCGGCAGGAGCTGTTATTTGCCGGGGCTGGTTTATTTGGCGTAACCTTATACTTTCTATTAGAAAATATAGCTCTCACCTATACATACGCATCCAATGTCGGCATGATCGTGGCCATTATTCCGATGATCACTGCGGTGCTGGCCCATTTTCTGCTTGAAGGCGAAAAACTGCGGCTGACTTTTTTCATTGGATTTGGCTCGGCACTGATCGGGCTTTTATTGATTACGTTCAACGGCAATATCGTACTGCGTCTAAATCCGCTCGGAGACATCATGGCTGCCGGGGCTGCTCTCGTGTTTGGCGGATACTCGATATTCATGAAAAAATTAAGCGCTTACGAACACCACATCATCGAGCTGACACAGAGAGTATTTTTGTATGGTTTATTGTTTATGGTTCCCGCTTTATTTTTGTTCGACTTCCATTTTGACCTTAGCCGATTTTCATCTGCTTCAAATATACTCAACATGCTTTTCTTAGGGATTGGCGCTTCGGCCCTGTGCTTCGCCACTTGGAATTATTCAGTCGGCGTGCTCGGAGCCGTCAAATCCAGTGCTTATATATACATGGTCCCGGTTATCACAATCGCCGCCTCCGTCCTGATCCTGCATGAAAACATGACATGGATCGCTCTTCTAGGAGGCGCCCTTACGCTTTTAGGCCTCTACATCTCGGAGATGAAACCGAAAGCGAAGCTGTTGGAGAACGAATGTAAAATAGATGCTTAATGTCTAAATTACAGTTTATGGGTAGACGACAGACATCTCACGCTGCGTTACAAATCAACTATTGTGAAAATATGTTAAATAATCTCAACTTCCCAATAGATGTTTGAGGTTTTACGCTAATATAATCGTTCAGAACGCTTCAAACAAAATTCCGAAAACGCCCGCATAGTCGGTATGATCGACTTCATATTAGAACAAAAATACAAAAAAAGCATCTCTGAATAATCCCGAAATCAGAGATGCTTTCCCTTTGTCCTCATCACTTGTCTATCACAGCCGCACTGTCACGCGTAACCGCCGCTGGCTCCCTCAGCATCACATTCATTACGCTCGCAAGCACGAGCATTCCAATCGACAAATAAAAAGCCAGTGTATACTCACCCGTTACCGTGTAGATGACGCCGGGCACATACGCACCTAGTGCCGATCCGATCTGATGGGCGAGTGACAGCCAGCCAATCATGAGGCCGATCGAGTAGTTTTGAAAGTACTGGGTGGCGAGTATTTGAGTCGGTGCTACCGTTGCAAAGTCCACTAATCCAAACAAAATCGCAAAGGCTAAAAGCAAGTAGGGCTCGTGGCTGTAAATAAGAATCACGATCAACAGCGCCCGCACCGCATATAAAAAGCACAGGATTTTCCGGCTGCTCCACCGATCCGCTACAATTCCGGACAGCAAGATGCCAGCAATATTAAAGCCTGCCAGCAGACTGACAGCAGCACTCGTGACTGTCGTTGAAAAGCCATGATCATGAGAAAACGGAATCAAATGGGTATCCATCAGCCCCACGGTCGTAAAACCACAGATCAAAAACGGAAAAATCAAGAACCAGAATTGCCTCATACGAAACATCCCGGCCACTGAAAGAGCTGTTGTTTTGGGTGCTGTTTCTTTTTCTGATGCAGCCAGTCCGCCTATCGGCTCTGTATTCTTTTCTGAAGGATTGTTCC
Organism: Bacillus sp. 9.4; assembly: GCF_055486415.1. Classification (NCBI taxonomy): domain Bacteria; kingdom Bacillati; phylum Bacillota; class Bacilli; order Caryophanales; family Bacillaceae; genus Bacillus; species Bacillus sp. 9.4. Next base: position 54,989 of record NZ_JBVFMU010000005.1, on the reverse strand, counting down.
GCAGCATCAGCAGCGCAGCCGGAAAGACAATCAAGATTAACAGCAGTCCCAACACCACAACCGTCAGCTTCCAGCTAAACCAATGGATCAACATGAGTGAGCCGGGAACGAGAAGCATTTGCCCCGCGCCAAAGCCTGCTTCCATGATCCCAAAGGCTAGTCCCCGCTTTTTGCTGAACCAATTGACGACCAATACACTTGCCGCCACATTCGATGCTCCGCCCACTCCAAGCGAGACACCCAGCCCATAAAGCAAAAACAGCTCCCAAGGCGAAGTCACTAGGTATGTTAAGAAAATGCTGACTCCTGTCAGTAACGCACTCCATGCCAAAACAGCCCGGGCACCCCATTTGTCCACAAGCCGACCGATCACAGGCTGTGATATGCCATAAACAATAAAACTCATCGTCGAAATCAGCGAGATGGTGCTTCTATCCATTGAAAACTGCCGTTCCCACGGCTCCACAAACGCACCAAACGACAGCCGCACCCCCTGAACCGCCAATAAGATCAAGAAGGTGACGGAGACGATGACCCAAGCATAATGCAGTCTTTTCATGACAGCTCCAAATCCCACCGTTCTTCTGTCAGCTGCTGTCCCCATAATGGCGCTTCTTGTTTCACTTCACTTATCTTGAATCCAAATTTTTCATAGAGCGGACGAGCCTCAGCCATGGTACTCACCGTCCAAAGGAAAATGCGGTCAAACTTCATGTCTTGGCAGTATGCAACCAGATGCTCCAGCAATTGCGTGCCGAGCCCCCTGCCCCGAAAATCCGCATCAACCAGAAACCATCTGAGCTGGACTGTCTTTTCATCATGCTTGACCAACCCGACAGAGCCGGCAAATTTCCCGCCGCTTTCCGCAATCCATATTTTTTCGATGTCAGCGTCAAATGTCTCCTGAAGATAAGCTAAAAACGTGTCATCCCAACCGTGAGCCTCCGCGTAAAATTGTCTTTGTTTCTCAATAAGGAGTTGAAGATCCTCCGAAAGAAAATAATCTCTAATCGATATCTCTGATGATCTGGCAGAAAGCGACTGTGAAAGGATCGCTTCAATCTCTGCCATCGCCTCGGCAAGCTTGTGCTGCTCCTTTTGGTTGATTTCATTCAGCATCAGTTCTACTTGTTCGTTGGCTTTCTCCTCCAGCTTTTTATAAATCGTTTTTCCTGTTTCTGTGACAAAAATATAATGTTGGCGGGCGTCATCTTTGCTCCTCTGTTTATAGATCAAATCTTCTTTTTCAAACTGCTTCACAATCCTGCTGACATATCCCCGGTCAAGCCCCAGCTTATCCTGAAGAGCTTTTGCCGTACAATTAGGCGTATTATAAATCTCAAATAAAATCCGTGTTTCTGTTAAGGAAAACGGGCTGTCGTAAATGTGCTCATTAAGGAAACCAAGGACGTTTGTATAAAATCGATTGAACTTTCTGAATTTTAACCCGACAGATGATTCTCTTGTTTTCAAATCAATCCCCACTTTCTAATATCGTTGACTAAGGCAATTATAATCACATATAGTTGCTTTAGTCAACAATATATTAGAAAGTGAGGTCTTTTTAATTTCCTGATTCCTTCCTTTTCCTTACCACAATCAATGTGATATAGGATAAAGCCAGAGAAACCAAGCTATAGACAACAGCCCATCCCAAAAATGATTCATTAAAAATGGTAAAGGTGAGCACAAGAGAAATCACCAAACTAAGCATTGGCATCAGATACGGGTTTTTACAAATACAGGTCCCGACAATCGATAGCAGCATAATTCCTAACGGTAAAATAAAGAATGCGATATCTAATTCATCCACCTTTAAACAGCCTCCCTCCAGATTTTTATGTTACTAGTAAAAAAACATAACTGTATTTAGTAAAAGGATAATATTTACTTCCCTAAGGCCCAATTTGAAAATTACCCGTTTACATTCGCTCCGGACTATGATAATTTAAGAAAGCGCTATCATGATAAGTTAATAGCTTGGATGGAGATGAGGAGAGCCAGGAATCCAACCCCTTTTGACAAGGGGTGTTTTCTGGCTCTTTTTGTTTTTCGGGAAAGGAGGCACGCCACACATCCAGCACAAACAGCAAAGGGGGATAATTGTTAATGCTTAATATATTTAAACCGGCTCCTCACATTGAGAGACTGGATGATTCAAAGATGGATGCGGCATACAAACGGCTCAGGCTGCAAGTATTCATTGGTATTTTCATTGGCTATGCAGGCTACTACCTGCTGCGGAAAAACTTTGCCTTTGCCATTCCTTATCTGCAGGAACAGGGATTTTCGAAAACAGAACTGGGTTTGGTGCTGGCCGCTGTGTCCATTGCGTACGGCTTCAGCAAATTCATCATGGGAATGGTGTCTGACCGCTGTAATCCGAGATATTTTCTGGCGACAGGCCTATTTTTATCAGCAGTCGTTAATATTCTATTCGTTTCAATGCCTTGGGTGACTTCGAGCGTCACCATCATGTTTATTTTTATGTTTATCAACGGATGGTTTCAAGGAATGGGCTGGCCGCCATGCGGCAGGACGATGGCCCATTGGTTCTCTATAAGTGAACGCGGCACAAAAATGTCGATCTGGAATGTCGCCCATAACATAGGCGGCGGTATTCTTGCTCCGCTTGTCACTCTTGGGATCGCGATGTTCGTCACTTGGAAAAGCGTGTTTTTCTTCCCTGCCATCATCGCCATTATCATTTCATTTTTAATTGTTTTATTGGTTCGTGATACGCCTCAATCCTGCGGACTCCCGCCAATTGAAGAGTATCGGAATGACTATCCAAAACACGCTTTTAAAAATCAGGAAAAAGAATTAACAACAAAAGAAATTCTTTTTCAATATGTGCTGAACAACAAATTTCTTTGGTACATCGCTTTTGCCAATGTATTTGTTTATTTCGTGCGGTACGGCGTGGTTGACTGGGCGCCTACTTACTTAACAGAAGCCAAAGGCTTTTCTCCTGAAGACTCGCGCTGGTCATATTTTCTTTACGAATACGCAGGCATACCGGGGACGATCTTGTGCGGCTGGATCAGTGACCGATTCTTCAAAAGCCGCCGGGCACCGGCAGGCGTTTTGTTTATGGCGGGTGTTTTCATTGCCGTATTGGTGTACTGGCTGAATCCGGCCGGCAATCCGCTCGTAGACAATATCGCCTTGATCAGCATTGGCTTCTTAATCTACGGACCTGTTATGCTGATCGGCCTGCAAGCGATCGATCTAGCACCGAAAAAAGCGGCCGGAACTGCAGCCGGTTTGACCGGATTTTTCGGATACATCGGCGGATCCGCTTTCGCAAACGCCATTATGGGCTTTGTCGTTGACCGTTTTAATTGGAACGGCGGCTTTATCATGCTGATCTCTTCCTGCATTCTTGCCATCGTCTTCTTGGCTTTGACGTGGAATACAGGAAAACGGGCAGAGCATGTTTAAGAAAGACACATAAAAGATTAATAGTTTTCCAACACGCCGTTTACATCCGTTTTTTAATATGAAAGACAGGTAGTGCTTATCTATAAGGAGGAAAAATCATGAGAAAAAATAGAATACTGGCCTTGTTTGTTCTGTCGCTGGGCTTACTCTCATTTATGGTAACGCCAGTGTCGGCAGCGTCAAAAGGAAACCTGCTGTCACCTGACCGTATCCTGACCGTCGCGCACAGAGGGGCTTCTGGATATGTGCCTGAGCACACGATTCTGTCTTACGAAACCGCTCAGAAAATGAAAGCAGATTATATTGAATTAGATCTGCAAATGACAAAAGACGGGAAATTGATTGTCATGCACGATGAAAAACTGGACCGTACCACAAACGGAACGGGCTGGGTGAAAGACCATACGCTCGCAGACATTAAGAAGCTTGACGCCGGTTCTTGGTTTAATGAAGCCTATCCGGAAAAAGCAAAGCCGCAGTACGTCGGCCTTAAAGTTCCTACATTAGAAGAGGTATTAGACCGTTTCGGAAAGCACGCGAACTACTACATTGAAACAAAATCGCCTGACACCTACCCAGGTATGGAAGAAAAACTGATCGCTTCTTTGCAGAAACATAAATTACTGGGGAAGCATTCTAAGCCAGGCCAGGTGATCATTCAATCGTTCAGCAAAGAAAGCCTGGTAAAAGTCCATCAATTACAGCCAAACCTGCCGACCGTTCAATTGCTGGAAGCCAAACAAATGGCGTCAATGACAGATGCTGCCCTGGAAGAAATCAAAACATACGCTGTCGGTGTGGGCCCGGATTATAAAGCTTTAAATCAAGAAAACGTCCGTATGATCCGCAGCCACGGCCTCCTGCTTCACCCTTACACAGTCAATAATGAATCTGATATGCATCGCCTGCTTGATTGGGGCGTAACAGGAGTGTTCACCAACTATCCTGATCTTTTCCACAAAGTAAAAAAGAGTTATTAAAAGCAAAAAACCTTGCGACAACTATCGCAAGGTTTTCTTCTATATTTTATTCTTTTCCGGCAGCAGCTTCTGACTGTCCATTAAGCAGCTGAGAATTTATCTCTTTCGCATCCTTTAAGTATTCTGTCTGGTAGCCGCTCTTCAGCGCCCACACATAGAATACAAGTGATACCATCGCAATCAGAACCATATCCCAGCCATAATGAATGACATTCAGGCCGCCGAATTTATCACTGCCCAAATAAGAAATGACCATCATGGCCAGCAGATAAAACACCATCCAGACGCCGGCTTTAAAGTTCCGGCCAAACCCTTTCCATTTCGCCTTCGCCTGATAATAGAAATAAATCGGAAGACCGATCAGGATAATAAACAGAACCTGTCCTGTTAACGGCCAGCGCGCCCAATACAGCACCAGTGACGCAAAGATAAATCCAAGCGGCGCAATCACGTTTAAGCCTTTTAAACGAAGAGGCCTGTACAGGTCTTTCCCCGTCCGTCTCAATGTCATGACTGTGATCGGGCCGGTGATATAAGAAATTAAAGTAGCAACAGAAATAATTTCCGCTAATACGCCCCACCCTCTGAACAGGAACAAAAAGATGAACGAAACAATCAAGTTAAAGAACATTGCTTGTCGCGGAACGCCGTAAATCGGATGAAGCTTCCCGAATATACTCGGCATGTATTTGTTTTTTTCCATTCCGTAAATCATTCGGGACGTTGTCGCCGTATACGTAATCCCCGTTCCAGACGGTGATACAAATGCATCTGCATATAACACAATAACAAGCCAGTTAATATTCAGCGCAATCGCCAGATCAGCAAAAGGAGAATTAAAATTCAGATGGCTCCAGCCGTGAGCAATATCAGAAGGATTCACCGCTCCGATGAAGGCGATCTGCAGCAGGACATAAATCACTGTCGCAACGAAAAGAGAGCCAACAACCGCAATCGGAATTGATTTCCCCGGATTTTTTGCTTCACCCGCCATATTAATCGGGCTTTGGAAACCATTAAACGCAAAAACGATACCGGAAGTGGCAACCGCTGTCAGCACACTTGCCCAGCCATTCGGCGCAATGCTTTGACCACCAGTAAAGTTTTCTCCATGGAATCCGACAAACAGCAAAGCTCCAATCGTAAGACCCGGAATAATAATTTTAAAAATCGTAATTAATGAATTCGCTTTCGAAAATAGATTGACTGTCCAGTAGTTCAGCAGAAAATAAATGAGAAGCAATACAGAGGCAAATGCTAGTCCTTCCCCAGTCAGTGTTCCATTTTTCACCAAACCGCTTGTCCATTTCGCCCATTCCCAAGGCCAAGAACTCATATATTGAACGGAGGCCACCGCTTCAACCGGAATGACGGACACAATCGCAATCCAGTTGGCCCAGCCCGCAATAAAACCGATAAACGAACCATGTGAATATTGCGTATATTTTACCATTCCCCCCGCTTCAGGGAACATAGAACCTAGTTCACTATAAGAAAGAGCAATAAATAAAATGACGACCATTCCAATAACCCATGAAATAATAGCAGCTGGTCCTGCTATTTGAGCCGCACGCCAAGCCCCGAACAGCCAGCCTGAACCGATCATCGACCCGAGCCCGACCATCATGAGGGAAAACGTTCCCATTCTTCGATGCAATTGATTCATATCGTAAACACCTTTCATGTATGATGACATTCTCTTGCTAATTATATTATTATTCTGATTACTTTACTTTGTCAATATTTATCGAATTTTGACTGAAACTATAATAAGTCAATGTATATTACCTTCCAATACAGGAATGAAGTCACTAATTTCTTCTTAAATGGAATTTACTGTGAATTCCAATGATAAAAACACAATAGGTTTAGCTATTTCCAAAACGGGAATGATACAGGAAACACTATTCTTAAAATAGAAAGGAGTATCACCATGAAACAAAAGCTGTTACTTTCAGGTCTCGCTGTTTCAACTGTCGGCATCACTTCTTATCTATTAAAGGACCCGTCAAATCGCCAAAAGGCAAGAGAATTCATTCACAGCATGAAGATGAAAATAACAAAACAGCCAGACATGGAAACGTTCCCAGTTGATAAAGCCGGCCACCCGGACCCGCAAGATATCGAGGACAACAAAATGGTATCAGAAGGCTCCATGTATCCCGTCCAATACTACGATGAAAAAAAGAAGTAATCAAAAAGCTCTCTTCGATAAAGGAAGAGAGCTTTTTAATTTAACTTTTTCGTCTAATTCCGCTCATTACAAAGCCGCTTTCAGGCAATGACGGCATTCTGGCGAGACTGTAATGCAGTGATTGTTCCGGAACATCGTATTCAATCTGATGGACGAGGAAATCCAGGCTCGCTTTCATGACTTCAATTGTAATGCCTTCCCCTGGACAGCGGTGGCCTTTCTCGGCGTGCCCCCCGCCTTGAGGAATCATATCAAACGGATTTTCTTCCCGCTCCGCAAATCGTTCAGGCCGGAATTCATCGGGATGATCCCATAGACGAGGGTCGTGGTTCGTTCCATATACATCAAGCAGCACCGATGTGCCCTTCTTAAACTCACAGTTATTCCATACAAAATCTTTTTTGACAAGCGCCCCTAAAAACGGGCCGAACGGATAATATCTGCGGACCTCCTGCACAAACATTTCTCTTTCCTGGCTGTTTCCAGACCGCAGCCATTCCTTATATTTCGGATGCTCATGAAGCGCCAAAGCTGAAAACACCAGAAAGTAAGAAATGGCGACAATAGGCCGCAATACATTAATCAGCTCAATGGCTGCCATGCGGGAATCCAGCTGGCTTCCATCTTCTTGTGTGTGAAAAGCCATTTCATGCAGCGCTGTTCCAGGAGTCGTTTTCAGCAAGCCGGCACGAGCATCTTCAATCATGACTTCAATCCATTCTTCCGCACGTGGCCTTGCTCTTCTTCCCTTCCAATGACGCGGTCCCACAGCACCGAACGCGTCGACCATGTCAATGAAGTCATCCGCTCTCTCTTTGACTTCCGTTTCCTTCAACGGAACACCTGCCCAATAGCACGCTACCCGGCACAGGATTTCTTTTGCTTCTTCAAATAACACAACCTCATCTGCCTTCTCCCATCTTGTGACTGCTGCTCTCCACTCCTCTGTCATCAACTCAGCCAAACGTTTTTGATGCGGCGGTGTCATTAATGATAGAAAAAGCATCTTCCGATGGATATGCGCGCTGCCATCCATTCCCTGAATCGCATTAACACCAAACAGCGATTTCTGCACCCGCTTAGGCAAAGCGTTCTGCCGCTGGAACCGATCCGTATCATAAAACACCTTCGCCGCCTCAGCGCCAGTCATGCAAATAAAGTTTTTTCCCAACAAACGGGCCTGAAACAGATCTGAATTGTAGCGCTCTGTTCTGTTTTTAATAAATAAATACCCTTCCTTCAGCAGTGTCAGGCTGTTATCGAGACTTTTGTCATGTGGAATCTGCTCATTCATCCGCTTACCCTGCCTTCCTTTTTACCCTCTATTTTCACGTTATCTTCCGAACATAAACCCAGTAACAGTATTTGTTTACAAAACCAAATTTAAGCGCTTTTTGATTATTTTTTAAAGGAAGAACAAACGAAAGAGAGAAAAGGTAGTTAATCAAAACAAAGGGGAGAACAAAATGAAAAAATGGATATATGTTGTGCTTGTGCTGAGTATTGCAGGGATCGGCGGCTTCTCCGTCCACGCAGCATCATCTGCTCATGAAAAACACTTGAATGTCAGCAGAATGAATGTCGATGACGAATTCAAGGATACGGATGGAACCTTCATTCTTCACGATTTACAAAAGGATCAGACATTTGTCTATAACAGAAAACGGGCAAATCAAAGACAAACTCCGCAATCCACCTTTAAAGTCGTGAACGCTTTAATCGGCTTGCAGGTCAAAGCTGTAAGAGATGAATACGATGTTAAACGATGGGACGGGGTCAAGCGTGAATTCGAATCATGGAACCGCGACCATACGCTTGGCTCGGCCATGCGCGAATCCGCAATCTGGTATTATCAGGAATTAGCGAGAGATATCGGCGAGGAAAGGATGAAAACATGGCTTCATACACTATCTTACGGCAACGAGGATATCAGCGGGGGAATCGACCAGTTTTGGCTGCAAAGCTCGCTCACAATATCTCCGCTGGAACAAGCAACCTTTTTGGAGAACCTATTTAAAGAGGAGCTTCCATTTGACAAGCCGGTAATGAAAACCGTCAAGCGCATGATGATTCAAGAGGAAGGCGATCATTACACGCTCTACGGGAAAACCGGAACCCGCCTGACAGATATGGGATTAGGATGGTTTGTCGGATTCATCAAAACAGAGCATGGCTCTTATGTCTTTGTCACCAATGTCGATGATTCCGGCACAAAAGCCAAAAACATCACCGTGGATATCCTGAAAAAGTATGGCCTGATCACATCCTAAATAAAAGAGCCCTGCACGGCAGGGCTCTAAATCTCATGCTCAAAACAATAATGATTCACAAGCTCTTCAATCAAATCATGATCGGGATATTCCCCGTTAAATTCAAATTCGATTTCTTCCACAAATTCTCCTTGATGGTACACATGGATGGCTCCGTTTTGACGGACAACGCTAAACTCCGGCTGAAATGTATATCCGCTTCGTTCAATTGCTCCCATTTCTTACCCGCCTTTCTCAAAGCAGTAATTCATACACCTCGTTTAATTCCTTGGCCCGTTTTTGATCCTGTTCATTCTGGGCATACTTAATTTCTTTTTCTAATACATGGTTCAAAAAAGACATTTCATTATCATCTAAGTCTTTTACAAATTCCCCTTCATTTGCATAACGCTTCGCCAGCATCTTCTTGCAAATACGCTGGCAGACTTCATTTTCTAGATGATTCGAAAGTGATTCGCGCAAATAACCGAGTGTAACATCCATTTTATGAACACCTTTCCTTCTGCTATCTTTACCCTATAGCTTGCTAAAATAGGGAAAATCCATACGCGAAAAATAAAAAAAGAGACATCCGCGAATGTCTCTTTTTTATCGTTATTCAGCTGCTTGTTCGCTTTTTGTCAAATTGGCCTGCGTGCGTTTGCCAATCCCAAACACATAATAACTAATGACCACAAGCGCTAAGAAAATTACGCCTACAATCAGAGAGATACGAGTATCATCGTTAAACCACATGCCAACCAGAACCATCAGCAAGAAAGCAATCGTCAAATAGTTTGTAAAAGGAGCAAACGGCATTTTGAATGGATGTTTATCTAATGCAGCGCCCTTCGCTTTTCTGAATCCGATATGGCTGATCAAAATGATAAACCAAGGAATCATCCCTGGGAGCACGCTTGCGCTGTATACATAGACAAAGATCTTCGGCGGAGCGATATAGTTCAGCACAACACCGACAGCCAAACCGATCAGCACCGCAATTGTGCCATACAGCGGCACACCATTGCGTGAAATCTTCTTAAAGAATTTCGGTGCTTGTCCATTGACACCCAGTGTATACAGCATGCGGCCCGCGCTGAAAATACCGCTGTTACAGCCGGACATTGCAGCAGTAATCACGACAAAGTTAATAATGCCGGCCGCTGCCGTAATTCCAATTTTCGAGAACGTAGACACAAACGGACTTCCGAGTGAGTTGAGCTCATCCCAAGGATACACCGTCACGATCACAAAAATAGCACCAATGTAGAAAATCAAAATACGCCAGATAATACTTTGAATCGCATTTCTTAGCGTGTTTTGCGGGTCCTTCGCTTCACCCGCTGTAATCCCGATCAGCTCAACTCCTTGATAGGCCGCAATGACAAGAGACAGTGCAAAGAAGAAACCCGAGAAACCTCCTGCAAAGAAGCCCCCGTGAGACCACAGGTTTGACAAACCGATCGCATCTCCGCCGTTGCCAAAACCGAAGAAAATAATTCCGATTCCCGCAATAATCATCAAGATAATCGTCACGATTTTAATCATCGCAAACCAAAACTCAAATTCCCCAAACGACTTAACAGAAATTAAATTCGCCGCACCAAGAATCACCATTGCCACGATACCAGGTATCCAAGCAGGCAAATCCGGGAACCAATACTTCATATAAGAACCGACAGCGATAATTTCTGACATGCCGACGATAATCCACTGGAACCAGTTGCTCCATGCTGTTATATAACCTGCCATCGGATGAATATATTGATGGCCGAACGTCGCAAAAGAACCTGTGCTCGGCTCGACATACAGCATTTCACCCATCGCACGCATAATAAAAAAGATAAAAATTCCGCATATTGCATAAGCCAGAAGGACAGATGGGCCAGTCCATGAAATCGTGCTGGCAGAACCCATAAACAAGCCAACACCGATCGTACCGCCCAAGGCGATCATCTGAATATGGCGCGCACCCAGGCCCCTCTTTAATTCTTTATTTGCCACTCCTCTTCCTCCTCCTATCAAAATACTCATAAATGAGAAAACAGCAGACCTGCTTGCCTTCACATGAATCAGTGATAACAATCAGAAAATTCAAACTTAAAATTGTTATATAATCTCCTAAATTACTTATTTCATCATAATAAATTTCTCTGGAAAATACAATTGTTTTTTTCAGGTAAACACCTTTGTTCAGAGTTTTGAATCGTTCACTTCTTTTAAAATCTTTTATATAAAAATAATAAAATTGTTTGAATATTGAAATTAATACACCCCTTAGATTCTCATAAAAAATAAGCTGTTCTACATGAACAGCTTACTTAATAATTCACACCCGTTTGACGCTTTAATGCTTCAAGCCACCCGGTATCTCCGGTCCCATAGCTCTTGCTTTGTCCCACATCTCTCAGAGATCCATTGCTGTAATCAATTGATAGGATGAAATCCGGAATGGCATTATACCCGGCTTCCGCGATTTTACTGAGCTCTGAACGATAGTAAGATATAGCATAAGAAGCCGTTTGCTTCTGCACTGGATCTTTTTCAAGCTCTTCCTTATATACATCTATTAAGTCACGTCCCTCAGGCGTGACGTACCGTCCATCAATGACTTCTAAATCCTTCAATTGATAGCCTGTGACTTCGTACATCTCACGAGCTGCCTGATACTTTTGATAGGCCTCTTCGGAAAATTGTGTTGAATCACTGCTTTGGCTTTTCATGATGTGTAAAAATAGTTCTTTGCTGTTGTCTCCAGATTGCAGCACTTGCTCAATTTGCTTGATCAGATCCTGATCGTCTGTCCCGCTCACCCGCACCTGATAGTCAATCGGTGTGATTGTAAACGTCAGCTCTGTCCCCTCTGGAATATGAATATGGTTTCGATTCAACAGCACTTGCAGCTGCTGGTTAACCTGTCCCCGCTGATACACCTTTTCATTCTCAGCTTCCACTTCCCCATGAAATGTGACATTCCGAAACGCAGCATCCTGGAGGTTATAGTTTTGCGCCTTCCCTTTGAATAGCCATTCTGTTTCATTATCGTAAGCGGCCTGTCTTTCTGCAGCTGACAGATCACTTCTGAAATAAGGAGACTTTGAATTTTGGTACTTATCCTTAATATAGCCTAATGGATCAGACTTTGTTTTATTAATCGCATTCATCCTGCTGTATTTTTCATCTAGTATTTTGATTCTGATATCACTCTCAGATTCATAGGGGTTTTGGGATTGAATCACTGTTTCTTCCCCTGTGTCTGTCACTGTTCGATCATTCGCTGATTGATACACTTTGCTGAACGTCCCGCTGTTTCCCGACACGCTGGTTTTAGAATAATTGAACTGATTGATTCCCCCAGTTGAAGATTGTGACTTAAGCCTGCTGTATGCCTTTTCCAGAACTGCCGCTGGATTTTCAGTCGCATTCTCCCGTTTGGCAGGCGCATTCTTGCTCAATATGTTCTGTGCCATCAGCTGAGTGCGGATAAATTGCCGATTCAGACGCATTGAATTCCCTCCCGAGTATTCTCTCTTATTCTTTTTTATCGGCAAAGATAATGTATATATTAACCTCAAAAAACATTTATTTACACCTAAATCGTTATTATGTATGATGGAAATAAAAGGAGGTTGTTTGCATGGTGAAAAAATGGCTTATTCCATTCGCTGTTATGCTGTCTGTCTTATCTACCTTTACGTATTCGGCATCAGCTGTCGGAGTTACTGCTATCACAGGAAACAATTCATTTGATACCGCAATGCCGATCGGTTATTGGAAATATAAAAATATCGATACAACAATACTGGAAGCTGGTCAAGACGAAGCCTATTTCACTTTTACGGCTAATAAGGGAGAAAAAGTATACGTGAGGAGTACATACCAGAGCGCGTATACAGGGATGAAAATTGAAATTTATGATAAGAATAGAATACCTGTTTCTCAAGGGACAGAAGTCATTAACCCTAATACGTTTTCTTCTTTTATTTATGCAAATGCAGACGCCCAAAACACGACAGATACCTTTTATGTGAAAGTGTCACGAGGCACCTATACCGGAAACATGTATTTTACACTTTCAATTGAAGACCGAATCAAATCAGGCAGCGGAACGTTCCAATTCAGCGGCGTTGCTGAAAATAAAGGAAATACAAGCCTTAGCCCCTCAGGTTCTGACTCCAGCGTGATCAAGGTTGATTTAACAAACCAATCTGGGATACCGCGTGATGCCATTGTAACCAGAGTTCAGACAACCGCCACTCAAACACCAAGCCAGGGAAATACACGCCACCTGATCATGACGAGCGAAAACAACGAATGGCGCCGTGCTCTTGTAAACAGCTCGACTTCAGGGTCTTATGATATCTCTTTGTCAGATCAACTCAGTGTGGCAAAGGTATGGAGTTTTAAATATAATACATTAGCGACAGCCAGATCGACGATGAGCAACGTAAAAGCAAAAATAGATTATGAATACGACGTGACAAAGCAGTTTTAACTTATACCGAGCCGGTTATCCGGCTCTTTTTTATTCTCAGTCTAGAAGGTAAACTATAGTCAGTACAACCAAGGGAAGTGCAGACATGGCATTAAAACTTCTAAAAAAACTGCTATTTGACCGCCCTCTAAAGAACGGCGTTATCTTAAATCATCAATACAAAATCGAAGAGTGCCTCGGTATGGGAGGCTACGGTTTGGTTTATTTGTGCACCGATATCCTAGCTCAAACACCTTATGTCTTAAAACAGCTTCGGCCGACAAAAGCGAAAAAGGAAAAAGAAAAAGTCCGGTTCCAGCAGGAAATAAAACTTCTCAAAAGCATTCACCACCCGCAAATTCCGGGCTTCATAGATGAGTTCATCATAGACGGACAGGCTTATTATGTCATGCAGTTCATTGAGGGAGAGAATATAGAAGAATTATTATTTTTTCGAAAACAGCCGTTCACAGAGCTTATGGCATTACAACTGATTTCGCAGCTGCTTGAGATTATAGAATACCTGCATGATCGCCTTATCTTCCACAGCGACATCAGAACGCCTAATATCATCATCAATGACGGCAGGCTCTGCCTCATCGATTTCGGCCTTGCCAAACAATTGACTCCTGAAGAAATGGAGGAAATAAAGGTACGAAAACAGGATGACTTCTTCGATCTCGGAGAAACGCTGTTATTCCTGCTGTACTCTCAATATAAAGGAAAAAAGAAGAAAAACGGCACTTGGCTGGAGGAATTAACACTGACAAAGGAAGTAACCTTGCTGCTGAAAAGATTATTGGGCATTGAGGAAGAGTATCAGCACACCGCTTCCATTCGCGAGGATCTAAACCGGGCCATTCAATCGGTCACATAAAAAAACCCTTGTCCCAAAAGCGGAACAAGAACTTTTTTTGGATTAACTGCTGCTGTAGCTCCGGCGTTTGTAACGATGACTGCCGCCATAACGGTCGTAGTGTCTTCTTTTGCCCGAACTGCTGCTGTAGCTGCGATAATGTCTGCGCCGACTGCTGCTGTAATGCCGGTGTCTGCGATATCGGTCACTAGAACTGCTTGAGAGGTACTTAATCGTTTTGATGATTTTTTTAAACATATGCTGTTCACCCCATTTCTTTCTCCTATTATATAAATTTTATAGGAGAAAGAAAAACATCAGCGGGGTCACTCTTTTGAAAACAAGAACCCCGTTCCGTTATCATTTGTATGCAGCTCATAAGTAATCGCAAGCAGCCTGCATGTATCCTCAATAATCTTTAACCCAAGTCCCTCACTGCTCTCATTCCGATCAAATCCAATACCGTCATCACGAATAAAAACATCGCCATGTTCAATCGTGACTTCCATCTTTTCAGCTTTTGAATGCTTTAACGTATTTTGAAAAATATTATCAAACAGCCTTTGCATCCATAACGCGTTGCTCATCCATATCACATCTTGATCTGCCGGCTTATAGTGCAGCTCAATCCCACTCATACTGTATAAATAATCCCACTTTTTCACCGCTGTTTCTAATAGCTCGTTTAGACGCACTTCTTCATTTACAATATAAGAGCTTTCCAGCGTCTCAGCGGAATATAGATTGAATTCATTGGTTAATTCCGAGATATATTCGATTTGCTGATACAATGATTCGAATACAGCCTGACCATGACATTGGTCTTCCAAATAAAATAACTGCAGCCTGAGAGCCGTTAAAGGTGTATTAATGTCATGCCGCAGTTTTTGCAAAAGCTCCTTTTTGATTTCCTCTTGCTGTCTCAGCTCCAGTTCACGATATGTCGTCCGTTCAATTAACAAATTGACCGACTTGATCAGTTCCCCGATTTCATCCGCACGCTTCACTTCAATTTTATCGGGCACCCTTTGATCACTCGCCAAATGCCGAATGGTTTTATTTAATAGATTGATTTTATGCAACAGAGAATGAATCGACTTTGAAAATAAAAAAGCTAACAATAAGAGCGATATCAAAAATACAACGATCATTGCCGGGTACGCAAACGACCTGTGAAAGGGCATACCATGATTCATCGTTTTAAACATGCTGTCATAAATCACAGACATCAAAACACTGACCGCCAGCAATAGCATCGGAACACTAATGACGGCCGTAAACAATAACAACTGATATTTTGTCTTGAGCTTCATTTCTTCACAACGGTATTCAGCCGATACCCTTCTCCATATATATTTTCAATCATCTCACCCGCTTGATCATTGATTTTAGCTCTGATTTTTTTAATATGCACATTGACAATATTCGGGTTTCTATCTTCGAGCTGCCATAGATATTCAAAGAAATGTTCCTTTGTCAGGATACTGTCTCTATTTTCATATAAATAAAAGAAAATTTTCCGCTCAATCGCAGTAAATAATACCTCATCATGCAGGCTTTCATTGAACACTTTTTTCGTTACTGCATCAATATACAAATGTTTGATTTGCGTAAAGGTGCCATAATGATGCTCAAGCATATTCCGCATTCTTAATAGCAGCTCTCTCGGATCAAAGGGCTTTACCATATAATCCTCGCCGATCTGCAAACCTTGAAGTTTGCTGTCCATGTCATTACGGGCCGAAAGAAAAATAACCGGAATGCCCAGCCCCAGCTCTTTGATTTTTGCAGTCATTTGATACCCGTCTTCACCCGGCAGCATCACATCCATAATGACCAAATCCACCTTCTGAATCACCGAAAGCACATCCGCTCCATCTGTTTTCCATATCACACGATATCCCTCACGCTGCAAAATCTTTTGCAGCAAATCACCAATCATCACATCGTCTTCAACGATTAAAATATGATAACCCTTCATCCTAGCGAACCTTTCTCATAAACTCCATGGACAGTTTATATATTTGATCAGGCTGATATAAATAAATACTGTGTGTTCCCCTCAGTTCCTTTATATCGGCAGTATTGAATTGAGCCGCAAACGCTTTATAGTCTTTTCTGTTTTGTATAGCATACTTTGAATGTCTATTTTGGTCAGAGACCGCATCTAAAATCAAGACGGGAGTTTCCTTTGGCGCCGGCAGATTCACAGATTTGCTGCCGTTTTGGTAAGACTGTAAAAGCTCATGCTCCATATCTGCATTA
Source organism: Bacillus sp. 9.4 (assembly GCF_055486415.1). Lineage (NCBI taxonomy): Bacteria > Bacillati > Bacillota > Bacilli > Caryophanales > Bacillaceae > Bacillus > Bacillus sp. 9.4. The sequence goes on along the minus strand of NZ_JBVFMU010000005.1, from coordinate 38,527 downwards.
AAAAATTGCTTAAAGTTAATGGCTTTATAGATTTCTTTTTCTTCATCAGTTAAAAACGACTGCCGAATCACCTCAGGATTATATACAGCGGAAGGTATAAACCGATGAAAACCAATCGAGGTTAACAGGTGGAACCCTCTCACTTTCAATCTGTCAACTCCGCTCAATTTATACGTGACGTACTGCTGGGGCAATCCAATATCCATCGCAATAATGGCCTTGATTTCCTTAGGATATTTCTGTGCCCAATACATCGCTTCAATCCCGGATATCGAATGAGGCATTAAAATATAAGGAGGCTTATTTCCGCTTTTCATAAGCGCTTTCCTCGTCTGTTCCAATACCGTATCAATATCTCTGTCATCGTGAGACACTTCACTGTATCCATAACCTGCCCGATCTACAACAGCAATCTTGCTTTCTTTTGAAAACTTGCTGTACAGCCCCTTCATTTCATAAGCAGGCGCAGCAATCCCCGAACCGGACATAAACACAAACGTATCCTTCCCGCTTCCCTCTTGATACACATTCATCTTTTTCCCATCAACATCGACTACTGCGCCTTTACCTTTCAGCAGTGCCGCCTCCTTATTTAGCTGGTAATGGTGATAAATAAATACCGAGACGGATACAAGCAAAACCAAAGCAGCCAAGCTGACAAAAACAATTTTGAGGACTTTCCATAATGTTTTCATATGATGCTCCTTTCACTTGATACTGAAAGGATACAATATGAAAATAAATTTCTGATTAACTTTGGAACAGTTTTATTTTCACATTTAACTTTGCCCTTACGGAAAGGTGTACATTTGGAGCATGGAGGTGATCACTCGGCTATCGATCGGCGAATTTTCAAAGATATGCAAAGTATCAACAAAAACACTGCGATACTATGATGAAATCGGACTCTCCACCCAGAAGACATTAATCCTGAAATGGATATCGGAAGGTCTATCCGCAAAGTCCGAGAATTTCTTATACGCAGCCTTCTCCAAGGAGAACGACATTGAGAAGGCTACCGCTTATATCAATCTTTCACAAAACATAATTCAGGGGTATTTAATATTTAATCTATTTATTCCTATTTATTCACACAACAAAGTCACCACAAAGCTTTTTCTCTTCTTCCTGCTCGATAAACAGATAATTTTCAGGACGGCCCAAAACAGAAAAAAGCGCCAAAAGCAACTTCCATCCTCGAAGTGGACTTCCGCATCTAAACTTCAACACTTCTCCTTCCGCTAAAGTAAACCTCAAAGTTGGGCTTGTACACCAAGCAATCTTCACTTGAATAACATGCTCACCAGGCGGTAAATCAATTCGCAGCCTCCCTCCATCTTTGATATTTCCCATCTCAGCCCCATCAATTAGCACTGAATACTCTCTCATTTTGTTGATGTACTGCGATGTCCTGCTCATTTCAATGTACGTCTTTTGATTCACGATGACACATCCTCAAAGTAATGATCTTACAGGCGAGAAGCGCTAGAACCCTTCCGCCATACCGTTATTTCTCTTCCTAGTATATTATAACTTGCCGTGTTTCAGCTCTCCGTCGGCAAAAATCCCTTTTCAGTGTGCCTTCTACTTGAGCTTATAAAAAACACCCGCTTGTATAACGAGCGGATGTTAGATCTTTCGAAATTATTGATTGATATCTTTTAACGTCTGTTTCGGTTGTGAATGAAAAATCGTCAATGATGTAATAATGGCAATCATAACCCCTAACGCACCAACCCAGGTAATCGAGGCCAATGATACGTTTTCCACAAAAACCCCTCCTATACCTGCGCCGATTGCCATGGCAAATTGCATCATTGACTGATTCATGCTAAGCAAAACACCTGACATTTCCGGTTCTATTGTAGCCAGGTGAAATTGCTGTGTCGGACCGGTAGACCATGCGGCAAACGACCATAATATGAGAATCACCAACACTCCGATATAGGAATGAGTAACAAGTGACAGAAGAATCAGTGTGACGATATGCAACGTCATCCCGCCAACGAGTGTAAAGGACACTCCCCATTTATCGGTGCTATATCCCCCAAACTTTGATCCAACCAAACTGGCAATTCCAAATATAAGCAAAACACCACTGAGCAGCTTGCCATTTATACCTGAGATGTTCAAGAGATACGGTGACAAATAAGTGTAAGCAACAGAATATCCCCCGAGCCAGAAGAAAGTGATTGATAATCCCATAGCCACTTTCCGTTTTTTGAAAAGAGCAAGCTGTTGAAGCAAAGGCACAGGCTTATCCCCTTCAGTATGCGGAAGAGTAAAGAAAATAACGACCATTGCGATCAATCCCAACAAAGCAATTGCTCCAAATACAGACTTCCAGCCTAATGCTACTGCTATCATTCTTCCAAGCGGAACACCAATGATTAAAGAAGCGGTAAATCCCATCACGACCGTAGCGATGGCACTTCCCTGCTTCCCTTCCGATGCAATCTTAGAGGCAATCGTTAATGCGGTGACAACCACCACACCTGCTCCCATCGCCATAATGATCCGCGCTGCAATAAACCATCCATAACCAGGCAGTACAAAAGCCAGGACATTACCGAACACAAACAAACCTAGGGCATACATCATCAATTTGCGTCTATCCATACTTGCTGTCAACGCCATAAGTACGGGTGTAGAAAGAGCATATACAAGTGAGAAAATGGTAATAAGCTGGCCCGCGGCAGCTAAAGTGATCCCGAGAGTATGAGCAATTTGATCCAAAATTCCGGAAATGATGTACTCTGAGGTTCCAACTAAAAAGCTGACAATGGCTAAAATATAAATTTTCCAAGTGTTAGACATAAAACATTCACTCCTTAATTATTAATAAACATATCACGAATTATCGATATGTTATTATAAAAAATAAACACATCGTAATATGTCGATATGTATGGTGTAAAAATAAACATCTTTTGATGTTTATTTTTATATCTCTGTTTTAAGAAAGTCAGCAAGTTTCCCAATGGCTTCTTCATCTCTTTTGTAATATGTGTACTTTCCAATACGCTCCGCCTTAATCAAGCCGGCTCTTAAAAGGATGGTAAGATATTGAGAAGCTGTCGATTGCGTCATTTTCAATTTGTCTGTTATTTGACTGACACATACCCCGATTGTGTTCATATCAATCCCTTCATGGGGTGCAAAATGACGATCGGGCTCCTTCAGCCATTGTAAAATTTGCAGCCTTGATTCATTTGATAAGGCTTTGAATACTTCAATTGGTTCCATATGGATTATTATATCGTTATATTCCGATATGTCAATCCGTTTTTTGGATATATTTAATTAAAGCTAATTCCGTGAAATGAAACTGAAGACAGCATATCAATTTTGTTCACCTCTTAAATTTATCATCAAGCTTTACGAAATTGGTCTCATAATCATGTCACTAAACACTTGGGGGAACCCGGCAGGTGACAAGGATGTTTTCAATTAAAATGAATTTAATATTGTTCAAGTGACTAATCACCAGCATCAAATTTAGATGTAAAAAACATCCGCTCATAACAACAGCGGATGTTAGATCTTTCGACAGGAATAACAAGTCAGTATACTATGAATTGACATCTCTTTATGTCCGCTTAGGATATGAATAAAAGTTATCAATGATGCCATAATTGTAAAACAAAAGAAGCGGCAGTTCATTATGTTCAATTCACAACAGATTCCATACCGTCAAAACATTTTATTTTCTTTAGATTATAAGATCTTTTCCAAATTTTTCTCTAGATCATTACATAATTTAAACACCATCACTCGTTCACCTGTCCGGGAGCTTAAATCAGTATGAAAACTTTTCACTTTTTCTCCGGTTATTTTTAAGATAATATCCTTAAGGCCTTCTATACCTGATTCGACTAACTCCGAACGAGTTTGTTTGATAGATAACATACCCTCTTTTGATCCACAAACTACATATTCGGCTGGTGTTAAAATCCCTTTTAAATTGACGATGATCATGTCCCGCAGTATATCAGTCTTAACAGATACAGACCCCCGTCCAAGATAATCCTTCTCCCATTGAGTAATGGACTTACTGATCTCTGATTCAATAGAACCCTTCGACTTTTTCATATCTAATACATCTCCTGAGCAAAAAAATTGGCATATTCTATTTGTGATTTCGTCTCATTAATATTCTCTTACAACATATCCTTCATATACACCTTCAATATCCAAATCAGTTTTACCGTTTCTTGTGACCACTATCATTTTGGATAACATATTTTCTTCCATCATAGAGTGGACATGCAAAAATCGAACATTTCCTGAATGGGTTTCCTCAACTTCTTCATAAGACTTTAGATGATAAAAATCAATTGCTTTTCTAATTAGTTTTTTCATACATTCCATATTTTCACGATCAAACGAGTTCATTTCCTCTATTGTTTTCGTGACAAAATCAGTTAAATTAGCGCTCATACAATCTCCTTAGAACTGCTTTCTCCATATATAGGTGCGTTTAGAAGTTGAACCTGCATTTCATCATGACAAGCAATGATCAGGTATGGCTTGACCTGTTTTAGCATCAGGACCCTCCATAATTGAGGGTTTTCCATCCTTATGATTAACGAATAAACCTCTTACTTTAACATATGACGGCACTAGTGGATGATGTCGAATCATATCAACACTTTTTTCAATGGTGTCACTGCTATTTTCATTTAGCCATTCATCGACCGTACCACCAAAAAATTCAGGCTTGCAATTTTGAAAGAGATAATCCAATGTTTGTATTTTATCTTTCATTGTTTCAAGTTGAGTTAGTCCATTACCTGCGGAAGTCTTCTTATCTTTTGTTCCTACTACAAAAATCTCCTCAACACCTTCCTGGTAAATCGCAAAAATAACAGACCTCATGATTTCTCCATAAGGATGTGAAATACCGGCACCATAGCTTTGTATAGTCAACATATTCTCTGCAGAAGTGTTAGTCGCTTCTTGTAAAATAGGCTCCAAACCGTTTTCAATATCCGTCAAAAATAATACTTTTTTATTTTGGTTTACATTCATACAGCACACCTCTTCCTTATGTTTATCATTTTTGTATTGAGTAACAAATCCATTTGATAAATGCTTAGATTCATCATTACCAGCTTTCCCAACATCCTTCTGGATCAAGACTAGCCAGTCGGACCCATCCATTTTGAACTTTTTGCAGAAATGCTGAGTCATGATTTAATAACCGTTCTACATATTCTCTAGGTGCTTGGATGAGTATCAATAAACGAAGAGGAGAATGATAGGCCTCGTGATCTGATTCCATGACGGATTGCCAAGGCAGTCCGGCTAACAAATCGCTTGCATTCCCCTGCATAACGCCGAGACCTGCAGTAACGGTTTGAGTTGCTTTATTTCCGCTGCCATAATAATGAGGTGCTACCGTTGATGCGTAATATTGTAAATTAATCCATTGGGCTACAGTTCCAGGTCCTGCAATAATATTTGCTAGGAGTTCACCGCTTTCATCCTGCTTCCAATCATAATTATGGAGAAAGGCTCTGCCTTCCAAATCACAATCCTGAGTTAGTTCACGTTTACCGATAATAAAAGCGGCATTACGAGCCAGTCCCCATTCCGGACGTATCTCACTCCAATCTTCCGCAAATCGGTTTGCCTCAGCCTTCGGATTTTTTAGCTTCGATTGGAAATTCGGTAATTGGGCTAGACGTTCTGCGTTTACATGATGTCTCACTTTCGGCATAACAGCTTCAATTTGTTCAAATGCTTCTTGTGCAGCTTCGGAAAGCTCTGGTACATAAAGCCAATGTAATTCATCCACCGTTGTATTATGTTCAGCCGCTGCAAAAACCGTATCCTCAGGGATTTTAATTCCTTCAGTTAAAAGAGCTTCTCGTACCTCTGATAGATTACATAAAGCAGCTAAAACTCTTGCATTAAATCCACCGGCCGCTCCACCGCAGGCACCACAATCAAGGGCTGCGGAATAAGGATTATTAGTACTTTGACTGCCATGCCCGCAGATCACGACCAAGGGTGCGATGTTTTCTGTTAACCCCATCATTTTTAATGCTTGGCGAGCATAGTTCACTTTTTCTTCATCAGTAAAACCCACAGGTATTTCTGCCTCTGTAGTATCATGATGAAGCGAGAGTTTTGTATCAGGTTTGCGCAACCAAGCCTCACGGAGATTACGAATGAAACGACCCGCCTTTCTTGGCACAAAGCTACGGGCTGCCATTTGCAGAGTAAGCCAAGGTCCACTTAGCTCAGGCAGTAGTAAGCTCGAAAGCGCATTCTGCTTCATCGTTTTAAAGGTATGGCTTAAAGAATGAATTGCTTGCTTCCGTTGATTGTATTTTTTGAATACATCCTCATCTGCGAACTCTTTTATTTTATTTTGCGGTTTTTGTATGATCGGTAAGGAAGCATGACTGTGTTTACTGCCAAGTTCACAAGTTGCAATCGGCACCCCGAAGAAACCAGCAATACCAATCGTTTCAAACGGGCCTTCTTTTTCTAGTTGACGACGAAAAGGTTCTGATCGTACATCGATGCAGAATGCTAATTGAGCTAATGCAGATTTTTTACCGCCGGTTTCACGTTGTTTCGAGATGATCTTCTGGCTTAATCGATCAGTGTACGTTTGTTCCCAAGCTTCTAACCAAAGTTTCTTGCGAAGTTTCTCATCAAAGCTGTAGGCAAATGATAAATATTCGTTTTGTTCAATGGCCGTCATCTGTGACCATTCTTCTAATGTAAGCCCACCCCAATGAATCCAAGCTGCTATAAGGGGAGCAATTGAAATTTTTTTCTTAGATCGTTCATTAGTCAAAGGTAAGTATGGCTTTATAAGAGCCCACTCCATGGATATTCGAACCGCTAAATATTCTGTTAGGAGTGCATGTTCGTGGCTCGATTGCTGGGAGCGCCAAAGCATCATCCCTGCCCATCCAGGTAATGAAAGTAAATGACCTTCAAGATAAGTCTGGATTTCTGACTCTGGGATTTCTAGTGCGAATAAAGCTTCCTGTAAAGCCAAATGTGCCTCTTTCGGCCAACCCTTTACCCTTTCTCGCTGCTTTTTGCTAAGTGCTGGATCATATTGAATGAGATGCTGCCAAGCACGATAGAAACCTTCCTCACGATTAGGCATTGTCCAGCCTGCTTGAGAGTCATCAAGATATAATTTACTCCATTTAATGACATGATGATCTAGTATATTGACTAGCCTTTCACCATCTTGATTCTCTATATACGAACTTAGTGGCTGCATAAACACATTCTCGATATGATCCAATCCACTACATTCACTTACTAATTTCTCCAGCTCATGTGATGATAAAAGGTCGGAAGGCAGGGGATCTAACTTTAATGCAGCATGACAAAATCGCTCTGCTACGTCCCGTGGGATGTGATAGGAATGTGAATCAAGCCAACGCTGAAGCCCCATTTCCACAAAATCTTCATCAATCTCACCTTTATTCTTTGCTGAACGGATCATAGACGCACTAGGGTATATATCAACATCGCGAGTGTTTTTCAACCAACTTGCAATCTGATCAAAAGGTTGGTTTTCAAGTCCCATCCACGGATTACGTGCAGCAAATGTAGAAATAGGCCAAAGTGGCGCAATCACTCGGCTGGCAGATGTAATGAAAACGTTAAGATCCCTTTCTTGAACATCAATATCTGTATCTATCTTTTTTACATTATCTTTCGTTAATACGGATGTAATGCCCATCTCAGATTAGCTCCTTATGAAATATATTGTTTAAGGTAGTCTGGGTGACTCTCTACTGACTTTGGTTTTGCTTCACCTAATCGGACTAACCAAAGATAGAGTACCGCGAAAAAAACGGAAGAACGATGACGAGCAACCCACGTACCTAAAGCACTGCCAAAGAGTAAGAGACATACGACAATCATGACAGCTGACATTGGAGGTTGAACACTTTGAAAAATGGTTGTATGCAGCCACTTATAGAAAAGGTTATGAATGATAAAATATACGAGGGCTGCTCCTCCTAAAACAGTTAAGCCGGCAATCCGGCCAATTCGGCCCTCTCCAAAAGCGACAAGCTGAGTCCAAGAAACGGACAATGACCACCCTAAGATCAGCGCACTAATGAATTGATATCCCTCTCCAGGAGCAGTGAGCCAAAAAGCAACACCTATAACTAAGGCTAACGTACGACCAGCCACGAGCCATAAATAGGATGATCTCTCTTTAACACGAGTCGATACTTCATGACGCTGTACGGCTGAACCAGCCTGTAAAAACAACGTAGCTTTAAATAAACCATGTAAAATAAGATGAATAATGGCTGCTATATAGGCCCCTAGTGCACACTGAATGAGCATAAATCCCATTTGTCCAATCGTGGAGCCTACTAACTGGCGTTTATAATCAACCTGGACTAAACTAATACCAGTTCCAATCAATACAGAAATGCCAGCAAGCAGAAGTAAGACAATCGAAGCGATACCACCATGAAATAGAGGTGAAAATCGAGTTAGTATTATTCCTCCTGCATTTACTAAACCTGCATGCATAATCGCAGAAACAGGGGTTGGAGCAACAATAGACTCAACTAACCATCTTTGGAATGGCCATTGAGCTGCAGGAATAATCACTGCTAATACAATCAATAGCTGAATCCCTGTTCTCTCCCATTCTCCCAGCCCAGCTAAACTTTCATTTGTTACAACCAATGATAACTGCCATTGACCTGTGGCATGAAAAAGCCACATCATCGCAAAAAACAAAGAAAACCAACTTAACAAAAATAACCGGCCAGAAATTTTGGCTGCTTCACTAGCCACTTGCCAAGCACTGTTTAACCTTATAAGTAAGGTTAAACCAACAAGAGTTGCTCCCCAAAATAGAACCATCAAGCGGAGATCACCACTTAACCATGTCATTGAAGCAGCACCTGTTGTGAAAGTAAAAAGTGTAAAATATTTTCGATAAGATCGATCCCCCATTAAGTAACGTACAGAAAAACGCTGAATGATGAATCCAATTGCAAGAACAAAGAAAGTCATTAAACAAGCTAAGGAATCTAAGTGCCAAGGGCCAACATTTCCACTCACACCACTATTGGCAAGAATCAGTAAGGAAACCAAAAGTGGTAAAGCCAAGATCCCAATATGAATGCGAACAAAACTCAAGGGTACTCGCGGATATAAAAACAATAGTCCACTAATCCCAGAAGCCATAAGCATAATAAAAAATAATGTTAATAATGATGACAAACTCAGCGAAACTAACATTCTAAATTCTCCCTTTTTTAAAACTCATTATTGTTCAAAAGACCTTTCAATCAGATCATATTTGTCTATTATTTATTTCAATTTTTATTTATCTCTATTTTTTTCCAACAAAAAAGCCGACAACTTCAAAATTTCAATGATTATGTTAGATCATTGAATCCTGAAAATTGTCGGCTTCACTTCAACTAACTTCAGCGAAGTTTTTTGAAGTGCTACCTTATTATTGGTCTTTACTTTATGCTATGTTTTCATTTCCTTTAATATAGTCCTGATTATCAAATAAATCGACTCATGTTCTCTTCCTTTTTTATTAGGATACTTTTTCATCCTATCAATATTTAAAATTAAATATGAAAAGAATGCTAAAGGCCTACATATTTTAAAAGGAAAAATAAACATCTGCATCGATTATTAAGTTACGTATAAGATATGCTAAATTTTAAAAGTTGTCAAGTTTATCAGTAAACTGGTCTTTACTTTCCTCTAAAATAATCCAACCCATATAGATGATTCACTTTCAATGAGGAACATCCATTTCAGATGAAGCTCGCTTTTCCAGATCGAGGAGCAGTGTCTTCATTTCGAATCCGCCCCGATAACCAGTTAATGAGCCATTCTTTCCTATTACACGATGGCACGGTACAGTAATTAATACCGGATTAGCCCCAATAGCTGCACCTACAGCACGAACAGCTGCTGGTTTATTTATTTCATTTGCAATGTCGGAATAGGATTTCGTCTGTCCATAAGGAATTTCACAAAGTGCATTCCAGACTGCTAGCTGAAATTGCGTACCGGCGTACTCAACTGGAACAGTAAAGTTTTTCCGCTTTCCTTCTAGATATTGAGTGATTTCAACGGCATAGGGTTCAAGCTTATCATCATCTTCAACAAGAAGACTTCCTGGAAAGCGTTTCTTAGCCCATTCGAACAATTCCTCGATTGGTTTGTTCTGTGAACCTACAAACACAAGCCCCTTTAAAGTTGAAGCAATGTAAAAATTCCAATCCTTGAACATTAGTAAAGACCAATAAAGGGTTGGTTTATTCTTTGTTTCCATTGTACGTTTCCTCCATTTTACTCATTTGACGAAATTGTGCTGGTGTCTGTCCAGTTTTCTTTTTAAATAAAGTAATAAAATAAGGCGCGTTAGCTATACCCACACATATAGCGATATCTCCAATCGATTTATTTGTCTGAATCAAATACTTTTTAGCCGCGTGTACTCTAACTTGTTGTATATACTCAACCAGCGTAATGCCTTTAATCTTTTTAAATGTTCGATGCATATGATACGGGCTCCCATGACAAATATCTGCTAACGATTCAAGCGTTAATTTTTCTGTGAAATTTTTATCAATGTATTCAGTAATTAAATCAACCCACTCGCTATCAGGCATTTTTTCATTAGTGGGCTTGCAACGTTTACAAGGTCGAAAATTTGCGCGGAGAGCTTGTTCTGCGTTTGGAAAAATACATACATTTTCTTTTTTCGGAACGCGAGATTTACAGGATGGTTTACAGAATATACCTGTCGATTTAACAGCGTAGAAAAATTGATTATTGTACGCTGCATCATTATTTATAATTGCTTGCCACTTTTCATCTGTTATCATTTCTACATCATTCGAAATTCTATGATCATGGCTCTCTTTATGTCCGTTATTGATACTATCCAGCATTTATCTCACCTCTCCTTACATGGCTCATCTAATTCATTTTGAATTGAATCCCAATTTAAATTTTCGACACGCGTTTTTATATCTTGAGCCATTTTTATATACTCCCGTTTAGCATTCTTGATAACTACACTATAACCTCATAAATAGAAAAAAATAAGGTGGTTAGAATGTAATAGCAAGATAACAAAATGAGTAAAGATGATTATGTGATAAACTAATTTCAACCAGCGTGAGTTTTCTTATAATTATTTAAGATAAGGAGAATGAAAAAGTGACATGGCATGAAGTCAATGATGTTATTGTCATTACATTACCTGAAATTTTCGACATGAATGCGAACCTAGGCTATCTAACCAGAGAAAAAAATGAATGCATGTATGAAATAGAGAACAATATCATTACAAAAGTTATAGCCAATGGGGAAATTCGGTCCTTAGTGCAGGTAAGCGTAATCAATAATAAACAAATGGTTGTTCAATTCCTAAACGATTCTAGACCTGTTGAGCAGTGGAAACGGGAAGAGATTGTAAAATATATTCATGAATGGTTTGATCTTGATAACGATTTAACACCATTTTATGAAATGGCAAAAGCAGATCCATTACTTAAAATGCCTGCCCGAAAATTTTATGGGTTGCGAGTTATCGGCATTCCCGATTTATTTGAAGCTTTATGTTGGGGAGTTTTAGGACAACAAATTAACTTAGCCTTCGCGTACTCCTTAAAGAAGCAATTTGTAGAAGCATTTGGCGATTCTATTGAATGGGATGGTAAAAAGTATTGGGTGTTCCCACCGTACAAGCGAATTGCACAGTTAACCCCTACCGACCTGGCAGATATTAAAATGACGGTAAAAAAAAGTGAATATATCATTGGAATAGCCAGATTAATGGCAAGTGGAGAATTATCGAGGGAAAAATTAATGAAAATGAACTTTAAAGATGCTGAAAAAAACTTAATGAAAATACGAGGAATCGGTCCTTGGACAGCCAATTATGTTCTAATGCGCTGCCTTAGGTTCCCGACAGCTTTTCCAATCGATGATGTGGGTCTAATTCATTCGATAAAAATATTACGTAATATGAATCGAAAGCCTACGAAAGATGAAATCTTAGAAATATCGTTTTCATGGAAAAAATGGGAGTCATACGCTACCTTTTATTTATGGCGTGTCCTTTACTGAATCATTTCAACTTAAACCGGAATGTACTCAATAACAAAAGAATGAATTTTAAAACCTAAGGCCCACAAGTACATTCTCTTTTCATCTTTCATTTTAATGTCATGAATTTCTCGCCCCTTATTAAATGTCATAAAAAATCTGTTGTCATTACAATAGGCTCTCCGGTCTGCTATTACATAAGAAAATTCAGGTGAAAGTAAAAGCAATTTCGCTCCACTGAAAAATTCATGCAGTCTACTAGTTTTAAAGCCTTTTAAGCTCGTTAACTGGCCTTATGAGGAAACATCTTAAATCTATAGCCATGGCCGATCGATAGTCGGGTCCTGTACCATCAACTTCTTTAATCTATTTTTCCACTGTAGACGTTCTTTCTCTTTTGGACATAAAAACACCCCTTTAGATAATCTTATCCAAAGGGGTTAAACATTTATTACTCCACAGTAACACTCTTCGCAAGGTTACGCGGTTTATCAACATCACAGCCGCGATGCAGTGCAGCATAGTAAGCGATCAGCTGCAATGGAACAACAGATACCAACGGAGCAAGCGCTGGGTTTACTTCCGGCAGTACGAATCTGTCATCCGCATCGTCTAGGCCTTTTAGTGAGATGATGCATGTGTTTGCTCCGCGAGCGGCAACTTCTTTGACGTTTCCGCGGATGCTTAGGTTTACGTGCTCTTGAGTTGCCAGTGCGAATACTGGTGTTCCTTGTTCGATCAAGGCAATCGTTCCGTGCTTTAGCTCACCGCCGGCAAAACCTTCTGCCTGGATGTAAGAAATCTCTTTCAGCTTCAGTGCGCCTTCGACACATACGAAGTAGTCAAGGCCGCGTCCGATGAAGAAAGCGTTTCTGGATATAGTCAGGTATTCACGGGCGATCATTTCCATTTCGTCTTTCTGGTCGCATAGAGCTTCCATTGCGTTTGCAGCGATACCGAGTTCTTTGACGAGGTCAAATCCGATATCGATGCCGTTTTTGTCAGCAGCCACAGAAGCAAGAACCGCAAGAACTGCAATTTGTGCAGTGTATGCTTTCGTTGACGCAACAGCGATCTCAGGGCCTGCATGAAGCAGCAATGTATAGTCAGCTTCACGAGAAAGCGTTGATCCAGGTACGTTTGTGATTGTCAGGGCTTTGTGTCCGAGTGCTTTGACTTGAACGAGAACCGCGCGGCTGTCTGCTGTTTCTCCGCTTTGAGAAAGGAAAATGAAGAGCGGTTTCTTAGACAGAAGCGGCATGTTGTAGGAGAATTCACTCGCTACATGCACTTCAACCGGCACGTTTGCCCACATTTCAATATATTGTTTACCGACAAGTCCTGCATGGTAGCTTGTTCCGCAGCCAATGATATAGATGCGGTCCGCTTCCGCTACAGCGGCAGCGATATCACCAGGCACAGACAGCTTGCCGTTTTCATCTTGATACGTTTGGATGATTTTGCGCATAACAACAGGCTGCTCATCCGTTTCTTTCAACATGTAGTGAGGGTACGTGCCTTTTTCGATATCACTGGCATCAAGCTCAGCAATATAAGACGCACGTGTAATCACGTCACCATCAAGGTTTTTGATGACAACTTGGTCATCAGTGACGATAACCATTTCTTTATCCATCAGCTCAACATATTCGTTGGTTACTTGAAGCATCGCCATTGCATCAGATGCTACGACGTTGAATGTATCTCCAAGACCTACTAATAGAGGGCTTTTGTTTTTCGCTACAAAAATCGTTTCTCTGTTGTCGTTATCGAATAAAGCAATTGCATAAGAGCCTTTTAACAGTGTAAGTGTTTTACGGAACGCTTCTTCTGTCTCAAGTCCTCCATTGACGAATTGCTCGATTACTTGAACGACTACTTCTGTATCGGTGTCACTTTTGAGCTCTACATCTTGCAAATACTCTTGCTTCAGCTGAACATAGTTCTCGATCACGCCGTTATGAACAAGTGTAAAGCGACCCAGTGCGCTTTGATGCGGGTGAGCGTTCAGATAGCTTGGTTCGCCGTGTGTAGCCCAGCGAGTATGCCCAATTCCGGCTTTCGCCTCTACATTGGCATCCACAACTTCACGAAGATCTGCAATGCGTCCTTTTTCTTTGAACACATGGATTCCCTGTTCGTTGGCAACAGCAATACCAGCAGAGTCATAACCGCGATACTCAAGCTTCTCTAACCCTTTTAATAAAATTTCCTTCGCATCAAGCTGACCGATATAACCTACGATTCCACACATATTTTTCTTCCTCCTAAGATTGTAAAAGGAGACGAAGAAAGTCAAATTTCAAGGGGACTTTCAATCGTCCCCTCCTACATGTTTTTTGGAAGATCATGTGATTTCTCTTTGTTCAAGGAGTCACCCCCTTGGTTTGAAGAAATCCTTACGGCTGTGATCTGCACACTCAGCCGGGAGGCATCCGCCGAAAATTCGATAACCTCCATCCTCGTCAACTAAGCCTTTTTCCGGGCGCTTAGTTCGGGCGCTATAATTATAGGTAAAGCAATAATCCCGTCTTCTTTTCCTATTGAGAAAATAAGAACAAGACAAGCTTGATTTTACAACATGTGGCATAAACGGTCAATTGTTTTTTAAACAACTTTGCCGTATGTCTCACAATTATCTTATGTAATCCTCGCTTGTCTTGTTCACTCTCTGATAATAGACTTCGTTACTCTAATCCCATTTCTGACCGGACGACTTCAACAATGCGATTGACATACTCATCGCACAGCTCTTTCGTCTTCGCTTCAGCCATGACACGGACGAGCGGTTCAGTTCCTGAAGGGCGCACCAAAATCCGGCCGTCGCCGTTCATTTCTTTTTCAACTTCAGAAATAACTGCTTTTACTTTTTCATTTTCTTCAACTTTATATTTATCAGTCACTCTCACATTGACTAACAGCTGCGGGAACTTCTGCATTTCAGCTGCAAGCTCTGACAGTGGCTTGCCTGTGGCTTTCAAAGTGTTCATCAGCATAATAGCAGACAATAATCCGTCCCCTGTCGTGTTGTAATCAAGGAAAATAAGATGTCCTGACTGCTCTCCGCCGACGTTGTAGCCGTCTTTTTTCATTGCTTCTACTACGTAGCGGTCGCCGACAGCTGTCTGTACGCTTTTGATGCCTTCTTTTTCGAGCGCCTTATAGAAGCCGAGGTTGCTCATCACGGTTGAAACCAAAGTATCATCCTTTAAACGGCCCTCTGATTTCAGATGTTTTGAGCATATGTACATGATTTGGTCGCCGTCTACAATATTTCCTTTTTCATCGACAGCAATCAGGCGGTCGCCGTCACCGTCGAACGCAAGACCGAGATCCGCGTTTTTCTCTTTGACAAACGCGCTGAGCGCTTCGGGATGAGTCGAACCGACGCCGTCATTAATGTTTAATCCGTTCGGGGAAGTCCCCATTGTAGAAACATCTGCATCTAAATCAGCAAACAGGTGTGTCGCCAAGGATGACGTTGCGCCATGGGCACAGTCCAATGCCACATGAATGCCTGTGAAATCTTCATCAGCTGTCTGTTTTAAGAATTGCAGATATTTTTGTCCGCCTTCAAAATAATCGTTTACAAGTCCAAGATCTGCTCCGACAGGTCTTGGCAGCTTATCCTCAGGTTCGTCCATCAGGCGCTCAATTTCAGCCTCTTGTTCATCAGAAAGCTTAAATCCATCTCCCCCAAAGAATTTGATGCCGTTATCCTGCACTGGGTTATGAGAAGCGGAAATCATGACGCCCGCCTCTGCATCCATCGCTTTTGTCAAATAAGATACACCTGGTGTAGAAATGACACCCAGACGCATGACTTCTGCGCCAATGGATAAAAGTCCGGCGACAAGGGCTCCCTCCAGCATATGGCCGGAGATGCGTGTATCGCGGCCTATCAGCACTTTTGGACGTTGTTTGTCTTTTGTCAGCACATAACCGCCGAAACGTCCGACTTTAAAGGCCAGCTCAGGTGTAAGCTCACTATTGGCGACACCTCTTACACCGTCTGTTCCAAAATACTTGCCCATTTTATAATCGCTCCTTTTTTATTCCGATGAGGATTGTGAATTCGCAGTGGATTCATCCTCATCCTGATCTTGGTTTTGATCTTTATTTTCGTCTTGGTTTTGATCGTTGTTGTTTTTATCAGTGTTCTTTGTATCTTCTTGCTGATTGTTCTTTTGATCATTTGTTTGTTTATCTGTGTCATCCTGGTTCCCTGATGTATTGCTGCTGTTATCATTCGTTGATGTATTGCTTTTCTTAGACGTCAGCTTGATTTTGGCGTTTTTCCGCCCCAAGGACCAAGTTACATTCTGTGGCCCGTTCACTTCAAGCTTCACGCTATGCTCCCCGTCCTCTAAATCTGAAACATTCACATACAATTCAATATCTGATTTTTTCAGTTTATTTATATTCGTGGGAGAGCCTTTAGCCGTTACATCTATCGCTTGTGATTCAGGATCAAGAAATTCAATGTTTTGTGAGCTGCTCAGCCCTACAGTCTTGATAGGGACATTCTCGAACTTCTGATCCGCTTCACTATCGACTTCTATATGCAAAGTCACCTTTGACGGTGAGATTTTTTTGACACCGTCAGGAAGCGGAATATCTGCCTCGATATCGGAATCCTTGTTAATTTTACTTAAATCTAAGCTGACGCCGTCAATAAATTCAAGAGAATCCAACACATCCTGTGAGCCGTAAACCGTTACCTCACTGGGGCTGGATTCAATATTCGCTATGCTGACACCGTCAGGAAGGCTTCCTGTCCGTTCAATTTTAAAGGGCACTTTTTTACTCGGGCTTGTCACCGGAACGGTAATCTTGATGACCGAGGGCTCCACGTCGACAGGAAGCGCGTTTCCGTCTTTATCATAGACAGTCACTTTCGCTTCCTTTTCAATCGTTTCATCTGCGTTTTCCAAATTCACTGAAGCTTTTACAAGAGAAATATTATCGATGACATTTTTCGATCCGGTAATCTGCACATTTTTCGGACTGACAATCGGCTGCTCCGGAGAATAGCCTTTTTTCATCTTGCTTTTGTTGTAGTACTCCACTTCTACGGGAAAACTTTTGGTCGTCCGTTCCTGAATGGTCACTGTCGTAACAGACGGATTAATTGAGATTGTCAGCCCATCCGACACGTTTTTGGCCTTAAGCTCAACCTTATGCGTGCCGGTTTTCAAATGTTCCATATCGGCATATATTTCAAAGTTCTTGGTCTGCCGAGCCTTTTTCACGGCGCTTGTCGAGCCTTTTATCGTGACATTAACCGTTTGCGGAACACCCGTCACGACGTAATTTTCATCATCATAATACGCTTTAACCGGGATATCAGTCAGAGTTGCTTCATCAGTTGTTGATGTCGGAAAGAAAGATTCACCCGGTTTTTTTGGAGTCGGTGCTTGGTTGCTGTTAACCGCCACATAAAGCAAGAGCGCGAAAAGCAGAGCAATGATTTTCACAGCCCAGCGGTTGTTTAAGAATTTATCCATTTTTCTTGCCCCTCCAATACCAGCGGTTAGAAGAAGTGTCTCTGGTGTTTTTCTTAAACTCGGCTTCAAGCATTTCTTTCAGCGCTTCTTCTGTTAGCTCTCTGTGAAGGTCGCCGTTCCTTGCCACACTGACGCCGCCGGTCTCTTCAGACACAATAATCGTCAAACTGTCTGTTACTTCACTGATACCGACAGCCGCTCTGTGCCGCGTGCCCAGTTCTTTTGAAATAAACGGGCTCTCAGAAAGCGGCAGATAACAGGCGGCCGCGGCAATTTCATTATTTTTCATAATCACCGCACCGTCATGAAGCGGGGTGTTTGGGATAAAAATATTGATCAGCAGCTCAGAGCTGACTTTGGCATTCAGTGGTATGCCGGTCTCAATATAATCCCCCATTCCAGTATCCCGCTCAATGGTAAGCAAGGCGCCTATACGGCGTTTCGCCATATAATTGATCGCTTTTGTAATGGCCTCAATCGTTTTCTGCTGCGCTTCTTCAACAGGCGTGCCGCTCCTCGAAAAAAAGCGGCCGCGGCCTAGCTGTTCAAGCGCTCTTCTCAGCTCAGGCTGAAAAATAATAATAATTGCTAAAAATCCCCATGTTATCGCTTGGTCCATCAGCCATTGAAGTGTGCTGAGGCCCAAATATTGGCTGGCCATACGAACAAGCACGATGACTACAATTCCTTTTAACAGCTGAACCGCTTTCGTGCCGCGTATCACCATAATCAATTTATATATCACATACCAAACAAGGAGAATATCAACGGCATTGCCGAGGTACTGCAAAAAAGGGATATCCTCAAAAGCCATTTCCTCGTCCTCCAAGATTTCAGTCATTTCGTATTTTGTGTTTTACGTGTTACGCATATGTACTTTACATAGCGAGCCCATTATACCACATTTCGATTTAGCAAGTGAAATGTGCCAGCCCTCTCAGCCCGCAAAAAAAGAGCAAAGCGGCTAACGCGCTTTACTCTTCTCCGTTCGGACTGAATGCATCGAGTACACTTTTCCCCGCAGACTTCATCTTGTACCATGTCCAGTCGAATAATTGATTGATTTCTTCAATCTGACCGGTGACTTGTCCAGCAGAGGCCATATACTTTTCGCCGTTTACGACGGTTACATCCCCGTCTATTTTGCCTTTAATAATCAGCTTGCCGTTTTTGACAGTGACATCACCTTTGACCGTCTCACCTTCTGGCACGGTCACAGTATGGTTATGAACCACAAGATTCGGCTGCTTGGATACGCTGAAATTGTGGTCATTATGCCAGCTGTTAAAAAAACCTCCGCCCATCAAAATGATGAATACCGCAGCAGCTGCGATAACGGGATGGGTTCTGAACCATCTTTTTACAGAAGCTCTTTTCTTCTCCTTAGGCAATTTTGCCATGACATTAGCGGTAAAATCCGCGGGGGCTTCGACATGCGATGTGCTCCGTACGAGCGCTATGGATTTCTCCATCTCGTAAAAATGCTTTCTGCATTTCTCGCATGTCTCCAGATGTTCATTTAATACGTGTTCATCTTTTGGAAGGATATCTCCATCAAGATGCATATGCATAAGCTGCACAATTTGTTCAGGACAGCTCATTTCATCACCCCACTTAAAGATCCCTTAATTGT
This sequence comes from Bacillus sp. 9.4, assembly GCF_055486415.1. NCBI lineage: Bacteria > Bacillati > Bacillota > Bacilli > Caryophanales > Bacillaceae > Bacillus > Bacillus sp. 9.4. The sequence continues at coordinate 19,288 of NZ_JBVFMU010000005.1, read as the reverse complement.
TTTCTAAGAGCCTCTCTGCCTCTGTGAATCCGCGTTTTCACAGTCCCCACAGGAATGTTTAGAATCTCCCCAATTTCAATTAATGAGAGTTCGTCAATATACTTTAATACGATGACTGTTCTGTATTTGTCAGGAAGCTTTAAAATTTTCTGCTGTATCGTGTTTGAGAGCTCCAGCGACACAACTGCATCTTCAGGCAAAACACCATCTGCGGCGATTTGAGAATACATGGTCAAGCCTTCCGTACCAGCCACCTCTGCATCGAGGTAATAATCCGGCTTCTTTTTGCGAATGCGGTCAATGGTCAAATTGGTCGCGATTCGATAAAGCCAAGTTGAAAATTTCCGGTTAATATCAAAACTGTCGATATTAACGTACGCTCTGATGAAAGCTTCCTGTGCAATATCCTCCGCCTCATGCACATTGCCAAGCATACGGTAGCAAAGCTGATAAATTTTATCTTTGTAAATATCTACGATGTCCGCAAATGCATTCTGGTCGCCTTTTTTGACTTGTTTAATTCTTTTTTTAATCATCATTTCCATATTTATCTAACCTCTGCCTTCACCGGTCTGTATGTATACGAGCTTCGTTTCAAAAGGTTTCAATTTTTTTATAAAATAAGTTTATCAAATTTTTGGCAGGGTGTAGATGGTAATTCGTGAATAAACTACCTTAACATATTTTTAAAATTATTATACAGACTGAACAGTTAGAAGTTGGAATGATTTTTCCGAAAAGAAAAAAGACACCTTTTGATCAAAGGTGTCTGTGACTGGGCTAGCTGGATTCGAACCAACGCATGACGGAGTCAAAGTCCGTTGCCTTACCGCTTGGCTATAGCCCAATAATGGTGGAGGGGGGCAGATTCGAACTGCCGAACCCTGAGGGAGCGGATTTACAGTCCGCCGCGTTTAGCCACTTCGCTACCCCTCCACATTAAATTTTGAAAAAACAGTGCCGGCAAGAGGACTTGAACCCCCAACCTACTGATTACAAGTCAGTTGCTCTACCAATTGAGCTACACCGGCAAGATGGTGGAGGATGACGGGCTCGAACCGCCGACCCTCTGCTTGTAAGGCAGATGCTCTCCCAGCTGAGCTAATCCTCCAAATGGTGACCCGTACGGGATTCGAACCCGTGTTACCGCCGTGAAAGGGCGGTGTCTTAACCGCTTGACCAACGGGCCGTTGTGTTCTCGTCGAGCTGACAAAAGTTATTATATACAGGTCACCCCCTGTTTGTAAAGACGAAAATTAAATTTTTTATTTTCAAACTTTTTAACTCCTTTTTTAACTGAAAAAGCCTCCCAACTAAAGCCATTTATTTTATGATAGAGACAAGCAAAGCAAGAGAGGAGAAACCAATATGATTCTAGTCAGTTCCTGCCTTGGAGGCATTGAATGCAGATATAACGGCTCTCACGCAGCGTCGGAGAAAATCAGAAAACTCGTCGATGAAAAGAAAGCAGTCATGGCTTGCCCTGAACTTCTCGGCGGCTTCTCTACCCCACGCGAACCCGCAGAAATCATAGGAGGCACCGGCGAGGATGTCCTCAATGGAACAGCGAAAATCGTGACAGCTTCAGGAGAAGACGTCACAGAACTATATATGGAAGGCGCCGCGAAAACATTGGCTTACGCAAAAGAAATCAACGCTTCTGCCGTCATATTAAAAGAAAACAGTCCATCTTGCGGAAGCGGTTTTATCTATAACGGCACATTCTCTGGCAAAAAAATCACCGGCAGCGGAGTAACCGCCGCACTGTTAAAACAAGCGGGCTACCGCGTCATTTCGGAAAACGAGCTTAACGACATATTGTAAGGAGGCCACCCCATGACTCAAGACATTTCTTTATCCTTCTATAAACCTGAACACTTGCCCGAGCTCCAATCATTCACGCTCACCAACGATGACAAACGCTTTACCTCCCTCCCGAAAGAGGTGCTGTCTCAGGCTCTGGGCATACAGGACCGATACCCGGTTGTCGTCTTAAAAGACGACCTTCCAGTCGGTTTTTTCATTTTACATGCATCAAAAGAAACGCTTGCTTCTTATTCTAACAATCCATTTGCTTTACTGCTCAGCTCCCTGTCTTTAAACGCTGTGCATCACGGAAAAGGCTATGCGAAAAAAGCCATGCTTTTGCTTCCCGCTTTTGTGAGCGGATATTTTCCATGGTGCGACGAAATCATCTTGGCCGTCAATCATCTGAACATACGCGCAAAACACCTTTATATGAAAAGCGGGTTCCTTGATAAAGGACGGCGAAGAATCGGGCCGCTTGGAGAACAGTTGATCCTTCATCATTTCTTATAGTCTTGAGTGAAATAAAATTTCAAAAATTTAAAAACATAGTTGAAATATCATAACAGAAATGAATATACTGAATATTGAGATATATCATTTTAAAACAGGGGGCATCCTCATGTCAGAACCATTAAACCTTCACCGTCTTACAACAGAATCACGCAATAGCCAAACAGTTGAAATCCACAAAGCAAACACTCTCGGCATCCTCAAAATGATCAACAACGAAGATATGAAAGTCGCTGCAGCCGTTCAAGAGGTTCTCCCCGACATCAAAACAGCTGTAGACTGCGCTTATGAATCGTTTCAAAATGGAGGCCGGCTCATATATACAGGCGCCGGCACAAGCGGCAGACTCGGCGTCATGGATGCTGTTGAATGTCCTCCCACCTACAGCGTAAGCCCAGATCAGGTCATCGGAATCATGGCTGGAGGCCCCGAAGCCTTTTTACAGGCAGCAGAGGGCATTGAAGACAGTGAAGAAGCAGGAGCTGAAGATTTAAGAAACATACAGCTCACTTCAAATGACACCGTCATTGCCATCGCAGCGAGCGGCCGCACACCCTACGCCGCAGGCGCCCTAAGATACGCCCGCAAAGTCGGAGCACACACCATCGCCCTTACTTGCAATGAAAATTCCGCCATCAGCAAGGATGCGGATCACAGCATTGAGGTTGTCGTCGGACCTGAGACCATTACAGGATCAACACGTATGAAAGCCGCAACCGCTCATAAAATGATTCTAAACATGATATCTACCGCTGTAATGGTCAAAATCGGCAAGGTTTACGAAAACTTGATGGTAGACGTCAACGTCAGCAACAAAAAACTAAAAGAACGCGCCATCAGCATTATCCAAAGCCTTACAAACGCTTCATACGACACAGCCAGATACACTCTGGAACAAGCCGATCATCACGTCAAAACAGCAATCGTCATGCTCAAAACAAGCACAGATCAGAAACAAGCAAAGACATTACTCGATGAAGCAAACGGTTTCATTGACAAAGCAATCGAACATTACCATCCATGATAAGGAGAGAACTAGAATGGCCACAGGCGGTTTAGCGATCATCCAATCAATGAAGCATAAGCTCCCTCCATCCGAGCGCAAACTTGCAGATTATATCCTAGCCCATCCCCACAAAGCAATCGAAAGCACGGTCAACGAAATCAGCGCCTTAGCCAATTCAAGTGACGCTGCCGTCATCAGGCTCTGCAAATCACTCGGTTTAAAAGGATTTCAAGATTTAAAAATGAGAGTAGCGGGCGATCTGGCAAAGCCTACGTTTCAGGGCTACCGGGATATTGTTCCCCACGAGCCGCTGCCCTCCATTTCCGAAAAAACGGCCGGCAATGCCATTCAAGCCATTCAGGATACTTCAGACCTGATGGACTACAAAGAGCTTGAACGAGCGGTTTCTCTGCTTCTCAAAGCTCATACCGTGCATTTTATCGGCCTCGGGGCTTCCGGCATTGTCGCCAAGGACGCCCAGCAAAAGTGGCTTCGCATTCATAAACAAGCAACCGCGTTTACAGACACTCATCTTGTGGCATCTTTAATCGCAAATGCAGATAAAGACGACATCGTATTCGCCATTTCGTTTTCAGGAGAGACACAGGAAATCATTGAACTGTTTGCCATGGCCAAGGAAAAAGGCATCACAACGATCAGCCTCACACAATTCAGTCAGACATCCGTCTCCGCACTGGCTGATGTCCCTTTGTATACAGCCCATTCCAATGAAGCCTTGATTCGAAGTGCAGCCACTTCCTCCCGCCTCGCCCAGCTTTTTATAATTGATGTTTTGTTTTTAGGCATGGCGGCTGAGCAGTATGAAACGACAACCGGTTATATAGATAAAACGAGAGCAGCCATACAATCTATGAGAATAAAATAAGGCATCTTGAAGGGGAGGGGTTTTAATGAGCAAAGAAAATAACTACCATCATCTCGCACAGAAAATCCTTGAGCTATGCGGAGGAAAATCCAATATTTCTTCATATACGCATTGCATGACACGCCTGCGCATTACGCCTTACGATGAAAGCAAAGCAGATGCTCAGGGTTTAAGAAAGCTTGACGGCGTATTGGGGGTCGTTGAAGCTGAAACCTTACAAATTATCCTCGGCACAGGAGTCGTCAATCATGTTACAGCTGCTTTCTCAAAGCTCGTGTCAGCAGAAGAAGGTGCCGATGTCAAAGAAGCTGCGGCCAAAAAGAAAGCCGATATCAATCGAAAAAACGCCACTCCTTTTAAACTTTTCTTACGTAAAATTGCCAGCATTTTTATCCCTCTTATTCCCGCTCTAGTCGCTTCCGGTTTAATTACTGGGATTACCAAAGCAATTATTCAAGCAGGCTGGCTCTCTGCAGACTCACAAATTGCGATTATCCTGACAGTCATCGGATCAGGGCTGTTCACTTATCTCGGCATTCTCGTCGGTATTAACGCTTCGAAAGAATTTGGCGGGACACCCGCACTTGGGGCTTTGGCCGGGATCTTGATTATCAATCCGGAGATCGCAAAAATCAGTTTATTTGGAGAAGAGCTTCTCCCGGGCAGGGGAGGTCTGATCGGCGTCCTTTTCGCAGCCATATTCATTGCTTACACCGAACAATTTATTCGCCGTTTTATTCCTCAATCACTCGATATCATTGTCACACCCACCGTTTCACTGTTAATCACCGGAATCGTAACGTATGTCGTATTTATGCCTTTAGGCGGATTCATTTCTGATGCCATTACATCCGGCCTTCTGTCCATCCTGGACATCGGCGGCATCGCTGCAGGCTTTATTCTGGGCGCAACCTTCCTTCCTCTCGTCGTAACCGGACTGCATCAAGGCTTGACGCCTGTGCACATGGAACTGATCAATTCAATTGGCAATGATCCTCTGCTCCCTATTTTGGCTATGGGAGGTGCAGGACAGGTAGGCGCGGCCTTTGCCGTTTTCGTGAAGACGAAAAAAACAACACTGAGGAAAGCAATCGCCGGCGGGCTTCCATCGGGACTGCTAGGCATTGGTGAACCGCTTATTTTCGGAGTCACGCTGCCGCTTGGCCGTCCGTTTTTAACAGCATGTTTAGGAGCTGGAATCGGTGGTGCCTTTCAAGCGTATTTTCAAGTAGCCACCATTGCGATTGGTGTCTCCGGACTGCCGCTTTCCTTTCTAGTCCTGCCTTCGCAAATCATCCTGTATATCGTTGGGCTCTTTATTTCCTACGCGGCCGGCTTTTTATTGACCTATGCATTCGGATATAAAGATGAAATGGCTTCTCAGTTCGATTAAATTGTTTCTGTTTTAGGGATAGTAAACGGGATAGAAGCACAGAAAGGGGCTAGCCTGTGAAAACAAAGACACTGTTCATATTCAGTGCCATTTTAACCCTATCGATATTCGCGCCAAATGAAACCTTCGCACAAACAGCAGACAACTTGGTTGAGCCGAAAACCATAAATGCAGAAACTGCACAATTCTCGACGAAGAAGCTAAAGAAGGTAGATCAGATGATAGAACGGGATATTGCAGCAGGATTTCCAGGCGCCGTTCTTGTGGTGGTGAAGGATGGACGCATCATAAAAAAAGCAGCATACGGCTACAGTAAAAAGTACGAAGGGTCAGAACTGCTGCGCCGTCCGGCCAAAATGAAAACCCGCACGATGTTTGACTTAGCCTCAAATACAAAAACGTACGCAACAAATTTTGCATTGCAGCGCTTAGTCAGCCAAGGAAAACTTGATGTCTATGAAAAAGTTTCTGCATATTTGCCGGGTTTCAAGGATCAGCCGGGTGACCTCATAAAAGGAAAAGACAAGATACGTGTCATTGATGTCCTCCAGCACCAATCAGGGCTCCCATCAAGCTTTTACTTTTACACGCCGGAAAAAGCCGGCAAGTACTATTCCCAAGAACGGGACAAAACGATTGAATATTTGACGAAAATTCCGCTCGATTATCAAACCGGGACAAAACACGTATACAGTGACATTGGATATATGCTACTTGGGTGTATTGTCGAAAAACTCACTGGCAAACCGCTTGATGTCTACACGGAGCAAGAGCTCTACAAACCGCTCAGGCTGAAGCATACCTTGTACAATCCGCTGCAAAAGGGCTTTAAACCGAAACAGTTCGCAGCTACTGAACGAATGGGCAATACACGTGACGGCGTTATTCAATTCCCTAACATCCGCACAAACACGCTGCAAGGAGAGGTGCATGACGAAAAAGCGTTTTACTCAATGGATGGCGTGTCTGGGCATGCCGGATTGTTCTCAAATGCAGATGATATGGCCATACTGCTGCAAGTCATGTTAAACAAAGGTTCATACCGAAACATTTCTTTATTTGATCAGAAAACAGCCGACCTGTTTACAGCACCTTCAGCAACAGACCCGACATTCGCTCTTGGCTGGAGGCGGAACGGAAGTAAAAGCATGGAATGGATGTTTGGCCCTCATGCCAGTGAAAATGCTTACGGGCATACCGGCTGGACAGGGACAGTTACAATTATTGATCCAGCATACAATTTAGGCATCGCATTGTTAACAAATAAAAAGCATACACCAGTTATTGATCAGGAAGAAAATCCAAACGTCTTTGAGGGTGATCAATTTGCAACAGGCAGTTATGGAAGTGTTATAACCGCGATTTATGAAGCGATGGAGTGAATGATTAGACGATAGGAGGAAGTTTCTATGAGACCTGTCTTTCCGCTTATCCTTTCAGCCGTTCTCTTTCTTTCATGCTTTTTCGGGGCCAGACAGACAGAAGCCTCTGCATCCAAACGTTCAATCGATGCCAATCAGATTGTCAATCGTATGTCGTTAGATGAAAAACTCGGCCAGATGCTGATGCCTGATTTTAGAAATTGGCAAAAGGAAGGCGAGTCCTCTCCGCAAGCCCTTACAGAAATGAATGATGAAGTCGCCAGCCTCGTCAAGAAATATCAATTCGGAGGCATCATCCTTTTTGCAGAAAATGTAAAAACAACAAAACAAACTGTCCAACTGACAGACGATTACCAAAAGGCAAGTCCAAAAATCCCGCTCATGCTGAGTATTGATCAGGAAGGCGGCATTGTAACGCGGTTAGGGGAGGGCACTAATTTCCCAGGGAATATGGCGCTGGGCGCAGCCAGAAGCAGAATCAATGCGTATCAGACCGGCAGCATCATCGGGAAAGAGCTCTCTGCCTTAGGCATCAATACAGATTTCAGCCCTGTCGTGGACATTAACAATAATCCTAATAATCCTGTAATCGGCGTACGGTCATTCAGCTCCAACCGAGAACTGACATCACGCCTCGGTTTATACACGATGAAAGGGTTGCAGCGGCAGGATATCGCGTCTGCCCTCAAACATTTCCCGGGACATGGAGACACGGACGTTGACAGCCATTATGGACTGCCGCTAGTTTCCCATAACCAAGAACGGCTTCGCGAAGTCGAGCTTTATCCTTTTCAAAAAGCAATTGATGCTGGTGCTGATATGGTGATGACAGCCCATGTTCAATTCCCTGCCTTCGACGACACCACATACAAAAGCAAACTCGATGGATCGGACATTCTGGTTCCAGCTACACTTTCGCAAAAAGTGATGACAGGTCTTCTTCGTCAGGAAATGGGCTTTAATGGGGTCATCGTTACCGATGCGCTCAATATGAAGGCAATTGCAGATCATTTCGGACAGGAAGAGGCTGTGGTCATGGCTGTTAAAGCTGGTGTCGATATTGCATTAATGCCAGCCTCAGTCACTTCAATGAAAGAAGAACAGAAATTCGCACGTGTCATTCAAGCTTTAAAAGAAACCATAAAAAACGGGGATATTCCTGAACAACAAATCAACAAATCAGTTGAAAGAATCATTTCCCTGAAAATAAAACGCGGCATGTATCCAGCGCGAAACAGCGACAGTACAAAAGAAAAAATAGCCAAAGCCCAAAAAATCGTAGGAAGCAAGCAGCACCTGAAAGCAGAGAAAAAAATAGCTGAAAAAGCAGTAACTGTATTAAAAAATGAACAGCACACTTTGCCGTTCAAGCCTAAAAAAGGCAGCCACATCTTAATTGTGGCACCTTACGAAGAACAAACTGCTTCAATCGAACAAACCATTCACGATCTCATCAAGCGAAAGAAAATCAAACCCGTATCTGTCGACAAAATGAATTTTGCCAACCAAGTATTTAATGCCGAGCATGCAAAACAAGTAAAAAAGGCTGATTATATCATAACCGGCTCCTATGTCGTCAAAAATGACCCTGTCGTCAACGACGGTGTCATCGACGACACAATATCAGATTCAAGCAAATGGGCCACCGTGTTTCCGAGAGCTGTCATGAAAGCCGCACTGCAGCACAACAAACCATTTGTCTTAATGAGCCTGCGCAACCCCTATGATGCAGCCAATTTCGAAGAAGCAAAGGCACTGATTGCAGTCTATGGCTTTAAAGGATACGCAAATGGCCGTTATCTTCAACCTAATATTCCGGCCGGAGTGATGGCGATTTTCGGCCAGGCAAAACCTAAAGGCACACTTCCAGTTGACATCCCATCAGTCACGAACCCGGGGGACACCCTTTATCCATATGGCTACGGATTAAATATCAAAACGGGAAAACCGCTTTAATAAGGAGGGACACATGAGAAAAACAATATTCGCTTTTCTGACAGGGCTCATGATGTTCGGAACGATAACCGCTGCCTCTGCTTCACCCGATTCAAAGAATCAAACGGCTAAAAAACCTAAAGTCCAGACTGGGATAGACACGCTCTTGCCAGACTATAAAAAACAGCTCAAGGGAAAACGCATCGGACTGATCACCAATCCAACCGGAGTAAACGCATCTCTGAAAAGCAGTGTCGATATTCTTTACGAGAACCCAGATATCAAACTGACAGCTTTATTCGGCCCTGAACACGGCGTCCGCGGTGACGCCCAGGCTGGAGACGAAGTAGGCTCTTACATTGACGAAAAAACCGGGGTTCCCGTATACAGCCTCTACGGAAAAACGAAAAAACCGACTCCAGAAATGCTGAAAAATGTCGATATTCTAATGTTTGACATTCAGGATGTCGGGACCCGTTTCTACACGTACATTTATACAATGGCATACGCAATGGAAGCCGCTAAAGAAAACGGCATTCCATTTATGGTGCTGGACCGTCCGAATCCTCAAGGCGGGAATCATATTGAAGGACCAATCTTAGAACCTGAATACGCCTCATTTGTCGGATTGTATCCCATTCCATTGAAGCATGGGATGACGATAGGCGAATTGGCTTTACTGTTCAACAAAGAATTTAGTATTGATGCCGATCTTACAGTGGTAAAAATGAAACACTGGAAGCGAAAAATGGATTTTGACGATACCCGATTGCCTTTCGTCCTCCCTTCGCCTAACATGCCGACGGTGGAAAGCACATTTGTTTATCCTGCAACCGGGCTGATTGAAGGAACAAATATATCCGAAGGGCGAGGGACAACAAAGCCATTCGAATTGATCGGAGCTCCCTTTATCAAAAGCACAGAACTTGAAGAAACATTAAACAGCCTCCATTTGCCGGGCGTTACATTTAGGGCAGCATCCTTCACACCGACGTTTTCTAAACATCAAGGAACGCTTTGCCACGGTGTGCAGCTCTATGTGACAGACAGAGATAAGTTTGAAGCCGTTAAAACGGGTCTTTCAGTCATTAAAACCATACACGATCTCTATCCTGAGGATTTTGAGTTCCTGTCAACAGGTTCATTCGATAAACTGGCAGGCAACGGCTGGATCAGGACAAAAATTAAAAATGGAACTTCGATTGAGAACATCATAAACAGCTATGAAAAAACACTCCAACAATTCAGCAAAACAAGAAAAAAATATCTCATTTATTAGAACGTAAGCATCGTATGTTACACGTGTAACATATTCTTACCGAACGAAAGACCCTTACTTTTACACATAAGTAAGGGTTTTTTTCATACTAAAAAACCACCCGCTTTATATAGGAAAACTTTCATTTATTTGGTACAATTTTTATTGAAAATGATTATCAATTGAATGCTTCTGAAAAGGTGGTCTACTCGTGCAAAATGCAGTGATTTATCAACCAGTACAAATTGAATATCTAAAAAAGACAAGTGATCTCTTCTCAGAACAGCAGTTAGCCGATTCATTCGTGCTGATTTTTCATTTAAAAGGAAACGGCTATATTTCGATCGGAACAAACACCAATCCTCTGCAAAAAAAGACACTTTATGTTTGTCCGCCTAACGAGACCTTTGGCTTTACGCCAGCAGCCGATGGACATATAGGTGCCTGTATAATCAGGCTTCAAAGCTATATCAAGGAAACCGGGCAAGATATTTTCACACCGTGCACAGAATCGGAATTAGCCAACCTGAAGCTTATGAATGTTTCACATATCGAAAATCTTGCAGTCCGGCTTCAAGAGCTTGCCGCACTATGGAATGAATCGTCTCAGCTTTCTCAGCTAAAATGTGGGATTGAAATACAAAGCCTGATTTATGACCTTTTTACTGCCAGTTTATCTGATCAAACGGATACACATTCAGCAATCGAAAAAACAAAACACTATATCGAAACCCATGCCGATACAAAAATCACGCTTGCCCAGCTGTCGCAAATGGCAGGAATCAGTGCCAAACACTACAGTGAAAGCTTTAAAAAATGGACAGGACAGAGCGTAACAGAATTTATTACGAAAACACGAATCACAAAGGCAAAACGGCTCATGGCAAAATCAAACTGCAAATTGAAAGAAATCGCACACCAAACCGGTTATCAAGATGAATTTTATTTCAGCAGAACCTTTAAAAAATATACAGGCTGTTCACCTACAAGCTATATGAAAAAACGCCGAAAGAAAATCGCCGCATACGGAAGGGGCACAATGGGCCATCTCATCCCTCTTCACCACATACCTTTTGCGGCCGCTCTGCATCCGAAATGGACGTCTTACTACTATCAGCATTATTCGACAGATATACCCGTCCAGCTCAGTGCATACCGGTTTAATGAAAAGTGGGAAGAAAACCTGTACACGTTATCACAGGCAGAACCAGATGTGATTGTCAGCATGGATTCTATTTCTCCAGAAGAAAAAGATCGCCTGAATCGCATCGCAGAAGTCATGTACCTTCCTTCAGAAGAAAGCTGGAGAACCCACTTTCTGCAAACTGCCTCATTTTTAAAGGAGGAGTCCGAAGCAGAAAAGTGGCTAGCGGATTATGACCAGCAGACAACAGCCGCCAAAAAAACACTTCAGCACGTTCAAGGGCTGCGTTTTCTCTTTTTGAGGCTGCATAAGCAAAACTTCTATCTGGCTCATAACCGAAGTGTCCGCGAAGTTTTCTTTGGGGATTTAGGATTCAGCTCGGCAACAACGGCTGACACACCTTCAGAACAAGCGATTTCGTTAGAAAATATCGCAAATTACCAAGCTGACTGTATGATGCTTTTTCTTTTTAAAGAGCCGGAGACCATAGCTTACTACCAGCAATTACAGCAGACAGAAGCATGGCAAAACCTAAGCGCGGTACAGAATAACCGTGTTTATCTTCTATCCCTTGATCCGTGGAATGAATACTCAGCTTGCGGGCACGAACGCATCGTTCAGCAAACTGTTTCTTTACTATCCGGAGATTATCCATGATAAATCAGGAATTTGTCCATGGTGTTATATCTGTTCATTCTCTATAATTCCAATTGATAATAGTTATCAATTGAACAGGGGGCTCTATAGATGAAAAAGATATCTCTTACCTTATTAATCTTGCTTCTCGCGCTGACAGCGGCAGCTTGCGGCAGCAAAAATGAATCAACTGCCAGCAAGGCAAGCGGCACAGCATCTGAGAAAAAGAAAATTGAATACCTTGATAAAACATATGAAGTAACTGTACCGACAGACAAAATCGCCATTACGGGAAGCGTTGAATCAATGGAAGACGCGAAATTGCTTGACGTTCATCCGCAAGGCGCAATTTCATTCTCCGGCAAATTCCCTGATATGTTCAAAGACATTACTGATAAAGCCGAACCAACCGGAGAAAAAATGGAGCCAAATATTGAAAAGATTCTTGAAATGAAGCCAGATGTTATCCTAGCTTCAACAAAGTTTCCGGAAAAAACGCTGCAAAAAATCAGCACAGCAGGCACGACGATCCCAGTTTCTCATATCTCTTCAAACTGGAAGGAAAACATGATGCTGCTTGCCCAGCTGACTGGAAAAGAGAAAAAAGCTAAGAAAATTATTGCAGACTATGAACAGGATCTAAATGAAACAAAAACAAAAATCAACGATAAAGCGAAAGATTCAAAAGCGCTTGTCATCAGAATCAGACAAGGCAATATTTACATTTACCCTGAACAGGTGTATTTCAACTCCACACTATATGGTGATTTAGGCCTTAAGGCGCCGAATGAAGTAAAAGCTGCAAAAGCGCAAGAGCTTATTTCATTAGAAAAATTAAGTGAAATGAACCCAGACCATATTTTCGTCCAATTTTCTGATGATGAAAATGCAGACAAACCTGATGCCTTAAAAGATTTAGAGAAAAATCCAATCTGGAAAAGCCTTAAAGCAGTCAAAGAAGACCATGTGTATGTCAACTCAGTGGACCCTCTCGCACAAGGCGGCACAGCTTGGAGCAAAGTCCGTTTCCTGAAAGCGGCTGCTGAAAAATTGACACAAAACTAATTCAGAGTAGGTTTTTGTATGTATTCAAAACAGTGGACACGTATCATATTGATTACTTCTCCATTTGCTATAACGCTGTCGCTTTTGCTTTCAATCCTTTATGGGGCAAAGCATCTTAGCACAGATATTGTTTTTACATCTCTTATTCATTTCGATCCGGGAAACACAGACCATCAAATTATATGGCACTCCCGGATTCCAAGGGCTGCCGGCGCTCTGCTCATAGGGGCAGCCCTTGCTGTTTCTGGAGCGCTTATGCAGGGCATTACGCGCAATTATTTAGCTTCGCCATCCATTATGGGTGTTTCAGATGGTTCAGCGTTTATCATTACGCTTTGCATGGTTCTGCTCCCGCAATCATCTTCGATTGAAATGATGATATACTCTTTTATCGGCTCAGCGTTAGGAGCGGTGTTAGTATTCGGCCTTGCCGCCATGATGCCAAACGGATTTACCCCCGTGCAGCTCGCCATCATCGGCACAGTCACAAGCATGCTGCTCAGCAGCTTATCAGCGGCCATGTCGATTTATTTTCAAATTTCTCAGGATCTCAGTTTCTGGTACAGTGCCAGACTTCATCAAATGAGTCCGGATTTCCTGAAGCTTGCCGCTCCGTTTTTCCTGATTGGCATTATAATGGCCATTTCTCTCAGCAAAAAGGTAACCGCTGTATCATTAGGGGACGACATTTCTAAAAGCCTGGGGCAAAAGAAAAAAACCATTAAAATCATGGCGATGCTTTCCGTCATCATTCTAACCGGCAGTGCCGTAGCGCTGGCCGGAAAAATTGCGTTTGTCGGGTTGGTTGTTCCGCATATCACGAGATTTCTCGTCGGCTCTGATTACAGCAGGCTGATTCCGTGTTCCTGTATTTTGGGCGGAATCTTTTTAACCCTGTGTGATCTCGCAAGCAGATTTATCAACTATCCGTTTGAAACACCGATTGAGGTCGTAACATCCATTATCGGCGTACCTTTCTTCCTTTATTTAATTAAACGAAAAGGAGGGGAGCAAAATGGCTAAAAAATATGCATTGTTCATCGCTTTGATTCTTGTTGTCAGCTATTTCAGCTTAACGAGCGGATCATTTTCTGTTCGTCCTGCTGAGCTGCTCTCCACTCTTTTTCAAATCGACCCGAATCCGCAGTATGAAATTTTGCTGTTCGATTTAAGACTGCCGCGGGTTGTCATGGCTGCTATTATTGGACTCGGTCTTGGCATTGCAGGCGCTGTTATCCAGGCCATCACGAGAAACGGGCTTGCTGACCCTGGAATTCTCGGAATCAACGCAGGGGCGGGAGCTGGCATTGTAGCGTTTATGCTCTTATTCCAAGGCCAGAAGGAAGTGACATCCATAGCTGTAGCGATGGGAATGCCGCTCTTTGGATTGATAGGCGGACTCATCGCGGCGATCCTGATTTACATATTTGCATGGCACAGAGGCAATTTAGATTCAGGAAGAATTATTCTGGTAGGGATTGCGATCAATTCAGGATTCAGCGCCCTGTCTTTGTTTTTATCTTTAAAAATGGACCCGCAAGACTATCAAATGGCCATGGTGTGGAAAAACGGAAGCATCTGGTCTGCCAACTGGATGTATATCACAGCCGTTCTCCCATGGATGCTGCTGTTTATACCGATTCTTATCGGCAAATCCCGCCTGCTCGACACCATTCGTTTTGATGAAGACACAGTCAGAAGCCTCGGCATTTCATCAAATAAAGAAAAAACCATCCTGCTCGTTGCCTGTGTAGCAATCATCAGCGCCTGTGTCTCCGTAGCGGGAAGCATGGCGTTTGTCGGCTTAATTGCTCCCCATATCTCACGGAGACTGGCTGGCGTCGAACATCGCTATATCCTGCCACTGAGCGGTTTAATCGGGATGCTTCTTGTGATAAGCGCAGACTTTGCTGGAAAACTGTTTTTTCAGCCCGCAGAAGTGCCCGCAGGCATCATTTTGGCGATCCTCGGAGTTCCTTATTTCTTATATCTGCTTTTCAAGCAAAAAAAGGGGGAGAATGCTTGAAAGGATCTCTTTCAGAACACAAAGCCGGCAACAGGAGGTTCACGCTGTACCTCCCTCCTTCCTACAGCACAGACAGCGGG
Source organism: Bacillus sp. 9.4 (assembly GCF_055486415.1). Classification (NCBI taxonomy): domain Bacteria; kingdom Bacillati; phylum Bacillota; class Bacilli; order Caryophanales; family Bacillaceae; genus Bacillus; species Bacillus sp. 9.4. Next base: position 4,158 of record NZ_JBVFMU010000005.1, on the reverse strand, counting down.
GGATTTCCTGCTGTTTACGTGCAGGATGGCAGTTCTTTGTTCCAAAACCAAATCGAATTATTAGAAAGCGCATTTCAACAGCAAAGGCTCCCTGAACTCGTGCTGATCGGTATCGAACCCGAAAACCGGCTTGATGAATACACCCCATGGCCGGCTGCATCACTCAGTGATCGGTTCACGGACTTCGGCGGAATGGGATATCACTATCTGTCTGATATAACGAACCAGTTCATTCCGCTAATCGAAGAAAACTGGAACGTCACCAGGGAACCGCAGTCAAGAGGAATGATCGGTGCCTCATTAGGCGGCCTCATCTCAATGTTCGCCATATTAAAATATCCGTCAATGTTCGGGAAAATAGGCTCTATATCAGGTTCATACTGGTACGAGAACGCAGCGGAAACCATTCATATATCTTCTTTAAAGCCCGGCACTGCACGTGTTTTCATGTCTGTCGGGAGTGAAGAAGGCCGTGAAAAACAATCCATTCAGCGATATATGCTGAAAAAAACAAAGCAAGTTCATCAAAGTCTAAAAGAAAAAGGCTTCACTGAAGACCAGTTGTATCTTTCAATTGAAAAAGGAGCGGTGCACCACCGCAAGTATTTCTGCAAACAGTTCATCAACGCGCTCGAATGGCTATACGGAAAAAACCGCTCAACCCTATGAGCGGTTTTTTTATGCTTTCTGCAACATTGGTTTTAATTCAAAACGATTCAGCATATAGCCAAACAAAGCAGCCAATATCTGCTGAAACAGCATGCCGATCACAACAGGAACGGCAACCTGAGACGGGAAGAACGTAACGGCAAGAACTGCGCCGGCACTAATATTCCTCATGCCTCCCGTAAATATAAGAGAGACTATTTCCTCTTGCCGCCTTTTCATCATTTTTCCGATCAGCCAAGCAGCGGCATAGCCTGTTAACGCGATAAAGAATACCGTTACAGCTATTCCTGCAAATCTCAAATCAATGGATTTGAAATAAGGAGCAATCGCTGAACTGTTAATCGCAATCACTGCCATCAAGCAAAGCTTTGAAAAAGGCGACAGCGCACTGCTCACAGACGCAGTTCTTTCTGGAGATGACATCTGATTAAACAGCATGCCCAAAAAAGAAGGAATCACGACCATTACAATCAGACCTTTCATCATTCCCCACACATCCATGTGAACCTGAGCGCCGGCCAGCAATGAAAGACTCAGCGGTACGATTAGCGGTGACAGCACAGTATCAACTAAAATAATCGAAAGTGTCAAACCGACATTCCCTTTGTACATCGCTGCCCAAATCAAGCTTGTAATCCCCGTAGGAATCACAACAGCCAATGTTAAACCGGTAATCGTCAAAGGATCACCTTTAAATATAAGATGGCCGCTGCCCCAAGCAAAAAGCGGCATGAAAATATGAAGAACGAATAGTGCAAGAATCATAGGGAGAGGGTGAGACAATGCATGTCTCAAAGATTGAAAGTTCGCGCTCAAACTGCCTGCAAACGTAATAAAAGCAAAGATCCAAGGCACAGCCCATTCATACCCATTTAAAAACTGAGACAGCAGCACGCCCAGCACCACACTAGTCGGCGTCAACAGCGGCATCACTCTCCCCAATACACGGTTCAGCTTTTGAAGCATCATATGCAAGTCCCCTATTTAAAATTTCTCTTCTCTCTATTATATCAATGCTGCTTAAGTGTATGTTATATAAAAAAGCCCAGATCTCATTAATCTGGGCTTCTCTATTTTATGCCATCTGTTTCATTAGAGATTTACTCGCTTTATTCAAACCTTTTAACTCAGCTTCAATGCCTTGTTCCTTAAACTTCGCAACAATCTTATCAAGTGCGGCCGCACCAGAATCGTCCCATACGTGAGCTTCAGTTAAGTCAATCACAACCCGCTCAATATCCTCTTGATATATAAACGCATTCGTAAGATCAGTCACTGACGCAAAAAAGATTTGCCCCTTCACTTGATACGTTCTAAGCTTTTGATCCTCTGCATGAGAAACGATTTTCAGCTTCGAGATTTTTGCTACAAAGAACACGGCACTTAAAAGAACACCGACAAATACACCCTTAGATAAGTCATCCGTCACAACAACCGTAACCACAGTCACAACCATGACAATCGAGTCCGTGAGCGGCGCTTTTTTGAGACCTTTTAAAGAAGACCAATCAAAAGTGCCGACAGACACCATAACCATTACAGCTACTAACGCCGCCATTGGGATTTTCACCACGACATGACTTAACACCGCAATTAAAAACATCAGAAAAGCACCGGCAACAAATGCTGACAAACGTCCGCGACCGCCCGCTTTTGTATTAATGACAGATTGTCCGATCATAGCGCAGCCTGCCATTCCGCCAAAGAATCCAGTCACGATATTCGCAATTCCCTGTCCGCGGCTCTCTTTATTTTTATCACTGTCCGTATCCGTCATTTCATCAATAATCTGCGCTGTCAGCAAAGATTCAAGCAACCCGACAAACGCTAAAGCAATTGAATAAGGAAAAATAATTTGCAGTGTTTCAAAGGTAAACGGAACATCAGGGATTAAGAAATGAGGCAATGAACTAGAAATATTGCCCATATCACCAACCGTCCGCACATCCACATGGAAAGTGACCGCAATAATTGTCATCACAATAATCGCCACAAGCGGAGACGGAACAGCAGTCGTAAACCTTGGCAGCACATAAATAATAACCAACGACCCGACAAGCATCGCATACATGCTCCAAGAAGCACCTTCAAACTGGGGAAGCTGCGCAGAGAAGATAAGGATCGCCAGCGCATTCACAAACCCGATCATCACAGAACGCGGGATGAATTTCATTAATCTTGCAATTTTACTGATACCTAAAATCACTTGAATAATGCCAGTCAAAATCGTAGCCGCAAATAAATACTGAAGCCCATGATCAGCAACCAGCGACACCATAACGACTGCCATTGAGCCTGTCGCAGCTGAAATCATGCCAGGTCTGCCGCCAAAAATAGAAATAATAATGGCTATACAAAATGACGCATAAAGACCGACCATCGGATCCACACCGGCTATAATAGAAAAGCCAATCGCTTCAGGTATTAACGCTAACGCAACTAAAATGCCAGCAAGAATGTCTTTTCGGATATTCCCGAACCATTGCTGTTTTAATGTAAAACTATTATTCAAATATAACGACTCCTTTTTAGTAAAAAATAAATCCGCACCATATCTATTGTATTGGGAGCTTTTTTTATTTTACGGGAGAAAATGAAAAGAAAAACGACCGGAGAAAACGGGGAAACGTTGAGTATATTGTATTGAGGCAAGGAGTTGTCATACAAAGAGTATCATAATAAATTTTTATCAATTACGCAAGATGATTGCTGAAGAAAAAAATGGCTCAAATATAGTCTGAGACATTTTATCATATCCGGATGAAACCAAGAATCGTTTTAATGACAGTAATATCTTTTCTCTCATTTGGCAACCCGAGCCGGTTTCCGAAAAAATAACCTATCATCATTATCTCAGGCTGATAAATATGAGCGGCCTCATTTAACTCTGTATTTTGGCAATCAATAAAACAGCTTTTGCAGGGATTATTCTTAGTTTTTTCTTAGGACTTATTTATGGCCGGCATGTTCGCCATTATCTTAATTGTCACCAATCAATTTTATCATGGAAAAACAGAACAAACGACAGGCATGCTGCTCGCTGCCAATGGATTGGCGGCACTACCCTGCCAATTGCAGTCGGATGGATTCTGGATGAGTCTCCCGTTCAAACTGCATTTTGATTATTTATGACTCTCATGTTGATCATGCTGGGGATTGTATTGGAATTCAAAAGTATTAGAAAACTTTAAAAAGCAGAAGCTTGATAAAATGAATACTGCCGAAAGCAACTCAGCACAGATATAAAATAAAAAACCCAGCTCAATGAGCTGGGTTTAAGCTTGCTTGGCGGCGTCCTACTCTCACAGGGGGAAACCCCCGACTACCATCGGCGCTGAAGAGCTTAACTTCCGTGTTCGGTATGGGAACGGGTGTGACCTCTTCGCTATCGCCACCAAACAAATTGAGAGTGTTCTCTCAAAACTAGATAACAGGTGTGACATCATTCAAAAATATGGTTAAGTCCTCGATCGATTAGTATCTGTCAGC